>NZ_NEVS01000004.1:3008358-3610029 GCF_002261215.1 Bordetella genomosp. 11 | reverse complement strand
TCGCGGACGAAGGGCAGGGTGCGCGCGTCCTGGGGGACTTCCCCATGGAGGGCGGCGCCATTCCTGCCGTCCGCAAGGTAGCGCGAATAGACACTGCCATACGTCGTGAAGAACGCGGCCTCGGTAAGGGCACCGCGCGTATCCCGGTAGTAGTCCAGCGCCGCGCCGACCATGCCGGCGGCGTTGCGCTCGGCGCGGCGCAGGACATCGTCGTCGGGCAGGGCCTGGCGGTTCTGCTTGACCGCCTGCGCCGCGGGCGCCAGCCACCACAGCCAGGGATTCAGGTCCGAGATGGCCCAATTGCGTACCCGCAAGGGGTGCAGTTCCCGCATGCGCCGGGCTGTATAGTCGTTGGCCATGGCCTGCACCCATGGCTGGGCGAACAGGTTATAGCCTTCCTGCAGGAAGTCCGACACCATGGCCACGGCCTCGAACGGCTTTTCGTCGACACGCTGGAAGCGGTTGAGACGGGCCGCGATATCTTCCAGGCGATGTTCCTGGAATTCGACTTCGTACGTGACCTTGCCGTCCTTGTCGCGGCGATCGGCGATCGTCATGCCGTACAGGCCAGGCGGCAGCGACTCGATGGTTTTCAGCACCGAGACGATCTGCGCATGTTCCTTCTTCGCCACCTTGCCGGAGACGAAGATGCCCAGGTGCCCGACGCTTTCGTGAAGCAGCCCGACGATGACCTGCCCGCGGCTTTTGATCTCTTCCGTGCTGCCATACACGTCGACGACCCAGTTGAAGGCCTGTTGCGGCGGCGTGATGTTGTCTCCCAGCGAGGCGAACAGGATAATGGGCGTCTTGATCGAGCGCAGGTCCAGGCGCTGGCCATCCTGCTTGATGTCGCCGCTCCAGAGCTTGTTGCCGACGAAAAGGTTGCGCGTGATCCATTCGATCTCTTCGCGGTTCATCAGGTAGAAGCCGCCCCACCAGCGCTCGAATTCCAGGAATCGCGGGGGCTCGGTGTCCACCTTGTCGTAGACGGTGTAATACTTTTCCCACAGGCTGTTGGCGGGATTCAGTTCTTCGAAGTTCTGCACCAGCCAGGCGCCGTCGAACTTGCCGTTGCCCAGGTCGGCCAGCAGGGACGCCGTCCAGGTCCCGCCCAGCATGCCCCCCGCATAGCGCATCGGGTTGTCGCCTTCGCCCTGGCGCCACGCGCCGCCCCAATAGGACATCGGCGCGCCGTTGATGACGATGGGGCCCGTGTCGTCGGGCCCCGAGGCCGCCAGCATCATGGCCGCCCAGCCGCCCTGGCAGTTGCCGACCAGGGCCGGCTTCGGCGAGTCCGGATGCAGCGCGCGCACCTTCTGCACGAACAGGCGTTCGGCGTGGCAAACGTCCTGCAGGGTCTGGCCCGGTTCCGGGTCGCGGAAGAACACGACGAAGTACACGGGGTGGCCGGCGCGCAGCGCGACGCCGACCTGCGAGTCGTCCTTGAAACCGCCGATGCCCGGGCCGTGGCCGGCGCGCGGATCGATGATGATGTACGGGCGCTGCCGGTCGTCGACGACGACGCCCTCCGGCGGCTTGATGCGCAGCAAGGCATAGTTGACCGGGCGGTCGAAGGCGCGCCCGTCGGCGACGATCTCGTAGTCGAAATGCAGGACGGGTTTCAGCCCCTGGGCGGCGTTGGCGATGAAGTTGTTGCCTCGCTGCCGCAAGGTATCCCAGAACAGGATGGAGCGCTGCATCGCGTCGACCGCATAGCCGTACCAGCCCAGGGCGCCCATCGCGGCGGCCATGCCGTTGGCGGCTTGCCCCACGCCCATTCCGCCGGCCTGCGGGGTCCCGCCGGGCGCCGCCGCCTGGCCATCGCCGGAGATCCCGGCAGCCTGGCGCGCCCGTGTGGCATAGCGTTCGTTGGCGGTCTCCAGGCGCTTGAGCAAAAGCAGCGCGGCCTTGGTGCAGATGTCGTGACTGCGCGCGAGTTGGGTTCCTGCGTCCATGGCGAGAACCTCCTGGGTTCGTTGCCCCTGCGACGGCGGCGATCCCGGGGATGATTGCCTCGCGGATCGGGACGAGTGCATCGGGTATATGAGGAGGATGGTAGAGAGGCGTATGGCGCGGCGCAAGATCGCGGCGGGTATTAGATAACTATGAGGTAGTGCTAAGGATGAGGCGTCGCGGGCGGCCGTGCGCTTTTGGCGTGCCGCCTTTTCAAATGGAAGCGCGCCGCGAAAAATAGCGGGATGGGTACAGCGTGGCGATACGTCGGCGATCGCCGGGAGGAACCGACATGGCAGAGCTGTTGATCAACCACGTGCAGGACAGCACCTCCGACGAGGACGTCCGCGGGTTCCTGATGAAGTACGGTTTCCCGTCCTACGACCGTATCCAGCGCATCCCGGGAGACGGGTCGCGTCCCGCCGTGCTGCTGACGTTCGACGACCTCAGCGTGGCCGCGCTGCGCAAGCTGGTGCCCCGCATACACGAGATGTACTGGAATAACCACACCATTACCGCGCTGGCGCTGAACGAACCGCCGCGGGTATAGCGGCCTGGCGGACCTGTCCACCGCCCGCCGCGAGGGGCCATCGTCCCGCTTGCGGGAAGCGTGCGGGCGGGCCGTGCCGGCCCGCAGCGTTCAGGCATCGCCGCCCGCGGCGTCCCTGTCCAGGTACCACAGCAGTTCCCCTTGGGGCCGGACGCGGCCGGAGGGGACGTCGGGATCGTGCGCGCGGGCCCGGCTGACCGCGGACCTTTTCTTGTCGCCCGCGGCCAGGAAGACGACCGCGGCGGCGCTGTCCAGCGCCGGGAAGGTCAGCGATATGCGCGGCTCGTCCTTGACGCCCACCACCGCCACCGTCCAGTCCCGGGTTTCGTCGACCTGCGGCGCGCCGGGGAATAAGGATGCCGTGTGGCCGTCATCGCCTATGCCGAGCAGATTGACGTCGAAGAGGGGGCGGCCGGGCTCCAGCCGCGCGGACCCATAGTATTCGCGCAACAGGTCCGCATAGCGCTTGGCCGCCGATTCCGGCGTGCCGTCCGTGGGCACCGGATGCACGTTTTCCGCGGGAATCGGGATGCTGTCGATCATTGCCTGCCGCGTCATGCCGTAGTTGCTGCGCGGATCGTCATAAGGCACGAAGCGCTCGTCGCCCCAGAACAGATGCACGCGCGACCAGTCGATGCGTCGCGCGCGTTCCGGTTCGGCCAACAGGGCATAAAGCGGGCGGGGCGTGCTGCCGCCGGACAGCGCCAGGGCGAAACGCCCCTCGCAGGCGGCGATGCGCGCCGTCAGCCAGTCGGCCAGATGCTCGACCAGGCTGTTCGCGTTCTCGAAAATGCAGGCTTGTTCCTTGTTCATCGATACCTCCTTGGCGCCGCGCGCCTGCCCCGCGCGGGGCGTACCGGGCTAAATGCCCGGCAGAATGAAGCGCTGCACGGCGGCGGCCAGGCCGTCGTCCGCGTTGCTGGCGGTGGTCACCGTCGCCTGTGCCCGCACCTGTGCCGAGGCCTGCCCCATGGCGATGGAAAAACCGGCCCGCTCGAACATCGGCACGTCGTTATCGCCGTCGCCGATCACGGCCGTAGCGGTCAGCGGGATCCCCAGGTGGCGCGCCAGGGCTTCCACGGCATCGCCCTTGTTGGCGCGCGCGTGGTTGACGTCCAGGTAGTAGACCTGCGACCGCGATGCGCGCGCATCGGGCGCGATGCGCGGATTGAGCGTTTCCTCCAGGCGGACCAGGCCGGCGGCGTCCGCGCTGGCCGCGACGATCTTGCCGATGCGGTCGAGGTAGGGTTCGAAGCTGTCCACCTGCGTGCCGTCGAAGCCCAGCGTATGCCGCTCCAGCGGCACATACGGGCCGTGCGGATCGCGCAGCAGCCATTGGTCGTCGGCGAATACCCAGGTTTCCACCGGCGCGCCGCTGAAAAGATCCAGGGCGACGCGCGCGTTGGAGGCGGTCAGGGGATGCGATTCGATCACCCGTCCGGAGGGATCGACGATGGCGCCGCCGTTGAAGGCCGCGGTCGGGGTGGTCAGCCCGAGCATGCGGACCAGCGTCTGCATGCCTCGCGGCGGCCGGCTGCTGACCAGCGTGAATGCCACGCCCGCGTCGCGCAGGCCCTGGATGGCGGCCAGGGTGGCCGCGCTGATCTGCTTGTCCGGGCGCACCAGCGTGCCGTCGACGTCCGACACCAGCAGGCGGATGGGGGCCGCCGGCGCGGCGCCGCCTATTTCAGGCCGTGCCATGCGCGTCCGTCCCGCCGCAGCAGTTCGTCCGCGGCTTCGGGACCGTCCGAGCCGGCCGCGTACAGGTGCACGTCCGTGCAGCCCTGCCATGCGTCCAGGAAAGGCTGCACCGCGCGCCAGCCGTTCTCGATATTGTCCGCCCGCTGGAACAGCGTCTGGTCGCCGATCATGCAGTCGTAGAGCAGGGTTTCGTAGCCGGTGGACGGCTGCATCTTGAAGAAATCGGAGTACGCGAAGCCCATCTGGATGTTGTCGATTTCCAGCGTGGTGCCCGGCTTCTTGGCCTGGAAATCGAACCACATGCCTTCGTCGGGCTGGATCTGGATGATCAGGTAATTGGGCCGCATGCGATGCACGTGCGTATCGCGGAAGGGGGACATCGGCGCGGGCTTGAAGCAGATGGCGATCTGCGTATTGCGCACGCCCAGGCGCTTGCCGGTACGCAGGTAGAAGGGCACGCCGGCCCAGCGCCAGTTGTCCACCCACAGCTTGAGCGCGGCGTAGGTCTCCGTGCAGCTGTCCGGCGCCACGCGGTTTTCCTCGCGGTAGCCCGGCACCCGCACGCCATTGATCTCGCCGGTGGCATACTGGCCGCGCACCGAATTGCGGCGCGCCTCGTCGGCGGTCTGCGGGCGGATCGCCGCGACTACCTTCGCCTTTTCGCTGCGCACCTCATCGGCACCGAAGGTGGTCGGCGGCTCCATGGCCACCATGGCCAGCAACTGGAACAGGTGGTTGGGCACCATGTCGCGCAGTGCCCCGGTGTGTTCGTAGAAATTGCCGCGTTGCTCGACGCCGACGGTTTCGGCGGCGGTGATCTGCACGTGGTCGACGTAGTGGTTGTTCCAGAACGATTCGAACAGCCCGTTGGAGAAGCGGCTGACCAGGATGTTCTGCACCGTCTCCTTGCCCAGGTAATGGTCGATGCGATAGACCTGGCGCTCGTTCATCACCGCCAGGATGCCGGCGTTCAGGTCCTGCGCGGTTTTCAGGTCCGAGCCAAAAGGCTTTTCCACAACGACGCGGCGGAACTGGTCGTCGCCTTCGCGCAGCAGGCCGGCATGCGCCAGGCGGGTGATCACCTCGCAGAAGAAGCGCGGCGCCGTGGCCAGGTAGAACACGGCATTGCGCGTGCCGGAAGCCTCGATGCGCTGGGCGATAGCCTGGTAGGTGGCGTCGTCCAGGAAGTCGCCTTCCAGGTAGCTGATGCGCTGGGCCAGGCGGTCCCACAGGTTCTGGTCCAGCGCGGGCTCGCTGCCTTCGGCGCTGCCCCGCTTGGCGGACATTTCCTGCATGAAGTCGGCAAGCTTGCCGCGGTATTCGTCGTCGCTGACCTTGTTGTGGTCCACGCCGATGATGCGCAAGGCGTCGCCGACGAGTCCGTCGCGCGTCAGGTTGTAGAGGGAAGGCACCAGCAGGCGCTTGACCAGGTCGCCATGCGCGCCGAACAGGAAGAGGTTGGCCGGCGGCGCCACCTGCGAGCGCGAGGCGCGGCTGGTCGATTGCGCGGCGGCCATCACTTTTTCTCCTCGACGTGCCCGCCGAAACCGAAGCGCATCGCCGACAGCATCTTGTCGCCGAAGGTGGCGTCCTGGCGCGAGCGGAAGCGGGCGAACAGGGCGCTGGCCAGCACGGGCGCAGGCACCGCCTGTTCCACCGCCGCGTCTATGGTCCAGCGCCCTTCGCCGCTGTCGGCGACGTCGCCGGAGAAGCCGGCCAGCTTGGGATCCTTGGCCAGCGCGATGGCGGTCAGGTCCAGCAGCCAGGAGGACACCACGCTGCCGCGGCGCCAGACTTCGGCGACGTCGGCGACCTCGATGTTCAGCCGCTGGTCCTCCGGCAATTGTTCCGAACCCTTGGTTTTCAGGATGTCGAAGCCCTCGGCATAGGCCTGCATGATGCCGTACTCGATGCCGTTATGGACCATCTTCACGAAATGGCCGGAGCCCGCGGGACCGGCGTGGATGTAGCCCTGTTCGGCGCGCGGGTCGCGGCCTTCGCGGCCGGGCGTGCGCGGGATGTCGCCCAGCCCCGGGGCCAGGCAGGAGAAGATGGGGTCCAGGTGCTTCACGACCCCGTCTTCGCCGCCGATCATCATGCAGTAGCCACGTTCCAGGCCCCAGATGCCGCCGGACGTGCCCACGTCCACGTATTCGATCTTGCGGGCGGCCAGCGCCTTGGCACGGCGGATGTCGTCCTTGTACATGGTGTTGCCGCCGTCGATGATGATGTCGCCCGGCTCCATCAGCCCGGCCAGCGTATCGATCATGTGTTCGGTGACCGCGCCCGCCGGCAGCATGACCCAGACGGCGCGCGGCTTGGCCAGCTTGGCGATCAGGGCCTCGACGTTGTCCACGCCGGTCGCGCCTTCCGACTGCAGCTCCTTCACCTTGTCCAGGCTGCGGTTGTACACGATGACTTCGTGCTTGTTGCGCATCAGGCGGCGCGCGATGTTGGCGCCCATGCGCCCAAGTCCAATCAATCCGAGTTGCATAGGGTTCTCCGATTAGTTCGTCACTTGCTTGACGGCTTTGACCAGGCGCGCAAGGCCGCTTTCGACATCGCCGCCGCGGATGTGCACGCGCAGGTAGCGGCGGCCGCGTTCGGCCAGTACCTGCAGGTCGCCCAGCGCCTGGGCGGCCTGCACGGTGCCGAAGCTGATCTTGCGCCCCGGCACGGACAAGTCGCGCGCCGGGTCGGCGGTGATCTGCAGGAATACCCCGCTGTTCGGGCCGCCCTTGTAGGCTTGTCCCGTGGAATGCAGGAAGCGCGGCCCGAAGCCGCCCACGGTGGCGACCTTGTAGCGGTCGCGCATCGCCACGCGCAGGCTGGCGATCTGCCGTTCGTGCGCGGCGTTGCGGGCGACATAGGCCAGCACGGCGGCGTAGTCGCCCTTGCCCAGCCGCGCCAGATGCGCGCGCAGCACGCTCTCCGCCGAGCCATCGGTGGCCAGCGAGGCATCGCCGTAGAAGGCCAGTTCGCCATCCTCGGCGATCGGCGTTTCGGGCGGCAGCTTGCCGGTTTTCTCGTAGGCGTCCGTCAGGGCGCGCGTCTTGATCTTGCTGGCTTCAACGTCGGGCTGGTCGAAGGGGTCGATGCCGATCACCGCGCCCGCCACGGCGGTGGCGATCTCCCAGCGGAAGAACTCCTGGCCGATGGCGGCGCGGCGCGGCAGCGTGATGCGGATCACCGGGTGGCCGGCGGCCGCCAGGGCCTGCACCTTGGCATCGAGGTGCGCGGTGTCGTCCTCGGCGCAGCGCAGGTAGGCGAACACGCGGTCCTGCCCGTAGACGTCCGGCGTGGCGATGGGTTCGAGATCCACCGGGACGATGCCCTTGCCATGCTTGCCGGTGGATTCGGCCAGCAGCTGTTCCAGCCAGGAGCCGATGCTGGCCACGGCGGGGGAGGCAAAGACGGTCAGCTTATCGCGGCCCGCCCGCGCGGCTTCGCCCAGGATGGCGCCCAGGCGCACGCCGGGATTGACCGACGGCGGCGACGACGGCCCGCAGGCGCGCACCATGGGCTGGGTGATGTCGAAGAAGTGCGCGACGTTGTGGCCCATGACGCCCAAGGGCACCATGCCGAATACCGATAGCACCGAGTAGCGGCCGCCGATGGTCGGATCGCCATGGAAGATCGCGCGATAGCCGGCCTGCTTCGCGGCGGCTTCCAGCTTGGATCCCGGGTCGGTGATCGCGATGAAATGCTTGCCGGCGTTTTCCTGGCCCACCGCCGCCACGGTGGCGGCATGGAAGTGCGCGTTCAGGATCTCGGGCTCCAGCGTCGAGCCGGATTTGCTGGAGACGATGAAAAGGGTGCGGGCGATATCGATGCCGCGTTCCACGGCGCCGATTTCTTCCGGGTTGGTGGAATCCAGCGCATGCAGCGCCAGGCCCTGGCCCGATTCGCCCAGGGTGTGCGCCAGCACTTCGGGACCCAGGCTGGAACCGCCCATGCCCAGGAGCACGGCGTGGGTATAGCGTTCCTCTTGCACGTCGCGCGCCAGCGCGGCGATGGCGCCGGCATCGGCTTGCTTGCCCTGGCCGGCGGCCAGCCAGCCAAGCCAGCGGTCTTCCTGCTGCCCGGTCCACATGGAGGCGTCGTGCTGCCACAGGCGGCGCGCCCAGCCGTCCACACGCGCCCGGTCCAGGCATTTGTCCACGGCGTCGGCCAGCGCCTTGGGCAGTTCATACGCGACGCCGTTGATCTGCTCGCCCAGGTAGGTCAGGCGTTTGGCGGCCACCGCGCCCAGCAGCGCATCGAATGCGTCGGAGAACTGGCGCGTGCCGTCTTCCACGAGTTCGCGGGTCACCCCGTCCAGGTCCAGTCCCAGCGCCTTCGCTTCGTCCAGCTGGCGGCGCGCGGTGTCGACGTCGCGGGTCAGCGCCTGTTCCACGGTGCCGCTCTGGCGGAACGCGTCCATGGTGCCGGTGGGCATGGTGTTGACGGTGTCCGGTCCGATCAGTTCGTCGACATACAGCGTGGCGGGGTAGTCGGGGTTCTTGGTGCCGGTGGACGCCCACAGCAGGCGCTGCGGATGGGCGCCTTTCTGCGCCAGGGCCTTCCAGCGGTCCTGGCCGATCAGTTCCAGATAGTCCTGGTAGGCCAGTTTGGCGTTGGCGATGGCGATCCTGCCCTTGAGCGCCTTCAGCCGCGCGCTGTCGGCGCCGGGTTGTTTCAACGCGTCGTCGATTTTCTTGTCGATGCGGCTATCGATGCGGCTGACGAAAAAGCTGGCCACGCTGGCCAGCCTGTCCACCGGTTTGCCGGCCTTGGCGCGCGCCTCCAGGCCTTCGATATAGGCCTGCGCGACCGCGCGGTAGGCGTCACGGGAGAACAATAGCGTGACGTTGACGTTGATGCCTTCTTCGATCAATTGGCGGATCGCCGGCACGCCGGGCGGCGTGCCCGGCACTTTGATCATCAGGTTGGGCCGGTCCACCGCGCGCCACAGGCGACGCGCTTCGGCCAGCGTGCCTTCGGTATCGTAGGCCAGGTAGGGGGACACCTCCAGGCTGACATAGCCATCCTTGCCGTGGAGCCGGTCGTAGACCGGACGCAGCGCGTCGGCGGCGGTCTGGATGTCGCGCACCGCCAGTTGCTCGTAGACATCGCCCGGCTCGGCATCGCTCTGGTACAGGATGGCATGGAGTTGTTCGTCGTAGGCCTCGCCATGCCCCATCGCCTTTTCGAATATGGAGGGGTTCGACGTCACGCCTGTCAGGCTGTCCTCGCGCACCAGCTTGTCCAGGCCGCCCTGCGCCAGGAAATCGCGGCTCAGGAAATCCAGCCAGATGGCCTGTCCGGCCTGCGCCAGCCGGACCAGCGGGTTGTTCGTCGGTTGGTTCATTGCGTACTCCTTTTGTCTAGCGCCTGTTCGCGCGCGGCGAGAACCACATTGTCCACCGTGAAGCCGAATTTCGCTTGCAGCCTGGCGATGGGGGCGGAAGCGCCGAAGGTGCGCATGACGATGGTCGCGCCCGTGGTTCCGACATAGCGGTCCCAGCCCATGTAGCCGGCCTGCTCGACCGCCACCCGCCCGGTCACGTCGGGCGGCAGCACGCTGTCGCGATAGGCCTGGTCCTGTTCCTCGAAGAGATCCCAGCTGGGCATGGAAACGACGCGCGCCGCGATCCCGTCGGCCCGCAGGCGATCGTATGCCTGCAGGCACAGCGAGACTTCGCTGCCGGTCGCCATCAGGATCACTTGCGGCCGTTCCGGCGCGCAGTCCGCCAGCACGTAGGCGCCGCGCGCGAGGTTCGAGGCCGGCGCGTACCTGGTGCGGTCCAGCGTCGGCAGCGGCTGGCGCGACAGCACGAGGGCGCTGGGGCGGTTCGTCTGCGTCAACGCCACTTTCCATGCTTCGACGGTTTCGTTGGCGTCGCATGGACGCAGCACGCGCATGCCCGGGATGCCGCGCAGCTGCGCCAGCTGTTCCACAGGCTGGTGCGTCGGTCCGTCCTCGCCCAGCCCGATGGAATCGTGGGTAAAGACGAATATCACCGGCAATTCCATCAGCGCGGCCAGCCGGATCGGCGGCTTCATGTAATCGCTGAAGATCAGGAAGGTGGCGGTATACGGGCGCACGTGCGAGAGCGCCATGCCGTTGGCGATGGCGCCCATCGCGTGCTCGCGCACGCCGAAATGCATATTGCGGCCGCCATAGCTGCCTTGCTGGAAGCTGCCCGCGCCTTCGAATGTCAGGTTGGTCTTGGTGGAGGGCGCCAGATCGGCGGCGCCGCCCATCAGCAGGGGGATGTGCCTGGCGAAGGCGTTCAGGGCCTTGCCGCCGGATTCTCGCGTGGCCATGCCCTTGGCATCCGGCGGGAAAACCGGGGCCTCGCTGTCCCAGCCGTCCGGCAGCTGGCCCTGCCGCATGCGTTGCAGTTCCTCATGCAGCGCCGGCGCTTTCGTCTGCAGCGTTTGCATTGCCGCGCACCATTGCGTGTAGGCGGGGGCGGCGCGGGCGGCCAGGGCGTCGCGCAGGCGGTCGCGCACTTCGTCCGGGACCAGGAAATGCGCGTCTTCCGGCCAGCCGTATGCCTTCTTGGTCAGACGGACTTCCTCTTCGCCCAAGGCTTCGCCGTGGGCCGCCGCGGTGTTGTGCTTGTTCGGCGAACCGAAACCGATCACGCTATCGACCACGATCAGCGTGGGGCGGTCGGTGGTGGCCTGGAACTGGCGCAGCGCCGCCGCCAGCGCCATGCGGTCGTTGGCGTCGGTGACGTGCAAGGTGTTCCAGCCATAGGCGGCGAAGCGCGCCGCGACGTTTTCCGTGAAGGCCAGTTCGGTATGGCCCTCGATGCTGATGGTGTTGTTGTCGTAGATCCAGCACAGATTGGACAAGCCCAGGTGGCCCGCCAGCGAGGCGGCTTCGCCAGAGACCCCTTCCATCATGTCGCCGTCGCCGCAGATGACGTAGACGTTGTAGTCGAATACATCCGCGCCATGGCCGTTGAAGCGCTCGGCCAGGTGGCGCTGGGCGATGGCCATGCCGACGCTATTGGCGCAGCCCTGGCCCAGCGGGCCGGTGGTGGTCTCGACCCCGGTGGTCAGGCGGTATTCCGGGTGGCCGGGCGTCTTGGAATCGAGCTGGCGGAACTGCTTGATATCTTCCAGGCTGACGGCCGGCTTGCCGCTGGGCTTGCCGTCGGCATCGATTTCGACGACGCCGGACAGGTGCAGCAGCCCGTACAGCAGCATGGATGCATGTCCGGCCGACAGCACGAAGCGGTCGCGGTTGGGCCAATCGGGATGCGCGGGGTCGTAGCGCAGGAAATCGTGCCAGAGGGTATAGGCCACCGGCGCCAGCGCCATGGGCGTACCGGGGTGGCCGGAGTTGGCTTTCTGTACGGCGTCCATGGCCAGCGTGCGCAGCGTGTCGATGCACAGCAGGTCCAGTCGTTCGTCGTTGCGCACGGGATCGGGGGACGGTGGGGTATTCATGTGGCCTCTCTTGCGGGAAACGCGGACAAACCGGCTTCGGAAGCAATCGTCATGCCCATATGGCCGCCGGGGGGCCATGGGGCGTCGTGAGGGCGGCGGTCCGGCGCGCGGGCTGCCGCGCCGGCCGTTCAGGGGCCGTTCATGATGGGCGCGCCTTGCGCCACAGCGCGGCGCCGCCTTCCAGGCCGGCGTCGTTGGATCCGATCTTGATATGGCGATCGGCGGTCAGGTCCAGGCGCGCGGAATTGCCGCCGCCGATATAGATGCGGTCCGGCATGAACAGCGTATCGATCAATTCGAGTGCCCGATGCACGCGCCGGTTCCATCTCTTTTTGCCGATGGTTTTACGCTCGGCTTCGCCCAGATATTCATCGTAGGTCTTGTCCTTGCGGATCGGGTGGTGGGCCAGCTCCATGTGCGGCATGAGCTCGCCGTCGCGGAACAGCGCGGTTCCCACGCCCGTCCCGAGGGTGATGACGAATTCCAGTCCGCGTCCGCTGACCAGGCCCAGGCCCTGCATGTCGGCGTCGTTCAACAGATGGGCCGGCTTGTTGCCGAAGGCGCGCGAGATCGCCTGGCGCAGCGGGAAGCCGGCCCACAGGCTGGTATCCAGGTTGGGTGCCGTCAGAACCTTGCCTTCGCGCACGACGCCCGGAAACCCGATAGAGATGCGATCGAAGTCGGGCAGCCCGGCCACCATGTGCTTGAGGTTTTCCAGCAGCACCTTGGGCGGGCAGGGGTGGGGAGTGGGAACCCGCACGCGGTCGGCCAGCATCTGGCCTTTTTCGTTGATGACGGCGGCCTTCAGGCCGGTGCCGCCGATGTCGATGGCCAGTATGCCGGGCTTCATGCGTCAGGGGCTCCTTGGGCGATGACGCCGCGCGGCAAATCCGCGCGGCGTCGCTCTACGGTACACCAAGAGTTTGACGGATGGTATCGGCCGCGGGGGGCCGCCCGGTGTCAAGGGTTATTTCAAGATGGCGACGCCGTCGGCCGCGCGTACGCCGCGGCCTTCCTCCTGGACGAAGAGCGGGTTGATTTCCGCTTCCACCAGGCGTTCGCCCAACTGCACCGCCATCGACGCGAAGTTCAATACCGCGTCCTCCAGCGCCTTGACGTCGGCCTTGGGGCGGCCGCGATAGCCGTCCAGCAGGGGCCAGGCCTTCAGGGACCGCAGCATGTCGCGCACGGTGGCCCGATCCACGGGTAGCAGGCGCAGCGCCGTGTCCTGGAACAATTCGGCGGTGACCCCGCCCAATCCCACCAGCAGGGTCGGGCCGAGTTGCGGGTCGCGATGCACCCCGACGATCATCTCCACGCCCGAGGCCATTTCCTGCAGCAGATAGCCTTCGGGCTCGATACCGGTCCGTTCGCGCACGCGCGCCGCCATGGCCTCGATCGCCTCGCCGATCGCCGCGGGCGCCACACCCACGGCGACGCCGCCCGCCTCGGTCTTGTGGGTAATGCGGCTGGACAGCACCTTGAGCACCACGGGACGGTCGAATGTCGTGGCCTCGCGCCGCCCCTGCGCGGCGTCGCTCACCGTCCGTTCGCCGACCGACGGGATGCCGTAGCGCGCGAACAAGGCGCGCGCCTGGGCTTCGTTCAGCGAACCCGCGGGCAGGTCGGCCGGGGCCGCGGCGGGCTGCGCGCCGCCCGCCGCGGCGTCCGTGCCGGCATCGTCCGCGGTCGCGGTTTCGCGCGCCGTGCGGGCCAGCATGGCGGACAGCACCGCGGCGAAGCTTTCGGGCGCCGTGAACGCGGGCGCGCCGGCCCGGTTGACGTTGGCGAGCACCGTCGGGGCGTGGGGGCTGACGTAGGCCAGCACCGGCTTGTCGCTCTGGCCCAGCGAGGCGGCAATGGCACCGGCCGCCAGCGTGGGTTGCGCCAGCGCGGACGAACCGACCACGGTAATGACCGCGTCGTAGTCGGTGCTGTCCAGCAGCGTGGCGATGGTGTTGCGCAGCAGTTCCGGTTGCAGGCCGGCCAGGGTGACGTCGATGGGATTGCGGTCCAGCACGATCTGGTCGTTCTTCTGCAGATCGCGCAGCCGGGCGGCCGTTTCCGGCCCCGGCGGCGGCGTGTCGAACCCGGCCACGCCCAGGCTGTCGGCGACCAGCGTGCCGGCGCCGCCGGTCGACGTCAGGATGGCGATGCGCTTGCCGCGCAGGCGGCGGCGCGTGGCCAGCGCGGCGGGAATATCCAGCAGATCGGCGAAGGTCTGCGCGCGGATGGCCCCCACCTGGTTGAACAGGGCGTCGTAGACGCGGTCTTCGCCGGCCAGCGCGCCGGTGTGCGATGCCGCCGACCGCGCGCCGGATTCGGAACGGCCGACCTTGTAGACCACCACGGGCTTGCCCGCGCGCGCGGCCTTGAGCGCGGCGCGGCGGAATTTTTCCGGGTTGCGCAGGCCTTCCATGTACAACGCGATGACCTGGGTGGCGGCATCGTCGGCCAGGTGGTCGACGAAGTCGGCGGCTTCCAGGTCCACTTCGTTGCCGGTGGATACGAGTTTGGAGAAACCGAGGCCTGCCGCGGCGGCGCGCGACAGCAGCGAGCCCAGGATTCCGCCGCTCTGCGATACCACGGCGATGCCGCCGCCCTGCAGCGATTCCATCTCCAGGGCGCCGCTGGCGCACAGCATGATGCGGTCGGTCAGGTTGACCAGGCCAATGGTATTGGGGCCGAGCAGCCGCATGCCGCCGGCGGCTTCCTTCAGCGCCTGCTGGCGCCGCGCGCCGCTTTCGCCGGTTTCGCCGAAGCCGCTGGCCAGCACGATGGCGGCCGGCGTGCCGCGGCGGGACAGCGCGGCCACGGCATCGATGGCGCGGTCGGGGGCGACCAGCACCAGGCCGACATCGGGCACGCCCGGCAGGCTGTCGATGTCCGGATAGCAGGTCAGGCCGCCGACCTGGTCGGCGCGCGGGTTGACGGGGTAGATGGTGCCGGCGTAGCCGTGCTTTTGCAGATAGGCCACGGGCCGGCCGGCGGTCTTGCTGGCGTCCGCCGAGGCGCCGATCACGGCGATGCTGCGGGGATGAAGCAGGGTATCGATCGCGCGCATGGCTCAGCCCTTCTTTGCCGATTTGTCCAGGAAGGCCTGGACCGAGGCCTGGTGTTGTTCCGTGGTGTAGCAGATGGCCTGCGCCTGGCTGCCCATCTGGAATACCTGTTCCGCTGTCAGCTCGAAGGTCTGGTTCAGGATGGTTTTGCTCAAGGCCAGCGCCGCGCCGGACCCCACGCCCAGCGCGCGGGCCCAGTCGCAGGCCTGGCGCAGCAGCTCGCCGGCGGGCGCCACGCGATCGGCCATGCCGAGCGTGTGCGCTTCTTCCGCCGATACGGTGCGCCCGGTGTAGATCAATTCCTTGGCGCGCTGCAGGCCGACGCGACGCGGCAGGAAGTACATGCCGCCGCCGTCCGGAATCAGGCCGCGCAGGATGTAGGTCATGGCAAAGGTCGCCGTGTCGGCGGCCATCACGAAATCGCAGCACAGGGCCAGGTCGCAGCCCAGCCCGGTCGCGGGGCCGTTGACCGCCGCGATGGTGGGCTTGGTCAGGTTATGCAGGGCCGCCACGGCATGGTGGGTGCGCTGCTGGCGGCTCCAGCCGTTGAACGCCACCTGCCCGGCGGGGGCCGCCATGCGTTCGCGCATGCCGCGGATATCGCCGCCGGCGCAGAACGCCTTGCCGGCGCCCGTCAGCACCAGGGCACGGATGGCGCTGTCGCGGGTGACCTGGTCCAGCATGGCGATGAAGTCCTGGCGCATTTCATCGTCGATCGCATTGCGGACTTCGGGGCGGTTCAGCGTGATGACGGCCACGCCGTCGTCGATCTGCATCTGTAGGGTGGGATTCTGCATCATGTCTCTGGTGGCGGGCCTGGGCCCGCGTTGGGTTGGGTTGCGGCGGCCGGCCGCTGGGAATGTCCGCGGCCAGTCCGTCTACTGCTCGGCGATGCCGGCGTCCTTGATGATCTTGTCCCAGCGTTGGGCTTCGCCACGCACGAAGGTATCCAGCTGCTTCGGGTCGCCGACGTCGATCGCCAGGCCTTCCTCTTCCACGTTGCGGCGGAAGCCCGGGGCCTGCACGGCCACCTTCAGCGCGGCGTTCAGGCGCGCGATGACATCGGGCGGCGTGCCGGCGGGCGCGTACACGCCGTACCAGCTCTCCACCACATAGCCCGGCACGCCGGATTCGGCCACCGTCGGCCAGTCCGGGTGCGATGGCGAACGCTGGGCCGAGGTCACGGCCAGCGCGCGCAACTGGCCGGTCTTCACCAGCTGGGCGACGCTGGACACCGTCGAGAACATCGTATCGATCTGGCCGCCCATCAGATCGGTCAGCGCGGGGCCGGAGCCGCGATAGGGCACGTGCACCATGTTGACGTGCGCCAGGCTCTTGAACATCTCGCCGGCCAGATGGGCCGATGTGCCGTTGCCATAGGAGCCGAAGGTCAGCTTGCCGGGATGCGAGCGGGCGTACGCCAGCAATTCCTGGACGGTCTTGAAGGGGGCTTTCGGCGATACCACCAGTACGTTCGGCGACCGGCCGATCAGCGCCACGGGCGCGAAGGCATCGAACGTGGAGTAGGGCAGCTTTTTGTGCAGGGCCGGATTGACCGCGTGGGCGAAGGTCGCCAGCAGGATCGTATAGCCGTCGGGCTGCGCCTTGGCGACGGCCTCCGTGCCGATGATGGTGCTGCCGCCGCCGCGGTTTTCCACCACCACGGTCTGGCCCAGGTTCTGCGTCATCCCCTCGGCCAGCTGGCGGGCGACCAGGTCGGTGCCGCCGCCCGGCGGGAAGGGCACGATCAGGCGGATGGGTCGTTCGGGAAAGGCCGCGCGGGCGGCGGGCGATGCCAGTCCGCAAAGCGCCAGGCAGCAGGCGGCCAGCGCGGCAACGCGGCGCCGCGAAAAGGGCAGGGAAAAAATCATCGGTGTCTCCAGGAACGCGCCCGCGCGAATGGGTAAAGCAGCTCGGGGAAATGCGGCTGCGAGGCCGGGCACGATCGTCTTTGCGATGCGGCCAGTTTAGGTGACAATGTCGCGCCCGGTTTGCATTCATTTCCACCTGATGGAAATGCCGGAGGTTCCATGCCACCGTCCCGCCGTCCCTCTGCCGATCCCTCCGATCCCGTCAAACCCGTCGTCCGCCGCACGCCTGACGCCGCGCCGGCCAACCGCTCGCTGGAGCGCGGCATCGCCTTGCTGCGCGCGTTCCGGCCCGGCCTGGAGGTTCTCGGCAACGGCGAGCTGGCCGAGCGCACCGGCCTGTCGCGCGCCACCGTCAGCCGATTGACCCAGACGCTGGTACGCACCGGCTTCCTGCAGCACGAGCCGGCCCTGCGCGCCTATCGCCTGGGCGCGCCGGTGCTCAGTCTGGCGCACGCCATGCGCAGCGGGTCGCCGGTGTTGAAGGTCGCCGCGCCCTGGATGCGCGAACTCGCCCAGGCGCGCCGCATCAATGTCGGCATCGCGGTGGCCGATGGCGATGACATGGTCTACCTGGAATCGGTGCGCTACAGCCGGAAGGTGTCGTTGCGCAGTGTCGTGGCCGGCCAGCGCGTGCCCATCGAACTGACCTCGCTGGGCCGGGCCTACCTGGCGGCGCTGCCCGATGCGCGGCGCGAAGCCTGGATCGCCGCCATGAAACGCCGCCGCCCGGGGCAGGGCCGGGCGCTGGCCGAAGAAATCGATGCCGCGCGGGCCAGCGTGCGCGCGGCCGGCTACTGCGTCGCCGCCTGGCAACCGGCGGTGGTGGCGCTGTCGACGCCGCTGGTCCTGGCCAACGGCGCCATCTACGCCCTGAACGTCAGCGTGGCTACGGCCGAAACGCCGGAAACCGTGGCGGGTTCGCTCGCCGCGGACCTGCTTGACCTGAAGCGGCGCATCCTGGCCGCGCTGGGCTGAGGCTCAATCCCGCGCCGGGACGACGCGCGCCGACAGGGTGCGGCCCAGGAACTGCGCGCTCAGGTCCGTTTCCCCCGGCGCGATGTCGAAGGGCTTGGCCACGGCGCCGGTCGTCACGACATCGCCCGCGCGCAGCGTCAGGCCGTGGTAACAGGCGTGATCGAACAAGTGGCGCAGCATCTGTACCGGGTCGATCGCGTCGTCCCCGCTCAGCCCGCCGCCCATCGCCTGGCCGTTCGCCTGCACCGATACCGACGCGATGCCGCGGTGGATGGCGGCAGCGTCGATCTGCGGGCCCAGGATAGAGGCTTCGAAACCCACGCTGTCGCCCACGAAGCTGGGCCAGCCCACCGCCCGGCGATTGATGAAGCGCGACAGGACCAGTTCGAAGGCAATGTGTGTCGACGCTACCGCCTGCATGGGATCGGCCGGCGCCGCGCCGGGCGCGATATCGCGGCCCAGCACGAAGGCCACTTCGAATTCCACGGTGATCGGCGCCTGGCACAGCACCTTGACCGTCGCACCGTTGTCATAGCGGTGTCCCGACAGGACCCGCCCGACCAGGGGGCGTTCCGTGCCGGCCGCCTGCATCGCGGCGGCGCTGCCCACGCCCAGCTTCCATCCCGCCTCGCGGTCGCCCGTCTCGGCGGCATAGGCCTTGATGAACGCCTCCTGCAGGGCATAGCCCTCCAGCAGATTGCGGGGCCGGATATCGGCGGGGATCTCGCTCAGCTGGCGTCCCTCGCGCCAGGCCTGGGCCAACAAAGCGGCCGCGGGGGCCGGATCGAAAACGTCGGTCACGATGTGCTCCTCTCACTGTGATGGCATGCCGTCATGCATCCATATCGGCTGACGATCGGCTTCCATCTTAATCCTGTCCCGATATTCGATCCTGCTCGAAGTATTCCGTTGCGGGACCGCGGCGGCGATGGCCGGCGGCCTTATGCCGCCAGGCTGAGAAAGTAAACAAAGGTGAGATGCAATATCATTAGCGTTTTTCGATCCCTGACCGTCGCGCTGCGCCTGCAAGCCATCGCGGCAAACCGACCGACGAACCATGAGCCACATCCTCACTCCCGCGCCGCGCCGCGCCGATCCCGCGCACGCCGCGGCCCATCGCCGGGGCCTATTCCTGAAATGGTTGCGCAAAACGCACAGTTGGATCGGCTTGTGGGGCGCGCTGCTGGGCCTGCTCTTCGGGCTGACGGGATTCTTCCAGAACCACCGCGCGGTCATGAGGATCGATACCGGCGCCGCGCAGGTATCCGATATCCGCCTGGAACTGCCCGTGCCCCCGCCCGCCACGCCGCAGGCGATGGCCGCCTGGCTGCAGCAGGAACTGAAGTTGCCCAAGCCGCCGGAGCGCATCCAGCGCGACCCGGCCAAGCCCGTGGCCTGGGGCGACAGGACCGTCACCCAGCCGGAACATTGGCAGTTGCGTTTCCGTTCCCCGACGGCGACGGTGCAGGCCGAATACTGGGCCGGCGCGGGGCAGGTCAATGTCCGCCGGGTCGAACCGGGCCTGCTCGCCGTCCTGGAGAACCTGCACAAATCCAACGGGGTCACGGCCGCCTGGGTACTGATCGCCGACACCATCGCTGGGGGCATGGTCCTGCTGTCCATTACCGGTGTCCTGCTATGGACCGGCCTGAACCGCCGTCGCACGGTCGGCGCCGCCATCCTGGGCGTCTCGCTGCTCGTCACCCTCGCATTGGCGGCGCAAACCTTGTAGCGCGTCCGCATCCGGATGGCGCCGGATGCCAGCGGATCCGTGGCGTTCGCGCGAAAACGGCGGAAACCGGCGAAGTCAGGCCGGCGGTGGGCCGCGCCGCAAGCGCCACAGCGAGGTGATTTCCCGCGAGCGCGCGGCGTGCAGGGGGTCGCCAGGGTCTTCCGCCTTGCCATGCCGCGGGCGGATATCCATTCTGTCCACGACGTCCAGCCCCGCGGCGGCAATCCATTCGAGCAGGGCGTCGCGGCTGCGCAGCCGCAGGTGTTCCGCCAGGTCCGACAGTATCAGCCAGCCTTCTCCTTCGGGGGCCAGATGCGGCGCCAGCCCATCGAGGAATGCCCGCAGCATCCTGGAGTCCGGGTCGTACACCGCATGCTCGACCGGCGCCGTCGCGCGGGCAGGGACCCACGGGGGATTGCAGACCACCAGTTGCGCCTGGCCCGGTGGGAAAAGATCCGCCTGCCGCAGGCGGACGCGTTCCGCCAGGCCCAGCCGGTCCAGATTGTCCCGCGCGCAGGCCAGCGCGCGCGGGTCCTGATCCGTCGCCACTATCGTTCGCACGCCGCGCCGTGCCAGCAAGGCCGCGATCACGCCCGTTCCCGTGCCGATGTCGAAAGCCAGGTCCGTTCCGGGCAGGGGCGCGCGCGCCACCAGGTCGAGGTATTCCCCGCGCACCGGCGAGTAGACGCCGTAGTGCGGAAATATGCGTTCGCCGAGCGCGGCAATCTCCACGCCTTTTTCACGCCATTGCCGCGCGCCGACCAGGCCTAGCAGTTCGCGCAGCGACGCCACATAAGGCCGGTCCGCGGCTCCGTAGACGTCCTGGCAGGCGCGCGCCACATCGGGCGCGCGCCGCAGCGGCACGATGTGACCCGGCTCGAAAGGGATCAGCAGCATCCCCAGCGTGCGGGCGCGCTGGGCGCGCGCCTGGCGATGCATATGGAAAGCTTCCGGGAAGGGCAGGGGCGCCTTGCGGCCGGCCGGCCGCCTGTCGATGCGCCGGGCCAGGGCCTGGAGCAACTGGCGGGCATTCTGGAAATCGCCGCGCCACAGCAGCGCCGTTCCTTCGCAGGCCAGCCGGTACGCCGTGTCCGCGCTCATGGCGTCGTCGGCGCGCACGACCCGCCGGGGAACCGGTGCGCCGCTTTCGGACCGCCAGTCCGCATGATGTTCGACGCCGTCCTCGATCCAGGACAGCTGAGCAGGCGCAAGCGGTTCGGGCAGGGGCATGTTGTCGGGTTTGGAAGAATCGGACATTTTACGCACCCGTGCGAACTTTTCCCCGGCGGCCCACTCCAACGGCCGGCTGCTGTATGTCAAAATTCAGGGCGCTTTCACCTGATACTGCGAGATCCCTTTTGAACCGTCTGTCGTTTGCCTGTGGCGCGCTCTTCGCCGCCTGTCTCGCGTTCATCGCGCCCGTCCAGGCCCAAGGCCAGGCTTCCCGGTCCGGTCATGACGACCCGATCTTCGTTCTCAATTCGCTGGACGCCAACGTCAGCGTCATCGACCCGGTCACGTACAAGGAGCTGCGCCGCATCCCCACCGGCAAGGAACCGCATCACCTGTACTTCTCGCCCGACCAGAAATCCCTGATCGTCGCCAACTCCGTCGGCGACTCCCTGACGCTGCTGGATCCGCGCACGGCCGAGGTGCAGCGCACGCTCACCGGCATCGTGGATCCCTATCAGCTGCGGTTCTCGCCCGACATGAAATGGTTCGTTACCGCGGCCAACCGCCTGAACCATATCGATATCTACCAGTACATTCCCAGCGCCAAGGGCTTCGATCTCAAACTGATGAAGCGGGTGCCCGCCGGCAAGACGCCCAGCCATATCGGCATCGACAGCAAGAGCACCACCGCCTATGTCTCCCTGCAGGACAGCGACGAGGTCATCGCCATCGACCTGGCCACGCAGCAGGTGCGCTGGACGCTGCCCGTGGGCAAGACACCGGCCGATGTGTATATCGTCCCGGGCGACAAGGTCATGCTGGTGGCCCTTACCGGCGACAGCTACGTCGAGGCCTACGACCTGACCAGTCCGGGCAAGCCCAGGCTGATCACGCGCATCAAGACCAACGAGGGCGCCCATGCCTTCCGCGTGCAGGGCGACGGCAGGCATATCTTCGTCAGCAACCGCGCCGCCAATACCATCAGCCGCATCGATTTCACCACCTTGAAGGTCGTGGCCGAATATCCCGCCCCCGGCGGTCCGGATTGCATGGACCTGATGGCGGACGGCAAGACGCTGCTGGTCACCTCGCGCTGGGCGCGCAAGCTGACGTTCATCGATATCGACAAGAAACAGGTCGTGCGGCAGGTCAACGTGGGCCGCTCGCCGCACGGCGTTTGGACGCTCGACCATGTCGCGATGCACTAAAACCGCTTCCGCCGCCTTGTGCGGCCTGCTGGCCGCGGCCCTGGCGTCCGGCGCCGCAGCCGCGCCGGCACCGATTTGCGCCAAACCGGTCTACCTGACGTTCGATACCGGGCATATGGGCGTGGCACCGCTGGTCGCGGACGTGCTCAAGCGCCACGGCGTCAAGGTCACCTTCTTCCTGGCCAACGAGCGCACGCAGACCAACGGCACCTCGCTGGACGATCAATGGGCGCCGTGGTGGCGTGCCCGCGTCGCCGACGGCGACGTCTTCGGCAGCCATACCTACGATCACGTTCATTGGTTGAAGGACCTGCCGGGCGATAAATTCGAGATGCGGCCCGACTTCGGCCCGCAGGCCGGCAAGCGTGAAGTCCTGACCGCGCAACAGTACTGCGACGAACTGCAGCGTTCCGCGGCGCGCTTCCGGCAGATGACGGGCCATGCCATGCTGCCCCTGTTCCGCGCGCCGGGGGGCCGCACTTCCGCGGCGCTGCTGAAAGCCGCGCAAACCTGCGGCTATCGCCACGTGGGGTGGACGTCGGCCGGTTTCCTGGGCGACGAACTGCCCAGCGATAAATATCCCAACAAACAATTGCTGTCGCGGGCGCTGGCCAACATCAAGCCGGGCGACATCCTCCTGGCGCACCTGGGCATCTGGTCGCGCCAGGATCCCTGGGCGCCCGCCGTGCTCGAGCCCCTGATCACCGGACTGCAGGCCAAGGGCTATTGCTTCGCCACGATGGACCAGCATCCGGCCTATCGCGCCTGGATCGCGGCGCACCGTCAATAAGTTTCAAGCGATGGATACGTTCAATCATCTGATCGGCATGGCCCAGGAAGGGCTGTTCGAATCTGTCATCCAGCCCGTGCTGTACAAGCTGGGCCTGTCCGGTGTCATCGAGGACGCCTACGACGCCACGCTGTGGCTGATCGCCGGCCTGCTGCAGCTTGCCGTGCTGATCTGCGTGATCGGGCCGCTGCAGCGCTGGCGCCCGGTCGAACCCATCACGGATCGCCGCGCCGTGCGCCTGGATGTCCTCTACACGATCATCCACCGCCTCGGTATCTTCCGTGTGGCGCTGTTCTTCGCCATCGATCCGTTCTGGGACACCATTTTCGGCAGCCTGCATGTATGGGGCCTGCCCACCCTGCAACTGGACTACCTCTGGCCCGGCGTGACCGACAATGCGCTGGTAAGCCTGGCCATCTATCTGGTCGTCTTCGACCTGGTCGAATACCTGTATCACCGCGCCCAGCACAACGTCGAATGGATGTGGACCTTGCACGCGGTGCACCACAGCCAGCGCCAGATGACCATGTGGAGCGACAACCGCAATCATCTGCTGGACGACCTGCTGCACGATGTCGTCATCGTCGTCGTGTCGCAGCTGATCGGCGTGGCGCCGGCGCAGTTCGTCGCCATCGTGGCCATCCTGCAATTGGTCGAAAGCTTTTCGCACGCCAATCTGCGGCTGCATTTCGGCAGGCTGGGCGAGCGCCTGCTCGTCAGTCCGCGCTTTCACCGCGAGCATCACGGCATTGCCTACGAAACGACGCCCACCGGCAAGGTCGTGGGCAGCAATTACGCCGTCATCTTCCCGATCTGGGACATCCTGTTCCGCACCGCCCGCTTCGACGGCAACTACGGCCCCACCGGCATCGCGGACCAACTGCCCGATGCCGGCGGCCACGATTACGGCGAGACTTTCCTGTCCCAGCAGTGGCTGGGGTTCAAGCGGCTGTTCACGTCGCGCCGGCGGCGCGCTCGCGCGGCATGACGATGTCGAACGCCGTGCCCTCGCTGGCCGTGGAGCGCACGGCTACCGTGCCGCCATGCGCGTCGATGAACTTCTTCACGATATAAAGCCCCAGGCCCAGCCCGTTTTTCGATAACCGGCTTTCCATGCTTGCCTGGAATGGGTTGAACAGGTCGGGTAGCAGCGCGGCCGGGATCACGCCCTGGTTGGCCACCTGCACCACGATGCGCGCGGGCGCCTGGCCATCGATCCGCATGACCACGGGGTGTGCCGGATCGCCGTGCTGCAGCGCGTTGCCCAGCAGGTTGGACACCACCTGCGAGAACCGATCGACATCGATGTCGCCGTGCGTGTCGCCCTCGATGCGCAACTGCACGCGTTCGCGCTGCGCCGGGTCGGCGATCTCGTCCACGATGGCGCGGCAGACGCTCGCGTAGTCCGCGCGTACCCATTGCAGGGCCAGGCCGTTGGAGCGGATCCGCGCCACATCCAGCAGTTGTTCCACCATGCGCGCCATGCGTCCGGCGCTGAAACGGATCCGTTGCGCGTTGGTCCGGACCTTGGGGTCGTCGGAACCGCGCAGCAGCAGTTCGGATCCGTGCAGCACCGCGGACAAGGGATTGCGCAGGTCGTGCCCGAGCACGGCGGTGAACATTTCGTTCAGCGTGAGGGCCTGGCGCAATTCTTCCAACTGGCGCGCCATCACTTTCTTCTGGTTGTGCATTTCGACGAAGACGTTGACCTTGCTGATCAGGACGTCCGCATCCAGCGGCTTGTACAGGAAATCGACGGCGCCGGCCTCGTAGCCGCGGAAATGCGCCTCGCGCTCTTTCGTCCCGGCCGTCAGGAAGATCAGGGGCACGCTGCGCGTGCGCTCGCTGCCCCGGATCAGTTCGGCCAGTTCGAAGCCGTTCATCTCCGGCATCTGCACATCGATCAGGGCCAGCGCCACTTCGTTGACCAGCAGCAGTTCCAGCGCCTGCACGCCGGAGCGCGCCTGCAGCACCTGAATGCCGGGTCTGGCCAGCAGGGCTTCGACCGCGACCAGATTCTGCTCGATGTCGTCGACGACCAGGATGTTGACGTTCTCAGTCACGGTCCTTGTTCCCGTTTTTCCCAGGGGCTTTGCCCATATCGGCCAGCGCGCGCGCCAGCGTGAATTTGTCCATGATGCGGTCGGCCCCGGCCAGCGCAATGGCGCTGGCCGGCATGGCCGGCACATCGGCGTTGTCCGGATCCTGGACCCATGCCTGTCCGCCCAGGGCGCGCACGCGCCGCAGGCCGGCCGCGCCATCCTGGCTGGCACCGGTCAGCACGATGCCCAGCAGCCGCTCCCGATAGGCGATCGCCGCCGATTCCAGCAGCAGATCGATGGAGGGACGCGAAAAGTTCACCGCCTCATCGTGCGACAGCGCGAACGAGCGGTCCGGCTCCACCAGCATGTGGTAGTCGGGCGCCGCGATGTAGACGACCCCGGGCACGATGAACTCCTTGTCCTCCACTTCCTTGACGGGCAGGGCGCAGCGCGCCCCGAACAATTCCGGCAGCAGGCTGTCCCGGTCCGGAGGCAGGTGCAGCACGATGGCCACCGCCGCGGGAAAGCGGGCGGGCAGGGCTTGCAGCACCGTGCCGATGGCGTCCACGCCGCCGGCGGATGCGCCGATGGCCACGAGTTCTACCGGCGAAGGGGGGAGGCGGGCAGGGGCGTTCATAGGCGCTGGTATATGCGCTGGCGCGGCGCCACTTCGGCGAATCGCCCGGACTGCGACGAAAAGCGCAGGCTTTCGCGCGTGCCCAGGCCCAGGAACCCGCGCCTTATCAGGGCCTCGTGGAACAGCTGGGCGGCGCGGTCCTGCAGCTCGCGGTTGAAGTAGATCAGCACATTGCGGCAGGAAATGAAGTGCACTTCCGAAAATACGCTATCGGTCGCCAGGCTGTGGTCGGCAAACACGATATGTTCGCGCAGACGCCGGTCCAGCCGCGCATCGTGCAGGTTCGCCGTGTAGTAGTCCGACAGCGACCGCGTACCGCCGCTTTCCCGATAGTTGCGGCTGAATTGCGCGAAGCGGTCCACCGGATAGATGCCGCTTTCGGCCACGCGCAGGGCCTCGCTATTGATGTCCGTCGCGTAGATCAGCGTGCGCGACAGCAGGTCCTCTTCGTCCAGCAGGATGGCCAGGGACCAGACTTCCTCGCCGCTGCTGCAGCCGGCCACCCAGAGCTTCACCGACGGGTACGTCCGCAGCACCGGAACCACATGCTCGCGTACCGCGCGGAAGTAGTCCGGGTCGCGGAACATGTCGCTGACCTGTACCGTGAAGTACTGCAGCATCTGCGCGAATATCGGCGGCTGGTGCAGCACCCTGTCCTGCAACTGGCTGACGGTGGCGCAGCCGAAATGCACCATGGCCTGCCGGACGCGGCGGCGCATCGACGCGACAGCATAGCCGCGGAAGTCGTGCTGATAGCGAAGATAGACCGCCTCGAGCAGAAGCTTGAGCTCCAGGTCGAACAGCGCATCCATCGCGGCCGGGCCGCTTACTTGGGCATCCAGACTCGGCATAGTGAAACCAGCTTGTCCACGTCGATCGGCTTGGCGATATAGTCGTTGGCTCCCGCCTCCAGGCAGTTGCGGCGGTCGTCCGTCATCGCCTTCGCGGTCAGCGCGATGATGGGCAGATCGCGCAGTTCCGGACGCTTGCGGATCTCGCGGGTGGCGGTCAGGCCGTCCATTTCGGGCATCATCAAGTCCATCAGGACGATATCGACGTGCGCGTCGGCGGCCAGCGCATCCAGGGCTTCGCGGCCGTTGCGCGCCACCAGAAGCCGTGCGCCCAGGGGCTCCAGCACGCTGGACAAGGCAAAAATATTGCGCACGTCGTCTTCCACCAGCAGGATGCGGCGGCCTTCGAACACCATATCGCGTTGCCGGGCCTGCATCAAAAGCTTCTGCTGGTCCGGCGGCAGCGTCGCCTCCACACGGTGCAGGAATAGCGTGACCTCGTCGACCAGCCGCTCCGGCGATTTCGCCCCCTTGATGATGATGGAGCGCGAGTAGCGGCGCAAACGCTGCTCTTCGTCGCGCGTCAGGGCACGTCCCGTATAGACGATGACGGGCGGGAAGGCGTACTTGCGGCCGGTGCCCATTTGCTCCAGCAGGTCGTAGCCGGAGGCGTCCGGCAGCATCAGGTCCATGACCATGCAGTCGAAGGTGCGCGCGGACAGATGCTCCAGGGCCTCGGCGACGGTGCCTGCGGTCGTGATCTCGATGTCGTCGGCCTTCAGCAGCAGCGATATGCTGGCGCGCAGGTCCGGGTCGTCCTCCACCACCAGCACGCGGCTCGCGCGTCTTTGCAGTTTTTCTTCCACGCGCTGGAAGGCCTCTACCAGTTCCTCGCGGGCGACCGGCTTCAGCGCGTATCCCACCGCGCCGAGCTCCAGCGCGGTTTGTATGTGGTCGGCCACCGAAATGACGTGGATGGGAATGTGCCGCGTGGCCGGGTCGTGCTTGAGCTGGTCCAGCACGCTCAGCCCCGATTGGTCCGGCAGGCCGACGTCCAGCAGGATGCCGCTGGGGCGCAGTTCGCGCGCCAGCCGCATGGCTTCGGCGCCGTGCGAGACCAGGACGCAATCGAAGTCCAGTTCATGCGCCAGTTCGTACAGAATGTCGGCGAATCGCTCGTCGTCTTCGATGACCATGACCAGCCGTTCGCGGCGCCGTTCGTCGATGTCGCCGCGCGCCGGCTTGAACACGCCGATGTGCGCCGGCATCGCCGCCCGCGCGGCATCCGCCTCGGCCTGGCGCTCGTTCCTGGGCGCGACATTGCCGGGATGGGCGGACCGGGTCCGCGCGCTGGCGATCGCCGCCGCGTCGCGGCCGGTGGCCTCGGTGGGGGCTGTCGCGCCCCCGCCGGCCGCGCGCGTCGCGGCGTCCTCCGTATCGTCGGCCGGCAGGTGCTTGCTCAGGTCCGCGGCGATCTCGGCGGTGAAAGTGCTGCCCTGGCCTTCCGCGCTGGCCACGCGCAGTTCGCCGCCCAGCAGGCGCGTCAGTTCGCGCGAGATCGACAGCCCCAGACCGGTGCCGCCGTACTTGCGGCTGGTCGTGCCGTCGGCCTGGCGGAACGCCTCGAAGATAACCTCTTGCTGCTGTGGCGGGATGCCGATACCCGTGTCGCGCACGGCAAAGGCCACGCGGCCTTCGGCCCCGCCTTGCACCGACAGCACTACCTCTCCCCGGTCGGTGAACTTGAATGCGTTGGCCAGCAGGTTCTTCAGTACCTGTTGGAGCTTCGCCGCGTCGGTGACGTAGGTGGTGGGCGCGCTGTCGTGGATGTCGATGCGGAAGTCCAGCTGCTTGCCGGCCGCGATGGGCTCGAACATCTGGCGGATGGGCTCCAGTATGCCGGCGGCCGACACGGTTTCCGGCGCCAGGTCGACATGGCCCGCCTCGATCTTGGACAGGTCCAGGATGTCGTTGATAAGGGTCAGCAGGTCCGCGTTGGAGGCGTGGATGGTGCGCGCGTAGCGCTGGATTTCCCCTGGCGGCAAAGCGGCCGACTTGGGGTCGGCCAGCATCTGCGACAGGATCAGCGAGCTGTTCAGCGGCGTGCGCAGCTCGTGCGACATATTGGCCAGGAACTCCGACTTATAGCGGCTGGCGCGGGACAATTCGCGCGCATTGGTTTCCAGCGTCTCGCGCGCGCGCTGCAGCTCGCGCTTCTGCCGCTCCAGCGTCTGGGTATGTTCTTCCAGACGGGCGTTGCTTTGCATCAGGTCGGTCTGCTGCTGCTCCAGGCGGCTTTGCGATTCCCGCAAGGCGCGGCCCTGTTCTTCCAGTTCCTCATTGGAGACGCGCAGCTCTTCCTGCTGTGCCTGCAGTTCCTCGCTCTGGCGCTGCGTCTCTTCCAGCAATTCCTTCAGGTGTTCGCGATACAGGGCCGAGCGCAAAGCCATGCCGATAACCTCGCCCGCCGCCCGCAGCAATTCCAGCTCGCGTTCGAAGTCGCCGCTATCGCTCAGGAAGCCCAGCTCCACGACGCCCTGCACCCGGCCGTCGGCCGTAACGGGCGCGATGAGCAGCGCGCGAGGCGGGGCGTCCCCCACCCCCGAATTGACGCGAATGTAATCGGCCGGCAGGTCGCGCACCACCAGGGGGGTCCCCTGCGCCGCGACCTCCAGCGCCATGCCACGCCCGGGCGTCGCGGATTCGCCGTCCGGGTTTCGGTCATCCCCATAGCCGCCCACGCGGGACAAGGCGCCCCGCTGCAGCCGGTACAAGGCGCCGACCTGCGCGTTCATCACCCGGGCCAGCGCGCGCATCGCGTTGCGCCCGATATCCTGCACGCTCTGTTCGCCCAGCAGGTCCTGCGCCAGCGCGCTTTCGCCCTGCTGCAACCACATCAGGCGCTGGGCGTTCAGGCGCGCCCCGATGACCTGCACGACCAGCCCCGCCGTGGCAAACAGCGTCACGACACCGAATCCGCGGTTCATCATGTTCTGCAGGGGGATTCCATAACCCAGGGGCAGGAACGTCCCCGCGACGATAAACACCAGCTCCAGCATGGCGATCATCAGCGGCAGGTATTTATGTCGCTGGAATACGCAAAGCACCACGGGCAGCATGTAGAAGACCCACACGGCGATACCGATCGGCAGCACGATGTCGATGGCAAAGATCAGCACGCTGAGAACCGCGATGCCGAGGTGAATCGGCATTTCGTCTTTAACTGTGGGTGGCATGATGACGAATGAAAGGGATTCGCTATTCGGTGGGCGGCAGAAATAGTACCGCAGGTTACTTCCTGTATCGTAGCGGGCGGCGCATCAGCAACTAGCGTGCCTGCCCGGGAAACCCGGCTTTCCACCCCCCGGACGGCCGCCTAAACTGATATGGTCCGGGTTGCGCGGAAGTGGAACTGATGCGGTCCGCCGCGGCGCGATTCCCCCAGCACACCCCGTTCACCCATGGCAGATTCCTCCAGCGAACCGGCGCCGCTCAAACGCTATGAAGCCGTGGCCGGCGACATCGCCCGGTCCATCGAAGCCGGCACCCTGCGCGCCGGCGACCGGCTGCCCTCCGTGCGGCAGGCCAGCACGGCGCGGCGCGTCAGCGTCTCCACCATCTTCCAGGCGTATTACCTGCTGGAAGCGCGCGGCTACATCCAGGCGCGCGATCGCTCCGGCTACTACGTCAACCCGCGCCGCCGCGCGCCGCCCGAACCCGAAGTCTCCCGGCCGGATGGCAATCCGGCCCAGGTGGACGTCGCGGCACTGGCGTTCGAAGTGCTGGGCTCGGTGCGGGATCCCGATACGGTTCCGTTCGGCTCCGCCTTCCCGTCGCCGAGCCTGTTTCCCCTGGTGCGCCTGGCCTCCGCCTTGAAGGCCGGACTGCGGCGCATGGACGCCCGCAGCACGATCGGCGATATGTTCACCGGCAACGCCGCGCTGCGCCGCCAGATCGCCGTGCGGTATTTGATCGACGGCATGGACGTGCACGGCGACGACCTGGTGATCACCAACGGGGCAATGGAGGCCCTGCAACTGGCCTTGATGTCGGTGACGCGGCCAGGGGACACGGTATTGATCGAATCGCCGGCGTTCTACGCGACCCTGCAGGCGCTGGAGCGCATGAAACTGCACGCGGTCGAGGTACCGACCAGCCCGCGCACCGGCATCCAGCTGGACGCGCTGGCGCAGGCGATACGCCGGCATCGGCCGCAGGCCTGCTGGATCATGTCGAATTTCCAGAACCCCACCGGCAGCCTCATGCCGGAATCCGGCAAGCAGGCGCTGGTCGCGCTGCTGGCCCGGCATGGCATTCCCTTGATCGAGGACGACGTCTACGGCGAGCTCTACTTCAGCCGCGCGCGTCCGCTGCCCGCCAAGGCCTACGACCGCGAGGGCCTGGTACTGCATTGCGCGTCGTTCTCCAAATGCCTGGCGCCGGGCTATCGGGTGGGATGGGTGGCCGCCGGGCGCTACGCCCGGGATGTCGAGCGCCAGAAGCTGATGACCACCCTGGCGTCGCCCAGCCCCAACCAGCTTGCGCTGGCCGAATACCTGGATCACGGCGGCTACGATCGCCATCTGCGCCAGCTGCGCGCCACGCTGGGGCGGCAGCAGCAGATGATGATGGCCGCGCTGGCACGCTACTTTCCCGAGGGGACGCGAGCCTCGCGTCCCCAGGGCGGCTATTTCCTGTGGGTGCAATTGCCGCCGGGCGCCGACGCGCTGGCGGTATACAGAGAGGCGCTGGCGCGGCGCATCAGCGTGGCGCCAGGACCGATTTTTTCGCCGCGCGGGGAATTTCGCGATTGCCTGCGGCTGAACTACGGCCACCCGTGGGACGACACCCTCGAGGACGCGATGCGCGTACTGGGCGAGATCGTCGCGGGGGAGGCCTCCCGGCAGCGCTGACGGGCGCTCAGGGCGTACCGTTGCCGATGCGCCGCTCCAGCCGGTGCAGCAGATCCAGGATCGCCAGCGCCAGCAGGGCGCTTACGATGGCCAGGACTTCCTTGCCCATGCCGGCCGCGATGCCGATGGCGGCGGTCAGCCAGATGCTGGCGGCCGTCGTCAGCCCCTTGATCTCGCCTTGCGCGCTGGACTTGATGATGGCGCCGGCGCCCAGGAAGCCAATACCCGAAATAATGCCTTGCAGGACGCGCCCCACGTCGTCCACCGCCATGCCGGCCTGCAGCGGCGCCAGCACGAACAGCGCCGCGCCCAGCGCGACCAGCATATGCGTTCTCAGGCCGGCCGCCTTGCCGCTGCGTTCGCGTTCGTAGCCGATCATGCCGCCCAGCAGCACGGCGAGGACTAGGCGGATGACGATGCGCGTATAGGCTGCCGCATCGCCGATATCGGAAAATTCTTCCTGCAGCGTCTGCCAAATGGTGCCGGTAAGGGTGTCCATGCCGTCCTCGGGATCGGATCCTTCTGGTTATTGTCGCCGTGTTGTAGCACGAGCGCCGTTAATCGGTCCTACATGCGGTCATTTCGTCCTACAGCGCAAGGCGATTGCAGGAAGCTTGCGCCGGCGCGCTTCCGGTGCGAAAGACGCGCCGGGCACTTCCTGACGCGTTCCCGGCTGACAGACCGGGGCGCACCGCGCCGCTACAGTGGCCGCGTCCTGGAGATTCATCAGATGGCTATACACAACAACACCATATCGCTGTCCGTGCCTGGCGCGGCTGGCATGGGGGGCGTCGAGCCGCCGCGAGGCAGGCTGAGTGAACGCTTGTTCAGGGCATGCAAGGGACGCGCGACGCGCGCCGCGCGGTCCGTCAGCCGCATGGTCGGCCGCATCATCCGTACGCGGTCGTCGAGTCCGCCGCCCATGCGCAGCGCCACGCCAGGCGCGCCGCGTGCCAGCCTGCGCAAGCTGGACTTCGCCGCCGTCGATTCGAGCCGGTGCCGCGGCCTGCAGATTTCCCCGGGGTCGCTCTCCAGCAAGTCCATGCCGGATTTCGCCTTGCGCGGCTCGTCCGCCACGCCGTCGCCGTCCGGATCGCTGCCGCCCATCGAGGGGGTGCGCCTGAAACCGGGCCGTTCCGCCGGCAGTCTGCCCACCCGCAAGCCTTCATTCGGCGGCCCGCCGGCATTGCCGCCGCGTCCGCCGGGCCTGGGCGACCCCTTCCATGGCAGTCACGGCGGGAGTCAACCATCGAGTCCGCCCGCCAGTCCCGCGCCGGCATCCATTGAAAGCGGCGGCGCGGCCTCGACGGCGCCCACCCTGGTCTTCCATCGCCGGGATCCTGCCGGGTCGCCCATCACCGCGCGCGTGGCTCCGGACGAGCCCCCGCCTACGCCGCCAGGAAGCGGCGGACCGCTTCGTTGAACGCGCGCGGGTTCCCCAGGTTCATGCCATGGGATGAACCCGCGATGCGCAAGGACTGCGCGTGCGGCAGCCAGTTCTGCAAGGCATCCAGGATGGCGGGGTAGGGATGCGGACTGAGGGCGCCGCCGATCAGCAGCGTCGGATGCGTGACGGCGCGCGCGTCCTTTTCGGTCAGCACGTAGGGGGCTTCCTGCGCCTGCGCCGCCAGGGTGTGGGCATTGGCGATCGCCATTTCCTTGAACCAGGGCACCATGCGGCGCCAGGTATCCGCGCCGCTGACCGTGTCGATGAACAGGGCCAACCCCTGTTCGACATTGCCGGCCTGGATGCAGTCCAGCGCGCGACGGCGAAAGTCGTCGCGGCTGTCGTCGCGTTCGTCCAGCATCAGGCCGGGGTCGGCCAGTACCAGTCCCCGCACCTTGCCGGGATGGCGGCGCGCCAGTTCGAATGCAATGCGCCCGCCGCGCGAATGTCCCACGACGTGCGCGCTGCCGCCGCAATGCCGGTCGATGAACGCAGCAAGGGCAGTGGCGTGGTTTTCCACCGAAAACGCCGCCAGGTCGGCATCCGGGCCGGCGGGCCAGTACCCCGGCAGGCTGACCGCATAAACCCGGAAGTCGCGCGACAGCGCCGGCGCCTGTGCCTTCCAGTAGCGCAAATCGCACAACGATCCGTGGACCAGCAGGAGCGGGGGGGCATTGCCCGAGACGGCATGGGCCAACCCGGCTTCGGCGGGGTCGGGGGAATGAATTGGAAACGGATAATCGGCGGACATGGCGTGAAGGGACGGCCTGGACATCGGCTGGCGCCCCGATTCTAGCCCGGCCCGGCGGCGGCCGCGCTTCGGTGGCCGCTACTGGTAGCGCAGCGTCAGGCCATGCCTGCGTGCGAACATCTCCGCGTGCTTGTGGACCTCGTGATGGTTGTACGACGGGCCGCGGGCCACATTGATCTCCGACGCGCACAGGAACATATACTCCACGTCCCGTTCGAAGCTCAGGTCCGCATGCAGCTGGGCTTCGATGTAGTTGAGCGTCAGGTGTCCGGGCAAGTGCCAGTTAATGGCCGCTTCGGAGCCACGCTGTTTCAGTCGCATGCCGTACGCGTAGATCTGCCGCACCATGCCGGGATGCGCGTAGTAGATGATTTTCTCCATTTCATGCAATCGCGCCGCCACCTGGTGCGTGGTGGGCGCGATGCCGCCATATTGGGCCCGTCGGCGCTTCAGGTCCTCCGCCACGGAAAACGTATCGGTGGCGGTGTAGGTAGCCGCCGTCTTCATGTGGCCGCGAAGCACGAAAAAACTCTTCCCGTAATCGCCCAGGCTGGCTCCGCCATGAATGCAGTGGCCGAAGTCCAACGCCCCGTAACGCGGACGCATCATGGCCCAGTTCGGCGATCGCGTTGCGTGATAGGCAATCTCCTCTCTTGCGGACCGGGGGTTCGCATAGCGTCGATGCGCACTGCTCATGCCGCTACCGCGCACATACCTGGCCGAGTCGCCCGGGTAATCGAACAGTTTCTTCTCTATGTTGTTCCGCTTCTCCAGGTAAGACTCCTTATCCCGGTTCGCGACGGACCGTTCGAAGCAATTGCCGTAGGTGTCGCTGCGGTTTACCTCCAGGAAGAAGTTGGCCGCGCAGAAGTTGATCGTCAGCCTCCCGTGCGTGAGCACCGAAATCATGGCATCAAGTACACGGGGCGCCTGGCTGGCAGGGACGTTGCAAATCTCCTGGATTCGTTCGGCCGCGGCATGCCGGTAGTTCGTTCTGTCATCCACATAGTCGCGCATCCCCAGTACCTGGTTGCGCGCCAGGCGCATGTGGGCTAGTTTGGCTTTGTCCTGGGCGGCTTGTATCGCTGTTTCCGTCATCTTTGTTAGACCTGTCCTGTCGGGCGCCAGGTTGGCGGTCCCGACCCAGGCATAAACATAGCGTCGCGGGCATGGGTGGCGCGCCGAGAAACCGGGCGTGATCCAGTAGGAACTTGCCGTGCCATCCATAGGAAGATGGCGCTCGAACATGGCGGATCCATCCGATGCCAAAAGCGGATTCGTCGCGGTTCGCGCATCGGTCATGGCGTACAGGATGCCGCGCCTAAATAGAAAACAAACGCCTGCAAAAGCAGACCGCGAAATCGGCGATGGCAACTCTTTTGCGCGCCTCAGATTTCTCCGATTCTTGATCCGCGGCACCGCCCTTAAAGTCTCGTCTGTCGGCGTGCATCCCACCGGATGTGCTTCCCGCAGCCCGCATCGCTGGATCGAGGCAAACCGCTTCGCATTGATGCAGCCCCAGTCAAAAGCCCACCAGCTGCAGTCAAGAGAGACATTATCGTGTCGGATATCGATGTTCTTCCCGCTGAGGGCGCCGTCCATGACGGCGCCTTGCAGTCCGAGGCCGCCGTGTCCCCTGGCGCACATCGAACTCTTGCGGGCGATGCGGGGCACGCCCGACCATGGCTGGCGACCATAGAGCTGTCCAAGTATCTGCAGGACATATCCGCCGAGCAGCCATGCGGTCCGGATCTGCAATACGACGCTGACTATATCGAGCTGGCGCGGCTCATGCAGGGCACGGCGGCCGTCGAGTACGGCAGCATGCGCATCGAGGCAGCCGGTCCCGATTGGAAGCTGGTCAAGCCGCTCGTGCTGAAACTGCTTGCGCGTACCCGCGATCTGCGCCTGGCCGTGTGGCTGGTGCGCGTGCTGGTAGGCCAGCATGGCTTTCCCGGCCTGGCCGACGGGCTCTCTTTCATCGAAACCTGCATCGAGCGTTATTGGGATCATGTGCATCCCATGCTCGACGAGGACAACGATCCCGTGGAGCGGCTCAACATTCTGGTTGCGCTGGATGACATGGATGGCGTCCTGGGCCAGGTCCGGCTTGCGCCATTGGTCCGCTCTTCGATGTTCGGACCCGTATGTCTGCGCGATATCGAGATCGCGGCGGGAGAGATAGCGCCTCGCCCGGATGAACAAGCGCCCGAGCCTGGCCTGATCGAAGCCGCTGTTCACGCTGTTGGCTATGCGGATGTCGAAGCCTGCCTGGCTCTGCTGGAATACGTATGCGGATGTCTCGAGCGCATCGAGGCGCTGCTGGCCCAACATACGCAGCCGGGGGGCGCGTTGGCGGTGGAGAAGCTGCCCGCGGCCCTGCGTCACGCCGCCAGGGCGGTGCAGGGCTATCTCTCGCACCATCCCGGCAAGGCCGTGGAGGCTGTCGAGCCGGAGTGCGTTCCCTCGGTCGAGTACGCCGAGGTCGACGATGCGGCCGCGATGCCGAGCGCCGGCGCGGATGGCGATATCCGCAGCCGCGACGATGTCGCCCGGCAATTGGACCGCATTTGCGAGTACTACGCGCACCAGGAGCCGGGCAGTCCGGTGCCCGTGCTGCTCCAGCGCGCCAAGCGTCTCATCAATATGAACTTCATCGAGCTCATGTCTGAGCTGGCTCCGCAGGGATCTGCGGAAATCGGCTTTCTTCTTGGTATTCGTCCCGAGATGCCTCATCCCGGTATCGATCCGTCGGAAGCTTATTCAACCCACTAACGGAGATATTCCGGATGGCAAAGGAAAGTAGTCAAAAGTCGATCGGGCGCATGCGTCCGCCCCGCGTCCAGATCGAGTATGACGTCGAGGTAAACGGATCGGAAAAGAAGGTGAACCTGCCGTTCGTCGTGGGGGTCATGTCCGATTTGTCCGGCCAGTCGCTCGAAGAGCTGCCGCCGGTCGCCGGGCGCAAGTTCCTCGAGTTCGATAGCGAGAACTTCGACGCCCGCATGGCCGCGATCAAACCGCGCGTGGCGACCTCCGTGCCCAATGCCTTGACTGGCGAAGGGAATCTGGGCGTGGACATCACGTTCGAATCCATGGACGACTTCTCGCCCGCGGCCATTGCCCGCAAGGTCGAGCCCTTGCGCCGTCTGCTGGAAGCGCGCAGCCATTTGTCCAACCTGATGACCTATATGGATGGAAAGGTGTCGGCCGAGGACATGGTGTCCCAGCTGTTGGCCGATCCCGCGTTGATGCAGACCCTGGCCGAAACGGCCAAGCCGGCCGGCAACCAGGAAGGCGCGGACGCCGGAGCCGGCGCGCAGGACGCCCCTGCGGCGGACCAGCCGGGGAACGACGAGGCGCCGCAGTCGTAAATCTCCCGAAGTTAACGAGGATAGAGCATGAGTGAAACAGTGTCAGTGGCTGAGCTGGCCAACGGGCAAGCGGCAGTCGAGGATGTCGGTGGCGACTTCTCCAGCCTGTTGCTGAAGGAATTCAGACCCAAGAATGACGAGGCGCGGCGCGCGGTCGAGCAGTCCATCACGACCCTGGCCGAGTATGCGCTGAAAGACGCCAAGCTGATCTCCGGCGATGTCATGGAGACGGTACAGTCCATGGTCGCAGAGATAGACCGCAAGCTAACGTTGCAGATCAACGCCATCTTGAACTGCGAAGAGTTCCGGACGGTGGAAGGCGCGTGGCGCGGACTGGACTACCTGGTAAGCAATACCGAGACCAGCGAGCAGATGAAGATCCGCGTCATGAACGTCTCCAAGACGGACCTGTACAAGACGCTGAAGAAGTACAAAGGTTCGGCGTGGGACCAAAGCCCTCTCTTCAAGAAGATCTACGAGGAAGAGTTCGGCCAGTTCGGCGGCCAGCCGTACGGCACCCTCGTGGGCGACTACTACTTCGACAATAGCGCCCGTGACGTCGATCTATTGACCCAGATCGCGAAGATCTGCGCGGCTTCCCACACGCCCTTCCTGGCTGGCGCATCGCCCGCGGTGATGCTGCTGGAATCTTGGCGTGACCTCGCCAATCCGCGCGATATCAACAAGCTGTTCCAGACGCCCGAGCATGCCGCCTGGCGCGCGCTGCGCGAATCCGAGGATTCGCGTTATATCGGCCTGGCGCTGCCGCGCTTCCTTGCTCGTGCACCCTATGGCGCGCGGTCGAACCCGGTGGACGAGTTCGCGTTCGAGGAGGACACGGGTTCCGGCAATTCCGACCGCTTCACCTGGGCCAATGCCGCCTATGCCATGGCGGTGAACATCAATCGATCGTTCGTCGAATACGGCTGGTGCTCGCGCATCCGGGGTGTCGAATCCGGCGGCGCGGTCGACGGCCTGCCGGTGCACCTGTTCCCGACGGACGATGGCGGCGTCGACGTTGTCTGCCCGACCGAAGTCGCGATCAGCGATCGCCGCGAAGCGGAGCTGTCCAAGGCGGGATTCCTGCCGCTGGTGCATATGAAGAATAGCGGAACCGCGGCCTTCATCGGCGCGCAATCGCTGCAGCTTCCCACCGAGTACGACGATGCGGAAGCCACAGCCAATGCCAACCTGTCGGCGCGCCTGCCCTATCTGTTTGCCTGCTGCCGCTTCGCGCATTACCTGAAGTGCATCGCCCGCGACAAGATCGGTTCCTTCAAGACGAAGGAAGAGATGCAACGATGGCTATACCGTTGGATCCTGAAGTACATGGATGGGATGCCGACGCAATCGTCGGAGATCGTCAAGGCCATGAAGCCCTTGAGCGATGCCGCCGTCACGGTCGAAGAGGTCGAGGGCAACCCCGGTTTCTATACGTCGAAGATTTATCTGAAACCGCATTACCAGCTTGAAGGGCTCACCGTTTCATTGCGGTTGGTCAGCAAGCTTCCCGCCGTCGAAGGGAAGTAAATACGACGGACGCGTCATTGCGCCGCCGTTGCATAGCCGACGGAAACTTCCCGTCTGGCTTGATATTCGGCTTTTTTTTGCGTAACACGAATCAGGAGAAACACAATGGATTTGAGCCAAGAGCCGCTGCGCTGGACGGGTGACTTCGGCAAGGACATTCCCGGCATGTCCGAGTTGGCTGGCGCCGAAGGGCAGGTGGACTTGCTTAATGCCAGCTATACGGCCGGCAATTCGGGTCGGATCGTAATGGGTGGCCAGATGCGCCCGGGTACCGTCAATTACACCGATATCGTGGTGGCCAAGCCCAATTGCGGCGCCAGTCCCAAACTGGCATCGGCTTTCGACAAGCATCTCGCGATCCCCGAAATCACGATCTATCAGTACACCCGCGACGGCCAGAACACGCTGACGATCGCGGAAAGCTGGAAGCTCGAGAACTGCAGCATTCTGGATTTCAATTCGGGCAACGTAGGTGGCATCGATAACTTCTTCATTTATTACAAGCGAATCACCATCAATACGTTCCAGATGACCAACGACGGCACGATCAAGCCCACCGGCACCCGCGGCTTCGATCGCGTGGCGAACCAGGCATTCTGATCTGCGCATAGCCTTTGGCTGAGCGACCTTAAGGCTGCGGCCTGTAGCGGCCGGGCAACCACACAGGCAGCCCGGCCGCTACCCCACCCGCTTGATTCTCCAATAGCAGCATGGCCGAACTCGTCAGCAGGAACCGGCTTCAGCCGGCGCTTCTCGATAGGCTGACCGATTTACAACCCGATACTGCGCTCGAATCCCGGGAGCGCAGGGTGATTTCCCTGCGGCAGCTTCGCGATGGGGTATTGCGGGATATCGGCCATCTTTTGAATGCGCGGAGCTTGTACGCGGTCGACCTGGAAGCGTATCCCGCCATCGCCGATTCCGTCCTGAATGCGGGCCTGCCCGACTACGCCGGCAAGGTCGCATCGAACGTCGATAAGCTCGGCTTGGCCCGGGATATCGCCGAGACGCTGCGGCGATTCGAACCCAGGATCCTTGCCGATACCCTGAAGGTGTCGCCTGTCGCGCCCGAACGGGATGCCGGCAGGAACACCATGGCCTTCCTCGTCGAGGGCGATCTGTGGGCGCAGCCCTATCCGGAGCGCTTGTATCTGATGACAGAGCTGGATCTGGAGACCGGCCGGATGCGGGTCGGCACGAGTTCGTCGCAAGGACGCCAATGAACCCGGAATTCTTGCGCTATTACAACGAGGAGCTGCGGTATCTCCGCGAAATGGGCAGCGAGTTCGCCGCGGCCTACCCCAAAATTGCCGGGCGGCTGGGACTGGAGGGGTTCGAATGCGCGGATCCCTATGTCGAGCGGTTGCTGGAGGGCTTCAGCTTCCTGGCGGCACGGACCCGGATGAAGTTGGAAGCGGAGTTCCCGCGCTTCACCCGGCACCTGGCGGAGATGATCTACCCGCAGTATCTCGCGCCTACGCCGTCGATGGCCGTTGTTCAGTTCCAGCCGGACTTGGGGCATCCCGGCCTGGCCGGAGGGCATCGGATCCCCCGCGCCAGCATCCTGAAAAGCAATCTGGACAAGCACGGGACGACGCGCTGCCAGTATCGCACCGCGCATGATACGACGCTCTGGCCCCTGCGGTTGCGAGAGGCCGAGTACACACCCTATATGGGCAGTGTCGGTAGCGTGCCGCCCGACACGCGCCGCCATACGGAAGCCGTTCTGCGCCTGCGCTTCGAGCTGCACGGCAAGGTGCCGCCGGCGTCGCTGAGCCTGGACCGTCTGCCGCTGTTCCTGCGCGGCGCGGATGCGCTGCCGGCAAAGCTCTACGAGATCCTCGTGGGACATGTCCTGCAGGGGTGGGCGTCGGCGCCTTCGCATACCGCGGGATGGCAGCTCCCCCTGGGACCGGCCTGCGTCGCGCCGCTGGGCTTTTCGGATGACGAGGCGCTGCTGCCGCCGTCGCGTCAAGCGTTTCGCGGCTATCGGCTGATACAGGAATATTTCGCTTTCCCCGAACGTTATCTGTTCGTGGAGCTGCGCGGACTCCAGGCGCCGCTGCGCCGTTGCGACGGTGCCGTGTTCGATGTGGTCCTGCTGCTGGACACCTATGATGCCAAGCTCGGAAAAATCGTCGACGCTTCCAACTTCTGCCTGCATTGCACCCCGGCCATCAATCTGTTTCCGCACCGTGCGGACCGGGTGGCCCTGGAGCCGGGCAAGTTCGAGTTCCATGTGGTGCCCGATCGCAGCCGGCCCATCGATTTCGAGATCTATAGCATCGACGCCGCGCGCGGCTACGGCGCGTTCGACGAAGCGCCGCGGATATTCGAACCGTTCTTCCGCGCGCGCGACCCGCAAGCGCAGCGCCTGACCGGCGGCGCGTTTTTCCAGTTGCGACGCGAGCCGCGGCGACCGACGGAGCGGGAGCTGCGCGACGGCGCGCGTTCGCGCTACATGGGCAGCGACGTCCATATCGCCCTGGTCGACATGCATGACGCACCCATCGGTGGCCATCTCCAGCAGCTGGGCGTCGACGCGCTTTGCACCAATCGCGATCTTCCCTTGTCCATGCCAGTAGGCGTGGGCGCCACGGACTTCCTCTTCGACGACGAACTGCCGGTGCGGAGCGTCCGTTGCGTCGCCGGGCCCAGCGAACCGCGGCCCGGAATGGGGGACGGCGCCGCGGCATGGCGGCTGTTGAACCATCTGTCGCTGAACTACCGATCGCTGCTGGACGACGGCGCCGACACGGCGGCTCGCACACTGCGTGAACTGCTGGACCTTTATTGCCATGAGACCGATGCCGTGGGCAAACGTCAAATCACGGGCCTCGTCGGCGTCGCATCGCGGGGCGTGACACGGCGGCTGCCGCTGCCCGGTCCCGCCTGCTTCGGCCGGGGGCTGGAGGTCACGCTCACCCTGGATGACGGCGCTTTCCAGGGCGGCAGCGCTTTCCTGTTTTCCGCCGTGCTGCAGGCGTTCTTTTCGGGCTACGTATCGATCAATCACTTCACCGAGACGGTTGCGCGCACGCCGACCCGCGGTGAGATCATGCGCTGGCGGGGCAGGGAAGGCTTGTGCCACACGCTTTGAACGCCGACGGCGCGCTGGCCCGCGATACTCCGGGCTTTGGCCTGTTCCAGGCGCTGCGCCTGATCGACTCCGCCCATCCGGATCGGCCTGGGCTAGGCCGGTCCCTGCGTCCGGGCGACGATGCCGTCAGGCTGGGGCAAAGGCCGCGATTGGACTTTACGTCGGCCGAGCTGGCCGAATACCGGCCGGCCAGCGATGGACGGCCTGCCCGGCTGGTCGTCAACGTGCCGGGGCTATTGGGCCCCAATGGCCCGATGCCGCTGTACTTTCTGGAATATACGCACAACCGCCTGGTGCATGCCGGCGACCCGACGCTCGTTGGTTTCCTGGACATCTTCCAGCACCGCCAGCTGTCCCTGTTCTATCGCGCCTGGGCGGCGGCGCAGCCGGTGGTGGGCCTGGATCGGGGGCCGGCGCGGGCCGAAGGCTATGCCCATTATGTCGCCAGCCTGTCCGGCCTGTCCCCGCCCACGTCCATGCCCGTCGCCACGCCCACCCCGACGCCGCGGGCCTGCGTCGACGAATTGGACAAATTGCAGTTCTGCGCCCTGCTCGCCACGCGAACCCGGCACGCCAGCGGCCTGGGTCTGTTGCTGTCGCGGTATCTCTGCGTGCCGGTGGCGATACGGCAGTTCGTGGGACTGTGGCTTCGACTGTCGAGGCGGGACCGGACAGCGCTGCGAGGCCATGCCGGAAGCACGCTCGGCAAGGGCCTGGTGGTCGGAAAACGCGTGTGGGACCGGCAGAGCAAGTTCCGCATTGTCATCGGCCCGGTGGGGAAAAGCGAGATGCACCGCCTGCTGCCCGGCGCGGCAAGCCACCGGCGGCTGGTCGAATGGGTCGATCTATACACCGGGGGCCTGCTGCTGTGGGATATCGAGCTGCGGCTAAAGCCCGAAGCCGCCATCGGCATGCGGTTCGATGGCCGCGCGCGCTTGGCATACACCAGCTGGCTGGGGTGGAAGAAAAACGCCGGTAAGCCGGCGATGTTGCACATTCAACCGCACAGAAACATTCACGATACGCGCTAGAGGATAAAGAAATATGGCGGAAATCAGCCGCGTCGCATTATTCAGCAAGCTTTCCGCGCTCGGGTACCGGACCATCGACAGCGCGACGACATTCTGCAAGCTGCGCGGGCACGCGCATGTCGAACTGGAACATTGGGTGCACCAGATCCTGCAAATGCAGGATTCGGACCTGCATCGCATCCTGCGCCATTTCCGTATCGAGCATGCCGCGCTGGCCCGCGACCTGGTCGAGGCGCTGGACCGGTTGCCGCCCGGTGCCGGGAAGATGCTGGATCTTTCCAGCCAGGTCGATGAGGCGGTCGAGCGCGGGTGGATGTACGCCTCGCTGCAATATGGTGAAAGCCAGGTCCGTACCGGCCATCTGGTGCTCGGCATGCTGCGCACGCCTTCCTTGCGCCGGGCACTCATCGGCATATCGCGCCAATTCGCCGGGATCGATCCCGGCGTGCTGGGCGATGCTTTCGGGACCTGGCTGCGCGACTCGCCGGAGCAGGCCTCGGCACCGGGTCTTGCCCCCGCGGCCGCGCCCGATGCGGCCGGGGTGCCGGGACGCGACGACCAGCAGGCCCTGAACCGGTATACGGTCGATCTGACGGCACTGGCCCGCTCGGGCAAGCTCGACCCTATCGTCGGCCGCGACGACGAAATCCGCCAGGTCATCGATATCCTGCTGCGGCGGCGGCAGAACAATCCCATCCTGACCGGCGAGGCCGGCGTCGGCAAGACGGCGGTCGTGGAAGGCCTGGCGCAACGCATCGTGGATGGCAATGTGCCGCCCGCGTTGCGCGAGGTCTCGTTGCGCACCCTGGACGTCGGGCTGCTGCAGGCAGGGGCCAGCATGAAAGGCGAGTTCGAACAGCGCCTGCGCCAGGTGATCGATCAGGTACAGGCTTCGGACAAGCCCATTATCCTGTTCGTCGATGAGGCGCATACGCTGGTGGGCGCCGGGGGCGCCGCGGGCACCGGCGATGCGGCCAATCTGTTGAAGCCCGCGCTGGCGCGGGGCACGCTGCGCACCATCGCGGCGACGACGTGGGCGGAATACAAGCGGCACATCGAAAAGGATCCGGCCTTGACCCGCCGCTTCCAGCCGATTCCCGTGGCCGAGCCCGACGAGGCGAAGGCCCTGTGCATGCTGCGCAGCCTGGTGGGAGCCATGGAATCGCATCACGGCGTGCAGGTGCTGGACGATGCCTTGCGCGCGGCCGTCCGGCTCAGCCATCGCTATATCCCGGACCGCCAGTTGCCCGACAAGGCGGTCAGCCTGCTCGATACGGTGTGCGCGCGGGTCGCCGTCAGCCGGCATGCCACGCCGGCGGCGCTGGACCGCTGCCGCGCCGGCATCGAAGCGCTGCGCGCGGAACTTGCCTTGCTGGAGCGGGAAACCGCGATCGGATTGGGGGATGGCGCCCGCGCGGCGCGGATCGCGGCGGACCTGGCGGTGGAGGAGCAGACGCGCGCGGCCCTCGAGGCCCGCTGGGAGAAGGAAAGAGAACTGGTGGCGGCGATCGCGAGCCACCGGTCCGCGCTCTGCGGGGGCAATAACGATGGCGTCGCGGCCGGGACCGCGGACGGAGAGGGCGCCGCGCGGGAAGACCATGCGCCGCCGGGCGCGAGCGCGGCGCCTGCCGCGGCGCCGCGGCCGGACCGCTTGGCCGAATTGGCGCGGCTGGAAGCGGAACTGTCCGCGTGCCAGGGAGAACAGCCCCTGGCAGTGGCCTGCGTGGACAGGCAATCGATCGCCGCCGTCGTCCAGGATTGGACCGGCATTCCCGTCGGCCGTATGTTGAACGATGAAATCGACAGCCTGCTTGAACTCGACAAGGCGTTGGACCGCCGCATCATCGGCCAGGCACAGGCGACTACGTGTATCGCGCGGCGCATCCAGACCGCCCGCGCGGGTCTGGACCGTCCCGGCCGTCCTGTCGGTGTCTTCCTGCTGGCCGGCCCTTCGGGCGTGGGCAAGACCGAGACCGCGCTTGCCCTGGCCGACGTCCTGTATGGCGGCGAGCACAATGTCATTACCTTGAACATGAGCGAGTACCAGGAAGCGCATACCGTATCGACGCTGAAGGGCGCGCCGCCCGGCTATGTCGGCTACGGCGAAGGCGGCGTGCTGACGGAAGCGGTACGCCGCCGTCCGTACAGCGTGGTGCTGCTGGACGAGGTTGAGAAGGCGCATCCGGACGTGCACGAGGTGTTCTATCAGGTGTTCGACAAGGGCTGGATGGAAGATGGGGAAGGGCGCGTTATCGATTTCCGCAATTGCCTGATCCTGTTGACCACGAATGCCGGTTCGGATGCCATCGAGCAACTGTGTCCGGATGACGCGGACCGTCCCTCGCCCGATGACATCTGCCAGGCGCTGCGCCAGCCGCTCGTGACCGTTTTCCCGCCCGCTTTGCTGGGAAGAATGACGACGATTCCCTACTACCCGCTGGCGTTGGAAAGCATCAAAAGGATTGTTCGCCTGCAGCTGGATCGCCTGGGCACCCGCCTGCATGCGGACGATGGGGTCGAATTCGCTTATTCCGACAGCGTGGTGGACGAGATCGCCTCCCGTTGCAATGAACGGCAGAGCGGCGCGCGCCTGGTCGATTCGGTCCTGATGCAGTCGGTGTTGCCCGGGATCGGCAAGACCATGCTGGAATGGCGCCGGGAAGGACGTACGGTCGCGTCCATCCACGTCGAGGCGGCCGCCGGCGCGTTTCGTTATGAACTCGCCGAAATGTCCCCGGAGTCGACGGATGGCTGCTGATTCGCAGGGCGAGCGCCGGCTGCGGATCAGCGGCGCGGCCTTGCCGGACGATACCTTGCTGCATACGGTCCGTGGCCGCGAACGCCTGGGCAGGCCCTTCAAGTTCAATATCCTGTTTTCGTGCGGCAGCGACGTGCCGTCCGCGGACACGCTGCTGGGCAGCGCAATCACTTTGACGCTCGCCGGCCCGCATGGCGACCGTCCGTTCCACGGTATCGTGGCCCAGTTCAGCCTGGTGGAACTGGGCGGCCTGACGGAGGGCACTTCCCTGGGCCGGACCAAATACCGGGCCATCGTACGCCCCCATCTTTGGCGCCTGACACGGTCTTCGCATTGCCGGTTCTTCTACGACAAAACCGTCCTCGATATCGCCAAGCATCTGCTGGACGAACAGAATGTCGCGTACCGCGATGCCTGTGTCGGCGCCTATCCCAAGCTGGACAACTGCACGCAGTACCGGGAAACCGATTTCAACTTCCTGCACCGCCTGCTGCAGCGGGAGGGAATCTATTATTACTTCGAGCACAAGGATGGCACGGACACGCTGGTCTTCGTCGACGACCCGCAGCAGCACGGCGCTATCCCGCATTACGAGACCATTCCCTTCAACGCCGTGCGCCAGGGCGACGGCAGCGACCCTGCCGGGGAATCCATATACGGCTGGAAAAACCCTCGTCGCGTCGTGCCGGGGCGCAGCCAGACGAACGCGTTCGACTTCCTGAACGTCGCCCGCAGCACAAGCCAGGGCCTGACGGGGAATGCCACCAGTGAAAAGGGCGGAAACAAGGCCTATGTGATCCAGGAGCCTGCGCTCTGGTATGACGATGACAGCGACGCCGTACGCTATGCGTGGGCCCGGCTGGACGCGCATCTGCCCCGGGCGTCGCGGGTAATGGGCCGCGCCACCGCAATGGGCATGTGCCCGGGCGCCTGGTTCACGTTGACGGGGCACGGCTGCGCGGAGCAGAACGGCAAGTATCTCGTTACGGATGTGCGGTACCGCATGAGCGACGGCTATCACCCGATGCGTCCGCTGGGCGGTGATGGTTCCTCGCCGCACGACGATACGGCGCGGGGACGCCGCCGCCGCAGGCTATTCGATTGCCGGTTTCGCGCCATCCCGCGCGATAGCCGCTATCGCGGCCGTTGCTGGGCTGCCGTGCCGGTCGTCGGCCCGCAGACCGCCATCGTCATCGCGCCCGACGGCGACGATTTCGCCACCGACACGCACGGCCGGATCAAGGTGCAATTCCACTGGGAACAATTCAACCCGCCCAGCACCAGCCAGGCGATGCAACGCTGCTGGGTGCGGGTGGCGCAGCCCTGGGCCGGTGACCGCTGGGGCGCCATGTTCCTGCCGCGCAAGGGCCAGGAGGTGCTGGTGGATTTTCTGAACGGAGACCCCGACAAGCCTATCGTGGTGGGCGGACTCTATAACGGCAAGAGCAAGCCGCCTTATGTCCTGCCCGATGCGGCGGCAGTATCCACGATACTCACGCAAGGGACGGGAGCGGGGAACGCCGGCAAGCGCAACGAACTGCGGTTCAACGATGAAAAGCTGCAGATCCTGCTTTACACCGACGGCAACCAGGACAACTACACCGAGCACGACAGCCTGACGTATGTCGGCCATGATTCGCATACCTTCGTGGAAGGCCACCAGCTGATCGAGGCCCAATACCAGGACGTGACGGTAGGCGCCAGCCAGCTGACGCGCGCGCGCGACGTATCGCTGAACGCCAGCCTGAGCGTGGTGCACGAAGCAGGGGAAAAATACGTCATCAAGAGCGAGATGGTGCACATCAAGGCGGACGCGACCATGGTGCTGGAAGCATCCGCCATGCTGTCGCTCAAGGTGGGGGGAAGCTTCGTGTCGATCGGTCCCGATGGCGTGCATATCTCGGGGCCGATGGTGTACCTGAACTCGGGCGGGGCCGCGGGAAGCGGCCCGGGCGGCTCGACGAAGATGCCCGACCATCCCAAGAAGGCCGATGACGGCAAATCGGTGAAGCGGAACTGACATGGCGCTGCCCGTCGTACTCGGTGCGGAATTGATGTGCACCTTTGGCACCGCTCCGTCCACGCTCATTGTGGCGCCCGAATCCCGCGTGCTCGTGGAAGGCCGCCCCGCGGCCAACATCGAGGACAACAAGCCCATCGTGAACATTGTGCCGTTCACCCTGTGCACCTCGGTGGCCAACCCGGCGGTGGAGTCGGCGACGGCGGCGGCCATGGGCGTTCTGACGCCCATGCCTTGCATCCCTATCGTTGAAGCGCCCTGGATGCCCGGCGCGCCAACCGTGCTGGTAGGCGGACTTCCAGCGCTGGACAACAACTCGCGCTGCATGTGCCAGTGGGCCGGCGTGATCTCCATCGTCTTGCCGGGTCCCGTGCGCACACTGGTGCCTTGAGAAGGATTCCGCCCGGCCTCGGCCGCGCTTGCGCCGCCTACGATTTTTCCCAATGTCCGCACGCCTGGATAGTGCGATCCTTTCGAAAGGCATCGGATTCCTTATGGGTAGCGATCGTACCGGCCTCGCGCGGCGTACATGCCACGTCCTTGACCAAAGGGCATTGGATGACGCAGCGCGGAGTCAAACCAGCGCCGCCGCGCACCATCGCGTCGGCCGCTTCGAGGATGAGCGGATGAACGACAACTTCTGGAACACCTTCAATATCCGGGCGGGCGCTCTCGATGCGCTGGCCCGCGTCGATCTGTTGGCAGGCGACCCCACGTTGGATCGTCGCCTCGCGGTGCTGGCGGACGCCGATCCGCTGGGCTTGCGCATCGCGCGCCGCGGGCCGGCCGGGCATTGCCCGGGGAGCGCGCGCGACTGCGTCTCACCGGAGCATTACGCCTATCGATTACCCACGCAGGCAAGCGCGGTGCCGGCATGGCGTTTGGATCTCGATGTGTGATCGTCGCCGGCTTGCTGTCCGCCTGCTGATCGCGGGCTGCCTGCTTGCCTGCCTGGCCGCGTGCGCCTCGGCGCCCGCGGAGCAGCGGCGCGTTTGTCTGCGCCTGGTGGCGTCCCCGACGCTCAATCCGGACCGCGATGGGCGCGCGTCGCCCGTGGTCGTCCGGATTTATGAGCTCACCCAGGCTGACGATTTTCTCCAGGCGGGATTCTTCGATCTGTACGGCAACGACAAGCAGCTGCTGGGCGATGCCATGCTTTCCCGTTCGGTCGTCTCGGTGCGGCCCGGTCAGCAGCTCGACATCAGCCATGCATTCGTGCCGGGCACGCGGTATATCGCGGTGCTCGTTGCCTATCGCGACATCTATCGTTCCCGCTGGCGCTCCGTCGTCAGGCTGCCGCAAGCCGATGACGACGAGGCCGATAGCGATTGGATGCTGAAGCTTAATGCGGACAGGTTCACGGTGACGCCGCTCGATGGCAAGAACGATAAGGGTTCCTGGAAAGAGGGGAGTCATGTACTGGAACAGTAAGATCATCTGGTCCGAAGGCATGCTGCTGCAGCAGCAGCATCTACAGCAGCATGACCGCTACTGGCGCAATTACATCGAAGGACGCTTCGGGCGCGGACCGCGAGGCTGGGGTCTTTCGAGATTGGAGGTGGACGAGCACCAGCTTGCCCTGGGCAAGCTGGCATTGCTGGCCTGCGAAGGCATCATGCCGGACGGCACACCGTTCAGCTTGCCGCTGGACGACGACCTGCCCCCGGCCCTCGAGGTCCCGGACGATGCGCGCGATGTCCTGGTAGTGCTGGCCTTGCCGCTGGCGCGGCCAGGCGCGCCCGAGGCCGCGGGCGACGCGCCCGAGGCCACTCATGCGCGCTTCCGTATCGCCGAATGCGAAGTGCGCGACGCCAATGCTGGCGCGGACCAGGACGCGCTGCTGCAGGTCGGGCGCCTGCGGCTGCGCATGGCGTTCCACCATGAGGCCGCCGAAGGCCATACCGTCCTGGGTATCGCCCGGGTCGTCGAGCGCCGGTCCGATGGCACGGTGGTCCTGGATCGGGCGTACTGTCCGCCCGTCATCGATTGCCGCGCGGCGCCTCGCCTGACGCGCCTCGTGGACGAACTGGTGGGCCTGCTCGGCCAGCGCGGGGCCGCGCTGGCGAATCGCCTGGTTCAACCGAACACCCATGGCGCGGCGGAGATCGCCGAGTTCCTGCTGCTGCAACTGGTCAATCGCGCCGAACCGCTGTTCGCGCATCTTTCGTCGGCCGGCGGACTGCATCCGGAGCATCTTTACCGGGAAATGCTGCGGCTGGCCGGCGAACTGGCCTGCTTCAGCCAGGGCGACCGCCGGCCTCCCAAGTTGCCCCCGTATCGGCATGACGACCTGGACGGGTGCTTCCGGCCGCTCATGGAGTACCTGCGGCGTGCGCTGTCGGCGGTCATCGAGCCGCAGGCCATCGCCATTCCGCTGGAGGAGGGGCAGTTCGGGATGCGCGTGGGACGTATTCCCGACATAGGCCTGCTGCGCTCCGCCAGCTTCGTGCTGGCCGCGGGGGCCGATCTGCCTGCCGATGCGCTGTGGTCCAGCCTGCCCGCCAAACTGAAGGTGGGACCGGTCGAGAAAATCCATGATCTGGTTACCCTGCAGTTGCCAGGCATCGCGTTGCGCACGTTGCCGGTCGCACCGCGCCAATTGCCCTTTCATGCCAACAATTGCTATTTCGCGCTGGATGCCGCCGATGAACTGTGGGCAGAGCTGTCCATGTCGGCGGGTATCGCGCTGCACGTGGCGGGTGATTTCCCTGGCTTGCACCTGGAGCTCTGGGCCATACGCCAATGAAGATAGTCGACTACTCGCCGAGTCCGGACGGCGGGCCGCCGGGCGCCACGGCGCCTTTGGCCATCATCGGTGAGGGCCCGCCGTCCACGCCGGCGTTCGCCCCATGCGGCGTACCGGTGTTCCTGCCGCGCCATGCCCTCAATCCGCTGGTCGGGGCGGCGCATCCCTTGCTGGAAATCGGCATGCTGCTGCGCCAGGGCCGGCACCCGCCACCCTTGGCGCTGGAGGAATTGCGGACCCGGCTGGTCGCCATGGTGCGCGCGTTCGTGGACGCCTGCGCGCACTTTCCCACGGATGTCGTCGCGGCCGCCCGTTATTGCCTCTGCACCTATGTGGACGAGGCCATCGCCGCCACCCCATGGGGAGGCGAGGCATGGTCGGCGCGCAGCCTCCTTGTCATCTTCCATGGCGAATCGTCCGGCGGCGAACGTTTCTTTACCATCCTGCACGAGCTGTCGCGCGATCCGGCGGCCAACATCGATGCGCTGGAATTGCTGTCGGTGATATTGGCGCTCGGCATGCAGGGCCGCTATCGGCTGTCGCCGCAGGGTATCGCCTCGCTCGGACAGGTGCGACACAAATTGCGGGGCCTGATCCGCCAGGTGCGCGGCGCCCCGGAGGCCGCCCTGTCGCCGCGCTGGCGGGGCGAACGGGTGCCGCCGCGCGGCCCGTTCATATTGCGGCCGCTGGGGTGGGTGGTGGCGGGGGTGATCCTTGCGCTGGTCTCGCTGCACGGATGGCTGAATCTGCGCCTGCGGCAACACGCGGATGCGGTCGCATTGGCGCGCGAGGCCGTGCGGGTCACCGCACCCATTCGTGCTCCGGCACCGCCGCCCGCCGTTGCGCCGCCGCGCCCGCAGCCGGCCGCCGCGCCCATGCCTTTCGCTCCCCAGCTCGATCAGGTCCTGGCCGCCGACATCGCGGCACAACGGGTACGTATCGATCGCCGTTCCGACCGCGTCGTTCTCACCCTGAATACCGACGGGCTGTTCGCTTCCGGCAGCGCGCGGGTAGCTCCCGCCGATCTTCCCCTGATACGCCGGATCGGTGACGCGCTGCGCGGCGTTCCCGGGCAGGTCGTCGTGGTGGGACACACGGATGACCAGCGGCCCGCGCCCGGGGCCCCTTCGAACTGGGCGCTGTCGCTGGCGCGCGCCACGCAGGTCGTCGAACTCCTGCGCCAGGAGACGGACACGCCCGCGCGGTTCCTGGCGCAGGGAAGCGGCAGCAGCCAGCCCGTCGCTTCCAACGACACGCCCGCGGGACAGGCCCGCAACCGGCGCGTGGTGATCACCGTACTGGCGCCCGGCGCCACCCCGTAGCGCCGCGTCCGTCGCCATCGTGGCCCCAGGGCCCGGATCCTCATTTCGAGAACGCGCTTTATGCTCAAAAGAATCTTCGGCGGGTTGACATTCCGCCGCTTCCTGATGGCCTTGGTGGTGCTACTGGGCATCGGGTTCATCGTGCACCAATCGCCGCGCTTTTCCTATGCGGGGCATGCGCCTTTCGCGACGCCGGCGGCGCGTGCCTGGCTGACACTGGCCTTGTGCCTGCTGTGGGTTTTCGCGCATGGCCTGATGGTTTTGGTGCGCCGCCTGGACCGCGTGCGCATCAGCTGGGAGCCCGCGCCGCCCGAGCCCGCCGCCCCCCAGTACGACGACGGTCCCCTGGTGGCCGCGCGGGACAGGCTCGACATGCTTTTCAGGGCGGTGCGACGCGTGCTGCGCAAGGATGGCCCGGCATGGCGGCTGGGCCGGCACAGCCTTTACCGCCTGCCGTGGTATGTCGCCCTGGGCGATGCGGGCAGCGGCAAGAGCCTGCTGCTGGCATCCTCGCGCCTGGGAATGTCGGAGCCCGGCGACGATTCCCAGTGGCAGGCGGGCGATCCTTGCCGGTTCTGGCTGGGTAACCACGCCCTGCTGATAGAGACGGGCGGTGCTTTGGTAGCCGCCGAAGGCGGCGTCGGTTTCGCACACGCCGTCTGGCAGCGCCTGCTCAAACGGACGTGGCAGGCGCGCCGGTTTTGTCCCGTCAACGGTGTCATCGTCGTTCTCAACGTACAGGATCTGCTGGGTGGCGAGCAGTTGGCGTTGGCGCGCGCGCAGGATGCCCGCGCCCGCCTGCGCGATATGCAGCGGCGCTTCAGGGCGCCGTATCCCGTGTATGTCGTCGTCGCGCAATGCGATCGCCTGGCCGGCTTCGAAGCGTTTTTCGCCCACCTGGACCGTGCCGCGGCGGAACAGGTGTGGGGGGTGACGTTCGCCGATTCGACCGGTCAAGGCAACGGGGCGGCACTGGCCGCATTCGAGAACGAATTCGCGACGCTGGTGCGCCGTCTGCAGGATCGCGTCGTGTATCTGACGGCGACCGCCGGCGACGACGTGCAGGCGGGCGCGATCTATGGGTTTCCCACTCAGTTCGAAGCCATGGGCGAACCCCTGGGGGCATGGCTGGGACATGTGTTCGCGCGTTCGTTCCACGCGGAGGCGTCCTGGCTGCGCGGGGTGTATTTCACCAGCGCCGCGCAGGATGGCGATGTCCGGGCCGTTTCCTCGAGTGCCGTCGCCGCGTTCGTCCGCGATGCCGCGCCGTCGCGGCAACGGGGTACCGCCCATGCCCACGGTTACTTCATCACTGGCCTGCTGCGCGATGTGGTGTTCCAGGAGCGCGGACTTGCCGACCGGGCCGCGGCGGATATGCGGCGGCGCGCCTCGCGCTATCTGTGGCCGGCCGCCCTGGTTCTCGCGGTGGTCATTGCCGGCGCGATGCTGGCGGCCGGATATCAGCGTAACCGCGCCTTGATCCAGAAGGTGCACGGCGACACGACCAAGCTTGCCGCGCTCGCGGCCGGCGTGACCGCTCACGGGCGCGGCGCCGAACTGCCCCGGATGCTGGCCCTGCTGGATGCCGCCAGCCGGCCGGTGCTTCCGCCGGAGTCTTCCATCGTCGATGCCATCGTGCTGCACGGCGCCGGCCTGTACCAGGGCGATACGCTGGCCGACACGGCGCATGCCGAATATCACGCGCTGCTGCGGCAGACCCTGCTGCGTTTCGTCCAGGCCCGCGCACGCCAGGCGATGACCAATACCGCGCGCGGCGACATGCCGCGGTTTCGCGCCCTGCGGACCTACCTGATGTTGAGCGATCCGGAGCACTACGATGCCGGCGCCGTCATGGCATGGACGATGCGCGATATCGAGCTCCTGCCGCTGACGGATGCGCGGCGCGCCGATATGCTGGCCTATGTAAAGGATTTGTTCGAGGCCCCCGATTTCGATGCCGCCTTGCCGATGGACGCCGCCGTGGTGGCGCGCATGCGCGCCGAACTGACCGCGCGGCCGCTGGCGGACCGCGTATACGACATGCTGGAGTCCGATCTGTCCGAAGCGGTGCCGCAAGCCCTGTCGGTGGCGCTCCTGGAAGGAATGAACACGCCCCTGGTGTTGCGCCGTCCGAGCGGACAGCCATTGTCGGAGGGGGTGCCCGGCGCGTACACCCTCGCGGGCTACCGCCTTTACGAGGCCATGCGCGACCAGCTGATCGCCGATACCGAAAGAGACGGCTGGGTGCTGGGGCAGGCGAGCTCCCCAGCGGACGCCGTCCGTCTGCGCGATACGCTCGACAGGGACTATTTCTCGCATTACATCTGGGCATGGGATGCGTTGCTGAGCGACACGCGCGTGGGTCCCTTGCCAGCCGACGCCCGCGACGGCGCCGCCGAGATGCACGTACTCGCGGGCGCGGATTCCCCCTTGAGGCGTTTCCTCCAGGGCGTGGTCGCGCAGACCACGCTGGCCGCCAAGGGCGACCCGGACACGCCCGTGGACCGCCATTTCGACCCGCTGCACCAGTTGTTCCTCGCGCAGGATGGCGGCGTTCCGCCCATCGTCAGGATCCAGGGCGCCATCGAAAGCGCCGCGCAGTTCCTGGACGCGGTGGATGCCGCCCGCCAGCATGGGCTGGCGCCGCCGCCCGCGGAGGCGCTCGCATCCCTGCAGGATGCCGCCGAGGGCCAGCCGGCGCCGGTGCGGGACATGTTGCAGCAGCTGGCCAACGATGGAAAGGCGGTGGCGCTGGATGACGTGCGCCGCCGCATCGACGAACTGTGGCGCGCCGACGTCGCGCCGTTCTGCCATGCCGCGGTCGATAACCGTTATCCGGTCAATCCGCAGTCCGGCCAGGATATGACGCAGGACGATTTCAATCGCCTGTTCGCGCCCGGAGGCCTGCTGGACGCCTTCTTCCACGCCAATCTGTTGAACTACGTCGACATGAGCGCCAACCCGTGGCGCTGGCGGCCGAATGCCGCGCGGCTGGGTTTCTCGCGCACCGCGCTGCAGGTCTTCCAGGACGCGGCGACGATACGCCAGGCGTTTTTTCCCGACGGCGGCAAGACGATGTTGATCCATTTCCAGCTGTCGCCGATATTCCTGGATCCGTATTTCACGCAATTCAATCTGACCCTGGGGGCCCAGACGCTAAGGTATTCGCACGGTCCGGCCATTCCGACCGGGTTCGCATGGCCGGGCGGCGGCGCGCAGTCCGGGCGCATCGACTACGAGCCCGCGGATCCCGAGGGCCGCAACGGACATAGCGTAAGCGGCCCATGGGCGCTGTTCCGCCTGCTGGACATGGGAACCTTGCAGGCGGTCCGAAGCGATCGCTTCAAACTCGATTTCGATCTGTCGGGCAAACGCGCGTCGCTGCAGCTGGACGCGGGCAGCGTCATCAATCCCTTCGCCTTGACGGCGTTGCATCGCTTCCGCTGCCTGGATCGGCTGCTGACCGTCGGTCCCGCGGCGAAGCCGCCGCCGCCCCCGCGCCAACTGCCGGCGGACCCGGCAAGCGGCGTCGGCGCGGGACGCTAGGGCTGCCGTACGGTCTGGTCCAGCACGCCATCGATCATTACGTAAGGCCAGCCCTCGTCGCACCGCGCCACCCGGCCTCGCACGCCGTACACCGCGGCCAACGTATCGGGCCTGATCACCTCCGCCGGCGGACCTTCGGCGGCCAGCGCGCCGGCACGCAGCAGCACGGCCCGATCGGTGTGCCGCAGGGCGATGTTCAGATCGTGTACCGCCATCAGCGTGATCAGCGACCGCGCCCGGGTTTCGCGCGTCAGCAGCGCCATGACCTCGAACTGGTGGCGCAGGTCGAGGGCGGACAAGGGTTCGTCCAGCAGCAGGACGCGCGGTTTGCGTACCAGCGCCAGCGCCAGGCCGGCCAATTGTCGCTGTCCGCCGGACAGCTCGTCCAGGTAGCACAGGGCCAGGTGCGCGATGCCAAGCCGCTCCAATAGCGCATGCGCGCGGCCGGCATGGTCGCCGCCGTTGCTTCGTGCGGCGTGTGCGCGGTCGGCGGCCACGACCGCTTCCAGTACGCGCAGGTGCACGGCCGCGGGCAGGTCCTGGGGCATGTAGGCCACCAGCGTCGATCGTTCCGCCGGCGGCAGCGTCGCCAGGTCTTGCCCCGCCAATGCGATCGTGCCGCCGCGCAGGGGCATCAGCCCCGCCACGGTTTTCAGCAGAGTGGATTTGCCGCAGCCATTGGGACCCAAGACCGCGGCGACTTCGCCGGCCCGCAGCCCTTGCAGCGACAGGGCCGCGAAGACGTCTCGCCCGCCATACCCGGCGCGCATCGCCGAGACCGCCAGTCCGGCATCCGGTGTGGGGGGTACAGTGCCGGACGGTTCGCGGGTCATGGCAGCTGCCGCCGCAGCACGACGGCCAGGAAGACCGGCAGCCCGGCCAGGGCAGTGACGATGCCGATCGGCAGTACCAGCCCGGGTACGAGGGATTTCGAGAGGATGGACGCCAAGGACAGGACGATCGCCCCGACCAGCGCGCTGCCGGCGAGATAGAAGCGGTGATCCTCGCCGAACAGGCGGCGGGCGATGTGGGGCGCGACCAACCCGATGAAACCGATGACCCCCGCCAGCGAGACGGCCACCGCGGAGAGCAGGCTGACGCGCGCCAGCGCGCCCAGGCGCAGGCGCCGCACGTCCACGCCGAAGCTGGCGGCCCGCTCCGCGCCCAGGCGCAGCGCCGTCAAGCGCCACGCGGCGCGCAGCGAAAAAGGCATCGCGACGGCCAGTGCCAGCGCCAGCGCGCCCACTTGCGGCCAGCCTATCCGGCCCAGGCTTCCCATCGTCCAGAAGACCAGGTTCTGCAAGGCCTGCGCGCTGGCCACGAACTGGATGGCCGAAACCAATGCGTTGCACAGGAAAACCAGGGCAATGCCGAACAGCACCACGCCGCTGGCGCGCATCCCGCTCCAGCGCGCCATGGCATCCAGCAGCAAGGCCGCGGCGGCGGCGAACGCGAAAGCGAACGCCGCAATCGACCAGTCCGGCGCTATCCCCGGCGCAAGCCAGGCGCCGAACACAATGGCCACGGACGCCCCCAACGCGGCGGCGGACGACACGCCCAGGGTATCCGGGCTGGCCAGCGGATTGTTCAGGACAGTTTGCATCTCGGCGCCAGCCAGGCCCAGCGCCATGCCGACCAGGGCCGCGGCCAGCGCGTAGGGCAGGCGTATCGACCAGACGATGACGCGTTCGACCGGTGCCGCTTCGCCCGGATGCAGCAGGGCATCGAGCAAGGCGGGAATCGGAAGGGGGCTGCTGCCCGTGAGGAAGTCCGCCAGCATGGCCGAGCCGATCAGCGCGGCCAGGACGAAAAGCAAAAGCTGGCGCCGTCGCAGGATGCCCCGGTACCGCCGGACCGGATCGGGCGCCGCCACGCCGGCCATCGCGCTATTGCAGCAGTTGCAGGCGGTTCTTGGCGGTGTCCGCGGCGGGCGTGCCGGGATAGTCCTTGACGATCCGCTGCAGGGTCGCCTTGGCGCCCGCGCGGTTGTTCATTTCGATCTGGCTGCCGGCGATGACCAGCAGCGCATCGGGCGCGCGCGGATTGTCCGGCGCGCTCTTGACCATGTTCTGCAGCTGGTCGATGGCGCCCTTGTAATCCTTGGTCGCGTACTTGCTGCTGCCCAGGTAGAACTGCGCCGTGGGCGACAGCTGGCTGTTGGGGTACAGGGCGAGGAAGGCGGTCAGCCCATCGGCGGCTTCCTTGTACTGCCCTTTGCGGAAAAGGTCGATGGCACCGTCGTAGGTGGACTGTTCCTGGGGATCGCCCGCGGTCGCGCCGCCCGTATCGGACTGGGTGCCATTGGCCGGCGCGCGCGGCACCGACTGATGCATGGCTTGTTCGATCTGGTTGCGCAGTTCGGTCACCTGCTGCTGCAGCGACTGGATCTGGTCCGCCAGCTGCATGCGGGAGTTCTCACCGATCTGCCGCATCTGCTGGATTTGCTGGCGCAGCTCCAGGATCGCCTTGCGGGCGTCGTCGTCCGCGAAGGCATGGGCGGGTGAGGAGAGGGCGGCGAAGGCGATGCCGGCGGCAGCCACCAGGAGACGCAAAGACGGGGCTCGATCGTTCATGAGAATTCCTGGGTCGAGATAAAAACATGCGCCGGGCGGCCCTTCGACCGTCCCGACGCATGTTGCAAGGCAAAGAGATCAGCTGTTGTCAGCCGTTCGGATTAACGCTGGTAGACGATATCCGCGCGGCGGTCCTGCGCCCAGCTGGATTCGTCCGTACCGGTGGCGTGTTCCTTGCCGAAGCTCGTGACTTCGATTTGCGAGGCATTGACGCCATTCAGCTTCATCAGGTCAGCGACGGCGTTGCCGCGACGCGTACCCAGGGCCAGGTTGTACTCGGAGCTACCGCGCGGGTCGGTGTTGCCCTGGATCTGGACCTTCTGCGTACCGTGGCTGGTCAGGTAGCCCGAGTGCATCTGCACCAGGGACTTGTACTGATCGCTGACGGTGTAGCTGTCGAAATCGAAGAAGACGCTCTTCTGTTGAGCAAGGGGGCTGCTCGGGTTGAACGGGTCCATGACCGGACCCGCGCCGCCGCCGGCGGTGCCCGCCGTGCCAGATCCCTGTCCTGCCTTGTCATCGAGCGGGACGGAGCTGCAAGCGGCTAGAGTTGCGACGAGCGCTGCAACGGTTAGGCTTTTGGCAATGCGCGACTTCATGATGGTTCCTTTGTTTGGTAAGTGAGTCACACGTGTTAGCGGGTAAATGGGCCCCAAGTCGGTTCGTTGATCTGTCCGTTCAGTACCGATAGCGTTTGGCGCACACGGCCATCGCTCGATACCACTGCGAGAACATTACGTCCGCCCTGGATAGCCGCGTATAGTACTTGCATTCCATTCGGTGCAAAACTGGGAGATTGGTCATCGTTGCCATTAGTCAGCAAAGTTTCGTTCCCGCTGGACAGATTTAGCGAAGCGATGCGAAATGCGCCGTCGCGTCTTGCAACGTACACGAGGGTCGAACCATCGGGCGAAATACGGGGTGAGACGTTGTAACCACCGTTAAACGTCAGCCGGCGGGGCTCCCCGCCTCCCAATCCCACCTGGTAAATCTGCGGGCCGCCGCTGCGGTCGCTGGTGAAAATGATGGACCGGCCGTCCGGCGTAAAGGTCGGTTCGGTGTCGATGCCGGGCGAACGGGTAACCCGGCGCAGGTTGGAACCATCCGCGCTGATGGTGTAAATCTGCGACAACCCGTCGCGGGTCAGCACGATCGCCAGCATGCTGCCGTCCGGAGACCACGCGGGCGCACTGTTGTTGCCTTTGTAGTTGGCCACGGGCACCCGGGCGCTGGTGGCCAGGGTATGGACATACACCACCGGCTTGCCGGATTCGAAGCTCACATAGGCCAGGCGCGAGCCGTCCGGAGACCAGCGCGGCGAAATGATCGGCTCGCGCGACCGCAGGGCGACCTGCGGATTCTGTCCGTCCGCGTCCGCGACCTGAAGCTCATAGGTATTGCCCTGCTTCAGGACATAGGCGATACGGGTCGAAAACACGCCGCGCACTCCCGTAATTTTCTCGTAGATGCGGTCGGCGATCTGGTGGGCGATCCGGCGCAATTCCTGTTCGGAGCCTGAAAACGCGACGCCGTCCAGCTGGCCCCGCTTGACCGTGTCGGCCAGGCGGTAGCGGATGTCGTAGCGGCCGTCGGGGGTTTGGCTGATGCTGCCATAGGCCAGGAAATCCGCGCCCCTGCCGCGCCAGTCGTCATAGTTGACGCTGCTGTCCACCGTCAGGCCGGCGTTGGAGCCGTCGATCAGGCGGAATTGGCCGGTGCGGTTCAGGTCGGCGCGGATGACCTCCGCCAGGGCGTGTCCGCGCGTGCTATCGCCAGCGAAATCGGCGATGGCCACGGGGTACTGCGTGGCGCCCGTGCCGGAAATGTCCACGCGCAGCTGGGCGTGGGCAGGCCGTGCGGCCAGCAGGATTGCCAGCAACACCAACAGGCCGAAACCGTAGGTCCTCAGCGCAGCCCGGATCGGGGATCGGCGATAAGCTGGAGTCATGGTAAGCAATCTCCTGTCAGTCATACATGCGGTAAATAACGTCGATCAACGGCTCGTACCGCCCGGTCGAAGGTTTCGGGAAGGGGTTGCAGCGCCGGATGCCGGTTTCCACGGCGCGGTCGAAACCGGAGTTGCCCGACGACGAAGTCAGGGTTACCGCGGACACGCTGCCGTCCGAACGTAACTGTACCCGGTATTGCACCGTCGGGTTGGCGGAGCCGGCGCGCGGAGGTGTCGGGTAGGACACGCCCGGCTGGATGCACGCGCGGACCTTGGCGCCGTAACCATCGTCGCGTCCGCCGCCAGCCTGGTTGCGGTCCGCCGTGCCGCCGGGAATCCCGGCCGCGCCCAGCGCGTCGTTGCGGAAGGCCTCTTTCAAGGCACGATCGGCGGCGGCCTTCTTGGCCGCGGCGGCTTTTTCGGCGGCGGCTTTTTCCGCGGCGGCCTTGTCGGCCGCGGCTTTCTCGGCAGCGGCCTTGTCAGCGGCGGCTTTCTCCGCCGCTGCCTTCTTGGCCGCGTCTTCCTTGGCCTTCTTGTCGGCCGCCGCCTTTTCCGCGGCGGCCTTGTCCGCGGCGGCTTTCTCGGCTGCCGCCTTGTCCGCCGCCGCTTTTTCGGCTGCGGCCTTGTCGGCCGCCGCCTTCGCTGCCGCCGCTTTTTCGGCGTCCTGACGCTGTTTTTCCAGGCGTTGCTTTTCTTCCAGCGCGGCCTGCTGGCGTTCCTTCTCCAGGCGTGCCTGTTCGGCCGCTGCTGCCTGGCGGTCCTTTTCTTCCTGTTCCTTCTTCTTGCGCGCCGCTTCCAGGGCGATTTCCGGATCCGGCGTGTCCTGCGGCTGGACCTGCGGCTGCGGCGGTGGCGGCGGGGGCGCGGGCTGCGGCGGGGGCGGCGCCGGCGGCGGTTCGGGTGTGGGCTGCGGTTGCGGTTGCGGCGTGGGTTCAGGCTGTGGCGTCGGCGGCGGCGATACCGGGGAGTCGCCGTTGGCCCACAGCTGTACCTGTACCGGGCCCGGGTTTTCCGTGCGCCAGTTCACGCCCAGCACCAGGACCAGCACCAGGATCAGGTGGACGGCCACGGCAAAGCCGAATGCTTTCCGATTGTCCTGCGGGGGCGGGGCTTCCGGCGCGCGGCCGGAGTGCTTGATGAGAGGTGGCGTCATTGAGTCGAATGGATAGGGCGCGGATCAGCGTTTGGGCGTCGCCGGCGCGGGACGCTGCGGCTGGCCGGCGGCCGCGGCGGCGGCCCCGGTGGAGGATTGCTGGTCGACCAGCAGCCCCAGGCGCGTTACGCCATTCGTGCGCAATTCGTCCATGACCTTCACGACCGATTCGTAGGGCACCTTGCCGTCGGCGGCGATGACGACCGGCGTATCCGCGGTGATGCGCGAACGCACCTGGCTGACCAATTCCGAACGGCCGATGTTTTCCGGGGTTGCGCCCGGTTCGCGCATGCGCAGCGCGATATCTCCGTTCTGCGAGATCTGCACTTCCAGGGGCTTGACCGGCACGTCGGACGCCTGGCCGACCGAGGGCAGGTTGATCAGTCCGGGCGTGATCAGCGGCGCGGTCACCATGAAAATCACCAGCAGCACCAGCATCACGTCGATGTACGGCACGACGTTGATGTCGGCCTTCATGCGGCGGCCGGTACGGCCGTTCGAGCGTACCGAGGGCATCAGCGCACCTGTCGTTGCAGGATGTTCAGGAATTCATCGACGAAGCTGTCGAACCGGATGGACAGGCGGTCGATGTCGTTGGTGAAACGGTTGTAGGCCACGACCGCCGGGATTGCCGCGAACAGGCCGATGGCGGTGGCGATCAGGGCTTCGGCGATACCCGGCGCCACGGAGGCCAGCGTGGCCTGCTGCATGTTCGACAGCCCGATGAAGGCGTGCATGATCCCCCATACGGTTCCGAGCAGGCCGATGTACGGGCTGACGGAGCCGGCCGAGGCCAGGAAGTTCAGGTGCGATTCCAGCGCGTCCATCTCGCGCTGGTAGGCCGCCCGCATGGCGCGCCGTGCGCCGTCCAGGACGGCGTTGGCATCGTTGGCCGCGGCCCGGCGGGCTTTCAGGAATTCGGTCATGCCGGCATCGAAGATGCGGGCCAGCGCGCCTTGTTCGGCGCGGCGGTTGGCCACCGCCTGCTGCAGCATGGACAGGTCCCCGCCCGACCAGAAGTCGTCTTCGAAGCGGCGCGTCTGCTGATGCGCGCGCTTGATGGCGTAGCGTTTCGCGAAGATATAGGTCCAGGACATGATCGAAATGCCCAGGAGCAAAAGCATGATCAGTTGGACCGGCACGCTCGCATGCGCGATCAGTGCGAACAACGACAGGTCGTTGGAGACTTGCATTTTTATCCCTGAATAGATTCGAGTAGTGCGCGCAATTCCGGAGGCAGCTCCGCCGGCCTCAGGCTGATCGCATCCACACAGCACACTTGGATGTTGCCCTCGGCCAGCAGTTCCCCGCTGCGTTCCGCCCGCTGCGCGAAGTGTATCGAAGCCCGGCGTACTCGTGTTACACGCGAGCGTATGGTAAGCACGTCGTCCAGACGGGCGGGTTTCCGGTAGGACATGTCCAAACCGGCGACCACGAAGAGATGGCCGGATTCGCGAGTCAGCCTGGATTGGTCGAAACCCAGCGCGCGCAGCCATTCCGTCCGGCCGCGTTCCATGAATTTCAGATAGTTGGCGTAGAAAACGATCCCGCCGGCGTCCGTGTCTTCGTAATAGACACGGACGTCCAGCGTCGATTCCGACAAAAGGTACGGCGACAACGGGGTGATCAAAGGGTTTCCAGCTTGGCCAGCACTTGCTCCAGCGCCTGGTCGACCGGCACCGTACTGGCGCTGGCTTCACGGCGGGCCTGCAATTCGATCACACCGTCCTTCAGTCCGCGCTCTCCAACTGTTACGCGCAAGGGGGCGCCTATCAGCTCCCATTCAGCGAACATCACACCCGGGCGTGCATCGCGGTCGTCCAGGATTACGTCGATGCCACGCTCGCGCAGCGCCGTATAGAGCGTTTCAGCCGTGTTACGAACAGTTTCACTTTTTGCCCATCCGACGGGGCAGATCACGACCTCGAAGGGCGCCAGCGCGCGCGGCCAGACGATGCCGCGGGCGTCGTGGTTCTGTTCGATGGCGGCCGCGGCGATGCGGGTGATGCCGATGCCGTAGCAACCCATTTCCAGGGTGGCGGGCTTGCCCGTTTCGTCCAGGTAGGTGGCCTTCAGCGCCGACGAATACTTGGTGCCCAGGTAGAACACGTGGCCGACTTCGATGCCGCGCTGGATGACCAGGGTGCCCTTGCCGTCCGGCGCCGGATCGCCCGCCACCACATCGCGCAGATCGGCGACCTGGGCCGGTTCCGGCAGGTCGCGGACCCAATTGGCGCCCACGTAATGGTAGCCCTCGCGGTTGGCGCCGCAGACGAAATCGCCCATGTTGGCGACGGTCCGGTCGGCAATCACGGTTACGGGAAGTTGCGTGCCGATGGGGCCGAGATAGCCGGGCTTGCAGCCAAAATGCGCGACGATTTCCTCTTCCGTGGCAAAGCGGTAGCCTTGGTCCAGACCCGGGACCTTGGCCGTCTTGATCTCGTTCAGGACATGATCGCCGCGCAGCAGCAGTAGCCAGAGGCGAATCTGGCCCGGTTCAGGCTCCGTGGCCAGGACGATGGATTTGACGGTGGCTTCCAGCGGGATGCCCAGCTGGGCCGCCACGTCTTCGCACTTGGCCGCGCCGGGCGTCGGCACGGCTTCCAGGGCGCGCGCCGGCGGCTGCCGTTCGGCGATCAGCGCGGCGGCCTCCGCCAATTCGATATTCGCCGCGTATTGCGTTTCGGGGTTGTAGACGATCAGGTCTTCCCCGGTGTCCGCGATCACCTGGAATTCATGGCTGCGCGTGCCGCCGATCGAGCCGGTATCGGCCGCGACCGCGCGGAATTCCAGCCCCAGCCGGCGGAAAATCCGCATATAGGCGTCGTACATTGCGTCATAGCTGCGCAGGGCGCCGGCTTCGTCGCGGTCGAAGGAATACGCATCCTTCATCGTGAACTCGCGCCCGCGCATCAGGCCGAATCGGGGACGCCGTTCATCCCGGAACTTGGTCTGTATGTGATAGAAGTTCAGCGGCAACTGGCGCCAGCTATGGATTTCGTTGCGGGCGATGTCGGTGATCACCTCCTCCGAGGTGGGCTGCAGCACGAAGTCCCGGTCATGGCGGTCCTTGAAGCGCAGGAGCTCCTGTCCGTACTGGACCCACCGTCCCGATTCCTGCCAGAGTTCCGCAGGCTGCACGACCGGCATCAGCAGTTCGATGGCGCCGGCCGCGTTCATTTCTTCCCGGACGATCTTCTCGATTTTGCGGATGACCCGCAGGCCCAGGGGCATGTACGTATAGATTCCCCCGGCAAGCTTGCGGATCATGCCGGCACGGGTCATCAGCTGGTGGCTGACGATTTCGGCCTCGGCGGGCGCTTCTTTGAGTGTATTGATGTGATAGTTGGAGGCGCGCATGGTTTCCAGGAGGCAGCAGGTACGTATAATCAGACGTAATTGTATTGAATTTGGTGGGGGTGGCCCATGCTGGACCGCGAAGGCTACCGTCCCAATGTCGGCATCATTCTCGTCAACACGAAAAACGAGGTCTTTTGGGGCAAGCGAATCCGGGAGCACGCCTGGCAGTTTCCACAGGGCGGAATCAAGTACGGCGAAAGCCCGGTGCAGGCGATGTATCGCGAACTCCATGAAGAAGTGGGCTTGAAGCCCGAGCATGTCCGCATTTTGGGGCGCACACGCGATTGGCTGCGCTACAACGTCCCGGACCATTTCGTCCGGAGGGAATGGCGTGGTCATTACAAGGGCCAGAAGCAGATCTGGTTCCTGCTCAGGCTGGTCGGGCGTGACAGCGACGTCTGCCTGCGCGCCACGCAGCACCCGGAGTTCGACGCCTGGCGCTGGAGCCAATACTGGGTCCCGCTCGATGCCGTCATCGAATTCAAGCGGGACGTCTACACGCAGGCCTTGAACGAGCTCTCGGCTATCCTGTTCAGGCGGCACCACGAAACACGCTACCTGCGCCAACGGGTGCACGGGCAGCGCGCTGCCGAGAATCTGGCTGGAGGGCCCGAGGGCCATGCGCATATTGCTGGTTGAAGACGAAAGAGACATGGCGTCCTGGCTGGTGCGTGCACTGGCCCAAAGCGGTTTCGTGCCAGACCATGCGCCGGACGCGCGCACGGCCGAAGCCTTCATGGCGGGAACGGAATACGACGCCATCGTGATGGACCTGCGCCTGCCGGACAAGCACGGCCTGGTCGTGCTGCGCGAGATGCGCAACCGCGACGATCGTACGCCGGTATTGGTGCTGACGGCGCAGGGGGCCTTGCAGGACCGGGTGCGGGGGCTGAACCTGGGCGCCGACGACTTCCTGACCAAGCCCTTCGCGCTCGAAGAGCTCGAAGCGCGACTCACAGCGCTGGTGCGTCGCAGCCGGGGCCGGCAGCATCCGCGGCTGCAATGCGGCTCGCTGTCCTACGACAGCGAAAGCCGGGCCTTCACGCTGGACGGCTCGCTGCTGTTCCTGACGCCGCGCGAACATGCCGCGCTGGCGGCGCTCCTGACCCGTAGCGGCTATCCCGTGGACAAATCGCAGCTGTTCGGCAAAGTGTTCAATCACGACAGCGAAGCGAATCCGGACGCCATCGAGGTCGTGCTGCATCGCCTGCGCAAGAAACTTGCGGGCAGCGATATCCGCATCGTTACCGTGCGCGGGCTGGGCTATATGCTCGAAAGCGTGGCCAGCGAATCCCAATCGGCGGATGCCTAGGGCTTGGCGGTCCTTCCCGAAACCGCGCACTGACCGTGGCCGCACACTCCACGCCGCGACAGGCGCCGACGCAGCGGGTTTCCGGACGCCCTTGGTATGCGCGGGTCGGCATACGCGCGCTGCTCATTACGCTCCTTCTGCCGGGCGTGATCGCGCTGCTGGTCATCGACAGCTATAACGACTACCAGACGCTGGCGGACATCACCAACGATGCCTACGATAGCGCTCTGCTGGAGCCGGCACGGGTACTGGAAAGCAGTATCGAGTTCACCCCGGACGGCACCCTGCAGGTCGTGACCCCGCTGTATGCGCAGGTCATGCTGGAATCGCGCGCCGGCCTGCGCAAATACTTCCGCATCGAGGAAATCGATCCGCCCTTGCCCTCCGGACAGGCGCCCGGCTCGCCTGGCGTGGCGCTGCTGGGTATGCCGGATATCCCGCGTCCGCCCGTCTGGCCTCGCAGCGACGGGCAGCCGGTGTTCTATGACGGCGCCTACCGCAACGATCCGGTCCGGATGGTGGCGCTGGTGCGCGATCTCTACTACCACGGCACGCACCGGCAGGTGCTTATCCTGGTGGGCGAAAGCACCGGCAAGCGCATCGAGGCCGAAGACGCCGCCCGGCGCAAAGAGCTGCTGCGCGACGGCCGCATGCTCGCCCTGGTGGTCCTGATGGTCTGGTGGGGCGTGGCCTGGGCATTGCGCCCCCTGGCCAGGCTGCGCAACGACATCCGCGCGCGTTCGGCCGATGACCTGACGCCGCTGGACGCCTGGCGGGTGCCTTCCGAAGTCGCCCCCCTGGTCGAGGCGGTCAATCATCACATCGCGCGGCACCGGCACATGCTGGACGAACAGTCGCGGTTTCTCGACGATGCCTCGCACCAGTTGCGCACGCCGCTGGCCATCATGTCCACCCAGGCGCAATACGCCTTGCGCGAACGGGACCCCGCCTTGATGCGCGACGGCCTGCGCGCCATCGTCGCGCAGCTGGGGCGCACCCGCCGCCTGACCGAACAGCTGCTGCAACTCGCGCATGCAAGCCAGGGCGGGGAAGCGCCGCATCGCGTACTGGACCTGAACGATGTGGCACGCGAGGTCGTACTGCAATATTTGCCGCTCGCACACGAAAAGCAGCAGGACCTGGGCTGGAGCGATGCGCGCGGCGACGCCGATGAAAGCGGCCTGACAGGCCCGGCGGCTCCCGTGGCCGGTTCCGAGGTGGAACTGCATGAGGCCATCGCCAACCTGGTCCACAATGCGGTGAACTACGCGCCCCGTGGGGCACGCATCACCGTATCGGTCGTGCGGGGCGATACCCGTGTCGAAGTACGGGTGTCCGATAACGGGCCGGGACTCAACCCGGCCCTGCGCGCGCGGGCCTTCGCGCGCTTCGATCGCGCCGGTGTAGAGGCGGGCGGCGCGCCCACTTCCGGGTCCGGGCTGGGGCTGGCCATCGCGCAGGCCTATGCCCGTCGCAATGGCGGCGATATCGTCCTGGCCGATGGCGAAACCAACTCCCATGGCGGAGTGGGGCTATGCGCCATCCTATGGATACCCCTGTTAGGGGATAACCCTGGGATTCAGGAACAAGACAGTCTAAAGAAAGCGGATTAGCAGCTTTCGTCCTTATTCTGCCCTCCAGGCTCACGGTGCTTTGTGAGAGGGACGTGCTCACCCTGAGTACTTCCTATAAAGGCTGGTGTAAGCCTAGTACACGGAGGAATGCAGTGGAAACACTGAAAAAATACAACAAGGACTACTACGGCGGAGCGCTGATGGTCCTGATCGGCCTGGGGTCGATATACGGCGGTCTGAATTACCAGATCGGTTCGCTTAGCCATATGGGGCCCGGGTTCTTCCCGGCAGCGGTGGGGGGATTGCTGGCTTTCACGGGGATCTTGATCGCCATCGGCGCAAAGACCGGAGCAAAAGACAAGGAAGAAGACGGCACGCACGTGCCTTCGTCGCATCCGACGGGCATGCCCGACATGCGCGGTGCGATCTGCATCATCGTCGGTATCCTGGCCTTCATCGGCCTGGGCCAGTATGGCGGCTTGTTGCCGGCCACGTTCGCCATCACGTTCATCTCGGCGCTGGGCGATCGCAAGAACACGGTGAAGCAAGCTTTCATCCTGTCGGCGGGCATGGTGGTTATCGCCGTGGTCGTGTTCTGGTGGGCGCTGCAATTGCAGTTGCCGCTGTTCCAGTGGGGTTGATACGCCATGCATCAAGCACTCGTTGATCTTTGGTTCGGTTTTGGCGTCGCGTTCGAACCCCATAACCTGATGTGGTCGTTCTTTGGCGTGCTGGTGGGTAACCTCATCGGCGTGCTGCCCGGCATGGGCGCGCTGTCGGCCATCTCCATTCTGCTGCCGCTGACCTACGTCATGCATCCGGTCCCCGCGATCATGATGCTGGCCGGTATCTTCTACGGCTCGCAGTACGGCGGTGCCATCGGCGCCATCCTGCTCAATCTGCCTTCGCACCCGCCGCATGCGGTGACCTGCCTGGACGGCTATCCGCTGACCAAACAGGGCAAGGGCGGCACGGCGCTGGGCATCACCATGATCGCGTCGTTCTTCGCGGCGTCGGTCGGCATCCTGGTGATGATCTTCTTCTCGCCGCTGCTGGTGGAAGTCGCGTTCAAGTTCGGGCCGACGGAAATCTTCTCCATCATGCTGCTGGGCCTGATCGCCGGTTCGACGATGTCGCGCGGGTCGCCGCTGAAAGGCATCTGCATGACGCTGTTCGGCCTGCTGTGCGGCGTGGTCGGTACTGACGTGAACACCGGCACCATCCGCCTGTCGTTCGGCATCCTGGACTTGTCCGATGGCCTGGAGCTGGTTGCCATCGCCATGGGCCTGTTCGGCGTCGCCGACTTCCTGATGAGCGTGAACCGCATGACGATCATCGGCACGGGCGCCAAGCTGCGCCTGCGCGATATGCGTCCGTCGGCCAAGGAGCTCAAGCAGTCCTTCCTGCCCCTGGTGCGCGGTACGCTGGTGGGCACGGTGTTCGGCGCCATGCCGGGCACGGGGCCGACCATCACGACCTTCATCGCCTACGCACTGGAGCGCAAGATCTCCAAGACGCCGGAACGCTTCGGTACCGGCATGTTGGCCGGCGTGGCATCGCCGGAAGCCGCATCGCACTCCAAGACCCAGGTGGACTTCATTCCCACCATGAGCCTCGGCATCCCGGGCGACGCGGTGATGGCGCTGATCCTGGGCGGCCTGCTGATCCAGGGTATTCAGCCGGGTCCGCAGCTGATCACGGAGCATCCGGACATCTTCTGGGGCCTGATCGCCAGCTTCTGGGTCGGCAACGTGCTGCTGGTCATCTTGAACGTGCCGCTCATCGGCATCTGGGTCAAGCTGCTGCAAGTGCCTTACCGCTATCTGTTCCCGTCCGCGCTGTTCTTCATCGCAGTGGGGGTATTCAGCACCCAGAACAGCCTGTTCCAGATCTGGGAAGCGCTGGCCTTCGGCGTCATTGGCGCGGTGTTCATGCTGCTCGATTTTTCGGTCGCTCCCATCCTGCTGGGCTTCGTGCTGGGGCCCATGGTGGAAGAGAACTTCCGGCGCGCGCTGCTGCTGTCTCGCGGCGACATGATGGTGTTCGTGCAACGGCCCATCAGCGCGTGGTTCGTCGGCATCTCCACGCTCTTGATCGTGGTGCAAATCATTGCCCATGCGCGCAAGAAGCTGAAGAAGCGCGGCAAGCCGATGCTGCCCAAGACCGCCTGATCCCGTTCCGGCGAGTCGTCGAAACCGCCGCGTCCCGCAAGGGCGCGGCGGTTTTTCCTTTCCGCGCCGATGATTCCCGCAAGTGGCCCATCGCCCCCCGGCGGCGCTGCATGCTAAGGTTTCAACCTTCACCAACCCTTATCGCTCGCCATGCACGTTCTCTTCGCCTGTCCTCACAACAACCCCGCGGATTGGCTGCCGGGCCTGACGGCCGAATTGCCGGATTGCAAGATTTCGGTGTGGGATCCCGCCGGACCGCCTTCGGGGGCCGATGTCGCCCTGGTGTGGAAGCCGCCGGCGGCGCTGATCGAACATGAAACCCGCCTGAAGGCCCTGTTCAACCTGGGGGCCGGCGTGGATGCATTGCTGCAGATGAACCTGCCCGCGCATATCCAGATCGTCCGCCTGGAGGACGCGGGCATGGCGGTTCAGATGGCGGAATACGCGCTATATGCGTTGCTGCGCGCCGCGCGCGGCTTCGGGCGATACGAAGACGATCAGGCTGCGTCGCGCTGGGCGCCCCAGCCCGGGCTGCGCCGCGAGCAGTGGCCCGTGGGCGTGCTTGGCCTGGGCGAAATGGGCGGCCGTGTCGCGCAAGCGATCGCCGCGTTCGATTATCCGGTGCTGGGCTGGTCGCGGTCGCCGCGCACGGTCGAAGGCATCCAGACCTATGCCGGCGCGGAACAGTTGCCGGAATTCCTGCGCCGTACCCGCGTGCTGGTCAACGTCCTGCCGCTGACGCCGGAGACCACCGGCCTCCTGGACCGTGAATTCTTGTCGCAGCTGCTGCCTGGCGGGCATCTGATCAATGTCGGCCGTGGCGGCCACCTCAACGAGCCGGATCTGCTTGCCTTGCTGGACGAGGGCAAGATCGACGGCGCGACCCTGGACGTGTTCGACGTGGAGCCGCTCCCCGCCGGGCATCCGTTCTGGACGCATCCCCGCGTGCATGTCACCCCGCACATCGCCGCCAGCACGCTGCGCTCGGAAGCCATCAGCCAGATCGCCGCCAAAATACGTCGGCTCGCGCGTGGCGAGCCGATATCGGGTGTCGTGGCCCCACAGCGCGGCTATTAAGGCACGGGCGGGGCCGCGGGCGATCGAGCCCGCCTGGGCTAGTCGCGCAAGCGCTTGACCAGGCTGGACGTGTCCCAGCGCCCGCCACCCATCTTCTGGACGTCGGCGTAGAACTGATCGACCAGCGCCGTAACCGGCACGCGGGCGCCGTTGGCGCGGGCTTCCTCCAGCACCAGGCTCAGGTCCTTGCGCATCCAATTCACGGCGAAGCCGAAATCGAACTTGTCGTCGACCATGGTCGAACCGCGGTTCTCCATCTGCCAGCTTTGTGCCGCGCCTTTGCTGATGACGTCCAGCACCAGTTTCATGTCCAGGCCGGCCGCCTGCCCGAACGCGATACCCTCGGACAGGCCCTGCACCAGTCCGGCGATACAGATCTGGTTGACCATCTTTGCCAATTGGCCGGCACCCGGGGTGCCCACCAGCGTCACGGCACGGCCGAATACCTGCGCCACCGGCTTGATGCGGTCGAAGACCTCCGGCTCGCCGCCGCACATCACGGTGAGCACACCGTTGACGGCCCCAGCCTGCCCGCCGGATACGGGCGCGTCGATGAAGTGCAGGCCCAGCCCGCGGGCTTCGCCATGGAGTTCGCGCGCCACCCGTGCCGAAGCGGTGGTGTGATCGACGAACACGGCGTTCTTGTCCATGCCGGCAAAGGCGCCGTCATCGCCCAATACGACGCTGCGCAGGTCGTCATCGTTGCCGACGCAGCAAAACACGATCTCGGCGCCGGCCGCCGCTTCGCGCGGCGTTGCGGCGGTCTTGCCGCCGAATTCGCCTGCCCATTCGCGCGCCTTGGCTTCGGTGCGGTTATAGACCGTCACCTGATGCCCGGCGCGTGCCAGGTGTCCCGCCATGGGAAATCCCATGACGCCCAGGCCAAGGAAAGCCACTTTTTTCGGTGATGTCGCGTCGTAGGTCTTACTGCCGATGGAAGCCATGCAGATCTCCGGTTGCAGAGGGGTTATCGAACGAATGCTGTTTAGAATCCCGCCGCCAGGCCGTCGCGGCGGCTATCGCTCGCGGCGACGTAGCCGTCCACGGCGGGATCGCCCAGGCGCCAGATGAATTGCCCGGAGCCGAAGTCCATATAGGGATCCTCCAGGCCTTCCAGCAGGTGCCCGCGCGCGCGTAGCGCGTCCAGGACCTGCTGGGGCATTTCCGATTCGACATCGATCGAGATGCCGTGATTCCATTTCCAGCGCGGCGCGTCACAGGCCGCCTGCGGCTGCTGGCCGAAATCCAGCATGCGCACCAGCGTCTGCAGATGCCCCTGTGGCTGCATATTGCCTCCCATCACGCCGAAGCTCATGACCGGTGCGCCTTCCTTCATCAGGAACCCGGGAATGATCGTATGGAAGGGACGCTTGCCGCCGCCCACCAGGTTGGGATGGCCGGGCTCCAGCGTGAAGCCGTGGCCGCGGTTCTGCAGGCTGACGCCCGTGCCGGGAACGACCACGCCCGAACCGAAGCCCATGTAGTTGGACTGGATGAAGCTGACCATCATGCCATTGCGGTCGGCCGTCGTCAGGTAGATTGTGCCGCCCGTGGGCGCATGTCCCGTCGTGAACAGCTTCGCGCGCCGCATATCGATCAGCCGGGCACGCGCCGCCAGGTAGTCCGGGGCCAGCATCTGTTCCGGCGATACGTACATATGCCGCGCGTCGCCCACATGCGCGTAGACATCGGCGAAGGCCAGTTTCATGGCCTCGATCAGCAAATGCTGCGTATCCGGATGGTCCACGGGCCGCGCGGCGACGTCGAAATTTTCCAGGATCCCCAAGGCGATCAGGGCGGCGATACCCTGGCCGTTGGGCGGAATCTGGTGCAAGGTATAACCGCGATAGTTCTGTCCCAGCGGGGTTACCCACTCCGGCCGGTGGTCGCGCAGGTCGGCCAGGGTCATGCCGGCATCGTGCGCCTGCGCATGCGCCACCAGCTTGTGCGCCGTTTCCCCTTCATAGAAATCGCGTCCACCCGTAGCCGCGATGCGTCGCAGCGTGCTGGCGGCGCCCTTCAGCACGAAGTGCTCGCCGACCGACGGCGCGCGCCCGCGCGGCAGGAAGTGTTCGGCGAAGCCGGGCTGCGATTGCAGCACATCCGCCTGCGCGGCCCACTTCTGCTGCACGATGGGCGAGATGGCAAAGCCGCGTTCCGCATAGTCGATCGCCGGCGCGAGGATGTCCTCGAAGGACATCGAACCGAGCTTCTCGTGCAGCGCGCCCCAGCCCGCGACGCACCCGGGCACCGTCACGCTGTCCCAGCCGCGCATGGGAATGGTCCCGTTGTGCTTGCGCTTGAAATAATCGGGATTCCACGCCGCGGGTGCCGGGCCGGACGCATTCAGGCCATGCAGGCGCGAACCATCCCAAACGATCGCGAAGCAGTCGGACCCCAAGCCATTGCTGACGGGCTCGGTCAAGGTAAGCGTGGCCGCGGCCGCGATGGCGGCATCCACTGCGTTGCCGCCGGCGGCAAGGACACGCAGCCCTGCCTGCGCGGCCAGCGGCTGCGAGGTCGCGACGACATTACGGGCGAACACGGGCGCGCGCGCAGTCCTGTAGGGATTCTGCCAATCAAAAGTCATAGGGAGCGGGAGCGACATTCAGGACGGGGTAAACCCCTACTTTAACGTAAGAGATTGTGTGCACTGCACCATGCCGTCCGGGCGTCCTGCCGACCCGTCGCGCGCGTGCGCGCGCGAGGGCCGGAATCGATGGAGAAACCGCGGTCGCCAAAGGGCAATCTCGTCCTCGCTGAAGCGTTGCCCGCGGGCGCCGGCAAGCTTCCAGGCGATGGGGAAGCGGCTATTTTCCGGCGAACGTCGACGGTGCCAGAATAATCGGACGCAAAAAAAAGCGCCCGCGAGGGGCGCTTTGCATGCCAGGACGCCCCGCGGGGGGGCGTCGAGGCGGTCATCAGCCTTCTTCGACGAAGGTTTCCTCGCGCTTCTTGCGGATGGAGGGCAGGGCCACGATGATCACCAGGGCGATCGCCGCGGCGAGCAGGCTGGCCGACAAGGGACGCGTGACGAAGGTCCCGAAGTCGCCACGCGAAAGCAGCAGCGCCCGGCGGAAGTTTTCTTCCATCATGGGTCCCAGCACCAGGCCCAGCAGCAGCGGCGCGCCTTCGCACTTGAGCTTGGACCAGACATATCCGATCAGCCCGAAGCATGCCGTCGTGAAGATGTCGAAGGTGTTGTAGTTCAAGGAATACACGCCGATCGTGCAGAACACCAGGATGGCGGGGAACAGCACGCGGTAGGGCACCTTCAGCAGCTTGACCCACAGGCCGATCAGCGGAAGGTTCAACACCACCAGCATCAGGTTGCCGATCCACATCGAGGCGATCAGGCCCCAGAACAGCTCGGGGTGGCTGCTCATGACCTGCGGGCCGGGCTGGATGTTGTGGATGGTCATCGCACCGACCATCAGCGCCATCACCGCGTTGCCGGGAATGCCCAGCGTCAGCAGGGGGATGAAGGACGTCTGCGCGGCGGCGTTGTTGGCCGATTCCGGGCCGGCCAGGCCAGCCGGATGTCCCTTGCCGAAACGCTTCGGTTGGCGCGAGATCTTCTTTTCCAGCGTGTAGGACGCGAACGAGGACAGCACCGCGCCGCCGCCGGGAAGGATGCCCAGCGCCGAACCCAGCGCCGTGCCACGCAGGACCGCGGGATAGGCTTCCTTGAACTCGGTCTTGTTCGGGTACAGGCTGCCGATCTTGTCGGTGATGTCGACGCGGTTTTCCTTCTGCTCCAGGTTGGTCATGATCTCGGCGAAGCCGAACACGCCCATGGCGACGATGGCGAAGTCGATGCCGTCCTGCAGCTCCGGGATCCCGAAGTCATAGCGCGCCACGCCGGAGTTCACGTCGGTGCCGACCATGCCAAGCAGCAAGCCCAGCAGGATCATCGCGATGGCCTTGGGCAGCGAACCGGAAGCCAGCACGACCGCGCCGACCAGGCCGAGCACCATCAGCGAGAAGTACTCCGCCGGACCGAACTTGAAGGCGACTTCGGCCAGCGGGGGCGCGAAGGCGGCCAGCAGCATGGTTGCCACGCAGCCCGCGAAAAAGGATCCGAGCGCGGCAATCGCCAGGGCGGCGCCGGCGCGTCCGTTGCGTGCCATCTGGTGCCCGTCCAGCACGGTGACCACTGCCGAGGTTTCTCCCGGCAACGCCACCAGGATGGCCGTCGTCGAGCCGCCATACTGCGCGCCGTAGTAGATACCGGCCAGCATGATCAGGCCCGCCACCGGCGGCAGGACGTAGGTGATGGGCAGCAGCATGGCGATGGTCGGCACGGGGCCGATCCCAGGCAGCACGCCGATCAGGGTGCCCAGCAGGCAGCCGAGCAGGGCATAAGCGAGGTTTTCCGGCGAAATCGCAACGGAAAAGCCCAGCATCAGGTGTTCAAACAATTCCATGGCCGTTTACTCCTTAGTTCGCGCCAATGAAGGACGGCCAAAGCGGGAAGATCAGACCCAGGCCCTTGATGAAGGCCAGGTAGACGAATACCACCAGGAAGATACCGTTGGCCGCGGCCACTTTCCAATTGAACTCGTGGCTGGCCAGGCTGCTGATGACCACCAGCAGGAACACAGAGATATAGACGCCCAGGAACTTCAATATGACGCCGTAAAGCACCACCGATCCGAGCACCAGCAATGCGATGCGCCAGTCGAAGCGGTCTATGTGGGTCTCGGTGGCCTTGGCCGACAGCGAGCCGATCAGGACGATCGCGCCCAACAGCGCCAGCACCATTCCAAGCCAGAAGGGAAAGTATCCCGGGCCCATGCGCGCAGCGGTACCCATCTGGTAGCTGGTCGCCTGCCAGGCGAATCCCAGCCCAAGGGCGATGAACATCACCCCGGACCAGAAGTCCTGTTTGTTGCGTAGCTGCATGATTGTCTGCTCCTAATACAGCATGTGATAAAAAACGTTCAGGTAGCCGTTTGCTTCGCTTCAGGTTTGAGTTTGCTCGGTGAAAGTAAACTCACAGGTCTGCGAATGGCTGCATGGTAATGGAGCCCATGGAGGGATGAAACCCTGTAATTTGGCTGAATGCCTATGGTTTTCCCTAGAAATGAAGCTGTCAGGTACCTGAGTCGTAACAAAGTCGCCCTGGCGGCAGGCGAATGAAAGCTTTTTGAAAGTTATTAGAAAGAGAAGGGAAAGCCCCGCATCCGGGCCGTGGCGCGGCAACGACACGTCGGTCGCCGCGGAAACGTGGCGGCTTGGGGCTGGAAGGGTGTCCCCGGGACGAGGCGGGAGTGGCGACCATCGGGGCGGCGGTCCAAGCGGGCCGGTGATCCAAATGCGCCGGCGATCCAAATGGGCCGGCGATCGCCACGATTGCCGTGACACCCAGGCGTCGGGATCGAGCTCCAGCGGCAGGAAGCCGCAAAGGTCGTCCAACGCGAAACCCGCGCGACGCGGGCGTGGGCTGAGGGCGGTTGCCGTGGGCGGGCCGTGAACTGCGCGCGACGGCGGCGCTTTTCGGTCCGCGGTCCCGGCGTCGATGTCGATGCGGACGTGTCCGCGCGGCTGCTCCGTTCCATCGTGGACGAAGCCCCCCGCCGACAGCCGGCACTTCTACCGAAATATTGCCAGGTATCACATGGTGCATATGACCATGTAGGCGCGCTGCGAATGGTTTACGATAGCGCCCATGTTGCAAGACCTCGACCAACTCGCTGCCCGTATAGGGCAACTGGTGCAACGCACCCGTCAGCTTCATAGCGAACGGGATGCCTTGCGATCCCGCCTGGCCCAGGCTGACCAGGAATCCCGCAAACTTCGCGAACGCTGCGACGAAGCGGACGCGCGCCTGCAGGCTTTGCAGGAGCGCCTGCAGACGCACGACAGCGAACTCGCCTCGAAACTGGCACAGTCCGAAGAGGCCGAAGCCAGGCTGCGTGCGGAACTCGAAAAGCATGTGGAACAGCGCCAGGCACTGGAAAACCAGCTCGCCGCGCAGGAAACCGCATGGCAGACGCGAATGAACGCGCGCGAAACCGATCTGCAGCGCTTGCGTGTAGCCGCCGTGGCCGCGCGTGAACGCATCGATGCCGTTCTGGCGCGCCTGCCGGGTGCGCCGGTCGAGGAGCACCAGTAAGCATGGAACGCCTAGACGTCAATATCCTTGGGCGTGAGTATTCGCTCGCGTGTTCCGCGGACGAAAAGCCCACCCTGATGGCCGCCGTGCGCCATGTCGATCAGCTCATGCAGCGCATACAGGGCACGGGCAAGGTCTCCAGCAACGAACGCATCGCCGTCATGGCCGCATTGCAGATCGCAGGCGAGCTGCTATCGATGAAAGCCCCCGACGGCCCGCTTGGCGGGTTGGCGGTTGGCGACTTCAAGCGTAGAATTGAGGACATGAATTCGATGCTGGACGACGCCCTCTCGGGGCAGGAAAAATTGCTGTAGTCGTGCGTCCTCTGGGATTTCCCCACAGGATTCCGCGGGGCCTCCCGCAATCGCCCGCTACACCCTGTTCGCATCGCTGATTCATCGACGTTATTTCGTCGACGGTTTTTCGGTTTGTCCCTGCCGTGTTCGAGACTGGACCATACATTCTCTGAACCTATGCTTTATGGCATACAGGTTGCGTGAATGTGGGGGCTGGTGTGATCGTCTCTCTGTTAGACGAACCCGACGCCCCTCCGATCGCGACCACCTTGAACCTCAGGGTTCGAGATGCCGGTCCTGACGGCACAGGCGGGGCATTTACATCGCGGGCCTGCTTTTGCAGGCCCGCGGCACATCGGCAAAACCTTCCTTCATCGCCGCACGCAAGCGACCTAAAGCGGGGTCGCCGTTACCCGCCGTGCCGTGATCGTTTCCATGTTTTTCATTCCCTTCTCCGGGCCAGGCACATGGCCTACACTCTGGCGATCTCGCCGGTGCTCAGGCATGCCTGCGGCTGTCATTCGCCCGGTGTGCCGTCCACCCCATTCCTCTTCTCAGGTTCCCATACATGTCCGTTCGCGTACCGTCCAGTTCCCTTGCTCATTTCATGGCGCGCGGCGCCATGGCGCTAGCTGCCGTGTGCGTCGCGCCGGCCGTCCTCGCGCAGCCCGCGGGCACGGAGCCGAACGCCGGCGCGCCGACGCATGAGGGCGCGGACAAAGCCGAGGCCGGTCCTCTGCTGACGTTGCAGGCGGCCGCAACGGAAGAGGTCCGGCAGGACACCGTGCAGATCACCGTCAGCGCCCAGGCAGAGGCGGCCGACCAGGCATCTGCCGGAAAGAAATTGAACGCATTGCTCGACGAGTTGATGAAGATCGCCAAGGGCAATCCCGATGTCAGCGCCCACACCGGCAATTATCGTGTGTGGCCCAACATGAACAACAAAGGCAAGCTGGTCGGCTGGCAGGGCGAGGGCTCCATCATTCTGGAGTCCACCAACTTCGATGCGGCATCCGCGCTGGCGACCAAAATGGGCGACAAGAGCGCCATATCGAACATCAACTTCACTTTGTCGCGCAAGGCGCGCGAAGCCGTCGAACGCAAATTGCTGAACCAGGCGGCCCAGGCCTTCCGCGATCGCGCCCTGGCCGCGGCATCCGCGTTCGGTTTCAGCGGCTATCGTCTTCAGAAGATACAGCTCGGCGGCATGGGCGCCGTTGCGCCGCGTGCCTATATGGCCATGGCCAAGGGCGCGTCTGCTCCCGCACCCGCGGCCGATGTTCCGCTGCAAGCCGACATGGTCACCGTCAGCGTCGATATCAACGGGACGATCGTCTTGCAGTAAAGACGAACATCAGGATACCCACGACCACCATGGGAATCGACAGCCATTGGCCCATGCTGAGCCCACCGGCAAGCAGGCCCAGGAAGTTGTCGGGTTCCCGGGTGAATTCGACCAGGAAACGGAAGGTTCCGTAGCCGATCAGGAAAAGGGCGCTGACCTGTCCCGTGGGCCTCGGCTTGCGGGCGAACCACCACATCAGGATGAACAGGGTGATGCCTTCCAGGCCCAGCTCATAGAGCTGCGAGGGATGGCGCGGAATGCCGTCGCCGCTCTGCGGAAAGACCATGGCCCACGGTACGTCGGTTGGCCGGCCCCACAGTTCGCCGTTGATGAAGTTGCCCAGGCGGCCCATCGCCAGCGCCAGCGGTATCAGCGGGGCGATGAAATCGCTGACGGTAAGGAAAGACACGCCGCGCTTGCGCGCGAAATACAGCATGACCAGGATGACGCCCAGAAGGCCGCCATGGAACGACATCCCGCCTTCCCAGAGGTAAAAGATCTCCAGGGGGTGGGCGAAGTAATAGCCCGGTTTGTAGAACAGCACATAACCCAGCCGCCCGCCCGCGACGACGCCGATCACGCTGTAGAAGATCAGATCCTCCAGGTCCCGCGCGGAGAATCCTCCCGCCACCTTGCCATGGGCGATGCGCCAACGGCCCAGCAGGTAGACCAACCCGAAGCCCAGCAGGTACATGAGTCCATACCAGTGGACGGCCAGCGGCCCGATACGGATGGCGATAGGGTCGAATTGCGGATAGCGCAGCATGGCTTGGATGTATAAAACAGGGTGTCCGATCATAACCGGCCCGGAGCGGGTCGCAGTGCCGGCGCGCGCGCGGGCAAGGAGTCAGATCATGGCAGCGAATGAACGTTCCCGGCATATTACGCAAGGTGTCGCCCGCGCGCCGAATCGCGCCATGTACTACGCGATGGGCTATCGCGAGAGCGACTTCGACAATCCGATGATCGGCGTGGCGAACGGCCATTCCACGATCACGCCCTGTAATAGCGGGCTGCAGGGCCTGGCCGATGCCGCCGTGCGGGCCATCCGGGATGCCGGCGCGAACCCGCAAACCTTCGGCACGCCGACGATCTCGGACGGCATGTCCATGGGCACCGAGGGAATGAAATACTCGCTTGTGTCGCGCGAAGTCATCGCCGACTGCATCGAGACGGCCGTCCAAGGGCAATGGATGGACGGCGTCGTCGTTATCGGCGGCTGCGACAAGAACATGCCCGGTGGCATGATTGCCATGGCGCGCATGAACGTGCCTGCCATCTACGTCTACGGCGGTACCATCAAGCCGGGCCATTACCAGGGCCGGGATCTGACCATCGTGTCGGTGTTCGAGGCCGTGGGCGAATACACCATGGGCCGCATGGACGAAACCGACTTCAAGCAGATCGAGCGTTGCGCGGTCCCGGGTTCGGGCTCGTGCGGCGGCATGTATACGGCCAATACGATGAGTTCGTCGTTCGAGGCGATGGGCCTGAGCCTGCCGTACTCCAGCACGATGTCCAACGTGGATGCCGAAAAGACCGAATCCGCCGCGGAATCGGCCCGCATGCTGGTGCAAGCGGTACGCCTGGGGATCCGCCCCAGGGATCTGATCACCCGACGCTCCATCGAGAACGCCGTCTCCGTGATCATGGCTACCGGCGGCTCCACCAACGCGGTACTGCATTTTCTCGCCATCGCGCATGCCGCCGAAGTGGAGTGGTCCATCGACGACTTCGAGCGCATACGGCGGCGCGTGCCGGTCATCTGCGACCTGAAGCCCTCCGGCCGCTATGTCGCCACGGACCTGCACCGTGCCGGCGGCATTCCTCAAGTCATGAAATTGCTATTGAACGCGGGCCTGTTGCATGGGGACTGCCCCACCATCACGGGGAAAACCATCGCCGAAACATTGCGCGATGTGCCGGACACGCCGCCCGCGGGGCAGGACGTGATCCGCGCCGTCGACCGCGCCCTCTACCCGCAGGGGCATCTGGCCATCCTGAAGGGCAACCTGTCTCCGGAGGGATGTGTGGCGAAGATCACGGGACTGAAAAACCCGGTGATGACCGGTCCCGCCCGGGTCTTCGATTCCGAGGACGACGCCATGGCGGCCATCATGGCGCGCTCGATCGTCGCCGGCGATGTCGTGGTCATCCGCTACGAAGGGCCGAAGGGCGGTCCGGGCATGCGCGAAATGCTGGCGCCCACGGCGGCGCTGGTCGGCCAGGGCTTGGGCGAAACCGTGGGCTTGATTACCGACGGGCGATTTTCCGGCGGTACGTGGGGCATGGTGGTCGGCCATGTTGCGCCGGAAGCATACGTGGGCGGTCCCATCGCGCTGATCCGCGAAGGCGATTCGGTTACCATCGATGCCCACCGACTATTGCTGCAACTGAACATCAGCGACGACGAAATGGCCGAACGCCGCAACGCCTGGACACCGCCACGGCCCCGCTATACGCGTGGGGTGCTGGCAAAGTTCGGCAAGCTCGCCGGCACCGCCAGTCGCGGAGCCGTGACCGATGCATTTGAAGATTGACTCGATATGGACTTGCGTGGCCGCCGCCGCGTTGGGGCTGCTGGCGGTCCAGGGCGCCAATGCGCAAACCGTGGGGGAGTCGCTCGTAAAGAGCAAGGTGTGCCTGGGGTGCCATCAGGTCGATAGCCCGCGTGTCGGGCCGCCGTTCACCGCCATCGCGCAACGTTACGCCGGGCAGCCAGACGCCGAAGGCTATCTGGCCGATTCCATCCGCAACGGCGGCCGCTACCGCTGGGGCAAGCTTTCGATGGCGGCACAACCCCAGGTCAGTCCGTCAGAGGCGCGAGAGATCGCCAACTGGATTTTGTCGCTGGCGCCGCCGCGGAAAACTCCCTGATCAGTGCGCGCGATGCGCGCCATTGCGCGATGGGGCGTCTTCACACCTTGCTCCCGCGCATCCGCGCATGCCGTTTTGCCGATATTCGGCGGACCGTCGCGGCCGCCCGTTCGAGACGGATGGCCGCGCATGCCGCCCTACCGTAGCGGGGCGGTATGCGTGGCCGTTTGTCAGCCCTTGCTGGCGGCGTCGGCGGGTTTCAATACCCCGCGGCGCATCTGGTCCAGCTCGATCGATTCGAACAATGCCTTGAAGTTGCCTTCACCGAAGCCTTCGTTGCCTTTGCGTTGAATGATCTCGAAGAATATCGGGCCGATCTGGTTCTCCGTGAAAATCTGCAGCAACAGGCCGCCGCCCGGTGCGCCGTCCAGCAGGATCCGGTTCTTCGCCAGACGCTCGGTCTGTTCGCCGTGGTCCGGAAGCCGCCGATCGAGCAGTTCGTAATAGGTGTTTGGCGTATCCAGAAAGGAGACGCCGCGCGCCCGCAGTGCCTCCACCGTCGCGTAGATATCGTCCGTGCTCATGGCGATGTGCTGGATGCCTTCGCCGTGATACAGGTCCAGGTATTCCTGGATCTGTCCTTTCTGTTCCGTGCCTTCCTCATTGATCGGGATGCGGATATTGCCGCAGGGCGAGGTCATGGCCTTGGACTTGACGCCCGTGATCTGGCCTTCGATGTCGAAGTAGCGCACCTCGCGGAAATTGAACAGGCGTTCGTAGAATTCAGCCCATTCCGCCATACGGCCCTTGTGCACGTTATGGGTAAGGTGGTCCACCATCGTCAGTCCCGCGCCGGCATGGTTCATGTCGCTTTCCGCGGTGCGGGCGTCGATCGGTTCGAAATCGACGTCATAGATGCTGATATCCCCGATGCCGCCGTGGCCTTCCTTGCCGCGCCAGCGATCCACCAGATAGATCAGGGAGTCGCCTATGCCTTTGATCGCCGGAATGTTCAATTCCATCGGCCCGCTGTGCGAATCGAAGCCCCAGGCGCCCAGTTCCAGGGCTCGGCGATAGGCCGCGGCGGCATCCTGCACGCGAAACGCGATGGCGCAGATCGATGGGCCGTGCAGTCGCGCGAAGCGCTGGGCGAATGAGTCCGGCTCGGCATTGACCAGGAAATTGACGCCGCCCTGGCGATACAGGATCACATCCTTGTGGCGATGTCGCGCGATGGCCTTGAATCCTAGCTGCTCGAACACCCGGCGCAATGCGGCGGGGTCGGGTGCGGCGTACTCAACGAATTCAAAACCGGCGGTTCCCATGGGGTTGTCCCATGGCCGGAAGGCTTCTGTCATGACGTGCATCCCTGGTTATCTGTTCTGGGTTGGAGAAGGTCGGGAAATTGTAGAAAACATAGTCCGGCATTCGATTGCGAAAATGGCGGTAACCTGGGGATTTGAAGCAATAAAATGCTTCTTCTATGAAGACTTGGGGTAAATAATGCCAAGAGACGACCTGGATAGGACCGATCGCAAAATTTTGGTGGAGTTGCAGCGGGACGGCAAGCTGACGAACCAGGAGCTGGCGGACCGGGTCTCGCTATCGCCCAGCCCGTGCCTGCGCCGCGTGCGGCGCCTGGAAGAAGAGGGCTACATCCGGCGCTACGTCGCGGTGGTCGACGCGGAAAAAGTCGGCTTCGGCCTGGTTGCCTATGTCACGATCCGGTTGAACAAGCACAGCGGCTCCAGCCACGCTCCCATGGCGGACTTTGCCCGCGATGTGCAGGCATGGCCGGAAGTGGTTGCCTGCTATGCCATGACCGGTGATATGGACTATCTGTTGCGCATCCAGGTACAGGATCTTGCCCACTTCTCCCGCTTTGCGATGGATATCCTGATGCAGCATCCGGCGGTAATCGATATGCGTTCCAGCTTCGCGCTCCAGAAAATCAAGGAGATCACGGAGCTGGCGCTGTAATACGTAGCTGGTGTTCATAGGGTCAAGAGATGCGCGATGAAGGGCGGTCGATAAAAGGCGACCCCGGAACCGGGGGCGGCTTCGTCGCGCAAGACGAACTGGGGTGGGGCGGCGGGCCTGGATAGCGCAGGGCAAACGTTGGTAGCGAAGGGCGAAGCCGGACCGCGGAGGGAAGGCGCCTGGCAGGGGCGCGAATGCATGCGGGCAGCCGTTGCGACGCGGCGCGGGTCATGCTGGCCACAGGCCAGGGAACGCCTGGATTCAACGAAAAACGGGAGGCGCACGAGGGCGGAAAGTGCCTCGTCCATGCTATGATGCAAGGCTCCGGTTGCGTTATTGGACTGGCGGGAGTTCCCGTGACGAGATGGGTGCTCCTTGGGGTTTGTAGAGGTGTTTGCTGTACGCGTGTGGCCTTGTTGCCCAAGTCGGGTGGCCAAGGCAGTGCGATCAGGGTTCTTCCTTCTGTTTTGATGGGTGAATCCTGGCTATCACGGGCAGTTCGGATCTTTCCAAATCAAGTCGGCGATGCTGATTTGACAGCCCAAAAAAATGTCTTCATAATCTCGTTTCTCTGCTGCTGACACAGCAAACGACGCGAAGCAAGACGGTGGAAACACCAGCGACGCGGCAGGCGAAGTCAGCGGGGGTTGCAAGGCCTCCCGGGTAGCGAGCCCACCTGTTCTTTAAAAACTAAACAACCGATAAGTGTGGGCGCTTGATGGATGGCGGCGCACTCGTCCGGGATCGGCACGCAAGTGCAGGGTTCTGGATGGGGCCGAAGAAATCAAGTGCTCATATAAGTAAGTGTCAGGAATCAGGCGAAGTCAAATTCGTCTGGGTCCTCACTTCCTTTGAGAGCGCTAGCGAAAGACAGTCCCGTGTCGGAAGACGCGTGGGCTGTACGAAACAGAGATTGAACTGAAGAGTTTGATCCTGGCTCAGATTGAACGCTGGCGGGATGCCTTACACATGCAAGTCGAACGGCAGCGCGGACTTCGGTCTGGCGGCGAGTGGCGAACGGGTGAGTAATGTATCGGAACGTGCCCAGTAGCGGGGGATAACTACGCGAAAGCGTAGCTAATACCGCATACGCCCTAAGGGGGAAAGCGGGGGATCTTCGGACCTCGCACTATTGGAGCGGCCGATATCGGATTAGCTAGTTGGTGGGGTAACGGCTCACCAAGGCGACGATCCGTAGCTGGTTTGAGAGGACGACCAGCCACACTGGGACTGAGACACGGCCCAGACTCCTACGGGAGGCAGCAGTGGGGAATTTTGGACAATGGGGGCAACCCTGATCCAGCCATCCCGCGTGTGCGATGAAGGCCTTCGGGTTGTAAAGCACTTTTGGCAGGAAAGAAACGGCGCCGGCTAATACCTGGCGTAACTGACGGTACCTGCAGAATAAGCACCGGCTAACTACGTGCCAGCAGCCGCGGTAATACGTAGGGTGCAAGCGTTAATCGGAATTACTGGGCGTAAAGCGTGCGCAGGCGGTTCGGAAAGAAAGATGTGAAATCCCAGGGCTTAACCTTGGAACTGCATTTTTAACTACCGGGCTAGAGTGTGTCAGAGGGGGGTGGAATTCCACGTGTAGCAGTGAAATGCGTAGATATGTGGAGGAACACCGATGGCGAAGGCAGCCCCCTGGGATAACACTGACGCTCATGCACGAAAGCGTGGGGAGCAAACAGGATTAGATACCCTGGTAGTCCACGCCCTAAACGATGTCAACTAGCTGTTGGGGCCTTCGGGCCTTGGTAGCGCAGCTAACGCGTGAAGTTGACCGCCTGGGGAGTACGGTCGCAAGATTAAAACTCAAAGGAATTGACGGGGACCCGCACAAGCGGTGGATGATGTGGATTAATTCGATGCAACGCGAAAAACCTTACCTACCCTTGACATGTCTGGAATCCCGAAGAGATTTGGGAGTGCTCGCAAGAGAACCGGAACACAGGTGCTGCATGGCTGTCGTCAGCTCGTGTCGTGAGATGTTGGGTTAAGTCCCGCAACGAGCGCAACCCTTGTCATTAGTTGCTACGAAAGGGCACTCTAATGAGACTGCCGGTGACAAACCGGAGGAAGGTGGGGATGACGTCAAGTCCTCATGGCCCTTATGGGTAGGGCTTCACACGTCATACAATGGTCGGGACAGAGGGTCGCCAACCCGCGAGGGGGAGCCAATCCCAGAAACCCGATCGTAGTCCGGATCGCAGTCTGCAACTCGACTGCGTGAAGTCGGAATCGCTAGTAATCGCGGATCAGCATGTCGCGGTGAATACGTTCCCGGGTCTTGTACACACCGCCCGTCACACCATGGGAGTGGGTTTTACCAGAAGTAGTTAGCCTAACCGCAAGGAGGGCGATTACCACGGTAGGATTCATGACTGGGGTGAAGTCGTAACAAGGTAGCCGTATCGGAAGGTGCGGCTGGATCACCTCCTTTCAGAGCAAGTGCTGTTGTCTGTTAAGCGGCCACACTTATCGGTTGTTGAAAAAGACTGGATCGATAGCGGATCCGATGCGAATTGGGTCTGTAGCTCAGTCGGTTAGAGCACCGTCTTGATAAGGCGGGGGTCGTTGGTTCGAATCCAACCAGACCCACCACAGTTTATCTGGGGGTGTAGCTCAGCTGGGAGAGCGCCTGCTTTGCAAGCAGGATGTCATCGGTTCGATCCCGTTCACCTCCACCAGTTTCGTTTGGTGGTGCTGTGCTTGGCGCCCGACTCGGGGGCTGGGGCGGCGTGAGGCCGGGTCCGCGAGAAAAGAGAGTTCAACGGTCAGTGTCTGCCGGTGTTTGTTCCGTGAAGCGGGGCGAGCGGCCGGGGTATTGAGCGTTGAGTTTTTGGCTCGACAGTTTTATTCGTTCTTTAACAATCTGGAAGAAGCACAACGAGAAGTATTGGCGGTGCATTGATATTTGATGCGCCGTTGGATACGGGTTGTGATTGCATGATAGTTCAAACTCAAGTGTATTGAGGATTTGAACGGCACAAACGCGAAGTAATCATGTCAGAAGCAAGACGGTTGCTTGAAGAGGTTTTATAGCCATTAGCGTTATAGGATCAAGCGACTAAGTGCATATGGTGGATGCCTTGGCGATCACAGGCGATGAAGGACGTTGTAGCCTGCGAAAAGCTGCGGGGAGCTGGCAAACAAGCATTGATCCGCAGATATCCGAATGGGGAAACCCACCGCCGCAAGGCGGTATCCTGGGCTGAATACATAGGTTCCAGGAAGCGAACCGGGTGAACTGAAACATCTCAGTAACTCGAGGAACAGAAATCAACCGAGATTCCGAAAGTAGTGGCGAGCGAAATCGGAAGAGCCTTTACGATTTAGCGCGTTGTATAGTCGAACGGGATGGAAAGCCCGGCCGTAGCAGGTGATAGCCCTGTAGGCGAAATGCAATGCGTGGAACTAGGCGTAAGAGAAGTAGGGCGGGACACGTGAAATCCTGTTTGAAGATGGGGGGACCATCCTCCAAGGCTAAATACTCGTGATCGACCGATAGTGAACCAGTACCGTGAGGGAAAGGCGAAAAGAACCCCGGAAGGGGAGTGAAATAGATCCTGAAACCGTATGCATACAAACAGTCGGAGCCTCCTTGTGGGGTGACGGCGTACCTTTTGTATAATGGGTCAGCGACTTACATTCAGTGGCAAGCTTAACCGGATAGGGAAGGCGTAGCGAAAGCGAGTCCGAATAGGGCGTTCAGTCGCTGGGTGTAGACCCGAAACCAGATGATCTATCCATGGCCAGGTTGAAGGCACGGTAACACGTGCTGGAGGACCGAACCCACTAGTGTTGAAAAACTAGGGGATGAGCTGTGGATAGGGGTGAAAGGCTAAACAAATCTGGAAATAGCTGGTTCTCTCCGAAAACTATTTAGGTAGTGCCTCAAGTATGACTGCGGGGGGTAGAGCACTGTTATGGCTAGGGGGTCATGGCGACTTACCAAACCATGGCAAACTCCGAATACCCGCAAGTCCAGCTTGGGAGACAGAGCACCGGGTGCTAACGTCCGGACTCAAGAGGGAAACAACCCAGACCGCCAGCTAAGGTCCCCAATTATCGCTAAGTGGGAAACGAAGTGGGAAGGCTTAGACAGTCAGGAGGTTGGCTTAGAAGCAGCCATCCTTTAAAGAAAGCGTAATAGCTCACTGATCGAGTCGTCCTGCGCGGAAGATGTAACGGGGCTAAGCGATAAACCGAAGCTGCGGGTGTGCAGGTCAAACTGCACGCGGTAGGAGAGCGTTCTGTAAGCCTGTGAAGGTGACTCGTAAGGGTTGCTGGAGGTATCAGAAGTGCGAATGCTGACATGAGTAGCGATAAAGGGGGTGAAAAGCCCCCTCGCCGTAAGTCCAAGGTTTCCTGCGCAACGTTCATCGGCGCAGGGTGAGTCGGCCCCTAAGGCGAGGCAGAGATGCGTAGCTGATGGGAAGCTGGTTAATATTCCAGCACCGTCGTACAGTGCGATGGGGGGACGGATCGCGGAAGATCATCAGGGTGTTGGAAGTCCCTGTTGCTGCATTAGAGAGGGCGCTTAGGCAAATCCGGGCGCGTGACTCAAGGGTGTGGCACGAGCGAGCATGTCTCGCGAAGTGATTGGAAGTGGTTCCAAGAAAAGCCTCTAAGCTTCAGCTGTACGAGACCGTACCGCAAACCGACACAGGTGGACGGGATGAATATTCCAAGGCGCTTGAGAGAACTCGGGAGAAGGAACTCGGCAAATTGATACCGTAACTTCGGGAGAAGGTATGCCCCGGTAGTGTGAGGCGCCTGCGCGCTGAGCATGATGGGGTCGCAGAGAATCGGTGGCTGCGACTGTTTATTAAAAACACAGCACTCTGCAAAGACGAAAGTCGACGTATAGGGTGTGACGCCTGCCCGGTGCCGGAAGGTTAAGTGATGGGGTGCAAGCTCTTGATCGAAGCCCCGGTAAACGGCGGCCGTAACTATAACGGTCCTAAGGTAGCGAAATTCCTTGTCGGGTAAGTTCCGACCTGCACGAATGGCGTAACGATGGCCACACTGTCTCCTCCCGAGACTCAGCGAAGTTGAAGTGTTTGTGATGATGCAATCTACCCGCGGCTAGACGGAAAGACCCCATGAACCTTTACTGTAGCTTTGCATTGGACTGTGAACCGGCCTGTGTAGGATAGGTGGGAGGCGCGGAAACCGAGTCGCCAGATTCGGTGGAGCCAACCTTGAAATACCACCCTGGTCTGTTTGCGGTTCTAACCTTGGCCCGTTATCCGGGTTGGGGACAGTGCATGGTGGGCAGTTTGACTGGGGCGGTCTCCTCCCAAAGCGTAACGGAGGAGTTCGAAGGTACGCTAGGTACGGTCGGAAATCGTGCTGATAGTGCAATGGCATAAGCGTGCTTGACTGTGAGACTGACAAGTCGAACAGGTGCGAAAGCAGGACATAGTGATCCGGTGGTTCTGAATGGAAGGGCCATCGCTCAACGGATAAAAGGTACTCTGGGGATAACAGGCTGATACCGCCCAAGAGTTCATATCGACGGCGGTGTTTGGCACCTCGATGTCGGCTCATCTCATCCTGGGGCTGTAGCCGGTCCCAAGGGTATGGCTGTTCGCCATTTAAAGAGGTACGTGAGCTGGGTTTAAAACGTCGTGAGACAGTTTGGTCCCTATCTGCCGTGGGCGTTGGATACTTGACGGAGCCTGCTCCTAGTACGAGAGGACCGGAGTGGACGTACCTCTGGTGTACCGGTTGTCATGCCAATGGCATTGCCGGGTAGCTATGTACGGAAGAGATAACCGCTGAAGGCATCTAAGCGGGAAACTCGTCTGAAGATTAGGTATCCCGGGGCCTCGAGCCCCCTGAAGGGTCGTTCAAGACCAGGACGTTGATAGGTCGGGTGTGGAAGCGCAGTAATGCGTTAAGCTAACCGATACTAATTGCCCGTGCGGCTTGATCCTATAACCCTGATGGTTAGACCCCCATCGAACAACCCTTGCAGCTGACCGCAAGCCGGCGCCTGTTGCCTCGCGCAACCTGCCCCGTGACTTGCCCTGATTGCTTGGCGTAGACGTGCCAATGCGGATCGCTTGCGATCCGCCACGCAGTCCCAACCCGAATCCTGTGCCCAGCCCCCCGCGCGAAAGCGCCAGGCTGGCCACCCCAATACCCTCGCCCGGACCTCACCGCCCGGCGTGCTTCATCCAGATTGGCGTGACGCGCAGCGTCCTTACCGGACCGCGCGCGGCGCGCAACCCTTTACGCCTGACGACCATAGCAAGGTGGTACCACTCCTTCCCATCCCGAACAGGACAGTGAAACGCCTTCGCGCCGATGATAGTGGACGGACGTCTGTGAAAGTAGGTCATCGTCAGGCTCTTATCCCCAAAACCCCGCTGGGCTCCCCAGCGGGGTTTTGCTTTTGCGGCCAGCTTCGCTTCTTCCAATACGTCCGCAAATAACAACGTTCAACGGCAGGGGTTTCCCGTTTGGCCGAAGCGATGGATGTTGTGCGGTAACATGTTCGAGTCAACCAGAAGGAGCGGTTATCGTGAGTGAGCCCCAGATCCCTATTAGCGGCAGTAGTCCAGACCTGCGCACCATTACGCATGTCGCGTATGGCCTGTTCGCCCTGGGTTTCGTGACTGGCGGCTTCCTTCCCTTCGGGACACTCGCGGCCGTCGTACTGATATACGTCAAGCGGGCGGATGCGGCCGGCACTTACTACGCATCGCATTTCGACTGGCTGTTGCGCACGTTCTGGTGGTCCCTGCTGTGGCTTGCCATCAGCGCCATTGCGACGTTGATTTTTATCGGCTGGCTGGGTGTCGCGGCCACGGTAGTGTGGGTGCTCTATCGTCTAATCAAAGGCTGGCTCGCCTTGATGGAAGGGCGTGCGCCTACGCCGACGTATGCGTGACGCAATGCCTGGGCTGGGTTGAAAACCGCGGCGCGCCATACTGATGGAAGCCAAAAGAAACGGCTGGCAAAAATGCCAGCCGTTTCTTTTATCCGGTCCCGAGCGGTTATCAATACCGCTTTGGAAGGTCGGTTGCGCGCGCTCCCTGGCACGGCGCCTGCTGATACGAAACGCGTCGCGGCGCTATCGTTTGCCGGGGTTCGCTAGATGGAACCCGCTGACGCAGCAGCCCGGTTTGAGTGGGCTTGCGTGATAGAGAGCTTTACTTGAGGTGCGCGTTGACCAGTTTGGTCAACTCGAACATCGAAACCTGGTCCTTGCCAAACAGCGGACGCAGTTTGTCATCTGCGTTGATATTGCGCTTATTGTTGGCATCTTGCAGGTTGTGCTTCTTGATGTATTCCCAGATCTTTTTCGTGACCTCGGTGCGGGGCACCGCCTCGGGACCGATGACCGCAGCCAGATCCGCGCTCGGGGTGAGCGGCTTCATGAAAGCAGCATTCGGCTTGCGGGCGGACGCGGTTTTGGAGGGTGTGGCCATAATGCGGCTCTCCTTCTCAGTGTTGGAAAATTGATCCTGCGGCCGGAGCATAACGTGTCTGCGCCCTAAAGACAAAGGCATTTATCGTCTGTAGCAACTAAAATTACCCACTGATCTCAGCAACTTTGTAATCCGTGACGGACTATGTATCCGCGTTCAGCGCTCGAATCGATTCGCTTATTCCATGATGAACTAACGGCATTGCGGCGCGACTTGCACGCACATCCCGAACTTGGTTTCGAGGAAGTCCGCACGTCGGGCATCGTGGCCGGCTCGCTGGAAGCCCTGGGCATCGAAGTGCACCGCGGCATTGGCAAGACCGGCGTGGTCGGCGTGATCCGCGGTCGTGGCACCGATAGCGGCCGCATGATCGGCCTGCGGGCCGATATGGATGCGTTGCCGATGACGGAAGATAATTCCTTCGGCCACAAGTCCACCAAGCCCGGCCTGATGCACGGCTGCGGGCACGACGGCCACACGGCCGTATTGCTGGGCGCGGCCCGCTATCTGGTCCAGACACGCAATTTCGATGGCACCGCGGTCCTGATCTTCCAGCCCGCGGAAGAAGGCCGCGGCGGTGCCAAGGCAATGATGGAAGATGGCTTGTTCGACACCTTCCCTTGCGATGCCATCTATGCGCTGCACAACTGGCCCGGCCTGCCTCCGGGGACGATAGGCATCAATCCAGGTCCCATGATGGCGGCGGCCGACCGCTTCGAGATCGTCATTAACGGGCGTGGCGGCCATGGCGCCCATCCGTACCAGACCATCGATCCCGTGGTGGTGGCGGGCCACTTGATTACGGCGTTGCAGAGTATCGTCGCGCGGAATATCAACCCGCTCGATTCCGCTGTGGTCTCCGTGGGGTCGCTGCAGGCCGGGCACCCCGGCGCCATGAGCGTGATTCCACGCGAGGCCCGGATGGTGGGCACGGTGCGGACCTTTCGCAAGACCGTCCAGGAATTGGTCGAACGGCGCATGAGCGAGTTGGCCATGTCCATCGCGGGCGCATTCGGCGCGACGGCGGAGGTCAAGTACGAGCGTATCTATCCGGCCACGCTCAATACGCCGCAGCACGCCAACCTGGTGGCGGACATCGCGACCGAGATGGTAGGCAAGGAGAATGTCGTCCGCGACCTCGTGCCATCGATGGGCTCGGAGGACTTCTCTTTCATGCTGCAATCGAGACCGGGCGCATACTTCCGCCTGGGCCAGGGCGGCGCGGAATCGGGCTGCACGCTGCACAATAGTCACTTCGATTTCAACGATGCGGTGATTCCGCTTGGCGCGGCGATGTTCTGCGCCCTGGCCGAGCGGGGCATGCCCCTGTCGGAATAGCGCCGGCCACGATTTTCCGGCGCCCCCGCCGCGATCGCGTGACGCGCGTCATCTATATTGGAAATTCCATGTCTACACAGTCTTTCGATACCATGGTCATCACGCGCCCGGATGATTGGCATCTGCATCTGCGCGACGGCGATGCGCTGGCCGCGGTGGTCGCCGATACCGCGCGGCAGTTCGCACGCGCCATCATCATGCCCAACCTGAAGCCGCCCGTGACGACCACGGAGCAGGCTCTGGCCTATCGCGAGCGCATCGAAGCCGCGCTGGGCCGCGCCGGTGTGACGCCCGGTTCCTTCACGCCGCTGATGACGCTGTACCTGACCGACAATACCTCCGCCGAGGAAATCCGCCGCGCGAGCGAATCGGGCATGGTCCATGCCGTCAAGCTTTATCCGGCCGGTGCGACGACGAACTCGGACGCCGGCGTGACCGACCTCCTGGGCAAGTGCCGGCCAGCGCTCGATGCGCTCGAAAAGTGCGGAATGCCCTTGTTGGTCCATGGTGAGGTGACCGACCCCGCGGTCGATGTATTCGATCGCGAAGCCCTGTTCATCGAGCGCGTCATGCGGCCCTTGCGGCAGGCGTATCCCGCGTTGAAGGTCGTGTTCGAGCACATCACGACCAAGGACGGCGCGGAATACGTGCGTGACGCGGAAGGCCCGGTGGCGGCAACCATTACGCCGCAGCATCTGCTGTACAACCGCAATTCCTTGTTCCAGGGCGGCATGCGTCCGCATATGTATTGCCTGCCTATCCTCAAGCGCGAGGTGCATCGGCAGGCGCTGGTCGCCGCCGCCACCAGCGGCAGCAAGCGCTTCTTCCTGGGTACGGATAGCGCGCCGCATGCGCGCGGTCTGAAGGAGCATGCCTGCGGCTGCGCGGGCTGCTACACCGCGCTGCATGCCATGGCGCTATATGCCAAGGCCTTCGAGCTGGCCGGCGCGCTGGACAAGCTGGAGGGCTTCGCCAGCCACTACGGCCCGGACTTCTACGGCTTGCCGCGCAATAGCGGGACCTTGACCCTCAAGCGCCAGGAATACCTCATTCCCGAGGAAGTCCCGTATGGTGCGACGACGCTGGTGCCGCTGGCTGCCGGCGAGTCTCTGGCATGGCGAGTGCAGAGCTAGGAGGCAGCGACGCGCCTTCGATTCAGGATGCGGCGGCGCGGCGTGCTTCCAGTTGTTCCCAACGCGCGAATTTCTCTTCCAGCGCGCGTTCCAGCTCCGCCAGTTTTTCGTTGATGTGGCCGACTTCGTCCGCCGCATCGCGGTAGAGCGAACCGTCGGCCAGCCGGGCCGACAAGGCTGCCTGTTCGGCCTCGATCGCTGCGATGGCATCCGGCAGCCCTTCCAATTCCTTGGTTTCCCACGCGCTCAGGCGGCTGGCCTTGGCGTTTCTTGGCTTGGCCGGGGACGCGGCCTTGTCCGCCGGCGCGGTACGCGCGGATGCTTCCGGCGCCGCGGGGGCGGGGCGCTGGGCAAGCCAGTCGTCATAGCCGCCGACATAGTCGTGCCAGATGCCGGGAGCGTCGTTGGCAATGACCTGGGTGACGACGTTATTGAGGAATTCGCGATCGTGGCTTACCAGCAGCACCGTACCCGTGTATTCCTGCAACAGCGATTCGAGCAGTTCCAGGGTCTCGATGTCCAGGTCGTTGGTTGGCTCGTCCAGCACCAATACGTTGGCGGGCCGCGCGAACAGGCGTGCAAGCAGCAGGCGCGCGCGTTCCCCGCCGGACAGGCTGCTGACCGGCGAACCGGCGCGCGCGGGCGAAAACAGGAAATCGCCGAGATAGCTCATGACGTGCTTGCGGGTGCCGCCGATCTCTACCCATTCGCTGCCGGGGCTGATGACATCGGCCAGGGTATCCGTCTCGTTCAGCTGCGCGCGCATCTGGTCGAAGTAAGCGACCGACACGTTCGTTCCCATGCGGACGGTGCCGGCGTCCGGCTCCAGCACCCCCAGCATGATGCGCAGCAGCGTGGTCTTGCCCGCGCCGTTGGCGCCGATGATACCGATGCGATCGCCGCGCAGAAGCGTGGTGGAGTAGTCGTCCACGACGACACGGTCGCCGAACGCTTTGCGTACGTGCTGCAATTCCGCGACCAGCTTGCCCGAGCGCTGGCCCTCCGCGATGGCCAGGCTGACGTTTCCCTGCCGTTCCCGCCGGGCGGCGCGTTCGACGCGTAGCTGTTCCAGCCGCCGCACGCGGCCTTCGTTGCGGGTGCGGCGTGCTTCCACACCCTTGCGGATCCAGACTTCCTCCTGGGCCAACAGCTTATCGAAGCGGGCCTGTTCCAGGCGTTCGGATTCCAGCCACTGCGCCTTGCGTTCCTGCCATTGCGAGAAATTGCCCGGGAAACTGAGCAGGCGGCCACGATCCAGTTCGACGATGCGCGTGGCGATGTTGTCCAGGAAGCGGCGGTCGTGGGTAATGATGACCGCGCTGCCTTTCCATTCGCCCAGCATCTGTTCCAGCCATGCGATGCCGTCGAAGTCCAGATGATTGGTCGGCTCGTCCAGCAGAAGCAGATCCGGCTCGCCCGCCAGCGCGCGTGCCAGCGCGACACGCTTGCGCGTCCCGCCGGACAGGCCCGCGACAAGCGCATCCGCCGGCAGGTTCAGGCGTTCCAGCAGGGAGCGCACGCGTGACGGACGTTGCCAGTCTTCGGTATCGTCCGTAGGGCCGCAAACCGTATCGAACACGGTCGCGGCCTCGTCCAGGACGGGCTCTTGCTCTACCGTGGCGACCTTCAAGCCCGCCGCGCGCGAGATATCGCCGTCGTCAGGGTCGGTGCGGCCATCCAGCAGCCGCAGCATGGAGGACTTGCCGGCGCCATTGCGTCCGATCAGGCCGATGCGTTCCCCGGCCTGGATGGAGAAATCGGCGCTGTCCAGCAGCGGATGGTGTCCATAGGCAAGGTGGACGCCGGTGAAAGTGATCAGGGTGGCAGGGGCCATGTGGCGACAGCGATTCGGGTAAAGACCGATATTGTCGCAGGAAGGCGGCCGCGCCGCCCCGGGATCTCTACGGCGCTCTCCGGCTTGAGGAAGCGTTGCGGCCGCCACCGTCCGGATATGCCGGGGATTGTTTCGCGGCGGCCGCCGGATCAATGGCGATCCGCTGGCCGGGCCGCGGGGTCGAAGTAGCCATCCGTCAACGTACCCAGGAAAGCCACCACATCGTCGATCTCCCGTGGCGTCAGCGCCGGCTTGCCCCCGGGCTTGCCGCCGAAAGGCGGATCCATATTGACATTGTCGCGGTAGGCGGCCGGCAGGTCGTCGAATTTGTCCACCGTGCCGTCGGCACGGCGCGGATACCAGCGTTCGGGCTGTACGTCTCGCGTCGCATAGAACTCCACGACCTCGCGCAGGGTGTGGAACACGCCATTATGGAAGAACGCCTTGCGAGTCGCGACATTGCGCAGCGTGGGCGAGCGGAACAGGCCGCAGTACTCGGGATGGTCGCTCAGGTCCTTGCGGTACGGTCCGCACAAGCCCAGGTCGAAATAGGCGGGATCGGCGTTGGCCGCAATGGCGGGATTGCGTGGAACGCCCAGCGCGATGTGGCCGTAGTCATTGAAGATGGGTAATGTGCCGGGGACGCTGAAACGATGGCAACTGGCGCAGTTGCCCTTGTCTTCGGCCGCGAAAAGACGCAGGCCGTTCGCTTCCTGTTCGGTGAATGCGGCGCGTCCCATCGCCACCGCGTCGTACTTGCTGCTGTAAGGGAAGAACAGCGCCGGCGTGTCCTGGTAATACGCCAGCGCCTGGGAAATGGCCGCGAAGGCCTTATCCGTATCGTCGAAAACCTGGCTGCCGTACAGGCGCCGCAAGGTGTCCGCGTAGGGCGCTGCCCGTACGCGGGCGACGACGGCGGCCGGATCCCTGTTGCCCATCTCGCGCGGATCGAGCAGCGGGATGCGGGCTTGGGCGTCCGCGCGGTTCACGCGCCCATCCCAGGTCAAGCCGCCGGTGGGGCCCGCATCGGTGCTGTTGTCGCCTTCTTCCTCGCTATCGACGAAGTGCTCGTTGAAGGGCGGCACCTGCTGCAAATACATCAGCGATGGTGCCGCACGCACGCCGGTCCTGGTCATCTCGGCGCCGCCGGGCTGCACCGACAGATCGTTCGGCGGCCCGAAGTGGTTTTGCGGGCTGTGGCAACTGGCGCAGGATTGCCGTCCCGATGCGGACAGGCGCGGATCCAAGAACATGACCTGCCCCAGTGACGCCAGATCGGCGGCCCGTTGACGCGCGTAGGCGCGGTCGTAGGTGACGGGGGGCGGCGGATAGTAAGTGCTGTCGGACGTCGCGCCATTGGCGGGCGCGGGGCCGCCCGCATCCGCGGTCGCCGCGTGGATACCGATGGCGCCTATTGCCAGCAGCAGCGTCACCAGCGCGGCGAAAACACGTGTGGACGTAAGGGTAGGGCGGACACGGGACATAAGGGCTCGGGACGCAGGACGGACAAACTGCGGCGAGCCTAGCAGCGCAATATTTCAGCGGCGGGAATCCGGCCTGAACGGCCACTGAATCGGTATCGCGGCGATTCAGTTCCAGGTCAGCGAATCTTCATGAGTTTCACATGCTGGTGACCGACTATGGCGGCACTTTCCTCACGCCATTACTCAAAAGGAATCTGCCGGGTATGAAGCCGACTCTTCGCACGATGTGCGTTTCATCGATGCGGCCGCTCGCCGCGATCGCGGTCCTTGGGTCGTTGGCCGCCTGTGGCGGCGACGGGACCACCACGCCATCGGATATCAGGGCACGCGCCGAAGACCGCGCCGTGGACAACATTCAGAACGTCGTGGTCATCTACGCTGAGAACCGCAGCTTCGATAACCTGTATAGCGACTTTCCCGGCGTGGACAGCCCGCTGGCGACGGCGACATACGCGCCGCAGCTGGATCGCGACGGCAAGACCGTGTTGCCTGCGTTGCCGCCGGTCTGGGCCGGCCTGACGAACGCGAAGGCGCAGTTCGACGCCACGGTGCCCGTGGTCACCACATCGCAGACCCAGGGCATGGCCAACAAGCCGTTCTCGATCAACGACACCTACCCGGGCGTGGACCTGAAAGCCGTCAACGCCGACCTGTGGCACAACTTCTATCAGAACCAGATGCAGATCGACGGCGGCAAGAACGACCAGTTCGTCGCCTGGGCCGATAGCGCTGGGGGCCTCGTCATGGGGCACTTCACGGGCAATTCCGGCACGCTGCCGTTGTGGAAGGTCGCGCAGAAGTACACCATGGCGGATCATTTCTTCATGGGTGCCTTCGGCGGCTCGTTCCTGAACCATCAATACCTGATCGCCGCCGCGCCGCCGGTCGTGCCCATCACCGACACCAACAAGAGCAAGGTGGCCGCGCTTTCCGACGGCCCGCAAGGTTCGCACCTGGCGGTGAACCCCGCCGCGCCTGGCGCGGATTCCGCGTTGAGCGGCCCGGCCACGTCGATTTTCGTCACCAGCAGCGCCACGCTCACGCCGGACGCTTACGCCATCAATACGATGCAGCCGCCGTACCAACCCAGCGGCAATAAGCCGGCGCCGAACGCGCAGGGCGTCACGGCCGGCCTGCTGGCGGACCCGGCGAACGCCACGACGGTGCCGCCCCAAACCCAGGCCAACATCGGCGACTATCTGAGCCAGAAAGGTGTCGAATGGGCGTGGTATAGCGGGGGCTGGGGCTTCCAGGTCGCGCGTTCGACGAACCCCTCCGGCTGGGCCGGTTCCGATTACACGGGTACTGCGCTGCAAGGCGATGGCCAGCCTTTCGTCAACTTCCAGTTCCATCACCAGCCCTTCAATTACTTCAAGCGCTTCGATCCCACCACGCCGGATGGCGTGGCCCAGCGCAACGAACATCTGAAGGATGCCGGCGTCAATGGCGAGAACTTCATCGCCGATATCCGCGCCGGCAAGCTGCCGCCCGTCTCGTTCTACAAACCCGTCGGTAACCTGAACGAGCACAACGGCTACGCCGATGTGCTGCGCGGCGACCAGGCCATCGCCGACATCGTTGCCGAACTGGAAAAGAGCCCGCAGTGGGGCCATATGCTGGTCGTCATCACCTACGACGAGAACGGCGGCTTGTGGGACCATATCGCGCCCCCCAAGGGCGACCGCTTCGGGCCGGGATCGCGCGTTCCCACCATCGTCGTGGGCCCGACCGTGCGCAAGGGCTATGTCGACCACACGATGCTCGATACGACGTCCATTCTCCGCTTCATCACGCGGCGCTGGTCCTTGCCGGAGCTGCCGGGCATCACCACGCGTCGCAATGCGTTGAAGCAGAACACGGGTGTGGATCAGGGCGACCTGAGCGAAGCGCTGGACGCCTCGCTGACCTGAGCCGGCCCTGGTCCGCGGCGCCCCGCCATTGCCGTTTTCCGTGGCGGCCCTGCCGGGCGCGGGACCGCGTCGGCGGGGGTGGCGTGGGCCTGTTCCGGCCCCGTCCCGGGCCTTGCCGCGCCAGTAGTCTAAAATGTACGGGCAAGACGGGTCGGGCAATCGCGGTGCGCATGCATCGAGGAAGGTCCGGACTCCACAGGGCGCGGTAGCGGCTAACGGCCGTCCGGGCGCGCGGCGGGCAACCGCCACGTGCTCGAGGAATAGGGCCACAGAGACGAGTCTGCGAAGCGGGCGCGGTTTTCAACCGCGCACAGGCACGGCGACTTCCGTGTCGCGCGCTCCGGCAACGGGGCGCGGCGTCGCAGGGTGAAACGCGGCAACCTCTACCGGGAGCAACATCAAATAGGCATGCGTCTCGGTCTTCGGACCGGAAAGGGCGGCTCGTCCGAGCATGCGGGTAGATGGCTAGACCCGGCCAGTAATGGTCGGGCCAGATGAATGATTGCCCGCCGGGATCCCCGGCGTACAGAATCCGGCCTACAGATCCGTCTTGCTTCCCCCCGCAGGGGCTGGATGCGTCACGCCCGGAACCCTCCCTCCTCGCCAGGCTCAGGTAGGACTTTTAGATCGTTTTGCAACCCCCTGATTTATCAGGGGGTTTTTATTTTGTGTTTTCAACGGTGATGTCTAAGTCCTTGTTGTGATTGAAAAAATTGTGTCCGGTTGCTTGACCGCGGGTTGCCCTTCCCGTAGAGTGGGAAAAAGTAGGTTTTTGTGCAATTAAGTGGGAGGAATGGGTGTTCCAGGGAAGCAGCGCGCTCACGCTGGATGCAAAGGGTCGGATCTCTATTCCGACCCGGCATCGTGACGCCCTGGTCGCTCAGGCGGAGGGCCGGCTGACGCTGACCCGCCATCCGGACGGTTGCCTGCTGCTCTACCCGCGCCAGGAGTGGGAAAAGAAGCGCGAAGTCATTGCCGCGCTCCCCATGTCCGCCCGGGCCTTGCAGCGGCTGCTGCTGGGTAACGCCCAGGATGTCGAGCTGGACGGGTCCGGCCGCATCCTGATCGCCCCTGAACTACGCAATGCCGCAGGAATGACGCGCGAAGTGATGTTGCTCGGCATGGGTGCGCACTTCGAGCTGTGGGATGCCGCTTCCCTGGCCCGCCGCGAGGCGGAGGATCTGGCTCAGGGAATGCCGGAAGTGCTGAATCAGTTTTCGTTCTGAAACCGACATGAAACTCGAACATCGGCCCGTGCTGTTGGTGCCGACGGTGGATGCCTTGTTGTTGCCGAATTTCGGCAGCCGCAAAGCCGCCGGCCGCAGCGGGGACGATGAAGCCGACGCGAGGCATCGGCTCGATGGCGTCTACGTCGACGGGACATTCGGCCGTGGGGGGCACTCCCGCGCGCTGCTGTCGCGGTTGTCGCCCAAGGCGCGGCTGGTGGTGTTCGACAAGGATCCGAGCGCCATCGAGGTGGCGCGGCAAGTGGCCGACGCCGATCCCCGTGTATCGGTGGTGCACGGCGGTTTTGCCACCATGCGCGAGGCGTTGCGGGATCTGGGTGTGGATAAGGTGGACGGCGTCATGCTGGACCTGGGGGTGTCATCGCCCCAGATCGACGACGCCGGGCGGGGGTTTTCTTTCATGCGCGAAGGCCCGCTGGATATGCGCATGGATACGACGCGCGGCCCGACGGCCGCGGAATGGCTGGCCGACGCCAGCGTGGACGAGATGCGGGAGGTCATAGCGGAATATGGCGAAGAACGGTTTGCTTTTCAGATTGCAAAAACGATTGCAGCTCGCCGCGCAACAAGGCCGCTGCACACCACGCTCGAGCTTGCCGAGCTCGTCGCAAGCGCCGTCCGCACGCGCGAAAAGGGGCAGCATCCGGCCACGCGCACCTTTCAAGCTTTACGGATTTACCTCAATCGGGAGCTCGAAGAACTCGCACGCGCCCTCGCGTCAGCTCTAGATCTGCTCGCGCCGAAGGGGAGGTTGGCGGTGATCAGTTTCCATTCGCTCGAAGACCGCATGGTGAAGCAATTCATCGCCGCGGCCGCCAGGCCTGCGGCCGCGCATTCCCGCATGCCATTGCGCGAGAGCGAAATGCCGCAGCCGTTGTTGCGTTCCCTGGGCCGTGTGCTGGCCGAACCCGACGAGGTCGCGGCCAATGCGCGTTCGCGGTCGGCCATCCTGCGCGTCGCCGAGCGGACCGATGTGCCGCTGCCCGCGGCCGGCGCCGCGGCTTTTGTCGGCGCCGACCCGCTGTCCGCCGCGCGCGCCCGTCGCGCAGGCAAGGGGAAGCGCTGATGGGGCGTCTCAGCCTGCTCCTGGCCGCGGTGCTGATGTCCTGCGCCATTTCTCTGGTGACCAGCCGCTATCAGGCGCGCCAGTTGTTCGTCGACCTGGACCGCTCGCAGGCGCAGGCGCGCGACCTGGACAATGACTGGCGGCGCCTGCAGCTGGACCGCGCGGAACTGGCGCGCAACGCACGCGTCGATCGTGCCGCGCGGGAAGACCTGAAGATGATACCCATCGTGCCCGATCGCACGATCTATCTGAACCAGGCCCCGGTGGCGGGGGGCGCGCAATGAAGCGGCTGCCCTTCTTCAATAGTCCTGTCCTGCGCGGCCAGTTGCCCGCGTGGCGTTCGCGCCTGGTATTGATCCTTCTTTTCGTGGGTTTCGGCACTTTGGCCGCGCGCGCGCTTTTCCTGCAGGGCATTACCACCGATTTCCTGCAGCAGCAGGGGGAGCGGCGCTACGAGCGCACGCTGACGCTTGCCGCCACGCGCGGAAAAATCCTGGACCGAAATAATGTCGTATTGGCCTCCAGCGTCCCGGCGCGGGCCATCTGGGCGATCCCGGACGACGCGCGGGGCGCGCCCCCGCAACAACTGGCGGCATTGGGCAAGCTGCTGGACATGCCGGTGGCGGACCTGAACAAGCGCCTGGCCGACGAGGACAAGAACTTCGTTTACCTGAAGCGCCAGGTACCGATGGAGATCGCCGACAAGATCAAGCAACTGGCGGTTCCGGGCATCCACCAGCAACCGGAGACGCGGCGGTATTACCCCGAAGGCGAGGTGATGGCGCATGTGGTCGGCTTCACCAACATCGAGGACCAGGGGCAGGAAGGCGTCGAGTTGGCGTTCAACAAGCAATTGTCCGGCCGTCCCGGCACCCGCCGCGTGATCAAGGATCGCCTCGGCCGTGTCATCGAAGACGTGCAGGCCGTTACCGAGCCGGTCAACGGCAAGGACCTGCGCCTGTCCATCGACACGCGGGTGCAGTACGTGGTGTTCAAGGCGCTTAGCGATGCGATCGCGCTGCACCACGCGCGGGGCGCGGCGGCCGTGGTGCTGGATGCACGCACGGGCGAGGTCCTCAGCATGGCCAGCCTGCCTACCTACAATCCGGCCGACCGCAGTTCGCTCGATACGGACGCGCTGCGCAACCAGGCCATCACCGATACCTTCGAGCCCGGTTCGATCATGAAGCCGTTCACGGCCGCGCTGGCGCTGGACCTCGGCCGTATCACCACCTCGACCATGTTCGACACGGGCAACGGGCATTTCCGTTATCAGGGCTCGACGATCAGCGACGTCAGCCGCAATGGCACCATCAACGTCGCGGACGTGCTGCGCCGTTCCAGCAATATCGGCATGACCCTGATATCGGAAAGGCTGGAGCCCCGCGAAATGTGGGACCGCTTCACCGAACTGGGATTCGGCCAGGCGCCGCAGCTGGGCTTCCCGGGCGCCGCGCCGGGACGCCTGCGGCCGTGGGAACGGTGGCGCCTGATCGAAAAGGCCACCATGGCCTATGGCTATGGCCTGTCCGTGTCGTTGTTGCAGATGGCGCGTGCCTATACGGTATTCGCCCGCGACGGCGATATGGTGTCGCTGACGCTGGTCAAGCGCGATAGCGAGCCCACCAGCGTCAAGATCTATCCGCCGAAGATTGCGGCGTTGATCCGCAGCTTCCTGGAGGCCGCCGCCGGGCCGGACGGGGCCAAGCTGGCCCAGGTGCAGGGTTACCGCGTGGCCGGCAAGAGCGGCACGGCGCGCAAGATCGTCGACGGCAAGTACAGCACCAGCCGATACCGGAGTTCCTTCGTGGGGTTCGCGCCGGTATCCAATCCGCGCATCGTCGTGGCGGTCACCATCGACGAGCCGCAGACCGGCGGCTACTATGGCGGCGCGGTGGCCGCGCCGGTGTTCTCCACTATTGTCGGTGGCAGCCTGCGGCTCATGAACGTCCAGCCGGATGCTCCATTCGAGTCCACCGTGGTGGCAGGCTTGCAGGAGCCGAGGAGATGAACGCCACGAGCCTGGATTTCCCCGTCACGACGCCGTCCGATGCGGACGGCGTCGTAGCATGGTTGCGTGCGCACGCGGCGGCCGGAGCCGATTTGCGCCTGGACTCGCGCGAAGTCGCCGCGGGCGACGTCTTTGTCGCCTGCCGGGGGCGCGCCAGCGACGGCAGCCTATATATACAGCAGGCGGTGGCGCGCGGCGCGTCGGCCATCCTCGTCGAAGGGCCGCGGGCCCCGCTGTCCGAGGCGCTCGCCTCGAATGTCCCGCTGCGGGTGGTCGACGGACTTCGCGGCATGCTGGGTGCGCTGGCCGATAGCTGGTACGACCGGCCTTCCGCGGCCCTGGCCGTGATTGCCATCACCGGTACCAATGGCAAGACCTCATCCGTGCAGTGGCTGGCGCGCGCGCTGACGCACGCGGGCAAGCCCTGCGGTGCCATCGGCACGCTGGGCGCGACCCTGCCTGACGGGCAGGCCGTTCCAGGCAGCCTGACCACCCCTGACGTACTTGCCGTGCATCGCCTGATGGCGCAGATGCGGCGGGCCGGAGCCCAGGTGGTCGCGATGGAGGCGTCATCCATCGGCATCGAGCAGGGCCGCATGGATGGGCTGCGCATCGACATCGCCGCCTTCACCAACCTGAGCCGGGACCACCTGGATTACCACGGCTCCATGGCTTCGTACGAAGCCGCGAAAGCGCGTTTGTTTGCCTGGCCGGGGCTGAGCAAGGCCGTCATCAATGCCGACGACGAAGCCGGCCGGCGCCTGATTGCGTCGTTGCCGGCCGAGCGGGTCACCACCTATGGCATCCATACCGCCGCCGACGTGTGCGCGCGTGACCTGGGCGTGACCGGCCAGGGCCAGATTTTCACGCTGTCCACCTCGCAGGGCGAAGCCCAGATCATGACCCCGCTGCTGGGGCAGCACAACGTCGCGAACCTGCTGCTGGTCGCCGGTGTGCTGCACGCGCTGGGCTGGCCGTTGTCCGATATCGCCCGCGAACTGGCTGCCGCCACGCCGGTCGCTGGGCGGATGGAAGTCGTCACGCCGGTGAACGTGCCGCAGGCCGCGGGCATGCCGGCGGGCCCCATGGTCGTGGTCGACTATTCGCACACGCCGGACGCATTGGAACGCGCCCTGGCGGCGTTGCGCCCGGTGGCGCAGGCGCGCGGCGGCAGGCTGCTGTGCCTGTTCGGCTGCGGCGGCGATCGCGATGCCGGCAAGCGTCCGGTCATGGGTGCTATCGCCGCGCAGGGCGCGGACCATGTCGTGCTCAGCAGTGACAATCCGCGCAGCGAGGATCCCGCCGCGATCCTGGCGCAGATTCGCGCGGGGATAGGCGACGGCGCGTCGCTGACGATAGAGCCCGACCGCGCCCGCGCCATCATGGGGACGATCTGGGCCGCTCGCCTGGAGGACGTCGTGCTCCTGGCCGGAAAGGGGCACGAGACCTATCAGGAGATCGCCGGCGTCAAGCTCCCTTTCGACGATCGGGAATGGGCGCGGCTGGCGCTATTGCTGCCTGCCGTGTCGGCCGTTTCATCCGACACGCGCACGATAGGCGCGGGGCAGCTCTTCCTTGCGCTGGCGGGCGAGCGCTTCGACGGACACGATTACCTGGCGCAGGCACAGGCGCAGGGGGCGGTGGCGGCGATCGTCGCGCACCGCGTGGAAGGCGCGCGGATCCCCCAACTGGTGCTGGGCGATACGCGGGAGGCGCTCGGACGCATCGGCGCCGCCTGGCGCGCGCGGTTCGCGATCCCGGTCATCGCGGTGGCCGGCAGCAACGGCAAGACCACCACGAAGGAAATGATCTCCGCCATCCTCGCGGATTGGCTCGGCGCCGAGCAACGCCTGGCCAGCGCGGGCAACTTCAATAACGAAATCGGCCTGCCCCTGATGCTGCTGCGCCTGCGCGCGCATCATCAGGCAGCGGTCTTCGAATTGGGTATGAATCATCCCGGGGAGATCGCCCGGTTGGCCGCCATGGCGGCGCCCACGATCGCCCTGGTCAACAATGCGCAGCGGGAGCATCAGGAATTCATGCATTCCGTGCAGGCGGTAGCCGAAGAAAACGGTGCCGTTCTGGCCGCGCTGCCGCAGGACGGCTATGCGGTCTATCCCGGCGACGAGCCCTATACGGCGACCTGGGACGCCATGAGCGCGACGCCGCGCGTGCTGCGTTTCGGCCTGCAGGCCGGACTGGATGTGTACGCGGAGCAGCTCCAGGCCGATGCGCTCGGCAGCCGGTGCCAATTGGTCACACCTGCTGGCACAGCGATGCTGGAGCTGCCGGTCCCGGGCATGCACAATCTGCGCAACGCGTTGGCGGCCACCGCATGCGCGCTGGCCGCGGGTGCGCCGCTGGCCTCCGCCTGCAGGGCGCTGGCCGCCTTCAGCCCGGTGTCGGGCCGGATGCAGCGGCACCGATTGAGTGACGGAACATTGCTGGTCGATGACACCTACAATGCCAATCCGGACTCTGTCAGGGCGGCCATCGATGTGCTCTCGCAACTGCCCGCGCCACGTGCGCTGGTATTGGGGGACATGGGCGAAGTGGGCGCCAACGGCCCGGCGATGCATCGCGAAGTCGGCGAATACGCGCGAGAGCGCGGCATCGATCTCTTCCTTAGCCTGGGAAAAGCCGCCGCCGATGCCGCCGCGGCCTTCGGACCCGGCGCAAGGGCTTGCGAGAGTGTGGAAGAAATTGTGACGGCGCTGCGCGGCCAACGCGCACGCGCCGTATTGGTGAAGGGTTCGCGCTTTATGCGCATGGAGCGGGTAGTGAAGGTGCTGGTGAGTAACGATGGACATGCGCCCCTGGGGCAGGGAGAACAGCATGCTGCTTGAGATCGCCCGCTGGCTTTCCGACGACATCCGCACCTTCGGCGTTTTCGAGTACATCACCTTGCGCGCCGTCTTCGCCTGCGCCACGGCGCTGCTGATCGGCCTGTTCTTCGGTCCCCGCGTCATTCGCAAGTTGACCGAACTGAAGATCGGCCAGGCCGTGCGCGCTTATGGCCCGCAGACGCATCTGGTGAAGACCGGCACGCCGACCATGGGCGGCGCCCTGATCCTGATCGCCATCGGAATCAGCACGCTGCTATGGGCGGACTGGAGCAACCGTTTCGTCTGGGTCGTATTGCTGGTGACCTTCGGCTTCGGCCTGATCGGGTGGATCGACGACTACCGCAAGGTGGTGCACCGCGACCCGGAAGGCATGCCGGCGCGGCAGAAGTTTTTCTGGCAGGCACTGATCGGACTGGTGGCGGCGATCTACCTGGCGTTCGCGGTTTCCGCGCCGGCCAATACCGAGCTCTGGCCCCTGTTCCGCAACTGGGTGGCCAGTGGCTTCACGATGCCGTTGCCGACGCGCGCCGACCTGATCGTGCCCTTCTTCAAGACCGTCAGCTATCCCTTGGGCGTACTCGGCTTCGTCGCGTTGACGTGGTTCGTGATCGTGGGTACCAGCAATGCGGTCAACCTGACCGATGGCCTCGATGGCCTGGCCATCATGCCGACGGTCATGGTGGGTGGGGCGCTGGGCATCTTCGCCTACGTGATCGGCCGCGCGGATTATTCCAAGTACCTGCTGTTTCCGTATGTGCCCGGGGCGGCGGAATTATTGGTGCTGTGCGCGGCGCTGGCCGGGGCAGGACTGGCTTTCCTATGGTTCAACGCCTATCCGGCGCAAGTCTTCATGGGCGACGTGGGCGCGCTGGCGCTGGGCGGCGCACTGGGCACCGTGGCGGTCATCGCGCGGCAGGAGATCGTGCTGTTCATCATGGGTGGCGTGTTCGTCGTCGAGACCCTGTCGGTCATGGTGCAGGTCAGCTGGTTCAAGTACACGAAGCGCAGGTATGGCGAAGGACGGCGGATATTCCGCATGGCGCCGCTGCACCATCACTTCGAAGTCAGCGGCTGGAAAGAAACGCAGGTGGTCGTGCGGTTCTGGATCATCAGCATGATGCTGGTTTTGATTGGCCTTTCAACGTTGAAATTGCGATGAGCGCAACGGAATCTTCCGTCTCGGATACCCCTCGCGTCCTGATTCTGGGACTGGGCGAGACCGGTATCGCCGCCGCGCGCTGGTGCGCGCGCAGCGGCGCTCGCCTGCGCATCGCCGATACCCGCGAAGCGCCCGGTGGCTTGGCGCAGTTGCGCGCCGTGTTCGACGGGATGCCCGCGCAGGAACAGCCGGACTATCGGCTGGGCTGCGACAGCTTCGACGCGGCGCTGCTGGACGGTGTTTCGCAGGTCGTTATCAGCCCGGGCCTGGCGCCGGGCCAGCCGCCCGCGCAAGCCTTGCTGGCCGAGGCTGAAAAGCAGGGCGTGGAGGTTGTCGGCGAAATCGAGCTGTTCGCCCGCGCGCTGGCCATGCTGGCGGAAAGCCGCGACTACCGGCCCCGCCTTGTCGCCGTGACCGGAACCAACGGCAAGACGACGGTGACGGCGTTGACCCGCAGCATGATCGAAGCCTCCGGCATGACCGTGCGCGCGGCGGGCAACATAGGCCCGGCCGCGCTGACCGCCTTGATGGACGCGCTGGACAACAATGCGCTGCCGCAAGCCTGGGTGCTGGAGCTGTCCAGCTTTCAATTGCATGCGACACACAGTCTGACGGCCGACGCGGCCGTCGTATTGAATGTCACGCAGGATCACCTGGACTGGCATGGCGATATGCAGGCTTATGCGCAGGCCAAGGGACGCCTGTTGACGATGGCGCGTATCGCCGTGGTCAATCGCGACGACCCGTTCACGGTCGGCATGGTGGAGTCCCTGGATCACCAGCGTGTGCGCAGCTTCGGTCGCGACCAGCCGGTGCTGGTCGGCGACCTGGGGTTGGAGCAGGGCCCGGGCGTGGCCTGGCTGACCGCCTGCGAAGCCAGCGATTTCGATATCCCCATGGCTACGCCGGCGCGGCGCAAGAAAGATGCTCCGCCGCCTCCGCGGCCGGCCGGCCGCGTGTCCCGACTGATGCCCGTGGACGCGCTTCACATCCGAGGGATACACAACGCGACCAACACGCTCGCGGCCCTGGCCCTGGGCCGTGCGCTGGAGATCGGCTGGGGCCCCATGCTGCGCGCGGCGCGGGAATATGCCGGGGAACCTAACCGCGTGGAGTTCGTTCGCCGTATCGCCGATGTCGATTTCATCAACGACAGCAAAGGTACCAATGTCGGAGCGACGGTTGCCGCGCTGGAAGGGCTGGGACAGCCCGTGGTCCTGATCGCTGGCGGCCTGGGCAAGGGACAGGATTTTTCGCCTTTGGTGGCCCCCGTTGCGCGGCATGCGCGCGCGCTGGTCCTGATCGGCCAGGACGGCCCGGAGATCGGCAAGGCATTGGCGACGGCCGGTGTCGCCTGCGTGCAGGCGTCCGACATGCGCGACGCCGTGCGCCAGGCCATGACGCTGGCAAAGCCCGGCGATGCCGTCCTGCTGTCGCCGGCGTGCGCCAGCATGGACATGTTCCGCAACTATGTGCATCGCGGCCAGGTTTTCGCGCAGGAAGCGCAGGACCTCGCCCTGGATCGGGGGGAAGTGGCATGAGCGTTTACGCACTTCCGGCCGCATGGCGCATGGCTTCCCCGGCGGACCGGGCGGGCAATGACGGGAGGACGCGTCCATGAGCCTGTTCGCCGACCTGACGGGTAGCGTCAATGCCGTGCGTCCCGGCCGCACGCGCATGCGTAGTTTCGACATGCCCCTGGTGATCGCCGCCGGCACCCTGTTGTCGCTGGGCCTGCTGATGGTGTATTCGGCATCCATCGCGCTGGCCGACGGGCCGCGCTACGCCGCCTACGGGCAATACTATTTCGTCTTGAGGCACGCGGCGTTCGTCACGGTGGGCCTGGTGGCGGCGGCATGCGCCATCACCGTGCCGATCCGCGTCTGGCAGCGGCTGGCCGTGCCCGTGTTCGTGCTCGCGCTGTTCCTGCTGGTCATCGTCCTGGTGCCCGGTATCGGCCGGGAGGTCAACGGATCGCACCGCTGGATCCCGCTGGGCCCGATCAACTTCCAGCCTTCCGAACTGATGAAGGTCGCCGCGCTGCTGTATGCGGCGGACTATACGGTGCGCAAGCAGGAACACATGCAGAACTTCGCGCGCGGCTTCCTGCCCATGGCTTTCGCGCTGGGCGGCGTCGGCATGTTCCTGTTGCTGGAGCCCGACCTCGGCGCCTTCATGGTGATCGTGGCGATCGCCATCGGCATCCTTTTCCTGGGCGGCATCAACGGCAAGTACTTCAGCAGCCTGCTGGGCGTACTGCTGGGGACTTTCCTGCTGCTGATCTGGGCATCGCCGTGGCGGCGTGCCCGGCTGTTCGCTTATCTGGATCCCTGGAACCAGGACAACGCCTACGGCAGCGCCTACCAACTGTCGCATTCCCTGATCGCGCTGGGCCGGGGGGAATGGTTTGGCGTCGGCCTGGGGGCCAGCATCGAAAAGCTGCATTACCTGCCGGAAGCACACACCGACTTCCTGATGGCGGTGGTCGGCGAGGAGCTCGGTTTCGCCGGCGTGATGCTGGTGATTTCGCTGTTCGCCATCATCGTGCTGCGCGGCTTCGAGATCGGCCGCCAGGCCATCGCCATGGAGCGCACGTTCGCCGGCATGCTGGCGCAGGGCGTGGCGATCTGGTTCGGTGTCCAGGCTTTCATCAATATGGGCGTATGCCTGGGCCTGCTGCCGACCAAGGGCCTGACCCTGCCGCTGATGAGCTACGGCGGTTCGGGCGTCGTCATGAATCTGGTCGCCCTGGCCATGCTGATACGCGTCGATCTCGAAAACCGGACGATGATGCGCGGGGGGCGGGTATGAGCACCCAGCGGCAGACGGGCTATCCATCCAGGACCGCGCTGATCATGGCGGGCGGCACGGGCGGGCACATCATGCCCGGCCTGGCGGTGGCGGCCGTGCTGCGCGAACGCGGCTGGCGCATCCTATGGCTGGGCAATCCGGACAAGATGGAAGGCCGACTCGTGCCGGCGCAGGGTATCGAAATGGCCGAACTGCGCTTCCAGGGCTTGCGCGGACGTGGCATCCCGGCGTTGCTGCAATTGCCTTTCCGCCTGTTCGCGGCCACGCGCCAGGCGTGGCGGCATATGTCCGGCGCGCATCCCGACGTGGTGTTGGGCATGGGCGGCTACGTGGCCTTTCCGGGCGGCCTGGCGGCGGCGCTGCGGCGTGTGCCTCTGGTCGTGCACGAGCAGAATGCCGTGGCGGGAACCGCCAATCGCACCCTGGCGCGCCTGGCGCGCCGGGTTTTGACCGGTTTTCCGGGCGCGCTGCCGCGCGGCGAAATGGTGGGCAACCCCGTGCGCCGCGAGGTGTGCGCGCTGCCCGCGCCCGAACAGCGTTACGCCGGCCGCTCCGGCGCCCTGAATGTACTCGTCGTGGGCGGCAGCCTGGGCGCGCAGGCCCTGAATACCGTCGTGCCTCAGGCGCTGGCGCTGCTGCCGGAAAACGCCCGCCCGCGCGTCACGCACCAGGCCGGGGAACAGCATATCGATGCCCTGCGCGCCGGCTACGCGGCCGCCGGAGTGCGCGCGGATTGCCGGGCCTTCATCGACGACATGGCTGGCGCGCTGGCGGCGGCCGACGTGGTTATCTGCCGCGCTGGCGCGATGACGGTCGCGGAAATCGCCGCGGCGGGCGTGGCGGCGCTGTTCGTGCCTTTCCCGCATGCCATCGACGATCACCAGACCGCGAACGCGCGGTACCTGAGCGAGGCCGGCGCCGCCTGGCTGCGCCAGCAAACCGAATTGAAACCGCAATGGCTGGCGGACTGGTTGACGCAGCGCAGCCGCGACGAGCTCCAGGCCGTCGCCGCCCGCGCGCGCACCCGCGCCATGCCGGATGCGGCCCGCCACATCGCCGATGCCTGCGAAGCCGTCGCAGTCCGTCGTGTGGGCGGCGAAATGAAGCAAGCATCATGAAACATCGCATCCAACATATCCATTTCGTCGGGATCGGCGGATCCGGGATGAGCGGCATCGCCGAGGTGCTGCTGAACCTGGGCTATCGCGTCAGCGGCTCCGACCTGCACGATTCCGCGGTCACCCGGCGACTGTCCGGCCTGGGCATGTCCATCGTCGTCGGCCATACGGCCGCGAATATCGCCGGCGCCGACGCGATCGTGACGTCGACCGCGGTGGCGGGGGACAATCCCGAAGTCATCGCCGCGCGCGCCGCCCGCATACCCGTCGTGCCGCGCGCCATCATGCTGGCCGAGCTCATGCGCTTGAAGCGCGGCATCGCGATCGCCGGCACACACGGAAAGACCACCACCACCAGCCTGGTGGCCAGCGTCCTGGCGGCTGGCGGGCTCGATCCCACTTTCGTGATCGGCGGCCGGCTGAATTCGGCCGGCGCGAACGCGCGGCTGGGCCAGGGCGAGTACATCGTGGTCGAGGCCGACGAATCCGACGCTTCGTTCCTGAACCTGCTGCCGGTCATGGCCATCGTGACCAATATCGACGCCGACCATATGGATACCTATGGCCATGACGTCGCCCGGCTCAAGAGCGCTTTCATCGAGTTCACGCAAAAGTTGCCTTTCTACGGCAGCGCGGTGCTGTGCAGCGACGATGCCAATGTGCGCGAGATCATGCCTTTCGTCTCGCGTCCCGTGACGACGTACGGACTGAACGGCGATGCCCAGGTGGCGGGCCGCAATGTGCGCGCCGAGGGCACGCGCATGTGCTTCGATGTGGTGCGGCGCGACCGCGATATCGAGTTGCCGCCGTTATCCGTGTGCCTGAACCTGCCGGGTTTGCACAACGTGCGCAACGCCCTGGCTGCCATTGCCGTGGCTTCCGAGCTGGGCGTGCCCGACGAGGCCATCTGCAATGCGCTGGAATCGTTCCATGGCGTGAACCGGCGCTTTACGCATATCGGCGATTTCGCCGTGCCGGCGCAACACGGCGGCGGCCGGTTCACCGTCATCGACGATTATGGCCACCACCCCGTCGAAATGGCGGCGACGCTGGCCGCGGCCCGTGGCGCGTGGCCCGATCGCCGTATCGTCCTGGCATTCCAGCCGCACCGCTATACGCGTACGCGCGACTGTTTCGAAGACTTCGTGCGCGTGCTGGGCACGGCCGACGCCGTGCTGCTGACCGAAGTCTATGCGGCCGGCGAGGCCCCGCTGGTGGCTGCCGACGGCCGTGCCTTGGCCCGGGCGCTGCGCGTGGCCGGCAAGATCGAACCGGTCTTCGTCGAAGATGTCGCGGAGCTTCCCCAGGCGGCGCTGGACTTCGTGCGCAACGGCGATGTGGTGATCGTCATGGGTGCCGGCTCCATCAGCAAAGTACCCGCGCAGATCGGCGAAATCGCCGGCGGGGAGGCGCCCTCGGCCCAGGCCCGCGGCGCCCGCCCCGGCGCGACGGCCGCGCAGCGGCCCGAAGGCGGGCCGTCCGCCTCTTTCGTGGACCACGAGTCGCACGGCGACCGGAGGGTAGTGCAATGAGCCCATCCCATTTCGACGAAGCCATGCGCGCGGAAAGCCTGCGCCGCGCGCGCGCGGCCGCGCAGTCGGGCCCGGACGGCCGTGGACTGGGCCGGGTGGGCGTGCTGTATGGCGGCCGCTCCGCGGAACGCGAGGTATCGCTGATGTCCGGCGCGGGCGTGCATGAAGCGCTGTGCAGCGTGGGCGTGGACGCGCACCTTTTCGACACGGGCACGCGCAGCTTCGCCGAGCTGGAAGCGGCGCGCTTCGATCGTGTGTTCATTGCGCTGCACGGCCGCTACGGCGAGGACGGCACCATCCAGGGCGCCCTGGAGCTTCTCGGCATTCCCTATACGGGAAGCGGTCCGGCGGCCTCGGCCATCGCCATGGACAAGATCATGACCAAGCGCATCTGGCTGCAGCACGGCTTGCCGACCCCGGATTTCGCGATCCTGGACGAGCACACCGAGCTGCGCCGCGTGCCGGACACCCTGGGGCTGCCGCTGATCATCAAGCCGCCGCACGAAGGTTCGACCGTGGGCATCACCAAGGTGCGCGGCTATTCCGATATGAAGGAAGCCTACGCCGAGGCGGCCCGCTTCGACAGCGAAGTGCTGGCCGAGCAGTTCATCGCCGGTCGCGAGCTGACGGTCGCCCTGCTGGGCGCGGGCCCGACCGCGCGCGCCCTGCCGGTCATCGAAATCGCGGCGCCCGAAGGCAACTACGACTACGAGCACAAGTATTTCTCCGACGACACGCAGTACTTCTGCCCGGCGGACTTGCCGGATGCGCTGGCGCGCGAAGTCCAGCGGGTCTGCGTCGATGCCTACCGGGCGCTGGGATGCGAGGGCTGGGGACGCGCCGACCTGATCCTCGACGGAGAAGGGCGCATCTGGTTGCTGGAAATGAATACCTCGCCAGGCATGACAAGCCATTCGCTGGTGCCGAAGGCGGCGCAGGCGGTGGGCATGTCCTACCCTGAACTCTGTGTGGCCATCCTGTCCGAGGCAGCGTGCAAAGTGCGCAGCCCGGCTCGCAATACCTGACTGGACTATCCGTGTGGAACGACGCTCGCACCACCAACCTGATCGCCAACACGCTGGCCGTGCTGGCGGTGCTTGCCATGCTGGCAGCGGGGGTGGTGTGGCTGGCCAAGCGGCCGTATTTCGACCTGACCGCCATCGAGCTGGAAGCGGCACCGGGATCGCAGCTGCATTACGTCTCGCCCGTCAGCATGCGGACTGCCATTGCGGGTGGATTGAAAGGCAATTTCTTCACCATGAACCTGGATCAGGCGCGCGAGCTGTTCGAGTCCGCGCCCTGGGTACGCCATGCCGCGATACGGCGCATCTGGCCCAATGTCCTGCGCGTACGGATCGAAGAGCAGCAACCGCTGGCGCTCTGGAACGAGAACCAGATGATCAACACATGGGGGGAATCGTTCACCGCCAACACGGGCGAGCTGGACGACGAATCCGCGTTGCCGCACTTCTATGGTCCGGAAGGCAGCGAAAGCCTGGTGGTGCAGCGCTATGCCGAGCTGGCGCGATGGTTCGCGCCGCTGGACATGCGCGTCCAGGACCTGGAGCTGAGTCCGCGCTATGCGTGGCGCGTGACGCTGTCCACCGGCCTGAAGCTCGACCTGGGGCGCGATCCAGGCGCCGACGCGCCGGATCCCAATGGGCCACCCGGGGCGCTGCCGTTCGCCGCGCGCATCCAGCGCTTCGTGCAGGCGTGGCCCGCCCTGACGCAGAAACTGGAGGGCCGCCCCATATTGCAGGCCGATTTGCGCTACCCCAACGGGTTTGCCCTGGCCCTGGCCCCGTTGCCGGAAGCCGAATCGAAAACCAAACCGAAATCCAATCTAAAAAAGCGCTAACGCCATGACCCGTGACATCAAGGACTTAATCGTCGCCCTCGATATCGGAACCAGCAAGGTGGTGGCGGTCGTCGCCGAAATCCTGCCCGAAGGCCGGTTCGAGGTGCTGGGCCTGGGCCAGCATGAATCGCGCGGCATGCGCAAGGGCGTGGTCGTCAATATCGAAACCACGGTCAATTCCATCCAGCGCGCGCTCGAGGAAGCCGAGCTGATGGCCGATTGCAAGATCCGCGACGTGTATACGGGCATCGCCGGCAGCCATATCCGCAGCTTCAATTCGAGCGGCATGGTGGCGGTGAAAGACAAGGAAGTGACGGCCACTGACGTCGCGCGCGTCATCGAAACCGCCAAGGCGGTGAACATTCCGACCGACCAGCAGGTACTGCACGTGCTGACGCAGGAATTCATCGTCGATGGACAGGAAGATATCCGCGAACCCATCGGCATGAGCGGCTTGCGGCTGGAAGTGCGCGTGCATATCGTTACGGGGGCGGTGAGCGCCGCCCAGAATATCGTCAAGTGCGTGCGCCGCTGCGGGCTCGAAGTCCAGGACCTGATCCTGCAGCCGCTGGCCTCCAGCCTGGCCTGCCTGACGACGGACGAAAAGGAACTGGGCGTGGTGCTCGTCGACATCGGCGGCGGCACGACGGACGTGGCGATCTTCACCGGCGGGGCGATCCGGCACACGGCCGTGATTCCGATCGCTGGCGACCAGATCACCAACGATATCGCGGCCATGCTGCGCACGCCGACCCCGGATGCCGAGGAAATCAAGTTGCGCTACGGCGTGGCCAAGCAGGTGCTGGCCAGTCCTGACGAAACCGTCGAGGTGCCGGGACTGGGCGATCGTGGCCCGCGGCTGGTTAAGCGGCAGGCCCTGGGCGCCGTTATCGAACCGCGTATCGAAGAACTTTTCACGCTGGTGCAGCAGGTTGTGCGGGATTCCGGGTACGAGGACTTGCTGGCTTCCGGCGTCGTCCTGACCGGGGGCTCGGCCCAATTGCCGGGAATGGTGGAACTTGCGGAGGATGTGTTCCTCAAACCCGTGCGAGTCGCGGTACCGGAGTACGAAGGCAGCCTCGCCGATGTGATGCGCAATCCGCGTTTCGCAACGGTCATGGGGCTGTTGCAGGAAGCGCGCATGCAGCGCATGCGCGGCCGCAAGGTCGCCGCGCAGACAGGCAACTTCAAGAGCCTGTTGGCGCGGATGAAGGAGTGGTTCATGAATTAAGCAGGAATCGCGCTGCCGGCGATTCCGGGGCGTGCCGAGCAAGCAGGCGGCGCGCTGGCGGAGACGCTTCAAACCCGTGGCGGACCAATGTGTCGGCGTCGGCTTTGAGGCGATTCACAAAGAAGGTAGTTGGGGAATTTCTTGTGATTTGCAATCAGACTTGAGGGAGTCGCATCATGAACTTTGAAATGCTCGAGAACAGCACCAAAGGGACCGTGATCAAGGTCGTTGGTGTCGGTGGCGCTGGTGGTAATGCCGTCGCTCACATGATCCGGAACGGCGTAAGCGGAGTCGATTTCATCTGCGCCAATACCGACGCGCAGGCTTTGGCCGCCACGAACGCGCCGGTGCAGATTCGCCTTGGCCGTACCGGCCTGGGCGCCGGCGCCAAGCCGGAGCAGGGACGCGCGTCGGCTGAAACCGCGCGCGAGGAAATCCGTGCCGCCCTGAACGGCGCGCACATGGTGTTCATCACCGCCGGCATGGGCGGCGGTACGGGTACCGGCGCCGGCCCCGTGGTGGCCGAAGTCGCCAAGGAGCTGGGCATCCTCACCGTCGGCGTGGTGACCAAGCCCTTCTCCTTCGAAGGCAACAAGCGCCTGAAGATGGCCGAAGAGGGCATCAACGAGCTCGCCAAGCACGTGCATTCGCTGATCGTCGTGCTCAACGAGAACCTGTACGAGCTGATGGACGAGGACGCGACGCAGGAAGACTGCTTCAAGTCCGCCGACGACATCCTGCACAACGCCTGCGCGGGTATCGCGGAAATCATCAACGTGGAAGGTAACGTCAACGTCGACTTCGAGGACGTCAAGACCATCATGGGCGAGCAGGGCCAGGCCATGATGGGAACGGCCACCGCGTCGGGCGCCGACCGTGCGCGCGTTGCCGCCGAGCACGCCATTGCTTGCCCGCTGCTGGAAGGCATCGACCTGCACGGCGCCCGCGGCGTGCTGGTGAACATCACCGCCGCCCGCTCGCTGAAGATGCGCGAAACGCGCGAAATCATGGAAACCATCCGCGGCTACGCGTCCGAGGATGCCACCGTGATCTTCGGTACGGCGTACGACGAGTCGATGGGCGACAACCTGCGTGTCACGGTCGTCGCCACGGGCCTGGGCCGCACGTCCAGCCGTCCGCAACTGGTGCAGAGCCGCACGGAAGCGCTGCGCACGGGCACGGATGACTTTCCCATGGGCGGCATGGCGCCCAACGGCTCGGGCCAGGGCGATTACCGCAATCTGGACATGCCGTCGGTGATGCGCAATCCGCGCACGCAGGCGTCGGCCCAGGTGCGGGCGCTGGAAAGCTCCGGAATGGATCACTTCGACATTCCGGCATTCCTGCGCAAGCAGGCGGACTGACAGGTATTTTCCGGTGCCGGTCCGCGGGGGTGAAGGCTTACCGCGGTCCGCGCCGGGATGCACCCTCCCTCGAACCCGGCCCGCTTCCCCAGGCGGGCCGGGAAGGGTTATAGCCGTTTCAGTTAGTTTCAGTCTATCGAAGCCGTAGGATCGTTTGCCTTGGATGTGTATGAACCCGGGGTTACAATGCTTCTCTTACAACGGCATGGCGGGACTCGTTTCCGCTAACCAAGAATCCAAAAAAGCCTCATGTTCCGTCAACGCAGCATACAGAATCTGGTCAAGACTACTGGCGTCGGTGTGCATTCCGGCCGCCGGGTCGAGCTTACCCTTCGCCCCGCTGCGCCGAACACTGGCATTGTTTTCCATCGCATCGACCTGCCAGAGGTCGTCGACCTGCCGGCGCAGGCTACGGGGGTCGGCGACACCCGTATGGCTTCCGTGCTGCAGCAGGGCGATGTGCGCGTCTCCACGGTGGAGCACCTGATGTCCGCCCTGGCCGGCCTGGGCATCGACAATCTCCATGTCGACCTGACCGGGGAGGAAGTCCCCATCATGGACGGCAGCGCGGCGACGTTCGTTTATCTGCTGCGATCGGCCGGCATCGTCGAACAAAACGCGCCGAAGCGTTTCATTCGCGTGCTCAAGCCTATCGAGGTCCGCGAGGGTGAAGGCCGTAACGAAAAATGGGCGCGGCTGGAGCCGCACGACGGCTTCGCGCTGGCGTTTTCCATCGATTTCCGTCATCCGGCCATCGATTCCACGGCGAACTTCGCCGAAGTCGATTTCGCCACCCATTCCTATACGCGTGAAATCGCGCGCGCGCGCACCTTCGGCTTCGTCAACGAAGTCGAGGCCCTGCGGTCGATGGGGCTGGCGCGCGGCGGCAGCCTGGACAACGCGATCGTCATGGACGAATACCGGGTCCTGAACAGCGACGGGCTTCGGTATGACGACGAATTCGTCAAGCATAAGATCCTGGACGCCATCGGCGATCTGTACCTGCTCGGCAAACCCCTGGTCGCGCGCTATGTGGCGTGCAAATCCGGTCATGCCCTGAACAACCAGCTGGCGCGCGCATTGCTTGCCCAGCAGGAATCCTGGGAACTGGTTTCCTATCAATCGCAGGCCGAGGCGCCGCAGGCTTTCCGGTACGAATGGAAGCTGGCCTGATCTAGTCTTGCCGATGGCGGCGCACCAGGCGCTCGATCGCATCGGCTAGCGGGCCCGGATTCAACGTTTCCCGCAACGTCTCGAAGGCCCCCAGCGCCGTTTCTCCCAGGGGAATGACCTCTCTGGGCGGGGGTGGCGGTTTCATCCCGGCCCCTGGCAGCCCGGCTTGAACCTTGACCGCGATTTCGTTAAGGTTCCACCCTGCCGCCTGCAATGCCTGAGCGATGCGCGGCGCCATCTGGCGCAGCTTCGCCGCGTGGGCGGCACTGGGGACGGCCAATTGCAGCCGGTCGGTTTCCAGGCGCGCCACCCGGCACACGGCTCCCAGGACAGGCGGTACGGCCGCCGCCACGGTACGCTGGATCTGAAGATGCAGGCGCGCCGTGGCCAGCACGCCGGCGCCCCGGGTGTCGTGGCCCAACCAGCCCATGGCGGTGTTTTCGCCGCGGGCCGGCTTCGGATGAGGACGGTATGGCGTGCGCTTGTTCATGCCGGTCCCGAATAGGATTGCTCGATTGAAGTTTGTCATTATGCATTCCCGGCGTGGTTCGGCGGGACATTTCACCATCGACGGCGGTTGGCTCGCGGTGCTGATGAGCAGCGCCCTGCTGCTTGCGGCACTGGGCGGCGCGCTGCTGCATCGCGGCCTGGCGCCTGGCGGCGTATTGCCCGCGGCCCAGGCCGGCCCGACGCCGCCGACGGCCTATTCCGACGACAGCCTGCATCGCGCGCTCGCGCTGCTGGCCGACAAGGTCGGCACATTGCAGGGACGGCTGGCCGGCGTGGATGCGCTTAGCCGCCGGCTGGCTATTGCCGCCGGCGTCCCTTTACCGCAGGCCTTCGCCGGTACCGCCACCGATGCCCAAGCGCTGGCACAACCCATGGCCGCCACGGCGCCCATGGACGGCGGGACGGAGAGCGCAGCCGCCGACGTGGATCCGGCCGGGCCCGCGCAGTCGCTCGGCCGCGACATCGATATGCTGTCCGAGGAACTGGCCGCGCGGATGGCGGCCTTGCAGGTCTTCGATATGGCGCTGACCCGGCGCCGCGCGGACCTGGCGCGCCTGCCGTCCTCCATGCCGGTGACCGACTACCCCTATTTGAGCTCCTCCTACGGTTGGCGCCGCCATCCCGTAAGCGGGCGCTACCTGCGGCACGAGGGCCTGGATTTCGCCGCTCCGCGCGGGACGCCCATCCTGGCGGCAGCCGGCGGGGTGGTGCAGGCCGCCGGTCCGGATGCCGGCTACGGACAGCGCGTGGACATCGACCACGGCGACGGCATGGTATCCCGTTACGCGCATGCGTCGGAGGTCCTGGTCAAGGCCGGCGACCTGGTCGAGCGGGGCCAGCTCATTGCCCGCGTGGGCTCTTCCGGCGTCTCCACCGGACCGCATCTGCACTTCGAAATCCGCCTGGCCGGTACGGCCATGGACCCGCGTCTCTTCCTGGGGCGCCTGCCCACCGCGCCGCCCGCGCTGGCCTCGGCGACCACGCCCGTCGTCCGCTGACGCGCACGGCCGGCGCGGCAATACATGCCGGTTTCACAGCTCGAAACGTTACCCTCGCGGTGCGTTACACTCGATCGTTTCCCGGCGGACTCCTCCGCTTCACTGACAACAATACTTGACGCGTGCCGACGGTCCGTAACCAAGGCCAGCGGGCACGCGCGGACATACGCATGGTTTCTCTGCTAAAAAAACTCATAGGCAGCCGTAATGACCGGCTGCTTAAGCAGTACCGCAAGGTGGTGAGCCAGATCAACGGCCTCGAATCCACCATTGCCGCGCTTTCCGACGAGCAATTGACCGCCAAGACGCAGGAGTTCCGCACCCGCTTCCAGCAAGGCGTGTCGCTGGACGAACTGCTGCCGGAGGCGTTCGCGGTCGTCCGCGAGGCGGGCAAGCGTGTGTTCGGTATGCGCCATTTCGACGTGCAAATGCTGGGCGGCATCGCCCTGCACAACGGCAAGATCGCCGAAATGCGCACGGGCGAAGGCAAGACGCTCATGGCGACGCTGCCTGTCTACCTGAATGCATTGTCGGGCAAGGGCGTGCACGTGGTGACGGTCAACGATTACCTGGCCCGGCGCGATGCCGAATGGATGGGCCGCCTGTACCGTTTCCTGGGCATGACCGTTGGCGTAGTCGTGCCCCAGCAGCCCAACGAAGAGAAAAAAGCCGCCTATGCGGCTGACATCACCTACGGGACGAACAACGAGTTCGGTTTCGACTACCTGCGCGACAACATGGAGTATCGCGTCGAGGATCGCCGCCAGCGCGCGCTCTCGTACGCGATCGTCGACGAAGTAGACTCGATCCTGATCGACGAAGCGCGCACGCCGCTGATCATCTCCGGGCAGGCCGAAGACCATACCGAGCTCTATATCCGCATGAACGCGGTGCCGCCCCTGCTCAAGCGCATGGAGTCGGAACCCAAGCCGCAGGAGCCCGAACCCGAAGGCGATTACTGGGTCGACGAGAAAAGCCAGCAGGTCCATTTGTCCGAGGCCGGACACGAGCACGGCGAGGCCATCCTCAGCCGCCTGGGTATCCTGCCGGAGGGCGAGTCGCTGTACGACCCGCGTCACATCGCGCTGATGCACCACCTGATGGTGGCGCTGCGCGCCCATACCCTGTTCTTCCGCGATCAGCAGTACGTGGTGCAGGATGGCGAAGTGGTCATCGTCGACGAATTCACCGGCCGCCTGATGGTGGGCCGGCGCTGGTCCGACGGCCTGCACCAGGCGGTCGAGGCGAAGGAAGGAGTCAAGATCCAGCACGAGAACCAGACGCTGGCGTCCATCACTTTCCAGAACTACTTCCGCATGTACGACAAGCTGTCGGGCATGACGGGCACCGCCGATACCGAAGCCTACGAATTCCAGGAAATCTACGGGCTGGAAACGGTCATCATCCCGACCAACAAGCCCATGGTCCGCAAGGACCAGAACGACCAGGTCTTCAAGACCGCGCGCGAAAAATACGATGCGATCCTGGCCGATATCCGCGACTGCCATGAGCGCGGCCAACCGGTACTGGTGGGCACCACCAGCATCGAAAACTCCGAACTGCTGTCGGGCCTGCTGCTGAAGGCGAAACTGCCTCACGAGGTGCTCAATGCCAAGCAGCACGCGCGCGAGGCGGAAATCGTCGCCGAGGCCGGCAAGCCGGGGCATATCACGATCGCCACCAACATGGCCGGCCGCGGCACCGACATCGTACTGGGCGGCAGCGTCGACAAGCAGATCGACCTGATCCGTGCCGATGAATCGCTGCCCGAGTCCGACAAGGACGCGCGCATCGAAAAGATCCGCACCGAGTGGAAGCCCGCCAACGAGAAGGTCAAGCAGGCCGGCGGCCTGCGGATCATCGGCACCGAGCGGCACGAATCGCGCCGTATCGACAACCAGCTGCGCGGGCGCGCCGGCCGCCAGGGCGATCCCGGCTCTTCGCGTTTCTATCTGTCGCTGGAAGATCCGCTGATGCGTATCTTCGCCGGCGATCGGGTCCGCGCGATCATGGAAAGGCTGAAGCTGCCGGAAGGCGAGCCCATCGAGGCCGGCATGGTGTCGCGTTCGATCGAGACGGCGCAGCGCAAGGTGGAAGGGCGCAACTTCGACATCCGCAAGCAGCTGCTGGAATACGACGACGTCGCCAACGACCAGCGCAAGGTGCTGTACGCGCAGCGCAACGAAGTCCTGGAGGCGCCCACCGTCACTCCCACGGTCGAGGGCCTGCGCGACGGCGCGATCACAGAGCTGTTCCGCGCCCATGTTCCCGAGGAATCGGTTGAAGAGCAGTGGGATATCCCCGCGCTGCAGCGCGCGCTGGAAGCCGATTACCAGGTGTCCCTGCCCCTGACGGAAATGCTGGAAAAGGAAACCAGCCTGACCGAGGAAGACCTGCTGGAGCGCGTAAAGGAAGCCGCCGCGGCATCCTACCGCGCCAAGATGGAGCAGGTGGGCGCCGAGTCCTGGGGCCAGTTCGAACGTTCGATCATGCTGCAGGCGATCGATCAGCACTGGCGCGAGCACCTGTCTTCGCTGGATTACCTGCGCCAGGGGATACATTTGCGCGGCTACGCGCAGAAGAACCCGAAGCAGGAATACAAGCGCGAAGCCTTCGAGCTGTTCTCCGGCATGCTGGACCGGATCCGCGACGATGTCGTCAAGGTGTTGATGACCGTGCGTATCCAGTCGCAGGAGCAGGTGGCTGCCGCGGAAGCGGAAGCCGCGCAGCCCCATGTCCAGAACGTGCAGTATCAGCATGCGGACTACGACGAAGCCCTGGCCGCGGGCCAGGACGAACGTCCGCAAGGCCCGCAGCCGGTACGCAATGCCATGCCCAAGGTGGGACGCAACGATCCCTGCCCCTGCGGCAGCGGCAAGAAGTACAAGCAGTGCCACGGCAAGCTGGCATAGGGAGCAAGAGATGACGGTACCGGCCGGGACGACGGAGCTGGATCACGCCGTGATCATGGTGCGGGACCGTCTGGAACAGACGGCACCGCATTTCGAGCGCCAGGGCTATACCCTGAGCGAGACGGAAGTCCACAACCTCGGCTCCTGGAACCGCCTGATTGTCCTGGAGCATTCCTATGTCGAGCTGCTGGGATGGCCACCGGGCAAGCCGCCAGCCCGCAAGGAAATCGCCGATTCCCCGCTGGGCCTGGAGGCGCTGGTCCTGCGAACGGAAGACGCCGACGCAACCTACGAAAGGTTGCGGGCCGCGGGCTATGCGGTGAACCCCGTCCAGGTGCTGACCCGTCCCGCGCGGGTGGATGGGCAGGTCATGGAAGCACGCTTCCATACCGTCCGTTTTGCGGAACAGCCTATCCCCGGCATCCGGCTGTACTTTTGCCGGCACCTGACGCCGCAATGCGTCTGGCAACCCGCGTTGATGAAGCACGCCAACGGCGCCCGCGCCGTTGTGGAAGTGTCGGCCCGCGCGCAAGATCCTCGCGGGCTGGCCACGCGCTTCGCCGAGCTGGCCGATATGGCGGCGCAGGCATCGGATAACGGCGAATGGATCGTACCCCTGGGCCACGCACGCCTGCGCATCGTCCCGGCCGCACCCGGGCAGGGCAATGCCCTGGAGGCGCTGACGCTGGTGGACCGGGAAGGGCGCCGCAGCGTCCTCGACACCGGTTTGTGATCGCCGCCCGGCGGCAGGCCGCCGGAATCCCGGCCGGCGATCGGTCGACCTCTTCGTCCTGATCGCTGGGCCCGGTCCGGGATGCCGCGCCGCGGCCGGAATGGCCCATTCGTCCCGTCGCCATCGCGATTCCGCCCCACGTGCGTCCCGGCACGATGCCCGGGCGCGCGCATCCGTTTCCCCTCATCCCACATCGACCGCTTCGATTGAGCGCGTTGCGGGTTAATACCATGGCGTGCGAAGTGTATACACTTTAGTATGCACTTTCGTTTCGGGAGGAAACATGGGATTGCCTCGCTACGCCCCACGTACTTCCGCCGGGTTGGCCGAGCTGTACGACACCCTCAAGGCCATGGCGGTGCAGTTCGAGTTCAAGCCCGGCCAGCGCATCAATGAAGTCGAGCTGGCGCGCTCGCTCAACGTGAGCCGCACACCGCTGCGCGAGGTGTTGAACCAGCTGATGGTCGAAGGCTTTGTCACCCGCGCGGTCAATCGCGGGTTCATCGGCCGCCCGCTCGACGCCAAGCAGATATACAGCCTTTACGAATACCGCTCGGTGCTCGAATGCGGGATCGTGCGCGCCGCCTGCGAGCGCGCCACGGACGCCCAGCTGGATGCGCTGCAAGCGCAGGTGGAAGCATCGCGGGATGTGCCGGAGGACACCGATGCCGTGCGCCTGCTGGCCCTGGACGAGCAATTCCATGTCGCGCTGGCTGGGCTGACGGGCAACGAGGAATTCGTGCGCAGCCTGGAAAGCGTCAACGCGCGCATCCATTTCGTACGCTGGATCGATATGCGACAGGGCCGCCGCGCGCACACCCAGTCCGAGCACCTGCGCATCGTCCAGGCACTGCGCGCGCGGGACGATGCGCTGCTCCAGGAACTCGTGTCGCGCCACATCGGCCGCCGCCTGGACCAGATCACCGATGTTATCCGAACGGGCTTTTCGACGATCTATATGCGGGACCAGCTCGAAGACAAAGCCTGACAACCACAAGGGGAAATCATGTCCGCAACCAAGAATCCTTCCATTCCGGGGCACGCCCGCAGGCGCCGCGTCATCGCGGCGGCGCTCTGCGTGGCCGTGGCCGGCGCAGTCGCCGCCGCGCCCGCCGCCCGCGCCGCCGACGATAAACCGCTGATCCTGGTCGTGCCGTATCCGCCCGGCGGCAGCACGGACATCCTGGCGCGCATCATGCAGCCCAAATTGTCCGAACGCATGCACGGGCGCACGGTGATCGTGGAAAACCGCGCGGGCGCGGCCAGCCAGATCGCAACCGCGTTCGTGGCGCGGGCCGCGCCGGATGGCAATACGCTGCTCGTCAGCTTCGACAATCACGCGATCAATCCGGCCGCCAAGCCGAATCTGCCCTACGACACGTTCAAGGATTTCGTCGGCATCAGCCTGACCGTGCGCTTTCCGCTCGTCATCGGCGCCAATCCCCACGTGCCGGGGGACACCCTGAGCGCATTCTTCGACGCGGCGCGCAAGAATCCTCGCAAGCAGTTCAACTTCGCGTCCACCGGCGTCGGCTCGCTGAATCATCTCGCGCCCGAACAGCTCAAACGCCTATCTGGCGTCGATCTGCTGCACGTGCCCTATGGCGGCGGCGGACCGGCGGTGCAGGCGGTGGTCGGCGGCCAGGCCGATATGACGTGGCTGAGCTATGCCGCGCTGCGCGGACAAATCCAGGCCGGAAAGATCAAGCCCCTGGCTGTGGCGGGCGACAAGCGGCTGCCGGACCTGCCCAATGTGCCTACCGTTGCCGAGTCCGGTTTCCCTGGCTTCGAGGCCTACTCCTGGAGCGGCATGTTCGCGCCCGCGAAGACGCCGCCGGCAACGGTGCAAGCCCTGACGGCCGATTTCCAGGCCGTGCTCGCCGATCCGGAAGTGCGCCGCAAGCTGACCGAGGCGGGATTCGAAGTCATCGGTTCGGACGGCCCCGCCCTCGATGCCTACGTCAAGCGCGAATACCAGCGCTGGGACGAGTTCATCAAGACCAATCACATCAACCTGGAGAACTGAGATGGATCAATTGAATGGCGCCGAAGCCATGGTGCGCATGCTCCAGGCCTACGACGTAAAGCATATTTTCGGCCTGTGCGGCGACACCAGCCTGCCTTTTTATGACGCCTTGTACCGCCTGGACCATGGCATCCGGCATGTGTTGACACGGGACGAACGCAGCGCGGGCTACATGGCCGATGCGTATGCGCGCGTCACCGGCAAGGTGGGGGTATGCGAAGGGCCCAGCGGCGGGGGCGCGACCTATCTGTTGCCGGGCCTGGTGGAAGCCAACGAATCGTCGATACCGGTGCTGGGAATTACGTCTGACGTGGCGGTCGGTTCGCGTGGGCGCTACCCCTTGACGGAATTGGACCAGGAAGCGCTCTATCGGCCCTTGACCAAATGGAATCGCACCATAGACCGCGCCGACCAGATTCCCGGTATGGTTCGCGCGGCGTTCCGCGCCATGACCGGCGGCAAGGCCGGTTCGGCGCACCTCTGCTTTCCCTACGATGTGATGAAGCAGAAGCTCGATGCGACGGACATTTGGGCTCAGCCCGAGCACAGCCGTTTTCCCGCCATGCGCTACGCCCCGGATCCCGCCGACATCGCGCGGGCGGCCGCCATCCTGGCGGAGTCGCGCGCGCCGGTCTTCATCTGCGGCGGCGGCGTCGTCATCGCGGGGGCGTGCGAAGACCTGAAGACGCTGGCGGAATCCCTCAAGGCCGCGGTCTGCGTGACGGTCAGCGGCCAGGGCAGCCTGGCGGACACGCACCCGCTGAATGCCGGCGTGGTCGGATCGAACGGCGGCATCATGGCCACCCGCGACGTGGTCGCGGCGGCCGACGTGGTGCTATTCATCGGCTGCCGGGCGGGTTCGACGTCCACCGAGCACTGGCGTTTTCCCGGCCGCGACACGACCATCCTGCACATCGATGTCGACCCCATGGTCATCGGCACGAACTATCGCACGGAGGTCGGCATGGTCGGCGATGCCCGGCTGGCGCTGCAAGCCCTGATCGCGGAGGTGACTCCGCGCCTGGGCCGGCGCCGCGCCGACGCCGTCGATGGCGCGGTGTTGGCAGGCAAGGCCCAGGCGGCCCGCGCCGCCCAGCTCGATGGGCTGGCGTCTTCCTCCGATCGCCCCATCCGCCCCGAGCGCGTGGTCAAGACACTGAATCGACTGTTGCCCGATGACGCGGTCGTGTGCGCCGATCCGGGCACGCCATGCCCATACTTTTCGGCGTATTACGACGCGGCGCGGCCGGGGAGGCATTTCATCACCAACCGCGCCCACGGCGCACTGGGCTATTCCCTGTCGGCCGCGTTTGGCGCGTGGTTCGGCCGTCCGCAGTCCAAATGCGTGTCCGTGATGGGGGATGGCAGTTTCGGTTTCACGGTGGGCGAACTGGAAACCGTGGTGCGCCACAAGGCGCCGCTGCTGATGATCGTGTTTTCCAATTCGGTATACGGATGGATCAAGGCCAGCCAGAAGGCCGGCTATGACCAGCGCTACTACAGCGTGGATTTCGAGCGTACCGACCATGCGCGCATCGCCGAGGCCTATGAGGTCAAGTCCTGGCGCGTGGAAGACCCGGCGCAACTGGAGTCGGCCTTGCGCGCGGCCATGGAGCACGATGGTCCGGCGCTGGTCGATGTGCTGGCCCAGCCATTGCAGGATACCGCCGCGCCGGTCAGCCAGTGGATGGGCTAGGGCCGCCTGGGGCCGGCGGCGGCCCCGCTTCGGCGAGCCCGGGCAGGCGGACGGTCAGGCGGCCGCCATGGTCGCCGCCAACGGCATGCTCGCCACGACGTGGTTTACCCCTGTGGTGAGCGCCGCTTCGTCGATCCCGTAGACGTGCAGCGATATCGCTACGGTATCGCCGGCGTTGCCCAGGCGGTGTATCTGGCCCAGGCCGGGGGCCGCCGTGACGATATCTTCCGGCAGCCGGCGCACTTCGCATTGGGCGCGCGCGCATTGGGCGTCGTCGTCCCAGGTATAGAGGGTTTCGCGCAATTCGCCTCTGACGATCCGATAGGCGCACCAGGTGTGATGTCCGTGCACGGGGCTGAATTGCCCCGGCGGCCACACCAGGTAGACGACGGTGAAGCGCCCGTGCGGGTCGGCATACGCGACATGGCGGGAATAAGCGCCGCGCGGTGCCGCCAGGGCATCCGGGCAGACCGCGTCCAGCGCGCCGTGGGGGTCCGAGTCGGCCACGCCCTTGGCCAGCGCGCCCAGCAGGCCCTCGCTAGGCAGATGGCCGGCGGCAAGAATGGAGTCGCAGAGCGGCGCAAGCGCCGCGGGCGGAGAAAGATGTTGCATGGTTTTTTTCCGCATGACGGTTCGATTCCATGCTACCGGGAGGGGAGAGCAAAAAAATTGCTGATTTGGCCCTCCGATCGCGCGATATTGGAATGCTCTTGCGCGATCGCGTCGATTGCCCCTATTCGCCGCCGATGACCGGTACTTCGTAGGCCCGCACCGGCGGCGCGGCGCCGTGCCACGGTTCGATGTCGACCAGGGCCGACAAGGCGCTGCTGCCCTGGGCCAGTTGCGAGGTACCGATATCCGGCGTCAGTACATTCGGGTTGCCATGCCGCTCCAGCGTCGCGTCGTCGGCGTCGAACCAGGCTCCCGTCGACATGACGAGCACCCCTTGCATGACGCCGTCATCGACGATGGCGCCCGCCAGGCAGGCGCCGCGCCCGTTGTGGATCCGCACCAGCGCGCCGTCGTCGATGCCGCGTGCGGCGGCATCGGCGGGATGGATGCGCACGGGCTCCCGGCCATGGATCTTGCTGGCATGGGACAGGGCGGCGGGGTCCAGTTGCGAATGCAGCCGATGCGCCGGCTGGCTGCTGACCAAATGCAGCGGGGTATGCCGTGCGGCGTCCGCGCCCAGCCACTCGGACGGCGCGAGCCAGGCCGGATGGCCGGGGCAATCGTCGTAGCCGAAACCGGCAATGCGCTCGGAATACAGCTCGATGCGGCCCGACGGCGTTTCCAGCCGGTGCGCGCCTGGATCGCGGCGGAAATCCTCGAACAGCACGAAGTCGCGGCGCGGCGGTGGCAAGGCCACATAACCTTGTCGCCAGAAGTCCTCGAACGGTGGCGCGCCGGGCAGGTCGGCCGCCCGCGCCCAGCGGGCCCGCATGCCTTCGTACATGTGCGCGAGCCAGTGCCAGGCGTCGCGGCTTTCGGTATAGGCGGCCTCGTAGCCGCCCATCGCCGCCAGTTCCCGATAGATGTCGAAGTCGTCCCGGCTTTGCCCCTGCGGCGGCAGGGCGCGGTGCATCGCGAAGATATAGCCGTCACGCGAGGATGCGCCGATATCGTTGCGTTCCAGCGTGGTGGTGGTGGGCAGCACGATATCCGCCCGTCGCGCGGTGGGTGTCCACCAGGTTTCGTGGACGACGATGGTTTCCGGCTGCTGCCATGCGGTCTGCAGGCGGTTCAGGTCCTGGTGGTGGTGGAAAGGGTTGCCGCCCGCCCAGTAAACCAGACGCACGTCCGGATAGCGGTATTCCTCGCCGTTGAACCGGTACGGCGCGCCCGGGTGCAGCAGCATGTCGGCGACGCGGGCCACGGGTATGGATCGCGCGGCGGGGTTGCGGCCTTCCGGCAGCTCGGGCACCGCGGCATCGACGCGCGGGTTGCCCGCGCTATTGATCGAGCCGAGGCCGAAACTGAATCCACCGCCCGGCAGGCCGATCTGCCCGAGCATGGCGGCCAGGGCGATGCACGCCCAATAGGGTTGCTCGCCGTGGTGCGCGCGCTGCAGCGACCAGGTGCAATTCACCAGCGCGCGGCATCCCGCCGCGTCCAGCGCCAGCCCCCGGATCCGTTCCGCCGGTACGCCGCAGATTGCCGAGGCCCATTGCGCATTTTTTGCCTGTCCGTCGGTATCGCCGCGCAGATAGGCGGCATAGCGCTCGAAGCCCTCGCAATAGCGGGCCAGGAAGGCGGTGTCGTGCCGGCCGGACTCCAGCAGGACACAGGCCATGCCTATCATGAGCGCCGCGTCGGTATTGGGCCGTATGGGTATCCATTCGGCGGGGATATCCGCCGGCATGTCGCCGCGCGTCGGAGAAATAACCGCGATGCGCGCACCGCGCGCGGCCGTGCGCCGCAGCCAGTGGGCGGTAGTATGCTCGCCCGCGCCACCCGCGATGACCTGCGCGTTGCGCAGCGGCATGCCGCCGAAAGCCAGCACCAGATCGGTGTGCCCGGCCACGCTGTTCCAATCCGTGACCTTGCCGGTAAGCGGCTGCCAGGTGCCGATCACGTGCGGCAGCAGGAATTGAGCCGCGCCCCAGCTGTAATTGCCGACCTGGTCGGTGCACCCGCCGCCGGCATACAGGAAGCGGCGGGTCTGGCTCATGGCGTTATGGAAGCGGCCGGCGGAGGCCCAGCCGTAGGAGCCGCCGAAAATCGCCTCGTCACCGTGTGCGGCGCGTACCCGTGCCAGTTCTTCATGGACCAGCTTCAGCGCAGTATCCCAGCCGACCTCCACATAGCGGTCGGTGCCGCGGCCTTCCCCCATGCCGCGCCGGCGCAGCCACCCTTCGCGCACGGCGGGCCGGGCGACGCGCAGGGGCGAGTGCACCATGTCCGGCATGGCGTGGATCATGGGGGAGGGGGCCCGGTCGCGGTGGAAAGGCTCGCAGGCGAGCAGCCGGCCGTCGCTGACCACGGCGGTGTAGGCGCCCCAGTGCGACAGCGAGGGATAGCGTTGGACGTCGGCAGGCATGATCCCGGTGGTTTAACACAAACCCCGGCGGAGGCCGCCGATGGACGCGGCTCCCCGGAAAGGGCAAGATGGCGCCCGACGCGGAGGAAATTCCATGGATCAGACCGATATCAAGATCCTGAGCCTGTTGCAGAAAGACGCCGGTTGCTCGGTCGCGGAAATCGCCGAACAGGTCAATCTGTCGGTGACGCCCTGCTGGCGCCGCATCCAGAAACTGAGGGAAGACGGCGTCATCGCCCGCAATGCCGTGCTGCTGGATCCCAACGCCCTGGGCTTGAAACTGACCGTGTTCGTGACCATCAAGACCAGCCAGCACAGCGTCAAATGGACGCGCCGCCTGATCGACGCCGTTCAGGCCTTGCCCAATGTGGTCGAATTCCACCGCATGGCGGGCGATATCGATTACCTGCTGAAGGTCATGGTGGAAGACATGGCGGCCTATGACCGCTTCTACCGCCGGTTGATCGAAGCGGTGGACCTGCTGGACGTCAGTGCCAGCTTTTCCATGGAAGTGATCAAAAGCACCACGGAACTGCCCCTGGACGGCCTGTAGTGGATGCGTGGAGAAAAGCTTTTCGTTGTGGCTTCACAACGGGAATGCAATTTTCCTTTCAGTTGATTCCAGTACAGTCAACTTGCAAGTTTTTTTCTCCGGCGTGGGCGTACGATCTTCATCGTTCAACCTCGCACGCCGATAGAGATAGACCAGCATGTCCGCGGTTCCTTCCGACGATCCCGCCGCACCGTTTCCCGCCGTCATTCCTGTCGCCGGAGCCGGGCGTGGGGCTGCCGGGCAGTCCGCGCTACCGTCTGGTTTTCCCGGATGCTGGAACGGCACCGACGATCTCTGGGTGTTTGCCTACGGCTCCCTGATCTGGCGGCCCGGCTTTGCCTGGCAGGAGCGGCGGCTGGCCAGCATCCACGGGTACCACCGGTCGCTTTGCCTTTGGTCGCGTCATCACCGCGGTTCGGACCTGGCGCCCGGACTGGTCTTCGGGCTGGACCGGGGCGGTTGTTGCCGGGGCGTCGTCTTTCGCATCGGCGCCGCCGACGTGCCGGCCGCTTTCTCGGCGCTATGGGAGCGCGAGATGATAGGCCAGGCCTACACGCCCCGCTGGTTGACCTGCCATAGCGAGCAAGGGCCGGTGACGGGCCTGGCTTTCCTTTTGAACCGGGCCTGCGCGGATTACGCCGGCGATGTCGCCGAGGAGCGGCGGCTGGACATCATCCGTACCGCGGTCGGCCGTTCCGGCGCCTGCCTGGAATACGTGCTCGAAACGGAACGCGCTTTGCGCGACCACGGCATCAGCGATTGCCGCCTGGGCGAGCTGGTGCGGCGGCTTACGCTGGCATTTTGAGCCGTCCGGGCTTCAGAAGGTCCACTTCCCGAACATGAACAGCACGTTGCCATTACCTTTTCCGCCGGGGATGTAGGTGGCGTAGAAGGTGGCCTTGTCATAGCCCACCGAGGCCAGCGGCAGTATTCCCGGAAAGGGGATGTAGTGGAAGATGTCCTGGCGCGCCGTCAGGAACGCGGTGTAGCCGATGCCGAAGCGCCAGTTCTGGCCGACGCGGCCTATCTTCTGGTAGCCGTAGCCCGCGATGGGTTCGACGTGGCCGTGCGAGTCCAGGAAGGCCATGCCGTACAGCCCCTGCCAGTCGCCATCTTCGTCATAAATACCTTTGCCCCAGCCGCCGCCCCAGCTTTCCTCGCGGAAAGACTTGATCTTGTCGGCGGAATACGCCGCGCGGTTATGCCAGGCGTACCCGCTTAAATAAAGCTCGTCGCTGCCCTGGTTCCATATCTGGTCCAGGCGGGCGCAGGCGCTTTGCGCCCAGTCGGGCACGTTATCGCAGGCGTGTGCCGTGAAGGGCAAGGCGGCCGAGGCTGTCAGTAACGCGGTGGCGCTGGCACGCCGGGCGGCGCGGACGAAGGAACGTTTCATTGCGGAACATGGTGGTTGGTGAACGCCATGTGACACCGCGGCGGCGTGGAAGTGCCTGCACAAACTGGCGTGTCCGCAAGCGAATGCAACGGCTCGCGGTTCCATGCCCGGCATGCCGTGGATGAATCGTGGAAGCCGCGCGCGGGTGGCGGGCGGAGGACCGCCCTGGCGTTTCTAGAGCAGGAACACCGTTGCCAATCCCAGGAAGATGAAGAAACCCAGCGAGTCGGTGGCGAAGGTCAGCAATACCGAAGACCCGATCGCGGGATCCTTGCCGAATCGATCGCGCAGCATCGGCACCAGCACGCCGACCGATGCGCCGACCAGCATGTTGCAGATCATGGCTGCCATCATGACCAAAGCGATGGATACGGAACCGGAGATCGTCCACGCGAACAGCGCGGCCACCAGGCTGCCGCACAAGCCCACCAGCAGCGTCACCAGCAGTTCGCGCTTGACCAGCTGCCACAGGTTGCGGCCGGTGATGCGGCCAACCGCCAGGGCCCGGATGATCATGGTCATCGTCTGGTTGCCAGAATTGCCGCCGATGCCGGCGACGATGGACATCAGGAAGGCCAGGATGACGATATGGCTGACCGTGCTTTCGAAGCGGGAGGCGACGAACGACGCCGTGGCCGCCGTGCACAGGTTGAACAGCAGCCAGGGCGCCCGATTGCGCAAGGCCATCGCGACGGGAGCGAAGATATCCTCTTCCTGCAGGCCGGCGCGCGACAGGGCCTGTTCCTGCGAGTCCTCGCGCATGACATCCACGACGTCGGCGATGGTTACCCGCCCGATCAGGCGGCCCTGGTCGTCCACCACGGGGGCCGAAACCAGGTCGTATCTTTCGAAGGCCCCCGCGGCGTCGGCGTCCGAGTCCAGGGCTGCCAGCGTCAGGTAGTCCGTGGTCATCACATCGCGCACGGCGGTTTCGGGCTCGCTCACAAGCAAGGTCGACAAGGGCAGGGTGCCTTGCAGCTTGTCCTGGCGGTCGACCACGAAAATCTGGTCGGTGTGATTGGGCAGTTCATGCAGGCGCCTGAGGTAGCGCAACACGACTTCCAGCGTCACGTCCTCGCGGACGCGCACCATCTCGAAATCCATGATGGCCCCGACGCTGTCTTCGGGGTACCCCATGGCCTCGAGCAATTGCGCGCGCTCTTCGTCGGTCAGGCCTTTCTGCACTTCGGCCACGACGTCGGCCGGCAGATCGGGCGCCAGGTCCGCCAGTTCGTCGGCGTCCAGGTTCTCTGTCGCCGCGACCAGGTCCTGCCGGTTCATCGTTTCGATCAGCGACTCGCGGACCCAATCCTCGACTTCCAGCAGGACGTCGGCATCGTGTTCCGAGCTGACCAGTTTCCAGACGGCCTGCCGTTCGTCCTTGGGCAGCGATTCCAGGATGAAGGCGATGTCCGACGGATGCAGGCCGTCGACGAGTGCCTTCAGCTCGGCTTCATGCTGTCGCTGTACCAGTTGTTCGACCAGGTCCTGGCGCGTGTCGCCCTCTTCCTGCCGGTGCACCAGGCTGGCGACCAGCTCCTGCCGGCGCAGCAATTCCTGCACTTCGGCGAGCGCGTGCTGGGCGTCTTCGGGATCCAGGCGGCGCGGCGCGGCGGCCGGTTTGTGTGGAAGATCGACTTCGGTCATGCGCGCGGCGTCCGTTATAGCGCGGGTAGCGGGCGGCTGCGGCGGGCATCGTCCGTCGCGACATAGACCAGGGTGGCTTCCGTGACCTTCACGACTTCCGCGTCCAGGCGCTGGCGCTGCGCGTAGACCTCGACGTCTACAGTGATGGAGGTCGTGCCCGTCTTCACGATATCGACGTAAAAGCTCAACAGATCGCCGACGAATACGGGCTCTTTGAAGATGAAGCTGTTGACCGCGATGGTGGCGACACGGCCGGCCGCGCGCCGCGCCGCCGGGATCGAGCCCGCGATATCGACCTGGGCCATGATCCAGCCGCCGAACACATCGCCATGCACGTTCGCATCGGCGGGCATGGGCATGACGCGCAGGACGGCCTCGCGATGCGCGGGCAGGGCAACGAAGGGCGAGGTTTTACTGGCGGACATGAACCGGCTCCTGACGGACAACCGGCCGATTATGACGGAAATTCGTCCCCGTCGCGTGACAACCGCCCGATCGTTCAGCCGACCAGCCGCACCAGGCCGTAACCGCCGAAAATCAGCCACAGGTACAGAATGAATCCCAGGGCCATCACGCGCGGTCCCGCCTTGCGGATCTGGCTAAAGCGCGTTTCTATTCCCAGCGCGGTCATCGCCATGGTCAGCGCGAAGACATCGAGCCTGCGCAGTTGCGCCAGCGCGTCGGCGGGCAGCATATGCAGGGAATTGACAACGGCCAGGGCCAGGAAACCGATGGCGAACCACGGGATGGGCAGGCGCGTCGCGCCGGCGTGGGTCGCGTCGGACCTGGCGCCGGCGGCCCGGCGCAGCCACAAGCCCAATACCAGCAGCACTGGCACCAGCAGGGCCACGCGCGTCATCTTGACGATGGTCGCGACCTCCGTGGTTGCCGGATCCACATTGCTGGCGGCGCCGACGACCTGGGCGACTTCATGGATGGTTCCGCCGATATAAATACCCAGATCCTGCGTATCCAGGTGCAGCCAGCCGGCGTGGTAGAAGACCGGATACAGAAACATCGACAGGGTACCGAACAGCACGACGGTGGCGACCGCCACCGCGCTTTTGTGCGGCTGGGCGCGCAGCGTGGGTTCGAAGGCCAGCACGGCCGCTGCGCCGCAGATGGCGCTGCCGGCCGAGGTAAGCATGGCGGTATCGCGGTCCAGTCCCAGCAGGCGCTGGCCCACGACGGTGCCGATCGCCAGCGTACTGACCACGATCCCCACTGAAACCGCCAGGCCGGGCAGGCCCACGGCGGCGATTTCCTGGATACTGATATTCAAGCCGTAGAATGCCACCGCGATGCGCAGCAGCCGGCGCGCGGCGAAATTGACGCCGGCCCCCCATTCGTGCGGCATGGTGCCCCGCAGAAGGTTGCCATACGCCATGCCGCAGACGATGCCCACGACCAGCGGAGAAAAACCCAGGTTGTGCAGAAAGGGCAGGTCGGCCAGCTGGACGACCGCGACGGATAACAGGGCGACAAAGAAAACGCCATTCAGCTTGTCGCGCCAGAGCGTGGCTACAGGCAGGCCCGCGATGGTGGTGTTCATGATGGGATTCCTCGGCCGGAGGCGACGGGGACGCCCGTCCCTGTCATGACTGCGCCGCCAACCTAAATTACAGGTAGTAATGTAGGCGCCGGGAGATCATTTGAAAAATTATTAGTTCGGATGTTAAATATCCGAAATTCCGATATCGGGCCGTCCACCCGTGGGCGCCTCGTCCCGGCCAGCCTCGCTGTCCTCGCCTTGCCGTGTACCCGCCATGACTCCTGAACAACTGCTGACCTTCGCCTATGTCGCCGAGACGGGCAATATCAGCCGCGCGGCCGAACTGTTGCATTTATCGCAACCGGCGGTCTCCGGCCAGCTGCGCGCCCTGCAGGAGTGGTTCGGCGAACCCCTGTACCGGCGCAGCGGCCACGGTATCGCCCTGACCTCGGCGGGCGATAAGCTGGTCGAGCATGCGCGCCAGGTGCGCCAGGCCTATGCGCTGGCGCGGGGCGTGCGCGACGCCTGGCGGGGCATCGCGTCCGGCTCGTTGCGGCTGGGCGCGAGTACGACGCCCGCCAGCTATGTATTGCCCGGCCTGGTCGCCACATTCCGCGCCCGCTACCCGGCGGTGGCGTTGCAGCTGTCGGACGGCAACACGCGTGAAATCGTCCAGCGCCTGGCGCAGTTGGACATGGCTTTCATCGAGGGCGATGTCCCGACGGGGCTGCCTGCCGACACCGCCGTCTATGAATGGCGCGCCGATGAGGTGGTGGCCGTGGTGCCGGCCGACCATGATCTGGCCCGGCGCGGCCAGGTTCGACTCGCGGACCTGGCCAAGTATTCGCTGGTGATGCGGGAGCAGGGGTCGGGCGTCAGGGGACTGGTCGAACGCGCCTTCCATGCCGAAGGCCTGGTTCCCGACGTAGCGCTGGAACTGGCCGGCGTCGAAGGCGTCAAGCAGGCCGTACGCGCCGGGCTGGGTATCGGCTTCGTGTCGGTCATGTCGATGCGCCACGAGGATGGCGCGCTGGTCGCGTTGCGGATCGGCGGCGGGGGCTTGACCCGCATGCTCAGTATCCTGTTGCCGCACGCCTCCGCGCCGGCCCGCGCGGCCTCGCTATTCCTGGAAATGTGCCGTGCCTAGCGCGCTCCCGCCTCGGCTGGCCGGCTCAAGCGGGCCAGGGCCAGCCGAACCCAGTACGTGGCGCCCAGTCCCAGCAGGTCATCATTGAAATCGTAGCTGCCGTTATGCAGCATGCAGGGGCCCAATCCATGGCCCGCCGTGCGGTGTTCGCCCCAGCCATTGCCGATCCAGACATAGCAGCCGGGAATTTCCTGCAGCATGAAGGCGAAATCCTCGGCGCCCATCGAGGGCTGCACATGGTCATCGACGTTGCTGGTTCCGACCAGCTCGCGCAGCACGTCGGCGCATACGGCCGCCTCGGCGGGATGGTTGATCGTCGGCGGATAGTGCCGCTGGAAATCGAAATCCACGTCGCAGCCCAGCGCGGCGCAAGTATGCACGGAGATATCGCGCATGCGCTGTTCGATCAGATCGAGCGATTCCATCGTGAACGTGCGCGCCGTGCCCCGCATGACGGCCTCGGTGGGCACCACGTTGTCCGCGCTGCCGGCGTGGATTTGCGTGATGCTCAGGACGGCGGCATCGAGCGGATTGCGGTTGCGCGTGATGATCGTCTGCAGCGATTGCGCCAGTTGCACAGCGGCCATGACCGGATCGACGCCCAGGTGCGGCATTCCAGCGTGCGAACCCTTGCCCGAAATCGTGATCCGGAAATCGTTGCTGGATGCCATGATGGGCCCCGGCGTCAAGCCGAACGAGCCTTGCGCCATGCCGGGCCAGTTATGCATGCCGAACACCGCTTCCATGGGGAATTCGCGGAACAGGCCGTCGTCGATCATGCGTTTGGCGCCGCCGCCGTGTTCTTCGGCGGGCTGGAAAATGACGTGGACGATGCCTTCGAAATCCCGGTGTGCCGCAAGATAGCGGGCGGCGCCCAGCAGCATGGCCGTGTGCCCGTCGTGCCCGCACGCATGCATTTTGCCGGGATGCCGGCTGGCATGCTCGAACGTGTTGATTTCTTGCATCGGCAGGGCGTCCATGTCGGCGCGCAAGCCGATCGCGCGTGTGCCGCCGGCATTGCCGCGTATGGTGCCGACCACGCCGGTGCCGCCCAGGCCACGGTGTACTTCGATACCCCATTCCTGGAGTTTGGCAGCCACTACGTCGGAGGTCCGGAATTCCTCGAAGCACAGTTCCGGATGGGCATGCAGGTCACGGCGTATGGCGGCGAGGTCCGCCTGCCAGGCGACGATGGGTTCTAGCAGTTTCATGGAGCACCGTTGGGTTGCACGCCCGGGCGGGCGCGGCAAAAATAGACCAGGCCATCAGGCCGGAGACGCCCGGCACGCCGCAACGGACGGCGGGGCGGCTGGACGATCGAGCGTATCATCAAACCCGGCCTTATTAAATTGGAGACATCTACCATGCAGCGTCCATGGCTGGCCGAATATCCCGCGGGTGTTCCCGCCGAGGTTTCCGCCGACGGCTACGTGTCTCTGGTGGATTTGCTGGACCGGGCATGCGAGCGTTACGCCAGCCGGGTCGCCTGTACGGCGATGGGGACGGATATTCTCTACGAGGCGCTGGACCGCCATGCGGAGTGCTTCGCCGGATGGCTGCAGTCGCTGGACCTGGAACGCGGCAGCCGGGTTGCCCTGATGCTGCCCAACGTTCCCGCTTATCTGGCCTGCATGCTGGGAACATTGCGCGCTGGCCATGTATTGGTCAACGTCAACCCCTTGTACAAACCGGTGGAGCTGCAGCGGCAGCTTTTGGACAGCGGCGCCCAGGTCATCGTCGTCCTGGAGAACTTCGCGCACACCCTGCAGGACGTGCAGGACCGGGGAGACCTGCGCCACGTCGTCGTCACGGCGGTGGGCGACCTGCTGGGCGGGGTCAAGGAAACCGTCGTGAACCTGGTGGCCAGGCACGTAAAAAAGGCCGTGCCGGCATGGCGCATCGACGGCGCGCTGCCCTTGACGCGGGTCCTGTCCATCGGCCGCCGGCATGGATTCGAGGCGCCGGTCCTGTCGATGGACGACCTGGCCGTGCTGCAGTACACGGGCGGTACGACCGGTACGCCCAAGGGCGCGATGCTGACTCATCGCAACCTGGCGATCAACGTTTTGCAGACCGAAGCGGTCGCCTGGCCGGCATTGCACGACGTGGCCGGCCAACTGACGATCATCAGCGCCTTGCCGCTCTATCACGTCTTCGCGATGACTGTCTGCGGCCTGTACGGTATGCACGCCGGCATGCGCAACCTGCTTATCCTGAATCCGCGCGACCAGCCTGCCCTGATAAAGGCATGGCGCGATGTGCCGGTGAATATCTTCCCGGGCGTCAATACGCTGTTCAACGCCCTGGCCAACAATCCTGACTTCGCGGCGCTGGATTTTTCCGCCTTGCGCCTGACATTCGGCGGCGGCATGGCGGTGCAGAGTACCGTGGCCGAGCGCTGGCGCGTCATGACGGGCCGGCCCATCATCGAGGGCTACGGCCTGTCGGAAACAGCACCGGTGGCAGCCGTCAATCCCACCGATACGCTGGACTTTTCCGGCTCCATCGGCCTGCCCGTGCCTTCCACGGATGTGGCGATCCTGGACGATGAAGGCCGGCCGGTGCCCGAGGGCGAACGCGGGGAAGTCTGCATCAAGGGGCCGCAGGTCATGCGCGGGTATTGGCAACGGCCGGAGGAAACCCGCGAGGTCATGACCGCGGATGGCTATTTCCGAAGCGGCGATATAGGCACCATCGACGCACGCGGGTACATCCGCATCGTCGACCGCAAGAAAGACATGATCACCGTGTCGGGCTTCAAGGTGTACCCCAACGAGGTCGAAGACGTCGTTGTCGCCCATCCCGATGTCCTGGAGGTTGCCGCCATCGGCGTGGAGGACGAGCGCTCCGGCGAAGTGGTCAAGGTCTTCATCGTGCCGCGCAGCGCTGCCCTCTCGCAGGCGGAGATCAACGCATGGTGCCGGGAAAGGCTGACGGGGTACAAATGCCCGCGTGAAGTGGAGTTCCGGGCCGAGCTGCCCAAGAGCAACGTCGGCAAGATCCTGCGGCGCGAGCTGCGCGGCGATGCCGGGCGGCCTGCCGCCGCGCCTGCCCAGTCGTCGGCCGTGCGTCCGACCGTCGCGCCCTAGCGGATTCCTATTGCGAGCGGTAGCGGTCGCCGGTTTGTTTCAGGCCGCCGGTTTCTTGGTCAAGTGCGGCGCGATCATGGCCTTCAGCGCCGCGGCAACCGAGGGGTTTCCGGACACCACATAGCCGCCGATGGGCCAGCTGTCCACGCCGTACATGTCTTCCGCCACGCCGCCGGCCTCGCGCACGATCAGTGTTCCCGCCGCGACATCCCAGGGCGCCAGCCCCATTTCCCAATAGCCGTCGTAGCGGCCCGCCGCGGTCCAGGCCAGGTCCAGCGCTGCGGCGCCCAGCCGGCGCACGCCGCGCGTCGTGTTGATGGCATCGTGCAGCGTGGGCATGTATTGCTGCGCGAACGAAAAGTCCCGGAAAGGGAAGCCGGTGGCGAGTACCGCGTCGTCCAGCGTCTGCGTGCGCGAGCAGGCGATCCGATGGCCGTTCAGCCATGCGCCCACGCCGTAAATGGCGTTGAACAGTTCTTCCCGGCAAGGATCGTAGACCACCCCCACGACCGGCGTATCGACCGACAGCGGCGCGCCCGCGTCCACGCGGGTTCCCGCGTGCGCGATCAGCGCGATCGAGACCGCATAGTGCGGGATGCCATGCAGGAAATTCGTGGTGCCATCCAGCGGATCGATGTACCAGGTCGCCACGCCATCCACCTTGCCGCCGGTTTCCTCCGCGACGATGCCGTATTTCGGTGTGCGCTCGCGCAATTCCTGGATGACGGCGGCTTCCGCTTCGCGGTCGGCCTGGGACACCAGGTCGTTGCGAGCCTTGCGGTCGATCACCAGATCGGCGCGGTGATGCGCGTACGATTGCAAAATGGCGGCGCCGGCGTGCGCGGCTTTCACCGCGGCGTCCAGGGCCGCGCACAGGTCCAGCTGCGCGGTGGGAGAGTGGGCTTGCGCGGAGGGTTGCATGCTTGTCTGGCGATAGATAATCAGGGTTTGGCCGCGGCGCGTTGCGGCGGGCAGCGGGATCGTTGCCCCATAGCCCGATTCTACGCCGCGCATTGAATCTTCACGATGCATAGTCCATGTTCGAGCCTTCTACTGTTGCTTATCAGCCGTTGAATCCGGCCGAACCCTTCCTCGATGCGAACGGAGTCCCCCGTAGCCGCGAGTTCGGCGACGTTTATCACGCGGCCGACGGCGGGTGGGCGCAGGCGCGCCATGTATTCCTTCAAGGCAATGCTCTGCCGCAGCGCTGGCAGGGGCGCGCCGGGTTCACCGTCTGCGAGACCGGATTCGGCCTGGGTTTGAATTTTCTCTCGCTGTGGCGTGCCTGGCGGGACGATCCCCGTCGCCCGGCCCGTCTGCACATGGTGTCCTTCGAGGCGCATCCCTTGCGCGCCGACGATCTGGCGGCCCTGTTGCGTCGATATGCCGTGGACGGAGCCGTGCCGGACCTGGCGGAGGAACTTATCGCGCAATGGCCGCCCCTGTTGCCGGGCGTCCACCGGCTTGAATTCGAAAACGGCGCGGTGACGCTGACATTGGGATTTGGCGATGCGGGCATCATGGCCGCGGCGCTCGAGTTCGCCGCCGACGCATTTTTCTTGGATGGCTTCGCGCCCGCCCGAAACCCGCGGATGTGGACACCGGAATTGATGCGCGCGCTTGCCGCCCACGCCGCGCCGGGCGCCACGGCGGCGACCTGGTGCAGCGCGGGTGCAGTCCGGCGGGCGCTGCAGGACGCCGGCTTTGCCGTGAAAAAACGTCCGGGCTTCGCGGGTAAGACACATATGACGGTGGCTACCCATGCGGGTGTCCGGCCGGCCGCCGATGCGACGCCGGCCGGCGTCGCCGTGGTCGGTGGCGGCCTCGCGGGGGCCGCGATCGCCCAGGCGCTTCATCTGCGTGGTGTTGACGTGACCGTATTCGATGCGCAGGGCACGGCATCGTCGCATCGCGGTCATGTCGCCGCCGCGCTGACCCCGCTGGTCGCGCGCGACGACAACGCGCGGGCTCGCCTCTCACGGGCCGGCAGCCTGCGCGCTTTGGCCCGTTGGCGCATCTTGCCGGAGGATGCCCGGCCATGGCAGTGCGGCACGCTGCAGCTATCGCGCGATGCCGGACGCGCCGCGGATGCCGCGTCCGTGCTGCAGGCGCTGGGCTTTCCGGAAACCTGGGTACGCCGCGTCGATGCGGCCGAGGCCGCCGAGCTGGCCGGGCTGCCCCTATCGCGCGGCGGGCTTCACTTCGCGGCGGGCATGCTCGTGCGGCCGCATCCATTGATCCAGGCGCTGGCGGCGGCACCTGGCATCCGGCACGTGCGCGCGAACATCCGGCGCCTCGATCATCGATCCGGCACATGGCGTCTGTATGCGGACTCCGACGCCGAAGCCGGCCAGGCGCCGGTCGTCGTACTGGCCAACGCGCTGGACGCGCGCAATGTCCTGCACGCCAGCGGCCTGCTCGCCCCGTTGCCGCGCGTCGCCCAGATGCATGCCCTGGCGGGCGAAGTCACCATGCTGCCGGACCATGGCCTTGGCGGCGGCCCGCGCTGCATCGTCGGCGGAGAGGGCTATCTGCTGCCTGCCGTGCAGGGATGGTGCGTAGCCGGTAGCACCTATGCCCATGGCGCCACGGAAAGCCGCGTCACGGCGGCGGGTCAGGCCGTCAATATCGGCAAGGCCGCCGGGCTGCTGGCGGAGGCGGGCGTACTGGCGCCTTATGCCGCCGCGGCCGGCTCCCTGCCGGGCTGGGCAGGATGGCGCGCCGTCCTGCCGGGCCGGCTGCCGGCGATCGGGCCGGTCTCCCATGCCGATGGACTTTATCTCGCCACGGGGTATGCCTCGCGCGGTTTGAGCTGGGCCGCGTTGGCGGGCGACATCATCGCGGGGCGATTGTGCGCCGAGCCCGCCGTACTGGAATCCGAACTTCTGGCCGCCATCGCGCCGCGCTGAGCGCTAGCCGCGGAAAATGCTGGCGGGTGCCGAAGCCGGGAATTACCGAGAATTGACGGTTTTTGGGGGGCTGATGACGCGCGGCGGGCCTGGCGCGCGGGGGTGGCGACCGGTCAGGTGAGCGGCCGCTTCGGCGCCAGCCATTGTCTGGCCGGGCTGTCAAGCTGCGGCACCGCATGACGCAATTCCAATGCCGAGTTTATTTCAGGCGCCAAATCCGTCAAAATAGCGCCTTTTGGTGCTTTTTGGCTAAGCGGGGGATGCTCGGTGCCGCCCAACTTCGATTTTGCGCATACAAATCAACTCGAAAGCATCGAGTTGTTAACTGCCCGCCCTAGCCGAATCGACTTCGATACGGGCGACGGTTTGCGTTTTGTGGTCGAAGCCCACGCACCGGGGGTGTTCCGGGTCCGCTGTGGTCATCCTCATGCGCTGGGCGACGAAAAACCCAGCACGCGGGAAAAGGCGATCGCGGAAATGCTGCTGGCCCGCCAGGAGGCCGTCGGCGAAGCCACCGTCGTGCCTCGCGATGGCGGAGGCTGGCGCATCGTCCAGGGCGAAACCGCGCTGGAGGTCTTGACCGATCCGGTGCGTATCGCCCTGTTCAAGGGCGACAACCAGGTTTTCATCTCGGACGACTCCGAGCAGGCGCCCGGTTTTGGCCACAACGCGCTGGACGAGCCCGGTGAAGCCGTCTGGACAGTCAGCTTCGCGCTGGACGCCGCGGATCGGATTTACGGCCTGGGCGAAACCCCGGGGGACCTGAATCGCCGGGACGAAAACGTCGTTTCCGACGATCCCGAACATCGCGCGCTGCCGCTGGCGTGGAGTCCCACCGGCTGGGGCGTCTACGTCAATACCGTGCGGCGCGTGCAGCATGCGCTGGGCGCGGCACCGGCCGACAACGCCTACGTTGTCACGGTGGACGACGCCGTGCTGGACGTGTTCCTCTTCGTCGGCGAGCCCGCCGAAATCCTGAACCAGTACACCGCCCTGACGGGCCGGGCCGGCCAGCCCGTCCTGTGGGCCATGGGCGTCTGGCTGCGCCAGGCCGAAGGCGAAATGGCGACGCAGACCACCTCGCTGGTCGAGCGCCTGCGCGCCCATGAACTGCCGCTGGATGCCGTGCAGCTTGCGCCACCGGCCGCCTGGACATTCCAGGCCGACAAGGCCCAGGTGGAATGGGACGCCACCCGTTTTCCGGATGCGCGCCAGTTGTTCGCCTTGTTCCACAAGCACCACGTGCATGTATGCGCGCCCGGTTTCCCGGGCGTCCTGCGCCATACCCCCTTGTTCGAGGAACTGGAAGACCGCGGCTGGCTGCTTGCGCGCGACGACGGCAATGCCCAGGTCTTCGATGGCAATAGCGTGTCCGGCGGGCAGCCGTTCGGGCTGCTGGACCTGACCAACCGCGACGTCTATGCGTTTTGGGCCGAACGCCAGCGCCAGTTGATCGAAGACGGGCTGGATGCGCCCGCCTGCGATATCCAGCTGGCCATCCCGGACGGTATCACCGCCCGCGGCGGCGAATCGGGTCCCGCCCTGCGTACGATCTATCCCTTGCTGGCGCGGCGCGCGTTGTTCGACGCCGTGGCGGGCCACAAGGTGCCGCCGGAAGGGGTGGTGCCCAGCACCGATCTCTTCCCGGCCGCCCAGCGTTTGCCGTGGCAGAACGGTCCGCGCGTCAGCAACGACTGGGATGGCCTGGAACACACGCTGCGTACGGCCCTGTCCATCGGCGCCAGCGGCCTGCCCGTGCAGGTCCATTCCATCGGCAATGCCGCGGCGCCCGCGGACGCGATGACGCCGGAGCTATACCTGCGCTGGCTGACCTTCGGCGTGTTCTCGTCCAACTTCTTCTTCGAAGGGGTGGAAAAGCTCATGCCGTGGGCCTTCGGCGAGGAAACGCTGGCCCATGCCAGGACCTGGCTGCAGTGGCGCTATCGCCTGATTCCCTACGTGCTGGGTGCCGTGGAAGACGCGGTGCGCACCGGCCTGCCGGTGCAGCGTTCGATGGCCATGGCTTTTCCCAATGACGCGGAAGCCCATGCCTGGGACCTCCAGTATCTGCTGGGGCCGGCCTTGCTCGTTGCCCCCATCGTCAAGCCGGGCAACGAGGTGCGCGTTTACCTGCCCAAGGGCGAAGCGTGGTGGGACCTGAACACCGGCCATCGTTACGAAGGCGGTTCGGTCTGGACCGTCAACTGCGACATGGGCCAGTATCCCGTCTTCGGCCGCGAAGGCCACATGCTGTGCCTGGGGCCGGCGGCGCATCACACGGGCGAATTCAATTCCGCCCGCATCCTCGATGAAGTCTGGATGTTCGGCATGCCGATGCACAATCCTGTCGTCATGCGCAACAAGATCCGCGTCATGCAAATGCAGGGGTCCAGCTACATCAAGGGTCTGGAAGGCCTGCGCATCCTTCCGTCCGAAGGGTTGGAGGTCAAGCGCCGCGGCGCCGAAGTCCGTATCTCACGCGCCCGTTGATCCGATCCGGCGGTCCGCCCTGCCACACCCGGCGGGGCGGGCCTGCGCGCGATTTATAATCAAAAGTTATAAAGCCGGCACGAAACAGTCGTTCTGCTTCGTAACGCGCTCGTTCACAATGTCGTCGCGCCATGATTCACATCAAGAACCTCCACAAGACCTATGCGACACCGCATGGTCGCTTCGAAGCCCTGCGCGACATCACCCTGCATATCGCGCAAGGTGAAGTGTTCGGCATCATCGGGCCCAGCGGGGCCGGGAAAAGCACGCTCGTCCAGTGCATCAACCTGCTGGAGCGGCCCGACGCGGGCACCATCGCCATCGGCGACCAGTGCCTGACCGGACTGCCGGAAGAACAGCTGAGGCAGCAGCGGCGGCGCATCGGCATGGTCTTCCAGGGCTTCAACCTGCTGTCGCGTCGCACGGTGTACGGCAATGTCGCGCTGCCGCTGGAAATCGCCGGCGTGCCGCGCGACGATATCCCTGCCCGCGTCGAGCGCCTGTTGAAGCTGGTCGGGCTGGAGCACCTGCGCAACCGCTATCCGGCGCAAATCAGCGGCGGCCAGAAACAGCGCGTGGGTATCGCGCGCGCCCTGGCGAATGAACCGGATGTGCTTCTCAGCGATGAGGCTACCTCCGCGCTCGACCCCGAGACGACTCACAATATCCTGGCACTGCTGCGCGATATCAACCGGCAGACCGGCATCACGGTGGTGATGATCACCCACCAGATGGAAGTGGTGCGCGAGGTCTGCGACCGCGTTGCCGTGCTGTCGGAAGGCCAGGTCGTCGAAATGGGCAGCGCGGCGGAAATCTTCGCCACGCCGCGCCATGAGGTCACCCGGTCCATGGTGTCCGCGGCGACCTCCAGCGACCTGACCGACGCCACGCTGAAGGCCCTGCAGGCGCGCATGCGCGACGCGGTCGCGGCGCGGCCCGATACCGCCGTGCGCCTATTGCGCCTGTCCCTGGGCGGGAGCCAGGGTACGGGCGATCTCATCTCCCATCTATCCCGTCATTTTTCATTGGATGTCAGCCTGATCCAGGCGCGCATCGAGGACGTGCAGGGTGTCGCCGTGGGTACGGCGTTTGTCCTGGTCCAAGGCGCGCCGCAATCCCTGGAGCAGGCTTCATCCGACCTGGCGACGCGTGCCGTCGCCGTGCAAGAGCTAGCCCATGAGCCCGCAACAACTGATCGACGCTCTCACCACTTCGCTGCTTGAAACGCTTTTGATGGTCGGCGTGTCCGGCTTCATCGCGGTGCTGGTGGGCATACCGATAGGCGTGGTGCTTGTCGTGACCAGCCGCGGCGGGATGCTGCAGCGCCCGGGTGTGAACCGCGTGCTCGCGGCTATCGTCAATGCCACGCGGTCGCTGCCCTTCATCATTCTGATGGTTTACATCATCCCATTCACGCGCCTGGTGGCGCAGACTTCCATAGGCACCACGGCGGCTATCGTTCCCCTATCCGTCGCCGCCATCCCGTTCATGGCGCGTATCGCCGAAAACGCCTTGCGCGAAGTCGATCCCGGCCTCATCACCGCGGCGCGCGCGATGGGCGCATCCCCCGCGCAGATCATCGCCAAGGTGCTGCTGCCGGAGGCGCTGCCGGGCCTGGTTGCGGGCGTCATGGTCACCATCGTCAGCCTGATCGGCTATTCGGCGATGGCCGGTGTCATCGGCGGGGGTGGACTGGGTGACCTCGCCATCCGCTACGGCTACCAGCGCTTCCAGTCCGATGTCATGACGGCGGTGGTCGTCGTCCTGATCGTGCTGGTGCAAGTCATGCAAAGCCTTGGCGACTGGGCCGTTCGGCGCATGTCGCATCGTTAACTCGCAGCTAAGGACGCTACGCAATCATGAAGTTCAACGCTATCAAAGTATTCGCCGTGCTGGCCCTCGGGGTTGGCCTGGCCGCCACATCGGCCGCGTTCGCGCAGGGCAAGCCGCTGAAGGTCGGGGTGACAGGCGGCCCACACGCCGAGATCATGGAAGTCGTAAAAGCGCAGGCCGCCAAAGAAGGCCTGCAAATCAACATCGTCGAGTTCGCCGATTACGTAACGCCCAACGTGGCGCTTGCGGCCGGCGATCTGGACGCCAACAGCTACCAGCACCAGCCTTACCTGGACAACGCCAATGCGGATCGCGGCTACAAGCTCGTCAGCATTGCCAAGACCGTGATCTTCCCGATCGGCATCTACAGCAAGAAGGTAAAAAGCCTGGACGGGTTGAAAGAGGGCGCCCGTATCGGTATTCCCAACGATCCGACCAACGGCGGCCGTGCCTTGCTCCTGCTGCAGGGCCAGGGCCTGATCAAGTTGAAGGCCGGCGTGGGACTGAAAGCGACGCCCCTGGATATCGCGGAAAATCCCCGCAAGCTGCGGTTTATCGAGCTGGACGCGGCGCAATTGCCGCGCTCCCTGGACGATACCGACGCCTCGGCGATCAACACCAACTTCGCCATGCAGGCGGGCCTGGACCCGAAGCGCGACGCCATCGCGCAGGAATCCCCGAACTCGCCCTACGCCAACGTGATCGCCGTACGCGAGAAGGACAAGGACCGTCCCGAATTCGCCAAACTGGTGGCCGCGTATCATTCGCAGGCGGTCAAGGACTTTATTCAAACCAAGTACCATGGCGCCGTGGTCGCGGCCTGGTAAGCCCCCCTTCGCTTTGACAAGCCTGGGGGCATAGGTCATAATCGCGGGCTTCGGTTGGGTCGTTAGCTCAGTCGGTAGAGCAGCGGACTTTTAATCCGTTGGTCGCGCGTTCGAGTCGCGCACGACCCACCAAATTGCCTTATGGAATCAAGAATTTACGCAGCCCTGGCCGGCTGCGTTTTTTCTTCCTCGGTCGAGATTGACCAAAAGTTGACCGCCTGGGCATGGTGGGCCAAATGCGACGGCGCGAGGTGGGCATACTTCTGCACCATCTCCAACGTCTCCCAGCCACCCAGCTCCTTGAGCGCGAGCAACGGGGTGCCATGCTGGACGTGCCAGGAGGCCCAGGTGTGGCGCAGGTCGTGAAAGTGGAAGTCCTCTATTCCGACCACCTTGCAGGCTCGCTTCAGGACGCGCGCATCGGTCTGGCTAATCTTGCGGATCTCACCGTCGCGTGACGGCCGTTCGAAAACGTACTTCTTTGCCTTGGAGATGCGTCGCTCCAGCACACTCAGTGCGTCGCCGTTCAGCGGCACCGAGCGGGCGTAGCCGGACTTGGCCTGTTCGGCGACCACCCAGGCATTTGCCTGCGGCAAATCGACGTGCCGCGGCTGCAACGACAAAAGCTCGTCCTCCCGCATGCCAGTGGCTACCGCCACCAGACTGACGTCTCGCATCCATTCCAGAGTCATCGCGCCGATCAGGCGTGCGATCACCGCCGGTGGCTCCCAGCGTACGCGCTTGTCCGGTTCCTCGAACTTGCTCAACTTCGGCGCCTTGGTCAACCATCCCCATTCGGCGGCCAAGTGCAGGGTGCGCTGGATCGTCGAAAGGTAGCGGTTCTTGGTCGCCGCTTTGACGGGCGTGGGTTTGCGGTGCTTGTGCGTGGTATGCGTCGGCAACTTCTGCATGATGTCGCCAGCGGTTAAAGAGCGAAGCGGCGTAGACCCGCCCAGGGCCTCACGCCAGTACGTGATGTGTCTGACCTTGGCGTCATAGTCGCTTTGACCTTCCGACAGCTTCAGCATGCCCAGGGCTGCCTCATCCAGGGTGTGGTCGGGCTCTTCGCCCAACTTCTCCTGGCGCCATAGTTCGGCCTTCAGTCGGTCGTGGTATTCCTGCGCAGCTTTCTTGTCGGTCGTGCCAGTAGAGCGTCTAACTCTTTGGCCGCCTGGCGTGCGGAGGTCAAGCTGGTAGACGCCGGAATCGGGGTCTTTGCGGATTGGCATTCCGTATCTCCACCGACCCGCAGGTTTAACCGGGTCAGATTGGAACGTTTTTCGGTCAAGGTGGCAAGTCGGGATGGCCACACCCGCCAGACGCGGGAGCCCGGCAGGCGGAAGGCGATCTCTCGCCGGCGGGCAAAGACGGTGCTGTACGACAGGTGCAGCCGTTCGGCCGCCTCCTGGAGGGTGAGGGCGATTTCAGCTTCCATCATGCCTTCCCTCGGGAACCGCCGAATCATTCCCTGCCACAAATTCTCCGTGGACCAGCCGATCCTGGCCGGAGACTGACGTAGCCTTTCCCTCGGTCTTGGTAGGTCCACTATTCGTCTTCATTTCGTACGCTCCATAAAATTAATTGCACTTATGCGTTCTGGGTACGTGTCGGAAGTGCGCACGAATGGGCGTGCTGAAATACGTCTCCGACGCCAAACGCGGACATCCGAAGTTTCTACGGGAATGGCGGTATCGGCCCGCCCGACGCGGCGTCCCACTGCCACCAGTTTCCGGCGCCATATGTCTCGTCGTAGTACGAGGTCTTCTTTTCCTTGCGGGCCAGATATTCCGGGTCTGTCAGGCCCCATACCTCCATCGGCAATGCGCGCCCGCGGTCCTTGAGCCAGAAGTCGGGGAAGACCTGGTCCTCGCCAGCATCGAATCGCAGAGGTTTTTCGAAACGACGTTGGGCGGCGACTAATGCGCTGGCGACTGCCGCCTCGTATCCCGAGTCGATGGGAATCCATTGCTGTGTCACGCGCATGAGGCCTGCGTCCACCACCTGGGCTCGCATGACACCTGCTGCTGGCCGCGGCGCATCGGTCTGTGCAATTGCCACGACCTGGTCGCCCGACATCCACCCGTTAAGTTCTCCCTCGAAGCGGCGCTTCAGCACATTCCAGCTGTCATCGGAAAGCGAAAGATGGGGAATGCCATGAAAGCCCGCGATCGGTAGTCGGGCTGTGCTCTCCATGCCTGTCTGGTACTGGGCCAGCGGTGCAATTGCGACAAGGCGACGGCGTTGGTTCATCGCCTCGATCGCCTTGGCCTTGTTCAAATCTGCCTGCGTTCCAGCAGGCGCGGATGTGGCGATGACGAGATTACTGGACAACCGCACCCGACCTGCATACGTAGTGCTCGCAACGCGCAGCAGGTGGTAGTGCAGCACGCCGAGGTTTCGCTTGTCTTGCATCGAGGGCGCCCACACATTGAGCCCAGCTGCCGTCCACAAGTAGTGCAGCAGTCCCAGCAACGTCATGCTCGCTTGCCCGGATCGTGTCCGGCTAGACGGTGCGCGCTTGTTGTCCTCCAGTGGAGAATCAGCCTCTTCCGGTGCCGATGATGCCCTCTGTTGGAGACCAACCTTGAGCTTGATCTTCGTATTGCCGTCGTCAAGTTCCTGAACGACACCGCGGCGATATGATCCGAGCCCCGACATTCCTGGATCCACGCCGTAATAGACGCAATCCTCATTGTGTTCAGGGCCTGTTTCAGGGAATCGGGCCAAGTGGAACCGATCGGAATTCGAACGACTGTGTATGGAGAGGCGCTTGTCGCCGGAACCGGGGCATAGGCAGCGTACCTCGGCCTTTCCGTGGGAAAGTAGGAGCACGCGCTTCCACGCTTCCGCGTACCGCGGATCCATCTGAAACTCGGTAGTGTATGTACGTGTTTGTCCGGCGAGGCACACCTCGACCGGGTACACGGTGGGTTTTTCCATATGGGTGTTCCCGCGTAGATGAGCGGCACGAGCTTGATGATGTGCCACGGGCGCGCCAATTTGCAGGTCGGTTTAGCGGCTAAACTGCGTCTACTCGGTTTCGAGAAGTCTCGATACGTGCGGCCGGTTACGTCTCCGGCGTCGGGAAGCACCCGACCGTGATCTGGCCTTGCCCGCAGCTTGCCAAGCCGTGTTTCTAGGCGCGGAGGCAACGTCTTTATCTCTCGTCTACCAACGAGTCGCGGGAACCAAAGGCTTGTTGCCTTGGCGGGATCCGCAATTGGGGATGATTAGGACACCTACCATCCGAATCGGAGCGCTCGGCGTGTGTTTAGCAGCTAAACACGAGCCTTGGTTGTGAACGCCGATTCGGATGCCGCCTGCGAGATACCACGACGCGGGCGGCGTCTTGCCGACTTGCACGGCGCGAGCCAGTTGGCCCAACTCGGTGTTCGCCGACATTACTCGCCATGTCAGCTGTGTCAGGGGCGTGTGCATGACGCATCAGAGGTCGGATACCCGGCAATAGTCCTCTTCTCCGTCATCAAGAGAGCTCAGGCAGCGGGCCCGCGCAATGCGCAAGCCGGCTGCTAGCCCTCACACAAGTCGTTCGCCCCGTCAGCCACATGAGTTGGGCTCCCGCCTCTTCTCATGCCTGACCGTCTGGCGCCATCTAAGGCGCTCGGCTTCACAGGCCATCAACATTTGGACGAACGATTCTTGCCGCTTCTTTTTCATCCAGGGGCATGCGGCTATCTCCCAATCGCGGCGCTTCGCAGCGGACGCGGGACGTGTTGTGTTTCGTCGTGTTAAAGAGCCAACCCAAATTTGGGTGTTAAAGAAGATAATAACCCGTAAATAAACATTGTCAACCCAAATATAGGTTGTTACGGGCGTGGCTTATGACCGGGTCGCGTAGGGAACGGAACAACATTATTGGTATTTTTTGAAATATTCGGTCTTAAATTTCGACTGCGCGTGCCGTTCTTGTTTATGTCTAGGCAGTAGACCTTCGCTTTCCCCGCAGCTTTACACACCTGTGGCGCACTCCTATGCGTGGCGCTTGGTGTGCTCCCCCTTTTTCTCTTCGGTCTGCAGTTCCGCCTGAAGGTATCGCTCGAGGTCATTGAGCACCAGGCGCTGGAATGGGGGGCTCAAAGATCGAAATTTGACGAGGAGTTCTCGCTCCGCTGTGGAGAGCCCAGTTGCATCGCCTGTTGCCTGCTCCAGGAGTGACGGCGGGCGTTCGGGGACCAGGTCGCGCACGCACACCTGCCACAGATCAAAACCGAGGGCTCGCGCGATTTCGGCGATGCTGTCGACACCAGCGCTTCCCTGCGCACGGCGCACGCGGTCTACGGTGGACCTCTTCAGTCGGCCACCACTTTTCTTTTCCAGGGCGGCATTCGAGAGCCCGGCTTTTCGCATAAGCCGGTCCACGTTAGCCGCGACAAGTTCACTAGCCTTTTTTGCCATACCGCACTATGCCGCGCGCTGTTGGATAAATGTGGGTTGCTATAACCCAAATATGGGTTAGAATCTTTGCATGAGCGAACTTTCATTCTTTGACTGCGTGCTCGCACGGCTTCGTGCGGTGCCCTACACAGAGCTCCAATCGGTCGCGGATGCCACCCGGGTATCTATCAGCCACCTGCGCAAGATCAGGTACGGCGAGGTACGGAACCCCGGCGTACAGACGGTCCAGGCCCTCCACGAATACTTCGAATCCGTAGACGCACCCCGTGCGAATGAAGTCGGCGACAAAACGTCTTTTCGCTGACTCATTGGCGCGTCCATTTCACATGCCGAAGCTGCAATGTCTTTCAGGAAGCTTGGCATGTGTTTAGCCGCTAAACCGATACAACCAGGTCCAGGCGGCGAGGAAGTTCCGACCTCCAGAGGATCATCCAATGAAAACCGTTGTCGTTGCACAGAACAAAGGCGGAGTGGGGAAGACCGCTACCGCTGCTCATATCGCCTTTCACGCCGCAGATGCGGGCCTGCGTGTCCTGGTCGTCGATCTCGATACTGGCAACTTGTCGAAGACGCTCACTAGGTACCGGCTGACCATTCCTGCCAGTTCGCTGTTCCTCGATACGCTGCCGCGGGCAGCAGCGTCTGATGGTCCAATCGGATTGATCGCGGCCGATCACTTGCTTGCCAACGTCATCTATCTGCCGCTGGACCAGGCACTCATGAATTACCCGGTAAATCTCCGGGCCTTCGAAGCGCAGGGCTATGATCTCTGCGTGATCGACACGCCCGCGAGCATCGGGATCGCGACGATCACGGCTCTCCGCAATGCCGATGCGGTCATCAGCCCGGTGGAGATGGAGGACTACAGCATCGAAGGCATCAAGGGGATGATGCGCGTCATTCTCAATGCGCGGCAGTACAACCCGAGGCTTTCCTTCCTTGGGATCGTGCCGAGCCGGGTAGATAGCCGCAATCCGAGGCAGGTGCGCCATCTTGCTGCGATTCGAAATGCCAACGAAAAACTGCTCGCTCCGGTAGTCATCGGCCTGCGCACGAGCGTCGCAGAGGCGTTGGCCAAGGGCGAGGCAGTCTGGAAGAGCCGAAAAACCTCAGCGCGCGCGGCCGGTGCCGAAATGCGCGCTCTCGGCGTGCATGTCCTCGACAAGATGGGGGTAGCGAAATGAGTTTAGCCGCTAAACCCGAAGGTGCCGCTGGCATTGATTTGGCAGGCCTTGGCGATCTGGCATCCATGTTGGATGCTCCGATGCACACCGCCGGCGAACCGACTTATTTCGACCTAGCTGTGATCCACGAGGATGAAGAGAACTCCCGTACGGCCGACAATCCCGGATTTAGCGCCGAGAGCATTCACGAATTGGCCACGTCGATCAAGAAGAAGGGGATCAAGTCGCCGATTTCGCTGCGTCCGCATCCCACCATGCCAGGTCATTTTGTTATCAACCATGGGCATCGCCGTTTCCGCGCCGCCGAGGTCGCAGGACTGATGCAGGTCCCGGCATTTGTAGACCCGGACTTTGACGACATCGACCAGGTCATCGAAAACGTACAGCGCGAGAATCTAACTGCGCGCGAGATCGCAGACTTCATCGGGCGCAAGCTCTCCGAAGGTATGACGCAGGCGGATGTCGCCGGAATGCTCGGAAAATCCAAGGCCTGGGTGAGTCAACACGTTCGCATGCTCTCACTGCCCGACCCGGTCGCCCAAGCCGTGGTGACTGGTAAGGTCCAGGATGTCACATTGGCCTACGAACTCGCCAGCGCCCACCGCGACGCACCTGCAGCGGTGGAAGCGTTGTTGACCAACATTGATGCGAAGCCCACGCGCACTGCGGTTAAGAATATCCGGAGAGAGGCGAAAGAGGCGAAGCCAGCGCCTTTGCGCAAACCAGATCCGGAGGTGATGGCTTCCGCGAAAGCGGAGCTGCAACGCAGGCGCGACAGGGATGCACAGGTCCGTCTTGAGCAAGCGGACCCAACGCTGCGCCAGGAGGGCGTCGATGCACTCTGGCGGCTAATCAAGATTGCGGAGCAATACACGGGGCAAAGCAAACGCGTCGCGGATTTTCTTCTCGCGTGGTGGAACGCGACCAGTTGCGGTGGCTTTGATCTCACGGACCTGTGGGGCGTGGACCACGAAATCGCGGACGACATGATGCGCGTGCTGTTTCTCATCCGTCAGACGAGAGCGTATCCAGACGCGCTATCCCCCACGGTACATGCCGCATTCAAGTCGCTTGTGACCAGCAGGCGGCCGAACCTCGTCGATAACTAGGTGCGGCGGGCAGGAATTTAACGGCTAAACGTCGACTCGATCCTTTTCGCAGGCGATCCCATGTTTGCAAATCTACTCTTTCGCATCCTCGTTCGCTTCGCCGTTGCACTCGGGTTGGCGGCAACGTGCATGATTGCCGTGTCGTACCTGTTCGGCATCGGTGTCGCGCTCAAAGCAGCAATAGTGATTCTCACAGGGGTTGCAGTGGCAGCATACTGGCGCAGCCATTTTCTGCATCGGGGCACCACGCTGATGCGTCTGAACGCTTGTCTGCGGATCCCGCGTCGGCACGATCGCTGGGATCAATGAAGGGGAGCAACCCGAGGTCCTATGGATATGTGGACGATAGGCTTCGGCGACCACCCGGCTCGCGCTGCTCGGCCCGTGGACAACCCTGGTGGTCAATCACGTGGACAGGCGATACCTGACCACGTGATTGACCACAGGATATGCCACCGGCTCAACGGGTTTCTTCCACATGCCCACAGGTCCATGCCATTCCCACGCGTACATAGCACCTGGAAAACAGAGCCGGCAAACGATGACGTCGATATTAGTAGAAGTGCCTTTGAGCGCCATTGCGATGGCCATGGGGTTGGGAGGACTCGTTGGTGTCGTAGCGAACCGCACAGCGACGCGGTGGTATCTGGTGCTTATGAGCCACGACGCGGACGAAGGAACGGGCGGGGCTCCGCAGCCCGCCGGTGACCTGCGGTTCTTGTTGGAGGGGGTGGTCCTTGGAACGTCGGTAACGGTGCCAGCTATATCTCTCATCGTTTTTGGCGTTGGCCTTTCTTTCGCTGCGGTGACGCTTTTCTGTGTTGCTGTCACGCTGCTTGCGATAGCGGGCGGTAGCGCTACCGGCTGCGGTCGTGCACGTCCACCATGCCGCCCAGCGTATCGTTCGTTACGATGGCGAAGCCGTGCGCTTGGTCCGGGCGCCATGCGGACAGCGCGAGAAGGTGAAGTGGACCTCCATGTATATGTAGTAAGGCTGTCGGGCGGGCTTTGCCTAAGCGGTAGTGGTTTCCATTCATCCCAGCCGTCAGCGGGAACAAGAATGCGGCCGCTGATTAGAACAAGTTTCCATGGCCAACCATTGCGTCGGATCGTTTCGAGCTTTGCGTTCACCATGAAGGATTCAGACGCGACGGGATTGTATCCCCAGGGCAGGCGTGTCAGTTCTTCACGCCCCTCGATGGCCGATGTAGTGTGATGGGGCGCGTTCCTGGAGCAACGTTGTATCGCGGGCCCCCTGGGTCGTCGAAGATTCGACCTTGATTCGTGAAGATTCGCTCTACATAATCCGATGTGCCGACTTCTGGGCGATTCGATGTAAGCGCGGATTCGTCGACGCACTGTCGTCGACGGTTTGCGCCGAAAAGAGCCCTCATCAGAGGGCTTTTGTCTTTTTGTGCTCGACACGATAGGCGGAATCTATCCCTGTTACGTCTCATGCGTGCGACGTAACCGTACGACCGCTGAGAACCCTTCTTGCACCAGGGAGCAAGTGTGAATCTGGCTAAAGAAGAGCGCCAGGGGACGACATTCCCACTGATAATGAATTTCACACCGCTCAGCGCGAGCTTTTTGTGGCAGGTCACCAGCGAACATGTTGGTAGACCCGATGTGGCCATTGCGTCAGCTAATACGGCGTACGCATCTCCCGCGTACTGTGCTTCAGACGGTTTGGAGGCATTCAGACGAGCGGCTGCGGACGACGACGCCTGGTCACGCTAACTGTCGATTTCCCATGGAGTCAAACGCATCGATGGCCGTGTGTTTCCAGGTAGCGAGTCGTTGGCAAGCCGCTGGTGAGCGAAGCGGGCATACGGATTGCTTGGTATAGGTAGGTGCGGACATAGTCTGCAGGCGATCATTCAAAGTCGAAAGCGCCTTGTAGTTCGTGGGCCGTCATCACCCCCCGGCGCGGAGGGGAGTGAACGAGAGGTACACCGATCATGCCAGAACAGCTCGTGGACGTCCTAAATGGGGCGGGTAGAGTGTTACACACGTACCGCATCACCCTCGCGACTCAAGGTGAGGCGGGCGACGATGCGGCTTACGTGGCGAAAGCGTTGGAGGCCGCCGCCAATGGCCGCTTGGTTCCGGACGCCGAATTGGTCGGCCTTAGCGCCCGGATACATGTCAGCCGCGGCGGCCAGTTGGCACCCGTGGGCGATGAGACCGCGCCCGATTCAGAAACGAAGCAAGGCTTGGAGCAGTCTGTTCGGGACAGAGCCTATTTTCTCTGGGAACGGGCTGGGCGGCCCGAAGGCCGCGCAGACGAGTTCTGGCATCGAGCCCTTGATGAGCATTTGCAGGAGCGGGCGTACACGCTGTGGGTTCAAGCGGGACGTCTCGAAGGAGGGGCCGACCAATATTGGCAGCAGATCACCAACTTCCAATCGCAATGAACCGTGAGGCGCCGGCTTCCGCCCTGTCAATCGGCCGCGTTTGCCAGTCCTGGAGAGAATCATCATGCAACGAACCGACATTTCGTCGATATTTGCCGCGTGGGGACATGCCCTCGCGATCGGGTTGGCTGTCGCAGTGCCTACCAGCACGATTATGGCGCAAGGCGCACCGCAATCCATTACGGAAAAGCGCGTGGACGTAGTGCAGCTTGCGACAGGCTATCGCGCGTCTAAGCTCATCGGATCCGATGTCCAGAACAGCGATAAGGACAAGATCGGTACCGTCGACGACATCATCGTCAGCCCGGCCGACCAGGAACCGTACGCCATACTGTCCGTGGGCGGCTTGCTTGGCATGGGAAACCGGCTGGTCGCGGTGCCCTTCAAAGAGCTGCATGTGACGGACAAGCGGTTGCGCATGGAAGGCGCGAGTAAGGATAGCCTGCGCGCGCTGCCCGAATTCCGCTACGCCAAGGATTGACGATAGGCGCAGGTGCCGCGCGAAGATAATAAAGAAAGGGTCGACGTGCCAGCGGCCCAAAGTGGAGTTGGCTAAGCGAAACCGCTGGAGAGTGCGGGGGCGCCAGGCAGCTTGGCTGGATGAGCGTAAGCTAGCGTACGCATTCAAACCACGTCCGGAACACTGCGCGGGAACGCGACCCATATGCGTAGTGGACCGACCAACGCTCCGCTAGTTCACGCACATGTCAGACCCCTACTGGTTCCTTTTGCTGGGCGCATTACTAGTCACCATGGTTTTGGTGGGTACGCTACTCGCGCGCCTTTTGTTGAGCAGCGCGATGATCTACCTCTGCCTTGGTTATGCGATCGGCCCGGGCTGGTTTGGGTTGATAACGCCCGACCTGTTTCGGCATGCCGATATCCTGGAGCGGGTGGCCGAAGCAGCCCTTCTCATCTCGTTGTTCACGGTGGGCTTGCGGATGGGTGTCCCAATCCTTGATAGGCGCTGGATACTTCCGCTCCGTCTCGCGTTTGTTTCCATGGCATTCACTGTGGGACTGATTGCCTTGGTTGGGGTATGGGGCCTCGGTATGTCGATAGGCGAAGCCGTACTTCTTGGCGGCATTTTGGCGCCTACTGATCCAGTGCTTGCATCGGGCGTAAAGACCGATCGAGGCCCGGACCCGGATCACTTGCGCTTTAGCCTTGCCGGCGAAGGCGGTTTGAACGATGGCACGGCATTTCCGTTCGTTATGCTTGGGTTGGGGCTATTGGGGAAGCACGAACTGGGTAGCGGTGCGTGGCGTTGGACATTGATTGACCTGCTATGGGGTACCGTAGGAGGCTTGAGCATAGGAGCTGTGCTGGGTGCCATGATAGGCCGCCTGGTCGTCTACTTGCGCACGCGGCACCGCCAAGCCGTCGGGCTGGATGAATTCCTTTCACTTGGTCTGGTGGCCCTGGCGTATGGTGCCGCGCAAATCTGCGTTGCATCGGGTTTTTTGGCTGTGTTCGCCGCGGGACTGGCTCTGCAGCGAGTGGAGGAGCGGCCTAGTGCTGGAAGCGTTCCGCTCGGGATATCGAGGAGTACGGGCGGACACGCCGATAAGGTATTGGCGGCCCATTCGCACTACGCCAGTGCCGCCATGACGCGCGCGGTACATGCCTTCAACGCACAACTGGAAAGACTTGCCGAGCTAACCCTAGTACTTCTGGCTGGTGCTATGCTGGCCTATGTAAGTCCAGGGACCCTGCAATGGTGGTTCATCCCGCTCTTCTTTGTAATCCTTAGGCCGGTCGCTGTCATTGCCGGCACCGCAGGCAGTTCGCAAGATGGCTATCAGCGCGCAATGCTGTCGTGGTTCGGCATACGGGGCATCGGCTCGATCTTCTATCTGCTTTTTGCAATTCGCCATGGCATCAGCACTGCGTTGGCACACCAGTTGGCGACCATTACGCTTGTAACCGTCGCCGCGTCCATCATGCTCCATGGAGCGTCAGTGAGGCCACTGATGAGGCGCTAACTTGCCAACATTCAGTCGCTCTGCTGCCAGGCGGTGCATCGTAAGCGGTCATTCAACGGCATCTTGCAATCCGACGACGTCATATATTAATCGGCTGCCGGGGCCAGCGTAATGTTCCAGGACAGCAGGGTCTCGTAATCATCCGCTGTGCGCGCGTGCGGCAGCGCCTTGAACAAGGCGACGAGATACCGGTACGGATCGATGCCGTTGGCCGCGTTACTGCTGAGATGTTAGGCATGCTTGGACATACGGTCCTGAGTGCCGCGACGTCAGATGAAGCGCTGTCCTTGTTGCGCGCGAATGAACCGGATGTGGTGCTGGTAGACATTGGCCTCGAAGGTGAGTCGGGGGTCGACCTAGCCGGGGCGGTTCGACGTGAGAGACCCGAGATCCGGCTTGTCTATGCGACAGGCCAGGATGCGCCCGCTGATGCGCCCGCTGATGCGCCGGCTGGTGCAATGCTGCGCAAGCCCTATGGTTCCATGGACATCACGGAGGTTCTTAAGCCCTTTTTATAGAATCTCAGCGACACATCCGAAATAACCCTTGACTCGACCCCATAGCGGTCTCATAGTGTTCCTAGATTTTCAAGCGTTGCGATCGTTCGGTTGTGTCGAGTTAAGCATTTCGCCATCATTGTCCATGTCCCTCCTTGATCGTCTCTACCTCGGACGCGAGTCCGTATCTCATCAAGGATCTCTATATGGAAACCGGTATCGTCAAGTGGTTCAACGCTGAGAAGGGCTTTGGCTTCATCATGCCCGAGGGCGGTGGTAAGGACTTGTTCGCTCATTTCTCCGAAATTCAAGGAGGTGGCTACAAATCCCTCGAAGAAAACCAGCGTGTTAGCTATATCGCTGGTCAGGGCGCCAAAGGCCCGCAGGCGACGAAGATAACGCCGCTGTGAACGCCGCCGCCGACGCACTGTCGTCGGCGGTTCGCGCCAAAAAAGCCCTCTCAAGAGGGCTTTTTCAATGGAGCATGTCATTGAAGTGCCGCAGGCTGAATAAGAGCAAACGGCATGCGGCTTGCACTGAAATGCCACCTTGGAACGGGGGTGGGGACGGACCTAATTGCAGAGCTAGTGCCAGGCGCGAGGATCGCCCTGTGCGCGGAACGCGCGCCTGACAGCGCCACTTACGCCTGGCGCATCGAGACGCGATTCGGCGATGGGAACGCGGCTTTTGGAAAGCATTCAGCGGGCCGGTACAGTTCGATTCGCCTCGCGGCGCGCGAAGGGTTGCCTGCGCTTCAGGAGACTGTTCGAGACTACCTCGCCAACGTTGCTTGGATGAAAGGGTAATGCCCAATCAACCCGCCGATCCCGTGGCTTGGGCTTTCATCCCAGTCCAAACGCCGCCCGGATGGCGTCACCGGCCGATCGGTCCCCGCGCATGGAGCCGTCACCGATGGACGCGCAGTGGCCGACGATAGTCCGGGTGTACTCCAGCAGTTCGGACGTCATCTTGCCGTCCCGGGGTAGCGCGCCTGTCGCTTGGGCGATGACCTCCAGGTCGTCGGCGCTAAGGGCGCTGGGTTGGTCGTGGTGCTCCATGGCTATCCCTCGGGATCGGCGCCGGCGGTTTTAATCACCTGCTCGGCAACCAGCTGGTTGCGGGGTAATGATTCAAAAAAACACATTTCCGCTGCGCCTGCAATAAGCAAATCCCCGTATGAGCTTCCGGTAGGATGACAACTATGCGCTTTTCGTCATCGGGCCGGTGATAGTCCTTAAAGAACGGACGTTGATCGGCGTTGATGGTCAGCATCGTATAGCTCTCGATGCGCCTGCCTGCCAGCGCCAGTCATCCCACAGGCAGCGATACGCAGCGGTACTACGTCGGCGCGCTGTGTTTTAGACGGATCAGAGGCATTCTGACGACCAGTTGCGGACTACGACGCCCGGTCACTCTGGTTGTCCCTGTCCGATCGTCAAACGTATCGATGACCCGGGGCGTCCAGGCAGTGAGCCGCTGACAAAGTCGCTTGGGGTAATGGGCAGGTGCGGGCATGCGTCTACAAGCGAGCGTTCAAAGCACAAAACGCTTGGCAGTTCGTGGGTCGTCACCACCCCGCCGGCGCGGAGGGGGCGAACGAGATGTACACCGATCATGCCAGAACAGCTCGTGGATGTCCTGAACGGGGCGGGTAGAGTGTTACACACCTATCGGATCACCCTCGCGACCAAAAGGGGAGATGACCGACGATGCGGCTTACGTCGCGAAAGCGCCGGAGGCCGCCGCAAACGGCCACTTAGTTTCGACCCCTGAATTGGTCAACCTTAGCGCCCGTATACATGTCAGCCGCAGCGGTCAATTGGCGCCCGAAGGCGACGAGACCGCGCCCGATTCAGAGAGGAAGCAAGGGCTGGAGCAGTCTGTTCGGGACAGAGCCTATCTTCTCTGGGAACAGGCTGGACGGCCCGAAGGTCGTGCAGACGAGTTTGGTATTGGGCTCTTGATGAGCACTTGCAGGAGCGGCTTACACGCTGTGGGTTCAAGCGGGACGCCCCGAAGGCGGGGCCGACCAGTATTGGCACCAAATCGCCAACTTCCAATCGCAATGAACTGTGGGGCGCCAGCGTCCGCCCGGTTGCCGGGCTGCGTTTGCCAGTCCTGGAGAGAATCGTCATGCAACGAACCGCCATTTCATCGATATTCGCCACGTCGGGATGTGCCCTCGCCATCGGGCTGGTTGCCGCCGTGCCCGCCGGCATGATTATGGCGCAAGGCGCACCGCAATCCATTACGGAAAAGTGCGTCGACGTAGTGCAGCTGTTGACCGGCTATCGCGCGTCTCAGCTCATCGGGTCCGACGTTCTGAGCGGTGAAAGGACAGATTGGCACTGTCAACGATATCATCGTCAGCCCGGCTGTGCCATGCTGTCCGTGGGCGGCTTCCTTGGTATGGGAAACCGGCTGGTCGCGGCGCCCTTCAAAGAGCTGCATGTGACCGACAAGCGGTTGAGCATGGAGGGCGCGAGTAAGGATAGCCTGCGCGCCTTGCCCGAATTCCGCTACGCCAAGGAGTGACGATGCCTCCATCGGGCGAGCCGACGATAAAAAGGAAGACGCTAGCGGGCGGCCAATATTTCGCTGGACAGCTCCCGGGTACGCTCATCGCCCCTGAGCCATGAGCAGCGCGGGGATGCACCTGCGCGCAAATTATGCGCGCGGTTCTGTTCAATCTCAATTGATCTATTCCCGCCGATTTTGCATGCCGATCCGCAGTATGGGGTATTGATAATTATCGTGGGCCGGTTACCCCGTCGTCGGGAACGTTCTGTGTGCCGCTTCGCCCTCGCAGGAACCGTGCGGTTCTCTGCTTCAATAGCGCCACATCGTAATTCGAGGATGTCATCGCCATCTGTAGCGCAAGCTTCCTGATATGTGATGGTATTTCGTCCCAGGCACTTAGCAGCCCGACTCCTAGACATACGATAACGCGCCCCTCGCTATTGTGAAGTAGTGCGGGGTCAAAAACGGCACTGGCTGCGGATAGTTGCATCCCACCTTCGTTTAGCCAGCGTTCGATATCCGGATCATCATCATTTTCTTTCATGGTGTATCTCCAAAGTGAGGGCGCCTCAGGCGCCAGCGCGGGAGACACACATCGTCCACTGTGATGCCGTCTCGTCAACGATGCGTCGAAGCCTCGTTCATGGTGGGATGAGGGCACGTGACCCATGCCACTGTCCAGTTCAGTGTATATCCGACCGGCGAAGAATATCTGTTTCAGTTGATTCTTAGGTCTTCACGGCAAGCCAGCGTACCGTGAGTAGTGGCATACCGCCGAACTGATCTAAGAGGTATACATCATGGTTTTTCCGACACGCTTTCCCCCACCGTCAATTCCCCGAGCTCCCCCAGGCCAACAACAGCCTCCTGTCAAGCAGAAAGGGTTGCAGGACATCGAGACGCGAGAAGAATATGAGGCCGATGCCATCGAGCGACTAGAAGAGCGGTTGTCGAAAATGCGCGGGAAAAGTGTTCGTTGGTCCACCCTCCGTCGCGTACGAGTTCGGACTGATATGGAGCAAGAAATGGTCCGACCTGGCTCCTCTCGCCGTGTGAGGGTGCACCGGGATCCGGTGCCCGGGCAGGAACCTCTGCCGCCGAATCCCGACAATAGTAGACCGCACGCCTCGCTGGACTCGTTTTTCGATGAGCGCTCCAACGCTCACTACGCCGGGTAAAGTTCGGGTGTGAGTTGCTCCGCCGCGCCCTCAGTCAACCATCGCGAAAGCCTTGGATTACAGGCGAAGCGCTGGCTCACACTTACGCGCTATCTGGATGATGGCCGCGCGCCGACCGACAATAACTGGGTCGAGAACCAGATCCACCCCTGGGCAGTCGGCCGCGTCAACTGGCTGTTCGCCGGATCGCTACGCGGCGGCCAGCGCGCCGCCGCATCATGAGCCTGATCCAATCGGCGCGCTTGAACGGGCATGATCCGTATGCCTATTTGAAGGACATGCTCACGTAGCCACCCCTGTCAAGTAGACAACGGCCGATAGAGATTCGGGGCATGGGTTAGCCGGGGCATATACGGCACCGGCGGGACGCCACTCAGCGCTTCATGGGGGCGGTAGTCGTTGTAATCGACCAGCCATTCGTCGGTGATGGCCTGGACCTGCCCCAGGTTGGCGAACAGGTGTGCATCGAGCACTCCGTGTGATACGTCTGGTTGAAACGCTCGATAAAGGCGTTTTGATTGGGCTTGCCCGGCTGGATGTATCGAACCGCTATGCCTTTGGCGGCGGTCCATTCGGTGAATGCTTTAGAGACTAGCTCCGGCCCGTTGTCCAGCCGTATGGCACCCGGCACGCCGTAGCAGTCGACCAAGCGACTCAAGGCGCGGATCAGCCTGGCAGATGGGATCGACGTGCCAACCTCGATGGCCAAGCATTCCCGATTGGCCTCGTCGATCACGTTCAACGTTCCGAACCGCCGGCCGCAATACAGGGCGTCGTGAATGAACTCCAATGCCCAGCAGCGGTTTGGCTCGCTTGCCAAGTCCAGCGGCTGGCGCGGGCCGTCTGGGCAACCGCTTCTGCAACGCCGAGGCAGATTCAAACCCATATCGCAGTACACCCGATGCACACGCTTTTTGTTCCAGCGGCGGCCATCGAGCCGCAACCGGGTGAAGCACTTCCAAAATCCGCAGTGCCTATGCCGGCTGACGATGGCATTGAGCGCTTCGATCACATCGGCATCTCCCTCGATGCCGAGGCTGGCCGCTTGTAGTACGCCGCCCGCGACAGGCCTGCAATGCCACAGGCGCGCGTGATCGACAGGCGGGCTTGCACTAGCACCTCGACCTCCTCGCGCCTGGCCGACGGCGTCAGGATCTTCGGTTCAGAACATCCTTGATCGCCGAATTCTCCAGGGCAAGATCAGCGTACATGCGCTTGAGCTGGCGTTCTCGGCTTCCAGCTCGCGCAGCCGTTGCAGCTCGGACACCTGCACGCCCGTGTAGTTGCTCTTCGACTGGTAATACGTGGCGTTGCTGATTCCGTGCTTGCGGCACAGCTCGGCGACCGGAACTCCGGCCTCGCCTTCCTTCAACACCGAAACGATCTGGCTTCTGTAAACCTGCTCTTCTTCAAGGGAGTCCCCGGCTCTTGGAGGCTCCGAAATTCTACTGGCTGATGTCTACGCAGTGGGGGAGCTTACGCCACCTTTTTTTGTGGGCACCATGGCGAAGACAGAATTGGCACCGCTGCGGAAGCGCCGGTCTTATCCGAAGGGGTTGACGGCGCAGATCGTGGATGAGTGCGATCGGCCTCCGGGCTGCAGCACGCAGTCGTGGGCGTCCTGTATCTCATCTCTGCAAACGAACTAATTGCGTACGATGAGCGCTTTCGCGGCACACTTGGCCAGGCGCCGCTCTATCCGCGCGAAAGCGTTAAGGCGGTACAGCAGCTGATGGGCGGAACGCTCCTGGATAACCTGATCGTCGCAGGCAACGCAATCACGTCGCTGGTTGAGCGGCAGCTCACGTCCTGCTCGACCCGACGTCCCCCGCCTGGCGACAGGTCGGGTGCATCCTCGCCCTGCGCGCTCCAGGCGCAAGGGGCTTTCGCGGCATAAACCGCTCGCGTCGCTCGCTTTTTATTCCACGTCCCCTTGCGCCCACCGCTTGTTTTACAGGGCGCCAGTGCTCCCGTCCCGCCAGCCGGCCGGGATGACTCTCAAGGAGCGCGACATGACGCAATCTCATGCTATCTCCACCACTGCTCGCCTCGTTCTGGACAGCGAACGCCTGAACTTCCTGCCCAAGCACTTCGGCCAGCGTTTGATGCTGACCGGCGAGCTCGCCGTCTACGGATGGCTCCGTCGTTTGTCTGAGGACTATCGCGGCGGCTATTGGCAATACTACGAGGTCCCCGGCGGCTTTTATATGGCGCCGACCGGCCATGACGCGCTGCGCATCGTGTGGCCGATGAACTGGTGCGATCTCACGATGCCGCCCGACGCTGCGGGGATCGTGGCCAGCCTCTACGCCCTGAGCGAACTTTGCCAGTGTCCGCAGGGCGCCGACCTGGTCGACAAGTACCACGCCTTGCGCGAATTCGCCAGCGTTCACGCCGAGGCCTCGGCGATCCTGGCCGCCATCGACTGACGGCCGAGGGCCCGCTTGGGCGGGCCATTGTTTTCCGTGGTTGCCTCGGCGGCCGTCGCGGCGATGCTCCTGCTAAGCGGCGCTGCAGGGCCAGGGCCCGCGTGCGAATGCCACCTTGCCAAGCCAGCCGGTGGGGGCGGTCTGCATTCCCGGTCAGTTTGCCACGTCGTTCTCGCGTTCAAGTGCGGCGCCGCGCAGGCGCCACCCGCGCGGCTTGCGGCCCTGGGGCCGTCTCCGACACTTGAGCGCTGCGCTGCGCCGTGTCCTTCAGTTCCGGGCATTCCCGCCCAGGCAACCGGAGCACATACATGGCCAAGACCAGCAAGGCACAACAGCGCAGATCCTTCAATTCCGCCGATGAGCATCAGAAAGCAATCGTCCAGATTCTGCGGGACCTTTCCCGAGCCCATGGGCTGGACCGGACCTGGTCAGACTGGACCGAGATGAGTGCCTTGGCGCTGGCCAACGCGGTCGATCGTGCGCAGTTCGAGAGGCGCGAAAAGCGTTACCTGGAAATCGTAGGTCATTACGGCAAGGAAGACCTGCAGCAACTGGTCGAGGCCTTCACGCACCTGGTGCAGTGCTGGGAGCAACGGGTCGCTGCGGGCGAATTTGGCGACGTGCTTGGAAGCACCTTCATGATGCTCGATATGGGTAACGGCGGTACCGGCCAGTTTTTCACGCCCTACGAGGTATCGCGCCTCATGGGCGCGATCATCATGGGTGACGAGCAGGACCTGGCCAGCGAAGTTGGCCGGCGCGGATTCTTGCGACTTATGGAGCCGGCCTGCGGCGCCGGCGGCATGATTATCTCCGCCGCGCACGCCCTTCACGATGCGAAGATCAACTACCAGCGAGCCATGCACGTAGTCGCGATCGACATCGATCGCCGCTGCGTGCACATGACATATCTGCAGCTCGCACTGCTGCACATCCCAGCGATCGTCGTTCATGGCAATGCGCTCACTGTCGAGGAATGGGAGCACTGGTACACGCCAGCGCATGTCCTGGGCGAGTGGAGTGGGCGCCTGCGTCGGCGTGAAGCCGAGGAGGCGGCGCATGCGTTGCTTCGCGCCCCAGCCGGGGAGGTGGCGTCGGCGCCGGCGTTGCCAAGCGGCCATGGCGATGTGGTCGCATGGCCCGCGGCCTCGCGAGCGGCTGGACGGGCGGCGGCGGCTGGCCAGATGACGCTTTTCTAGCGCTCCTTCGGTCCCGACGGGGACCGTGCGCGGCCTGGCCGCGCAGGATCTTTCTACTGTGCTGGCCGTCAAGCACTGCACGGCGCACACCGTCGCAGGCCCTGCGGTCCCGGACACGCCTTCCGCGGCGCGCGGCCTTTTAGCCGCGTCAGGCGTTTCAAGGGCTTTCGCGGCATATCCTCGCCCGCTTCGCGCACTGCGGTATTCCACGTCCCTTGACCGGCACCTCCTGGCCTGCGCCCGCATGCCCCGTGCAGTGCAATGCAGATCGGCTGCCATTGCTGCACGCAAGGAGCCACCTATGAGCCGTGTCGTCCTGGGCGATTGCTTATCCGTTCTTCCCACACTGCCTGACCGCTGTGTCGACTTGGTACTTACCGATCCACCGTATCTCGTCAACTACGTGGACCGCGCTGGCCGCAGTATTGCCAACGACCGCACCGATCAGTGGCTTGCGCCGGCGTTCGCCCAGATGTATCGCGTTCTGCGTCAGGACGCGTTCTGCATCTCGTTCTATGGCTGGAATCGCGTGGACCGATTCTTTGCCGCTTGGCGCGCCGCCGGCTTTCGCGTGGTCGGCCACATCGTCTTCGCGAAGCAGTACCAGTCCAAGGCGCGATTCCTCGCATACCGGCACGAATCCGCTTATCTACTGGCCAAAGGCCAACCCGTCGCGCCGGCCGCACCGTTGCCCGACGTCATGCCCTGGAACTACACCGGGAACCGTCACCATCCCACGCAAAAGCCGGTGGAATGCCTGGCGCCGCTCATTGAGGCGTTTAGCCAGCCACGGGACATTGTGTTGGATCCATTCGCCGGCTCAGGTTCGACCTGCGTGGCAGCGCGCCAGACGGGCCGGCGCTTCTATGGAATCGAAATGGATCCTAAATACCACACCGCTGCCGTTCGGAGGCTTCAACTAGCCGATCAAGAAAGGATCGCAGCATGAGTGCAGACGCCAACGCATTGCGAGACGGTATGCGCAGCTATCTCATGGGCTACAGCCGAAACCACGCAGCTCGATTGACAGCAATCGCCGCCTATGAAGCCTGGCCGTTGCTGGCCATGCGCGAGATCGAGCGAAGGATGGTTCGGCTTCTTGAAGCCTTGCCCATCGAGGAAGTCATGGCCGTCGCCAGGCTCGAGATTGATCTGAACGAGTTGGCCCGCCAGGCGCTGGCCGGCCTGGGTGAGGGGTAAGGCCGCGGCAATGCGGAAACTGTCCGGAGGCGGCGCAGGCCGCCATCCATGATTGAGGCGTCGAAAGGAGGCGGGCGTGCCCCGCCGACCGCGCCGGCGGGACCGGGCTGTCGCGCTGCGCGTTGAGCCAGGCTGAGCCTGTCTCACCCCTTCGGGCTTCCATCCCATCACGCCTTCGCGCCTGCCGGCGCTGCGCACGCCGCCAAGCGGCGTTTGCGGAGGGCCTTCGGCCCATGTAGACCCGCGCCCTGGCGCGGGTGGGGCGCTCGCCGCGCGGCACGGCTGCGCCTCTCTGACTCGTTCTCGCATGCCTAGCCTGTGAGTCGCAGAGCCCTGAAACCGCCGACTGTATCACTGCGTTCCTCTCTGCAAGGGGTGCGCTGCGCCAGGTGCTCACCCGTTCGGTGCTCGGCCTGCGGCCTGCGCTCCGCGTGCGGCTTGCGCTCCTGCCCCTTTCCGTTCGTCTCTCCGTGACCCAGATCGGCACGGGCTCAGCGACTCACAGGACTGGCGGCAACAACCGCGAAGACGAAGTCCAGCGATTCCAGCCGTTCACGATCGGGTCTAGACGATCTACAGGCCCGGTCAGCACAACACACCAACTTCTCGGGAGATTTCGACGTGAATGCCGCAGATCAAGCCAAGCAGCCGGCTCTCGTGAGGGACTTCCAGGAGGGTCAGCGGGTGACGTGGTGCATGCAAACGCGTGGCGATACACCCGCAGCGTCTGCGAACGCAGTCGTACGCAAGCTTGGCGACGCGCGCGTGCAAATCGAAGTCGCTGAGAGCGTGCGTGGCGAATTGATTCGTTCCATTTTGTGGGTGCCTCCCCACACGCTTTGCCCGCGCGAGCGGGCCAACGCCCAACCTGGGTCTATCTCAACTTCTGCAAGGAGAACTGTCATGGCATCGGTCAACAAGGTCATTCTTATCGGCAACCTGGGCCGGGATTCCGAGGTCCGGTACGGAAGCGACGGCGGCGCGTTCTGCAAGATTTCGGTCGCCACCACTAGCCAGTGGACGGACAAAGAAACCGGCGAAGTCCGCGAAGAAACCGAGTGGCATCGCGTGGTCCTCTTTAACCGGCTGGCCGAGATTGCCGGGCAGTACTTGAAAAAAGGTCAGTCCGTCTACATCGAGGGACGCCTGAAAACGAGCAAGTGGCAGGACAAGGATACCGGGCAGGACCGCTACGCGACCGAAGTTGTGGCCGATCAAATGCAGATGCTCGGCGGCGCTCGCCAGGGCAGGGCCGGGGCGGGCACCGATTCGCACAGCGACACTTCGCCCGTCCAGGACGACGACCTGCCCTTTTGACCTGACCTGGAGACAGAACCATGCATATCGCTGTCTACACCACCGCCGCTTGCGATGAGTGCGACAAGACCAAGGGCGCGCTTGTCGCCCGAGGCATCCGCTTCACCGAGCGATGCGCCACCGAACATCAGCGGGCACTTGTCGCCAACGGCTTCGCCAGCCCACCCGTCATTGCCTTTTCCGTGGAGTCCGAACTGGTCGCATGGCAGGGATACCGCCAGGACATGATCGACCTGCTGGCCGACCTCATCGAGTACGGCCCGCTTCCACGGCACGGGTTCAGGGACCTTTGTGACGCCCGTGACGCAGTGCTGACCCGCTTTCAGGCTATGCAGCACATTCGCGGCCATCAGCTCGACGCCGAGGAGTTCTTTACCGACCACGGCAAGCATCCGCTGTATCGCGGAGCGGTCCTGCTGGACTGGCTGGGCTACTAACTCGGCCATCAACGAAATCGCCCCTGATCGGCGGCAACCGACAGGGGCGCACATCCCAACCCACCCTGTTGCAAGGAGAACTGTGATGAATCACGACTTTATCAGATTGGCCAACGACGTGCGCCGCGCGCACGCGCTCGGCATTGCCATCCGGCTTCCCGCTATGACGATGCGCGAGCTCTCGACGCTTATCGCACTGCTGGACGACGCGCCCGCTTCCACCCTGCTGCACTGACCCGATAACCCGATCCAGGAGAACATGCTATGAAACTCGATTCCAAGGAACTCGCCGCCGTACACGCCGCTGGTGTCCGCACCGACATTCCCTATTCGCAACTCCGGCTGAGCGCGCAATATCAGGCCCGGCGACATATTGAAGGGGCGCACGATCCCGAACTGCTGGAATTGAAAGCGCAGATCGCGGCTATCGGCGGGCTGCTGCACAACCTGGTCGTCGTTGCCACGGAGGACGGCTTCTACGAGGTGTGCGCGGGGGGGCGTCGCTTTGCCGCCGTCGGCCTGTTGATCGAGGAAGGCGCTTTCCCGGAAGGCTACGGGGTGCCCTGCCTCGTCATCCCGGCTGAACATGCCCACCATGCCAGCCTCATCGAGAACGTTGCGCGGAAGGCCATGCACCCGGCCGATGTGTACGAAGCCTATGCCCGGCTACGTGCCGAAGCGTGGACGGTGGAGGCGATTGCCGCCGCGCACGGCGCGAGCGAGAAGGCCGTGAAGAAGCTGCTCGCCCTGGGCGGTGTATCGCCCGCGCTTATGGACCTTTTTCGCCAGGGCAAGATCGACCTGGACGAAATGCAGGCGCTGGCATCGGTTTCCGATCACGCCCGCCAGGAAGCCGCCTGGAAAGCGGCCAAGCAAGGTTACTGCCATCGTCCGAGTCGCATCCGGGAATTGCTGGCTGAGACGGAAATGCGGGGCGACAGCGCGGCCGCCCGGTATGTCACCGTCGCGGCCTACGAGAAAGCGGGTGGTGCCGTGCGCCGCGACCTGTTCCGCGACGATGCTTACCTTGATGATCCCGAGAAGGTGCGTGACATGGCGCTGGCGAAGATGCAGCGCTCCAAACTTGCCAAGATGGTCGCGGGAGAGGGATGGGGTTGGATCGACTACCAGCTTTCGTTCGACTACGACGAGCGCAAGCGCTTTGGGGAAATTCAGCGCGTTTATTTGGCGCCGGACAAGCCCCACGCCAAGCAACTGTCGTCGCTCACCGACAAACGCGACGAAGCCCAGGTCAAGGTCCGCGAGATCATGCAGGGGGATGACCAGGATGAGGCACAACTGGCAAAGCTCCGCGCCAACATCGAGAGCTGGCAAGACAAGATCGTGGAGATTCGCGGCACGCTGTACGACTATCCAGACAACCTCAAGCCGTTAGCCGGTGTCATCCTGCACCTGGATCATCACGGCGACCTGACGGCCTCTAGGGGCTTGATTCGCCAGGAAGATCGTGAGGCGATTGCCGCCCTGCTTCGCAGCAATACCCAAGACGAAGGTGCTGACCCCGCCGCCGTGGACCTACCTCCCGTCAAGACGCGACCGGTGCATTCCGAGGCGCTGACGAACCGGCTGCAGGCACAGCGCGTCATTGCCCTGCAGGCGGAAATCATCCAGCGGCCGAACCTTGCGTTGTGCCTGCTCATCGAACAGTTGCTGGCAGAGGTAGGCGATTCAGTTGGCCGTGCCTATTCGGTGCGCAGTTTCGACATATCTGCTTCCAGCGCGCATCACGACCTGGAGCGCTCCGATGCCGCCATGGAAAGCGCACCGGCCTGGGAGGCGGTCCAAAAGGAAATGGAGCTGCACACGCGGGACGTTCCCGGCGACCGGGACGCGGTGTTGCCCTGGCTGCTGGAACGTGCGCAGGCGGACAACCTCGGTCTGTTGGCCGCACTCCTCGCTGCGACCGTCTACCGGGTTCGGGGCTACAACCAATCTCCCGATACCCGCCACCTGGACCGGCTCGCCGGCGTGGTCGGCCTGGACATGACGAAGTGGTGGTCGCCCACGGCACAGACGTATTTGAGCCATGTGTCCAAGGACCGCATCGCCGCCGTAGTGGCCGAGGCGGTGGGCGAGGGTGAAGCCAAGCCGCTGTTGGCGATGAAGAAGGGCGAGGCCGCTGCCGCCGCCGAACGGCTGCTCGATGGCAAGCGATGGGTGCCTGAGTTGATGCGTGCCCAAGCTCTCCAGGTCGCCGACCCAGGCGACAGCGATTACGACCAGGACGCTGACGACGCCGCCGAGTAACCACCGTTCCGGCCGGACGCAATGCGCTCGGCCGGAACCAGCGGGAGACAATCATGGTAGATGACAAATTCCTAGCCGCTGTCGGACGCTTGCCGGAGGTCGGCACGCCCATCCGGCGCGATTGCGAGGAGATCCGCCGGGCATTGCAGACCGCCGACGAATTGGAGGAGTTCGCCCGAGCAGCGCGGACCCGAGCGGAACACTTGGCGGGCGCGCTGCGCGCCAAATTGGCGAGAAACTGGTGTACGGCCGAATCGCGCGCGGCCGATGTGGAGGGCTGAACATGGCCTTCCATCGATGGGTGACTTCGCGCAAGGTGTGGCGTGCCCAGCGAAATAAGCCGCTGGTGCTCGCCGGCATGGCCGCCTGGGACGGTGCTATGCGGCGCGTTCGGACCGTGGAACGGCGGGAGCGGTGGCAGGGTACCCAGGCGTCGTATCGTGCCATTGCGGTGCGATGGCGCCGGGCTGAACGTGTTTTGAGTCGTTACGACGCCTCCGTGAGAGGTGCATTGGTGCAAGCATGGGCCGATAGTCATGGGGCGCGAACACCTAATCGACTGCTGGCCCTCGTGCATGCCTACGACAATGGGCGTCTTTGCCTGCCACCAGGGGAAGTCAGGAAAAAAATGACCTGATAATATAGTCATTATGTTAAAATGACTATGCGTAGTGACTGGGAGGATGCCATGCAGGGGCACCATGTATCGAAAACGGAGTTCAAGGCGCGGGCGCTGGAGTTCTTCCGGCAGGTGGAGGCGACTGGCGAGCCGCTGATCGTCACCGATCACGGCAAGCCTGCGCTGGAAATTCGCCCCTACCGGGCACTCGAACGCGACCCGGCCGAGATCTTGCGGGGTTCCGTCGTCAAGTTCGAGAACCCCACCGAGCCTGTCGGAGCGGACGACTGGGAGGTTGCGCAGTGATCGTCCTGGATACCCATGCGCTGGTATGGTGGGTGAGCGACGATCCCCAGTTGAGCGCCAAGGCCCGAGACGCAATCGTCGCCAAGCGCGGCAAAGGGGAAGTTCTGCTGTCGGCGATCACCGCCTGGGAAATTGCCATGCTCGTGCGCGCGGGGCGGTTGGAACTGACTCAGGACGCGACGACCTGGATCGACACGGTTGCCGAGTTGCCATCCGTCCGGTTCGTGCCCGTTGATACTCGGATCTCCATTCAGTCGGTGGAGTTGCCGGGAGACTTTCATAAAGATCCGGCTGATCGGATTATCGTAGCCACGGCCCGCCACCTCGGTGTGCCGCTGGTGACGGCCGATCTGAAGATCCGCGATTATCCGCATGTGCAGACAATCTGGTGACATTGGACCATCCGTGTCCAAAGCAAAGGCCGCCTTTTGGGCGGCCTTTGCTTTGGGATGAAAGGGCAGTGTGAGATGTGGCGGCCATCCCCACCGGCTGCGCCGGCGGGGCCGTCCTGATGACGTTGTGAACGTCCCCCGGACGTTCACAAGGCCCTTAAGGCCGTCGCCGACAACCCCGTCGTCGCCCCCCTTAAGGGCCTCACACATGACGCACCCTTGCGGATGCCATATGTTCCTGATCCTCTTGATCTTTTTCCATGGATCAAAGATTTCTTTTGTATGACAATGAAGTGTTCCTTGCTGCGTTAGCCGCGCCGTTGCTGGCTTTTGGAGCGGAAGAACCGTATACACGGATCGATTTCTGAGCTCTTTCTCGCTGGGCGATTAAATGAAAGGCCAACCCAGGACGAATATGGGACAAGCCTGGGACGGCGCCGAGTCTCTCTCGGATCGAAATGGTACCTCTCTAGAGCACATATGGCCCTATATGGGACATGTCGAAGTTCATTAATGCTGGACACGGATGTACAGGTCGAACAGCAACACCTCTAGGATGACAACCCAATGCAGGCAGGCGCAACGCTTGCTGTTCTGGCCATCCATTGCAGCAATTTCGGGTTCAACACCAACATACTGGGGGATATGGTCATCTAGCAGGCGCGCACGCCGAAAAGGGCATGCGGGTGCCTATAGGTCATTGATGGCTAGCCTGGAAAGCCCGCACGCTGCAGCGTAGCGTTCACGCTGGCCAACAACGCTGCCCGGACCTGCGAAATCGGAGTCGGATTGCCATCTTCCGGGATGCCGTTGGAGTAAATGTCGAGGCTCCAGACACCATCCACGAACTGGCCGAGATCGGTATCGGGCATGTATTGCACGTCTGGTTTCTCTGCGTGGAAACGCCGATGTGGCAGCGAGGGCAAGTCGAATCGCAGCGGAGAGTACTCCCAGTACGCCTGAATAGCCGGACCAACCGTCATCTCGACCCGCCAAGCTCCGTAGTCGTAGCTGTCGGGGCGGAAGATACGGCAGCGTACACGAGGAGTCACAGCAGGAAGAATGTGGCGGGCCAAGCTGGCTTTCACAGAGCGCACGCATCGCGCGTCGTCCTGCTGGTGATCCGTTGCGTACACATAGAGGCCACCTTCCCAGCGACCATCGATTAGTTTGGCCGTCATTAATTCCCGGCCGTTGCGTTGACGAGTCACCGGAAACCGCTCATCGGCCCGGAATGCTGCTGCGGAATCTATGCGATACCGCTCAGTACCATCGGCGGCCCTAAACTCTGGTAAGAAAAACTGCGGCTGCCGATACAGGATCGCGCCGTCAGCCCCCTGCACCTCGGCGGTGACGTCATAAGCTATATCGGTGAAATTCACAGCACGTTGACGCGCTGTCGAGCGCTTCGTGACGGTGACGACGATCCGTATCCCATCCAGTAGCGCGCCGACGGCCTCCGCCGTGCGGGCGTCCTTGAGTTCGGTTAATCGGGCGACGAACTCCGCATGATTGAAACACACCGGCTCCGATGGTTGCATAGCGGATTGGGCCAGAAGGGATGCGTGGGTTCGCCCGCCAAGGCCGCGAGAGAGCGCTTCGATCAGACTCGACTCCCGCACCTGGAAATGCCGGGCGGCGGCCGTCTTCAAGCGTCGGGCGAATACATTTAAATTGGCGCGCGTTGGCGCCGGTGACTGCAACATGGTGCGTCTCCAAAGGGGTAGTTCCGGCCCGCCAGTTACACACGGAACCCAGGAGGGCACACGTTGAAAGAAAGACGCAACATGACAGTTGCGCTCAAGAGTTGGCGGTGACTCAGGCCGAGGGGCCCAGGCGAATAGCCTGCGGTGATTTTACTGCGCGGATTTAATCCCAGCAAGGTGAGTCCCCCGGTCGTTCTTGAGGAAAAACGGCAGAATATGCGGCCGCACCGACCTGTCCGCCATTGGCTTCGCCGTGCATGGCCGTATACCGCTCCAAGCCCGCCCTCAACGCCGCGGGCAGGCTGACCGTCATCAGCTCCGTCAACATCGATTCACCCATTGATGAAGAACGGTCGGTACGGCTCCAATGTTGGGTCTCGGTTCACGATCACCCGCTCGGGCATGCCCTGACCGATGGTCAGAGTCGGCGGGATTTGCAATTTGTTCCGTGCGTTTTTTGGATCACTTGGTTGAGCCTGTTCTGCTTGCTGTCGCCCGATGCGAAGACAGTATTGTTGGTGACATTGCACAAGTTGGAGACGCTTAGCTTGGTACCTGTCAGTGATGACTGAAAGCGCGTGAAGGCTGCCACCCGATAAGTAGGCAACGGACTTGAAAATCGTGCGCTTGTCTGGTGGGTTGACGCCCATGATTTTCCACAGGATGGGAACAGGCTTTGTAGATGCCAGTAAAATCGCGATGTTCTCTGCCGCAGGGGTAAAGTTTGACCATAGAGTCCATGCACAACGAAGGGGCTTTCGTTGACAAGCTTAATGAAACACTGAGCCCCACGTTTCCGGTCCGCAGCATTGAACTGTTGAGAGGCCGGGAGAAGGAATTGGAAATTATCCGCCGCGCCCTGGTGATGCCAGGCCGCCATATCTTCATTTTTGGCGATAGAGGGGTTGGAAAAAGCTCCCTGGCTCACACCGCCGCGAACTTGTACCAATCGTCCGATGGCGCACCCATCACCGTGTCGGGCTCATCTGACGCCACCTTTACTTCCATCATTGCCAATATCGCGTACCAGGCGTTGAATCGGTCGAGAGTTCAGAGGATCGAAACGACCCGGACATGTACGTTTTCTTGGCGCGGCTTGTCCTTGGGCGAGAATCGCGAAATTTCTCCGATAGACATCAGTGCACAGCTTCTAACGATAGGCGATGCGATCGGCCTTCTTTCAGAAGTAGGAACCCTTCATTCTCGTGCACCGGTAATCGTTCTTGACGAGTTCGACACTATTTCCGATGTCGATGAGCGCAACAAGTTTGCTTCACTGCTGAAGATGATCGGGGACCAGGAGGTGCCGATCAAGTTCGTGTTCACGGGCGTGGGATCCTCACTAGATGAGTTGCTTGGCGCCCACCAGTCAGCCTATAGGCAGCTCGCCACTATCGAACTGGATCGCCTCGGCTGGGAAGGCCGGCGGGAAATTGCCATGCAAGCTGCCCATGCCTTCGAGCTGGATCTCGATGACAACATCGCTTGGAGGATCGCGATCGTCAGCGACGGATTTCCCTACTTCGTTCATCTGATCATGGAGAAGATGCTGTGGGAGGCATTCACGGCAGAAGAACCGGTCGAGACGCTTGGGCAGGTGCAGTATCTAGCTGGCCTCAACGCGGCTATTGGCGAAATCACTGCTGAACTGCGCCGACCCTATGAAAAAGCGGTACTCCATCGAGATGCTGAATATGAGACGGTCGTGTGGGCGACAGCGGATGGTGAAGACCTTTTCCGCGATATCGGCCGGATGCACGAATCGTACGAGATCGTATGCCGAAAGCGGCAGGAAACCGCCGTCCTGAACCGGCAAAAATTCGGGGAGAAGTTGCGGCAACTGAAGTCAGTCGCCTATGGCAACATTCTTCAGAGTGTGGACAAGCGGCCGGGCTGGTATACCTACAATGAAAAGATGCTGCGCGGCTATGTGCGCATGCAGGCGGAGGCCGGAGGTGTTGAGCTTTCCGGAGAGCGAGCGTCGCCGCGGCAGCATATTCACGTTCCGACCAATGCTCGGAGCGGATACCGTGGTCCGTCCGTACCGCGAGGCGTGACTCTGAGGGGGGAGGGGAAGGCCGGCAATGCGGATGACAGCGAATAATTCATGTTGTTGACATGGATTGGGCTGCTTTTCATCAATCGACGCTGCAGAATCAACTACAACATACCCGAGCATTTCCCCTGTCCGGCAGATACAATATGTTCCAAATCGGGAATAGGCAAACCGCGAGTCGTAGGATAACCACCCTCTGGTGAGGCAAGGAAGACATTAGGTGTCATGTCATGGATACGCTGACGGCTGAACATCGATCCAGGGTAATGTCCCGGATAAGGGGGAAGGATACGCAGCCGGAAATGGCCGTGCGAAGAACTATTCATGCGCTCGGCTACCGTTTCCGCCTCCATCGACGTGATTTGCCGGGTTCGCCAGACATCGTGCTTCCGAAGCTGAAAAAAGCAATTTTCGTGCATGGGTGCTTCTGGCATCGCCACGCTCGATGCAAATATGCATATGTTCCAAAGTCCAATGTCGATTTTTGGAGCAAGAAATTCGATGCGAACGTTCGCAGGGACCAAGCATCTGCAGAGGCTCTGAAGGCCCTGCAATGGAATGTCCTGACAGTATGGGAATGCGAGACGAAGGATATTGGGAAGCTTTTCGACGTACTAAAGCGCTTTCTTTCAGACGCCACGCGATGATACTCACTTGCCCGATACCGTCCCACTTCAGGAGCGGAAATTGATAAAAAGCGTCCCGTTTCGAGTTCAATCCCATGTGCTGAAGCTGCTGGGTGACGAACTAATCGGTCATGACAGGCTAGCGGTATTCGAGCTGGTCAAGAACGCCTATGATGCGGACGCGACGCTGGTAGACGTGACGCTCCATCTGGATGCTACGCCGCCAAAGATCGTGGTGATGGACGATGGTTTTGGTATGTCCGATGCCACGATAGAGGCGGCATGGCTCGTCGTTGGTGCGGATTCAAAGCGCGGTGCAGCGCGCCGAGGGCGTACACCCAAGGGACGCCTGCCCCTGGGCGAGAAGGGAGTGGGCAGACTTGCGGTGCAGAAGCTGGGGAATCAGCTTACGCTGACTACGCGCGAACCAGGTAAGAGCGAGTTCGATGTTTCGATAGACTGGAGCAAGCTCATCGACAGTGCCAGATTTCTGGGCGATGGTCTGCAGGTACAGATCGAACAGAGCGATCCCCCTTCAGTGTTCACGGGACCAGCCCACGGTACACGGATCGAGATTGCAGATCTGCACCGGGAAGATTGGACCCGCAGGGAGATCCGTGATCTCTACCGTCTTGTCACTTCGCTGAGCAACCCGTTCGACGAGGCAGGCTCCTTCAAGGTCGAACTGCATCTGCCAGGTAGAGAGGAAGAAATCAAGGATCTGCCCTCCCTTGAACAGATGTTGGATTCGGCGGTCTGGCATTTCGATTTTAAGCTCACCCAGGATGGAATTCTGGAATGGGAGTATCGGTTCACGCCACCCAGGTTCAAAGGGCTGACGGGACGTACTGCCGGCGGGACCGAGAAGTTGGTGCTGCTCGAACCGGATGAGGATGATCGACCGTCAGGAAAAGGAGTGGGAGGCGGAAAGGCGAACGGACATGAGGACCACATCTTTCTGTCCAAGAAGGATTTGGACGGCATAGGCCCTATCAAGGGACAGTTTCACGCGTTCCATCGGCGTGACGAGATACTGAAGGCTTCAGGAGCCCCACAGCAGATCAAGAAATGGCTGGAGAATCAAACGGGGGTCCGCGTCTACCGAGACAACATCCGCGTCTTCAATTATGGCGAACCGGGAGAGGACTGGCTCGGACTTGATGCGCGAAGGATAAATAGGCCCGCCGGAAAGTTGGGAACGCAGAGTGTCATCGCTCAAGTGTCACTGGAACTGGCAGCTAGTTCCGGGCTTAAGGAAAAGACCAATCGTGAAGGTTTTGACGATAACCAGACTTTCCGAAAACTTCACAGAACAGTACTGAGTATCTTCGATCGCTTTCATCGAGAACACGCGACGGACAGAGAGGCCATTGATCGGGCCATCAGGGGCGACGAGGCCGCTACTCCGCCGATTCAGGAGGCTATGCAGCAGCTGGTCCAATTGGGAAAGCAGCACGGCATACAAAAAGAAATCAAACCGATCCTCGAATCGATTCAGCATGAGCTGAAGACACTTCAGGACGTCATGGTTTCTTCCGGCATGGCCGGCATCAACTTGGCTCTCATCTTCCACGAGATCGTCCATAGCATTGACCGCATTCAGCGGAAGCTGCAGGGCAATCCGAATCCAGATGACATACGCCAAGAGGTCTCGCATCTCAGAAAGCTACTCGATACGTTCAAGCCCCTGCTGCAACGTGATCCGCCCCGCAAAGTTTCCGCGGAGGAGCTTGTTGGCCGTGCCGCAGGGATGCACGAGGACCGCTTCGCTCGTCACGGCATTGTGTTCTCGAACTGGGCTGCTGACCCTGAGAAAAAGCACGTGTTCACGCAAGTGCTTCCACGCGGGCTGATGGTCGCTGCGGTGAGCAATGTGATCGACAACGCTATCTACTGGACGAGATTCCGTCGTGAAAGAGATGAGACGACGAATCCGGGCGCCATACTGGTTCTGTCCCACTGGGACGAGGAAAGCGGCGGGGTCATCGCCATCGTCGATAACGGTCCCGGCTTTCAGCTTCCTCCAGAGCAGATTGGCAGGCCATTCATGTCGACGCGTGCCGGCGGCATGGGGCTCGGCCTGTTCTACTGCAAGACGGTGATGGACTCGTTAGGCGGCAAGATCGAGGTGACAACGGCCGAGGAGTTAAGGGATGTCATTGACATCCCGAAAGTCTTCGATGGCACCGCAGTGGTGTTCTCTTTCAAGAAAGAAAAATGATCCCGTTTTATTCGCGTGTGGTGGCCATTGACGATAACGAAGATCATCTGAAGAAGATCGTGTGGGGGCTCGGTAAGGCCGGATTCTGTCCCATACCTTTTCTATTTCAAGATGGAGAACTCGAAAACGCGCCCTCTAGTCCGATTGAGGGGATTAGGGTGGTCTTCACCGACATACACATGGTCGGTGGAGGACCACAGAATGAGAGGCTACATGCATCCAACATCATCAGAAGCCTTCGGAAAATTGTCGCGTTGGGGCCATATGTGTTGATATTTTGGTCGCAGTATCCTGAGGACCATGAGCTGATCTTACGACTCATTGACGAGCGGGCGGCCGCCTCGGGAGTTTTCCCGCCGGTAGGGTATGGCGTCGTCGATAAGAATGATGTTTTTAGCGTTGATGCGGCGGAGGGCGGCGACCAATTTAATCCGGAGCAACTGCGCGAACTCATACTGCAGCAGTTGCAGGGGCATTCAACGATGGCCATCGCTGCATCGTGGGAGGATCGGGTTGGTCGCGCCGCTGCGCGCACAACCGACCGATTGTTTGATTTGGTGAAGTCGGCGGACCGCCCGGTGGACGGTTGGACGCAGTTGCTGGCGCACTTGGCAAGTGAAGCCACGGGAATGCGCGTTGCGCGGGCAGAACCCTCTCGTGCTCTCGATTCCGCCTTGCTGCCACTGCTGGAGGATCGACTGTGCCAATTTGATGCCAGCCTTCCCGCCGTGGCAGAAGACTTTCAACCGCTCCTGGAACGCATTCCCGATCAAGGCAAGGTGGAACGCCCAGCCGTCGTGTCAGCGGCGCACCTTAATACAAGCTATCTGCTCGAAGAGCTGCGCGCTGATCCTGTTCATCTCCCGAGTGGGCGCGGGGTGGTTACGGTGCTCAGCACAAGGTTCGTCAACTCGGGGCCCTTTATCGAAGCATTCGGCTATGAGAAGCACGATCTGATCCGACGTGAATTCGCCACAAAAACAACGATTAGTGACGAGGATGCGGGTAGAACAAAATTGCTTGTTGTTGAGCTGGGGCCTGAGTGTGATCACGTTCAGGGAAAACTGAGTACTCAACGATATTTGCTCTCCCTCCTTGTCCCGGTCGAGCTCATTGATCCCTTTACTGGTCAGCAGAATAAAGAAACGGGAGGCAAGATCAAACGGCGCCTGAACAACATCAGCGTATTGGATTTGGGGAGATTTGTGCTGCGTGAACAGACTCCTGACATTGCAGCGGGAGATTGGCACCTGCTGGTGTCCTGCCGTTGCTTTATGGCGATGTCTTCAACGCATCACGTAGATGGCGTCCCCCGCTTCAGGCTGCGGCGAACCCAGATGGATGAGATCGTGCATCACTACACCACACACGCTCGGCGACCTGGGGTAATGCGGTTTGCTGACTAACCGTGTCATATTCGGCGCACAGTGACGTAACGATTGCCTGCATCACCCTGGAGCACACCGCGTTTCCCAAAAGTTTTATCTTTTCTCGGCGGCTGACATCGGGGAATCTGTAATGCTCAGGAAAGCTCATGGCCCTCCTGATTTCGGAAGGTTGAAGCATCCTCATCATCGGACCATCCGGTCCTGGTCGAACCAGTGCGAATCGGTCCACAGTCGTGACCGTCCTCAATGGTACATCTAACGGCTGCCAACCTCCGGCCCCATCGCTTCCGTAATATACGATTAGGAACGACGCTTCGTGCCCCAGCTTGGCTGCGGCACGCTCTGCGCGCTCCAGCGTCCCAGCAGCACGCTTTTCCGTCTTGAGGCGGGTCATCGGCCATGTGCCTTCCGGGTCGAGGATCGATTCGACGGTCATAGGCGATACGTCCGGGATGATGACCGGCTGTGGTTCCTGCTCCAGATCAGCAAGCAAGAATAGTCGCTTTCGTCGCTGGGGTACTCCGAAGCTCGATGCGTCGAGCACTTGCTCCCGAAGATGATAGCCAAGTCTGGACAGCTTTTTCTTTAGCTCCGGGTAGCGTGCCCAGGGAAGCATGTGGGTGACGTTTTCCAGGACGATCCAACGGGGCTGCAGGGCCTTTGCATATCGGACAATCTGGAGCGCCGTTTCTTTGCTCTCTTCCGATTGAGGTCTGTTGCCTCGTGCGCAGGTGTGATGTGTACATTCGGGAGACGACAGCAGCAGATCAATTTTTCCCGTCTTCGCAGCTACTTTGGCAGGTCGTAGCTTTCTCAAATCCCTGTTAAAGATCACGGCTTCGGGAAAGTTGAGTTTGAATGCGTCCGTTGCGGTTTGCCACAGATCCACCCCCCCCGCGATTTCCGCGCCGGCAGCCTGGGCCCCCAGACTACTGCCCCCCCCACCGCAGAACATGTCAAAGGCCCGGATGTTGGTCATTATTTTCTCAATGATTGGACTAGAAGTTAGACTGCGCCTACGCGGAAATAGGCAAGCGTGAGAGTATATTGCACTGTCCCATTTTCTCGAACTCTCCGGGCACCTTGCCTACGGGAAACAGCGTTGGCCAAGCTGCCGCACCTAGTCTGGACAGGGAAGGAATAGACGCTCTGACCTTCCCCCGGAAGGCGCTGGCTGGCGTCAATGCCAGCCGCGCCTTCGGTCGCTGAGCATTTGCAGGCTTGGGCAGAACGCCTCCGCATCAGCCATCCGTCGTCGGTCTCTTCCTGAGGGGAAGTCCGAGCGAACCCGCAATGGTTCCAGGGTTCGGTGAATAAGCTAGGCTATGCGCGAGCGATTGATGCTATGACTCAGGGGCCGCTATGCTGTTGACGCACCCGCGCATGGTCCTCCCTACGACTGTCTTTTCTAAAGTCGCCTACCGCTCGTGAACAGGCTCGGTTACCCGTCGACCCTCGTCGCTGTATGCCAAGCCAATGTCGAGCGCAGCGGACTTGCCCTCGTGCCGCGCGACAGCCGCAGGCAGTTTCGTGCGGTCGTCCGTATAAACGTCGGTTTGGTAGCGCGCGCGTGACACGGCCACGTAATACACGTCCTGCTTCGTAGTTCGGCTGAAACTTTCCGCATTGATCAGGACGCGGTCTGCAGTCAGGCCCTGCGCGCTGTGGCTGGTCGTCGCGTACGCGCGATCGAGATGCAAGGGAAGGGTGCGGGCATCCAGCAGCACTGTTCGGTTTTCGCTTCCTAAGGTCACCGACGTGGGCGTCACTGCCAGGACCTCGAATCGCGCCCCGTTGACCAAGTCCCTGGCAGCGTCGTTGCGAGTCACGCGCACCCAGTCGCCGGCCGATAGCTCGGCCTGGACCGGCTGATATACAGACAGCTTGGCCGCACGCGAAGGATTGAAGGTTGTTCGCGCGCCGGTCTCGACAAGTTCCACCGTCAGGCGGTTTCGCTTCATGTCTTGGTCGACGATGCGGTACATCTTGCCCTGTACCAAGACGCCATTCACATAGTTCCGCTCGGGTTGGATGACATCACCAATCTGGTAATACTTGGCCTGTCGTCGCTCGGCCTGGGTGGTGTCGCGACGCGTGAGCATCTCAAAAACGAAGCCACATCCGGCGAGACCGAGCGCGTCGTGTGTGGCGTCGTTCAAGGCGTTGCGCGAGTCGTTCGTACCCGTGACGATGAGAGTTTCCCGACGATCATCCGGCGCCAATGTGGCGTACCGCTGCGCGATCTTTTCATACCGCGCTGCATTGTCCGAGACCTGGTGCACGGACTGGAGTTTGGTGTCCAGGACGTCGAGCGATGCGGGCGCCCGGCCGGCGGCCGCCAGTTCGACAGCTTCTTTCAGGTGAGGATCCTTTTGCCGGATGATGTCGCCCATCAGGGCGGTGGGCATGCCTGCGTCCTGCAATTGATGAAAAGGCCTGCCAGCCTCGATCGCCTTGGTCTGGCCGGTGTCGCCCAGTAACACGACCCGGGCGCCGGCGGCTTCGGCACGCTGCAGGAGGCGCTCCATGAGGCGGGTCGGGACAACGCCGGCTTCGTCGACCACGAGCACGGTTTTGTCATCGATCTTGAATCGATCCTGGTTTCGAGCCTCCAGCACCGACGCAATCGTGTTGGCTTCCACGCCCAGCTCGCGTAGGGCGCGGATCTGCATCCCGTACGAGGCGACCGCGCGGACCGTGTGGCCTGATTCCTCGGCGATGTTCTTGACCTGGTCGAGCATGTGCGATTTGCCCGTGCCGGCCAAACCCTGGACGCCGACCACACGATTGGACGTACTAAGGATCAGTTCACCGGCCGCAACTTGACCTGGCTTCAGAGAGCGCCCGGCAAGCGATGCCTGCGCAGCTTCTGTGGAAAGTATAGGCACCACCTTTCCCCGCCCCTCGCGTTCGATCTGCAGAATGCGCTTTTCGCGCTCGCGTGCAGCTTGAGTGGTGTAGTGCGGGTCTGCCGGCACTAACTCCCGGCGGGCGATTGCGCGCCGTATCGCGCTGACCGCCTCCTTGTGGCTTTTACCCGAGGCCATCAGCGAGTGGATCCAGGCATTTCGGCTCAGGGCCTGGCCATCCTGTTGTGCCGAAGGCCGATAGAGCTGGGTGCCGAGGATAATCTGACCTTTCTTTACGAAGGAACGGATCGCCCGCTGGACATCGCTGACGGTCACACCGGTACCACGGGAATGGTTCAGGGTGGTCTCCAGGAGATTCTTCTCCCGCATGACGGATTCCCGCTCTGTCAGGTGCTTGATCGCCCAGCGCAGCGCTTCAGAAGCGACACGCTCTCGCGCCTGGTCGGCGGGCGATATGTGATCGGACGCCGCGCCGGCGAGGCGTTGCTTTGGACCACGACCCGAGACACTGGCTTCGCCCCCCGCCGTATCTTGCGTGTTTTCATGCTGTGACGGTTCCCCATGGCCGTGTTCGCCGCCGAATTCCCGCTCCACAAGTTGCTCGCGTTCTTTCTTCTCCGGGGCCAGATCCAGATGCAATTCCTTGGCCTGGCGTTCCCAGTCAGCCTGTAGCGTCTCACGAGACACCTCTGGCGTCTTGGCCTGACGGGTTCGCAGCGTCACCGTCTGCTTTACGCCATGGCTGGCACTGCGTCGCGTTTCACCGATTTGGGCCAGTTCGGCTTCGATTGTCATTGACCGTTTGGAGAACGCCTCTATCTGTTGGCGAGAGATGTGAGCCAGTTCGAAATGCCCGCCCTCGTGGCGCAAGGCGTACCCGGCCTTCTCCAGTTGCGTTGCCAGCTCAGCTTGATACACGGCATCGAGGAGTTTCAGCGACCGGAATATCTCCTCGTTGCCCATGGCCGTCCAGCTTCTATCGGCGCGTTGGGTGATGTTCAAGATCAGGGCGTGGGTATGCAACTGCGGATCGGCCAGCGCGTCGCGAGATGGCCGCGAGGTCTCATGCCGCCATTTGGCGATCGCGGCGTTGCCCGTGTGTTCGACCGACGTGCTGCCGTTTTCCTTGCGCCGGGCAAGGATCATTTCGGCTTCCAGAAATTCCAGCGCCCGCGTCACTGCCTGATCGTGTGCGGCCAGGACCACGGCATCCTTGCCGACGAGTGCCTGGATGCTGACGCTCTTCGGCGCTGAGAACGTCAGATCCAGCGCTGCGCGCGCATTCGAATCCAGGCGTACCGAATAGGGGAGTTGGATGCCGGGCCCGAAATCGCCGCGCATGGCGTCGGCGAACTGTGCCGGGTCGATCTCGCCCGTGAGGCCGAGTGCGGCGGCTGCCTTGCCCTGCCATTGCGCCGCACCGCCTTCCCGGCTGAAATAGTCATCCTTCTGCTCGGAGTAGTAGTGCATGGCCTTGCCTGCACTGTGCCTGTGTAGGATTTTTCGGGAAATCATGCGTGCCTCAGGTGGTGAACGTTACAGGTGGCCTGCTTGGGCGAGGGTGGAGGCCTGTCCAGCAGGGCCCGGAGCCCCGGACCGGGTGCCATCAGGCCCGGCCGATTGGGTCGGATCCTCGGGGAAGTCTTCGATACTCCAGGCGCGAGGACCTTCGCCCGGCGTGTTGGCCATGCGATGGGCGCCGGCGCGCCTGGCTTCGACAAAGGCGGGAAGGCGGTTGACGAAGTTCTGCGGGGTGAGCAGGAATTTCGAGATGGGGCGATCGCCGGCGAAGGCGACGTAGCCCGTCAGGTCAGGCAGCGCCTGAATCTGAGCCGCAGTGACGACCCGTTCGGTCGAGCGTACGAGGCGTTCGGACGTGCTGCGCGAGCTTCCAGGATTTCGGCTATCGGTGTATTCAGGGCGCGCGACTTCATGCTCGCCGAGCGCCTTGGACATTTCTTCTGCCGTCTCCGGATCGGTCTTGGACCCGCCCAGGACGACCAGCGACCGGAAACTCGCGCGCAGCGTCTGCGACATCTGCTTGCCATAGATGTCGTCGAGCTGGGAGACCGATTGCAAGCCCGCCAGTGCGCGGCCGCCGTTCTTTCGCCCTTTGGTCAGGAAGTCTTCCAGGGAGGCGAGCTTTTCCAACGACGCAAGTTCGTCGATGGTGAGCCACCAGCGCCGGGCCTGGTCCTCGGGCATCGACAGCAGGTGGGAGCAGAACACGTCGACCCAGGCGGAAAGCAGGGGTTTCATGGCGTGCTTCATGTCCTCGCGCCAGGTGATGAAGAGGCTGCCGGTGCCCGAATCCATCCAGTCGCGCACGCTGAACTTGCCGGGAGGCATACTCATGTGTTCGGACAGCTTGTTGGAGAGAACGAATCGCGCGCTGGTGAGCGCCTTGCTGGCCTCCGACGATCCCGCGAAGAGAGATTCGGCAAGCGTCCCGCTCAGGAAGGTGCGCAGGTCCTTGTCGGAGGCGATGGTGCACCAACGAAAGAGCTCCTGGATATCGGGCGTGCCCAGCTCGTACAGCTTACGTGCTGCCTCTCTCAGGAGCAGGCGGCCAAAACTGTTCCATTCCTCGGCGTTGGCGTCGCCGCCCAAGGGCACGACGGAGAGCGCGAGGCGTTTCCAGTCGTAGTCCGCCCGGACCTCGTTGAAGAAGGACCAGCCCTCGGTGCGGGCGTCGTAGGGATTCAGGATCACATCGTCGGGGCGGCCGAACTTGCTGTAGAGGTCGCCATTGGGGTCGACGATGATCATCCGGTCGCCGCGCTTGAGCGCGGAGAAGACGAGCGCGCGCAGCAGCACCGACTTGCCGCTGCCCGTCGCGCCGTTCAAAAGCAAGTGCAGGTTTTCGACGCTTGTGGGCATCGGTACGCCTGCGATATCGACCTGCTGCTTGCGCGGCTCGGTGCAGAGCTTACGCAGCTTCTTTAGCGGCACGACCTCGGTGCCGCGGATGTGCTTTTTGTATCCCGCGCCGTCGTAGCCGTCGCTTTTGGCGTATCGACGCAATGAGAAAGCCAGGGCGATGGCCAGGAGCAGCCCCATGATCGGCGCGGCGATGAGGCCGGAATGGTGGGGCGTGGCAAGGAGCCAGGCGGATACGACGCGCCAATCGATCTGGTTGAAGGTCAGCCCAGAGAGAAAGCGCGCGGTACCGAACCAGGCCACGAGAGGGAAAAAGATCAGGGCGAACTTGATGATTCGCCTGCGTATGTCTGGTGCCATGCCTATCCTTGAAGAGATCTTGAGTACGGCGGATACAGGGACGCTGTTTTGATCGCTGTGCTGTGGTTAAGCCAGCGAGACCCGGCAACTTAGGGGGCGGACCACCCACGGAAAGAGAAATGTTGAGGGTGGCTCTCACGCAGGATCTGAAGTTCGGTACCACTGCCGAAGCTTGATCCATGCCGGTCGGCGTCACGAGGGGACGATGTGGCGCAGAGGTGTTATGGCGGGTAAGTCGTCGATCAGCAACTGCCGGGTAAGGCCGTCCTGGATTCTTAACTCGCTAAAAGGCGTTCTTCTCGGCGAGTGTTGCCGGATCGGGAGGTGCATGATCACGATTTGCGGCTGTGGTGTTATGCGCTTTTTCATCTGGGGACCTGTTTCGCGGGAGGGGATTACCTGATAACAAAAACCAGAAGGATGCTTACGGCCGCCCCAAGGAAGGCGCTGGCAGCACACAAGCCTGCCGTGAACCACGCATTGCGCGAAGAGCCGTCCGAGATCGCATGGGCGGTCTTGCGCAGCTCACGATCAGCGGCGGCGATGGTGCGCGCGGAGTCCAGCAAGGCGCGACTTGCCTGCTCGGAGACCTGGAGGCTTGCTGTCGAAGCCGCCTGGCGAAGCGCGCTCGGCAGGCTCTGGCACGCTTGCGCAACCTGTTCCAGGCGCGCCGTGAGCGCTTCGCTGCGTTCGGTGGCCTGCGCGCAGCTTTCCAGCATTTCCCGGTACAGCAACTCCAGCTTGCTGCGGGGCGGCGGGAGTTCGGGTTTCAACTCGGGCGGCATGGACGGTCCCTACACGAAGAGGGCGTCGAAGGCACGGTCCAACTGCCGGTCCACCGGCCGTGCCAGCGACTGGAGCGCATGCAGGTCACTGAGGCGGGAGATGAGCGCGGTGTCGCTTCGGTCGGCCTCGCGCAACTGCTGCCGATAGTCGTTCCCGTCAGCCAAGACTTCCTTGATGGTCGTGCGCCGGTTGGCCAGCAGGTCGAACACTTCGTTCTCGAACACGGCGATTTCCGGGTTGGCCATGAACCCGCCGGCCTGCCGGGCGTAGCCGAACATTGCGGCGAACTCGTCGATCACGTCGGCATCGACCCGGTTGAAGACCAGACGCACCCGGTCCGCCGGCACGCCGATGGCGGCCAGCGCCTGGATGGTCTTGATTGTTTCCCGCTGCGCCTTGCCGGTGGACACCACGGGCAGGACGTAATGATCGATCTCCTGATGCGCCTGGTCGTACTTCACCAGCTCGGCCAGGAAGTCCTCGATGTTGGAGGCGCCCACGTCGACGATGGCGGCGCTGGTCATGAGGAGTTTACGGAACAGGCGGCCGAATTGTTCGCCGCGCAGCTGCTCCACGGTCAGGCCCAGATCGGCCGCGCTCTCGTTCGTCGATTCAACCGCGATGATCTGCGCGTCGGCAATCCTGGGCGCGAGAAGATGGCTGGCGATGACGGTCTTTCCGACCGAGCCGGAGTAGTTCAGGACTGCGACTTTCATGAGGGAATGCTCCTATTTCCGCCGGCCGAGTTCGGCCAGCGCGTTCAGATCAGGGATGGTGTCCGCATCGCGCAGCCTGGCCAGGTCGGCTTTGCTGGAGATGTGGGGCGCGGTTTGCGAATGGGACCTAGGCGGTGTCGGGCTATGCGGCTGGATGGGCGGGACAGGCGACGCTGCGCGAGCCAAAGCCGCCGCCTGCGCGGTGGATCCAGGAATGGAGGCCGCGGCGGCGTTGCGACGGCGCCACCGGTACAGCGCTTTACGCAGGGATTCCGGCGCCAAGGCAAGGCCAGCGTCTGTCAGTTGGCGAGCCATTGCAGCGTAGGAGACGCCTTGGGTGGACAAGGTGTCGATGGCAGGCATCAGGGCGCGCAGCTGGGCGCGCCGCTGCGTTTTGCCGAGGTCGCGGAGGCGCTGCTCGATGTCGCCGAGCGAGGGGATTGGGGGATCAGGCGTCGTGTTCATTGGTTTCGCATGACGAAATGCCCAGGCTTGCCGGGCTGCTGACGGGGTTGACGGGAGGGGGAGCCGCGCCCGCTTGCGGGCGTGGGGGAACCCTTGCGGTTCCCCAGGGGGGTCGGAAGCGAGGCCGCCGCAGGGCGGCCGGCCAGGGGGGCAGCATGCCCCCGCGCTTGGGGGGCTACTTCTCCACCGCCCGACGGCGCACCGCGCCGGTGGGAAGGGGGACTTCAGCTATGGTTTCCAGGCCGGCGCCGCAGGCGGCGGGGCGAAGGGAGCGCAGCGACCGGAGGGTAGGCGGATCGGCCTTCGGTTTTCGGCCGGCGCCTCGCGCGCGACCCTCTCTCAAACCCTTTAACCTATAAAAACCTATAGGGTCCCGTTTTCGGGCCAGGCGGCGAGCCGTTTTCGGGCCAGGCGATTGGAAAAAACGGGCTGGGCGCAGAGGAAAACCGGGCCAGGCCCGATTTCGGTACAGGCCCATAATCGGGCCAAGCGTCGGAGTAGGTGTGGATAACCCTCAGCTCGGTGGCAACTCCGCCGCGCGAAGTACGCGCGCCCGGAAATTCGGGGCGGGCTCATCAGGCTCCTGGTGCAGTCCCAGCGAACGCCCCTTGGCCACGATCCCGCTCCAACTGCCGTGCCAGGGTGTGCAGCCTTGCCTGGCCTCGCCCCGTTCCCGGAAGACCCACAGCCGCCAGGACTCGAACCAGTTCGCCGAGAAACCGTCCTGGCCAGCCTTGGTGCGCCAATACGCGCTGAACGTCGCGGCAATGGCGTCGATCTTCTCGTCGCTCCAATGCGGCCGTTCGCGGCACGTCCAGGCGCGCCATCGGTCGGGAAGCGTCCAGCCCTGCGGCAGTCGTGTGGCGCCAGCGCCGGCGGGCTCGTCCGGCGACGCCCGTGGAGGGTGCCGGGCCTGACGTCTGGGGTGGGCCTGCGCTGTTGCCCGGAAAGCGTTAGTGTCGCTCGTCGTGCCCGTGGTGATATTGGACGATGTGACGTGACTGGCGCCGACGAACTCGTCGACTGCGGTGAGAGGCACATGCCCTGTGGCCGAATACGCCGGCGTATCGCAGATCTCGGCGGATTCTTCGCCGTAAGCCACGAGGTCGGCCAGAGGCGCCGGCTGTGACGGCAGCGTACCTTCCGCCGCGTCGGCGGCCTGGCCACCTTCTCCAACGTCGCCGCAATCGTCGTCCCCGGCCAGGTCGAGACCGCCCTGGTTCGCATGGCCCTGCAGGTGGCCTCCAGCATAGCTGGGCGCTGCCCCGAAATCGATGGTGGGCACGGCATTCGGGCATAGCCGGTAGACGACGCAGCTTCGGTTGCTGCCGGCACGCAGGCCGGTATCCACGATCGCGCCCAACTCGCGCAGTCGCCCGAGTGCCTCAATGACCGTTTTGCGGTTCAGGTGAGTAACCTTGGCCAGGTACTCGATCGACGCGAAGGCCGTCCAGTCGGAGGCGTCATAGCGCACCAGGTGCGCCAGGCTCATCAGGACGGTCTTGGACGATGACTTCTGGACGTCTGCCCGTGTGGCCCATTTGGAAGCGTCAACGCTCATAGCGTCCCTCGTGTGGAATTCTTTTACCGGGTAAACGGTGTTGCCGAACGGCCCGGCAGGGCCGGCCGGTCACGAAGCAATCTCCTCGATGACCTCGGCGATGGGGCGACGCTCCCGCAGCGGCAGGCCATGCGCCTCGTAGAACTCGCGGCGTGCGATGAGCCACGCCTTGTAAGGCCAGCGGCGCCGCTCGCCCCAGGGGTATGCCGCCTGGATGGCCAGGTGCGTCGTCTGCGGGGACTCGCCCGCGGCCTGGCAGCGTTCGTAGACTTGCTGCATGATCTTGTAAGCGTCGCTCACGCGCGTATTGCGCGACCGGTAGCGTCGTGCGCCAGAGCTCATGGGGGGCTCCACATCGATGTCAGGCGAGCAGTGCTCGTCCAGGGTTGAAATAGACCTCGACCAGCTTGTAGTGGGCGAAGTAGAGCGAGATGTCCAGCGTCTTGTAGAGAAATCGACGGATCGTATCGATGTCGATCTGATTGCCCGCGGTGGACTGCTTGACCAGCAGCGCGACCCGATCGAAGTTGTCGCGCGCGCTATTGGCATGCGTGGTGGTCACGGAGCCAGGGTGTCCGGTATTGAGTGCCGTGAGGTATTCCCAGGCCTCCGAGCCGCGCAGTTCGGAAAGGAAAATCCGATCAGGCGAGCTGCGCATGCAGGCAGCGATGCAATCGGTCGCCGAGATCTGTCCTTCGTCGGCGCCGTAGAGCATGTGCACGCGGTTCGGATGACGCGGCAGGAAGAGCTCGTGCACGTCCTCGATGGTGATGATCCGCTCGTGCGTGGGCACGCATTCGATCAGGCTGCGGGCGAACGTCGTCTTGCCCGATCCGGTCTTGCCGCCGATGATCATGTTGCGGCAATAAAGAACCGCCTTTTCCAGGAAGGCGCGCGTGTCGCGGCTGTTTTTCAGGTCCAGCAGCTCCCTGTCCTGATCGCTCAACGCCGCGGCGTTCTCCAGCGGGCCGCTCACGTCCTTCCAGTCCAGGAGCGCCCCCTCTGCCTCGAGCTCGTCCAACGTCTTGACGACCGAACTGTGCTTGCGGATGTTCAGCGACAAGCTGCCGTCCAGAACGGCTGGCTGTTGGGCCACCTGGGCGCGCTCGCCGTCGGGAAGCTTCAACGACATGATGGGCGTGAAGTTCTTCTGATTGAAGCTCGCCATCGCATCGGTAAGCGCCTTCAGATAGTCGAGCGTCAGTTCCGGCGCGTCATGCTGATGCCAGGCTCCCTTGCGCCTGGTGAAGAGCACGCCGGGACGCGGGACCGTGATCTCGCGGATCTCGTCATCTTCCATATAGGCGGCGATCGGTCGCATCATCTGGCGTACGACCAGGGCGCGACTGGACTCTCGCGCCTCCTCTGGCGTCATGGGGGTATCGTTCATGGAATCTATGAAAAAGAAAACGGACCATGCGGTCCGTTCGTTATGCTGAGAAAAAGCGGTCAATTACCGCGCAACGGCGAAAGCCCGGACTGAGGGCCACGGTGTACAAGAGATTCCTGGGGAAACGTTGCAGCAGCTTCCGGGCGGATTCCAGGGACGGCGAGGAAAAAGACCTCGACAAAGTCTGAAATTCTTGCGCGGTTAAAAGCTTTTTCTCGAACTTCGATTCGATTGAGTTCCATATCAAGTAGGCGCTCTTTTTCTTCTCGTATTCATCTTTGAAGCGCTCAACAAAGTCTCTGTTCAATTCCATGAAAGCTCCAGATATGAAACTGCATAAGGCTTATGGCGCGATCGCGTGGCCAATAAAGCTGACGCACAGGATGCGAATGACGACTTCCTCATCGTGTGGGTAGCCGCCCGCTCGCAGCCGAGCGGGCGGCGGTGGGCTGGGGTAGGGGGCGGGTATGAGTGAGGCGACTTCAGCGCGGCGTCGGCCGCAAGGTGTATACAGAGCTGAAATCCAGGTCGCGCGCGACAAAGATCCCGACGCGGCCACCCTGGTTGCTATAGAGGGTGGGCGGGATGTTGATCGAGTTATCCAGCACGGTCGTCACGGCGTTCTTGGCGGCGTCGTCCGTGCTGTCGAAGCGGATCGAGCCGCTGTCGTTGTTGCCGCGCGAACTGGCCCAGGTGCCGAAGTCGCTGATGAGACTGACCATGATTGCAGCGCCGAACCGCTCGGCGAAGTGCGTGTCGATATACCCGTCCAGACCAGCCTCGCCCAAAGGACCCGTGCCGGGAGAGTCCAGGTTGACGACTACGCCCTCAGGCGTCTCCAGACGGGACCATACGACGCCGATACGGGGCTGCCCATGCGCAAGCACGCTCTGCTGGTACCCAACAAAGAGCGTTCCCGGGTCGATGAGCACAACCCGGCCATTGGTCGAGCGTACTTCCCGTGTGGCGTAGCAAGTGATCATCCCCGCTTGGGCACTCACGAGTTTCGTCTCTTTGGCGCAGTCGATCATGGTGCCCTGGGTAAGCAAGAAGTCCCGGTTCCCTAGGAGCGACGCCTTGGCCGCGGTGAGCTTGAGCGGTCGGAGTTTATCGGCCATCGGTCCGCTGTCGGCCTGCTGTGGCCGAGCAGCCGACGGTGGGCTGGCCGAGTCGCTCTTTTCCACCTTTGGACCTTGGAGGCCACTCGTGAGACGTCGTTTCGTGACGTCGTCGATCCTGGGCTCGGTGACTGCCGCGAGCGACATGCTACCTTTTGGATTCGGCGTGGCCGCAACCGTGGCAGGCACCGATTCGGCGGGCTTGTCTTCCGGTGGCGGCTTGGGCAGCGACAGTTTCAGGCCAGGCAGCAGGTTCTCGATCCTTCCCTTTGGGGCGGCATCGGGTGCGGAAGTATCCTCTGTGCCGCGTGTGGCCATGGCGCGCCAGGTGACGATACCCAGCAACATGGTGGCGGCGACGAAAAGAAGCAGCATGAACGCCTTGGCGCCCGGTGCTATTGGTCGCGCCGACCCTTCCAGGTCCGGACGGCCGCGGCCCTCGACCTGCTCGGCCTCGATGGCGGCGACCGCGTCGATGGGTTTGCCCCTGGATTTGCTTCGCTTGAACCATTTCATTGGCCAGGCTCCTCACGGATAACGCGCTCCACCGCGGGAGAGATCGTGCGCGTGGGCAGGCTGCGGGCTGGTATGGGCGAATCGTTGTGAATCGCCAGGACCTGGTTGCCCAGGCGAAGGTGCCATGACGCCGCGGTCCGGTGGAGAACGATGGTGTGTTCGTCGGCCATGTGCCGGTTCGGGATGACTTCCTGGCCATCGGCGTCGACGAAGTACACCGCCGGCAGATCCTGGCCGGGCGCGAAGCGCAGCCACGTCTGCGCACCATCGTCCCAGGCGTTGACCGGGGCGATCGACGTGTCGCCATTCATCGTGTAGGTCTTCCAGTTGATCGCGCCTTCGGTCTTGGCCAGCGCCCGCGCGATGAACGTCTTGTCGTCGTGCGCCTTTTCCCTGGCCTGCTCGTCGTCCGGATAGCGCAGCACCAGGCGGAAGAAGCCCTGGGAACTGGGCTTCCTTGCAGCCTTGGCGTCGGCGGACTTCTCCGCTTTTTCGCCTGATGGCGTCACGTACCGCAAGGAAAACGAATAGCTGCGCTTGTCCGTGATGTAGAGCAGATTCGTGTCCGCCTGCTCCACGATTGGCTTGAGCAGCAAGTGGTTGCCGATCTGCTGGAACGCATAGGCCGCCCCGTCGCCGAAGGCATGGGTGACGTAATGTTCGTCACGGGCCAGCTCAATCTGCGTCGCCACGCCCAGCGCCGTGTCTACTTCGATGACGTTGTCGGGGTCGTAATTGGCCCATCGGATACGCGAATCCTTGGGCGAGGCGTGGGGATGATCCAGCGCCAGGGCAGGTTCCCACGCCGAACCCAGCGCCACGGCGAATATCGCCCCGACGATAAGCTTGACTGCGCGATTCATCGGTTGTGTTCCATGGCGTGTTCGGCAGCGTGGTGGTGGCCGCGCGCCAGTTGGTGTTCGTGTGCCTTTTCATGGCCGTGGCCGGTTTCGGTGACCAGGCCCACGCCGCCGACCGCCTTGAAGGGATAGTTGATCGTCAGCGGCCTGTCGATTTCGGTCGACTCGAAGGCGCGGACCAGCGAGGCACGGTTGTGCACGATGAGGTCGCCCGTGTCGCGGTCGAGCTGGATGACGCAATTGGGCGTGGTGCCTACGATCGGCCCCTCGTAATGGCGGCCATCGTCGGGTTGCCGGATCTGCTTGTCCTGCTCGCCGTAGAGTTCGACGGGTCGGCGCGCTTCGTTCGTGCGCATCTCGAAATGGCGTCCGATACGTTCCGCGGCCATGACGGCGGTGGGCAGCCGCAAGTCGGCGCGTTCATTTAGGTGATCCTTGCAGAGCTTGGCCGCGCCGTAGAGGTCATGCCGGGCATACCGTTCGATGTCGCGCAGGATCGCAACGCGCTCCGCATTGGTCAGCCGATCGGCGGTTTCCAGGCGACGGGCGAGGGCATTGACTTCGTTCTTGTCCATGGTGGTTACCTCACGGTTTCGATGTCGGTCGTGTAGCTGACGACCTGAAAGCCAAGCGGGTTATCGCGCCCGACGCTTTCGGAGATGGGCGTGTTGACGTAGTGGTAAGCCAGCGTGGCGATGAACTGCTTCGATTTGGCCGGTGCGTTGTCGCCCTCGGTGATCTGCGTGAAGCGCACCGTAGCGCTCTGCTTCGGGCCGAGGGTGATTGAGCGAACGTGTATGACGACGCGGGTGTGGTTGCCGTAGACCTTGTCCAGGCTGTCGTCACCCTGGAATTTCTTGTAGTAGGCTTTCTGCACGCTCGGCGCGCTGAAGAGCCCGCAGCGGTCGTAGGTGTTCTGGATCGTGTACCAGTCGTAGCTTTCGCAGGCGAGTACGTACTGGTGGAGAAAATACCGATCCATGCGATCGCCGTAGTCCTCCTTGGCGTCTCCCAGGCGGGTGATGTGGTCGATTTGCCCTTTGGCGTTGTCGACACGCACCGCGTACAGGATCGGGGGCGTTTTGAGGGGGAAGATGGTGAGAAGCGCGCCGGCGGCAAGCGCGGCAATGATGAGGCCAGCGGTGGCGACGCGCCAGGCTGTGCGCCGGGACGAGAGCAGTTCGGTGAGCAGATCTCTTTCTGCGCCCCTGGAACGTTCCAGCTGGGCGTCGAGAGATAGGTTGGGATCGACTTCAGACATTCATGCCTCCACCAATCGCGAAGGGCGAAATGCCGAAACGTACGGACGACAAAAGGCGAGCCGCGACGAGCGCAGCCAGGATGGCGGCCTTCATGAGTTCTCCTGGAAAGACAGACAGCGCCGGCTGAATGGGCGCTATGGACGAAGGAGGGGAAACGCGGCGGGTGCCGTGCTAGGAGGGAGGGGAAACGAAACTCGTCGTGCCAGGGCGGCGAGTCATTCAGTGCTGCGGTGGACGATCCATGGGCGAGATCATCTATCGATGGTCAGCACGGCTAAAGCGAGGGCTTTCTATAAATCAAGAGCGTGGAGGAAATGCCTTCAATTTGGATAGCATTGCACCTTTGAATTTTGGATATCGCGATGCCAGCTAGAAAAAGGGTGATTTTCACAAATGGCGGCCATTGCATCCCATCGAGTGATCACTATTCAGTTCGCCGGACAAGATAGCGGGCACTGCTGCGAGCTAATATTTAGCGCCAGACAAGGCGTCGTCTGTCGCGCCCGACTGTTAAGCTCAACAACCCAAGGTGCCAGTTGTAGAGGAATTCATATGTATTCGTTAGATGATCTTGCTGCCGCCAAAGCGGAGCTCAAACGATGGGACGACGCGTATGCCAACGACAGCAGCAACAATCCCGACAAGTACGAGGCGCAGAGACGTGACGCGAGACGTGCAGTAAGGGAAATCAGCGCGCAACTGAAAAGCCTTGGTCTGATCGACATGAGTGATGCGGAGAAACTCACTAGCGAGTTAGACCGGCTTTATCCTAATGCGAAGTCAAAAACAAATGTTGTGCACAACGGTGTTAAATATCAGATTCGTTATTTTCCGGTTGAGAAAAGTCGCTCCGGGAAAACCGTAAAGGAGTGGGCACATGAATGGGTAGAGATATGTACATAGAACGCGGAATCGTGTGTCCGCGGAGCCTGCGACGCCAGCCCCATGAGGCAAAAGTTTTTTCCTAGAATTTATTGCTGCCGCGGGCGCTACCATGACTGTTCTGGTGGTCAAGATGCATTTGGGTTCGAGAGCGGTACGCCAAGCAAGCGATGCCTGTCAAAGGCTTACGATAGGCCAGAAATCCGCGTAGGGGCTTCAACTCAGCACGGACTGGGAGGTATGCGCAACTGATGTTCGGAGATCGCGATGGCCGTTAAACCTGCTACGAGACCATCTGCTGGACGCCGACGTTCTCTACGGCGATGAAACGACCGTGCAGGTGCTCAAGGAACCGGGGCGAGCGGCGCAGAGCAAAAGCTTCCTGTGGGCGCAGATGAACGGCGTCGGCCACCCATACGCCTGTTCACTTACAGCCCGACGCGCAACACCGCACAGGCTGCGACGCTGTACGCGGGCAGCCGACGCGATGCGGCCCTGATGACCGACGGCTATGCGCCGTATGACGCCGTTGCCGAGCGTTATGGCCTTGTGCATCTCGGCTGCTGGGCACACGCACGACGATACCTTATCGAGGCTCAGGAGGCATTGCCCAAGGCGCAGCGCCAGGACCATCCCGCGGCCGCGTGCATCGACAGGATCGGCAAGCTGTTTGCCGTCGAGCAACAGGCCAAGGACATGACGTCCGAGCAGCGCCAGCGGCTGCGCGCCGCGCAAAGTCGGCCAGTCCTGGCCGAGATCGAGTCGCTGCTGACGCAGCACCTGCACAGCGTGTTGCCGCAGAGCCTGTTCGGCAAGGCCTTGCACTACCTGCACGGGCAGTGGCCAAAGCTCATCCGCTACGTTGATAACGGCTCCTGGCCGATCTCGAACAATCCTTGCGAAAACGCGATCCGCCCGTTCGTTGTTGGCCGACGCGGCTGGCTGTTCTGCGACACCGTGGCCGGCGCCCACGCCTCGGCTAACCTGTACTCGCTCGTGGAAACCACAAAGGCCAACGGCATCGATCCTTACCAGTATCTCCGCGCCATGCTCAAAGCGCTGCCGTACGCGCACACCGCCAACGACTACGAGAAGCTGTTGCCCTGGAACTTGCCCGCCGCGGAAACGCCTGCCTAACACCGGCAGGCCATGCACGCCAGGACGTTGTTCACTGAGCGCTTATTGTTCGTCGTTAGAATTGGACAATGCGGCGGTAATCTAACGAAGATAGACGACTGACATGACCACCCAAGCCTTTGCGCGAGTCGCGCAAAGGCCAATTCGCGTAGGCCGTACTCACGCCCACGGACTTTCGTCAGCCAGCGCTGATCGTGCTTGTCGTGCCCAACCAGAATCCGTGCTGTCGCACTTCCCTGACAGCCAGCTGGCTGCCAGAACCAGTCATCCGTAGATACGAGGCTCGGGAGGTCACAAATGAGCGGAGGAGATGACCTTGAATTCACCGTACATTCTGATCTATTGGGTTTTTCATTCTGATTGGCGTCCTGCCAATCTTCGTTAGACGTCCAATGCAGCTCGGCTTCGGCATGTCGAAGAAAGGGGGTATTGATCCGGATGCTGCAGTCGTCAATAACATTCAAACAACGCCGGAGCGCGCTTGGCATCGGTCAATGCTCGACATCTCTCCCAGGGGGTGGTTTACCCTCATCTTCATCATCAGTGTTTTCGTAGTCCATTTTCCGCATTCTGGCTACCTCTTCCGCACGACGTTCTTCTGCGGCGATCATCAAATCGAGATTGGTCATTTCACGCTTAGCGAACGCACTGACTTCCTGTCGCGGATCTTCCAGCCATTTCGAAAGGGATTCTTTCCTAGCCCGCCAGGCATTTGCGATCCCTAGTTCCCCGTGGATGACCCCCGTGCTTTCAATGCAGGATCGGATACCATCCCGTCTTCTGTCGTCCTCGGAGAAACGGGAAACGATCTCCGTCAAGACCACATGGGTGAACGCCTCACCATGGTAGTTTCTGAGAATAGCGAGTGCAAAATCGGCCTCGGTTTCTCCGCCCTCCTTTACCAATTCGGCGAGTACGGCCATGAACGCATCTGTGTCACGCGGGAAGACCGCGCCTAACAGGCGCCCGCCCCGGTACTGGAACAACGTGGCATCGCGCGTAAACCATGCCATTCCTTTGGCCACGGCAAGCTTCGCGTCCTTGGACAATGCCTTCTGCAGGTCGTGCAGCCGGTATGGCACCGCTTCGAATTTGTCTTCATTTTCATCGGCCACCAGTTCTGCACGCGCGAGCCGATCGCCGAAATAGTCCCACATGGCCTCTGGATACCGCTCAGCCAAAGGACGCAGGATACGTTCCACGCGACGATCCACCTTGGGAAGGTACGCCAAGTTCTTCAATATCTGTCCGAGCCGCTCCGGTGACGCCTTCTGATAGAACGTTGCATCGAGCCCGGCCGCGAACCAAACGTCCGACACCCAGCTTACATCCTTACGTTCGGTCAGATACACCAATGCATCGTGAGTGACAGCGTCTGCATCGTCCAGCTTCTCGGTTCCATACGCTTCCATCGCGAACGACAGAAGTTTCGCAACGGCTACCGCATTATCGGTTTGCATCGCGCGATCCAATAGTCGTCGCGCGACAAGTGGCAGTCTGGCCTCGGAGTAGCGCAAGTGATGAACGACAGCCGCCAGGTTCCTCGCCGAATCAAGTTCGTCGGAAAGCACCCGCTCATAGATGTCCTGCCGACTGCTTGCCGCCAATCCGATCAGGAACGCGGCTAGGAACCCATGTAGATCGTCGCACGCCTTGGCAAGGAACCTCTCGGCAACCTCCGGCTTGCGCTTGGATAGCAAAACAATGAAATCTCCGAAAACTGCAAACATGGCGAGATCGCTCGACCTTGCCTGTGCGCAGCGCGTCGCCAACTCGAACCAATCTTTCTCGCTCTCCGTATCGATTGCGCTGACGTAACGATCCACCTCTTGCCGTCGATATGCGTCCGATTCCTTGTAGTCGAGGTTTCGGTCGGTCCAGTGGGCCGACAAGACGGATTCGTGCCCAACCAATACCTTGTATCGGACGAACAACTTGTCCGCATTGACCGCGTCGCGGAACCGGAAAACTACCCTGACGAGCGCCGCTGCTTCTGCCTGATGCACGGCCTTGCCGCGTTCGCTGTCGGCGAGACCACTGACCCGGTAGTAGTCATAGAGGTATTGATGTTCTAGATGCCGCAGCAGCTCGTAGCTGGTCTGCGGCGCCCGCTCGGTCATGAATTCGATGATGCGAGTGGCGTCCCTGAGTGTCGCCGTCAGAAGTTCGTCCGGGCTCGCGACCTGGCTTGGGACGCGGGTGGCATTATCGAGCGCAGACAGTACCCTGAGCCGCTGTGAGTCATCGGTCGACCGATCGTACGCGGCGAACAGCGCTACGATCGCCTTGTCCCGCACTTCCATCAGCTGATCTGACGCTGGTACAGCTCCAGAACGAAAGATCACGGAATCGCCTTTCCACGTATGTCCATTGATTGTCAGTTGCAGAGCCTCTGACCAGACTGCGAGTGCGATGGGGCGAATGCGGTCCACCTCCGCAGCATCCATGCCGTTCAAGCGATCCACCAGCGCCATCTGCAGCACTAGACCGACCTGCTGGTAGACGTCGATGTTATACCCCGCCAGGTGCTTGGAGACGTTCACGATCCGCTCTCTGACCCGTTCGTTTGGCTCGTCGCGATAGATATCAATCAGTAATTGCAGCGTGGTGACCGCATCTGCGTAGCGTAACTCCTCAATGATCTCCACCACCAGCTTCGTTATCGCTTCGGTATTAAATCCCTCCATGCTACCGAACGCCGTTTCGACCTGCACTTGTTCGGTCTCCCGCGAGGTCAGAACCGCCCTCAGCAAAGGCGCTTTGAGCCGGTCGTATGCGGCGGGAAGATCGTCGTAGTAAGGGATCGCATGATTCTGCAGGCTGGACAGGACTTCGTAGCGCTGGTTGTTGTTCTGCGCATTGTCCAGCAGGGTCACTACGTCATTGTCGAACAACTGCTTTCCGCGCAGAAGGCGTTCGTACTCCTGTTGCGCCTTCTGGATCTCGTATCCTGCCGGGATCAGATACTCGTCCATGATCCGTTCGAAACGGCGCGTGATGCCCTCCATAGCCCGTTTGCCATAGCCGTCGCTCAACTTGTTCTTGTAGACGATGTCATGCGAGGTTTCCGACCAAGCGTGATTTAGGATCGTCTGCACTTGTACTTCGCAACGTAGCCCGGAGAACCGGGCATATTCGGGTAAGCAAATTCGGTCTTCGCGTAGGCGCACGGTGTAGTGGATACCCCGATAGCGCGCATTCTCGTTTTCTGGGACTGGGTGATGAATCTTCGTCGCGCCTTCATCGATTTCGAAGTTCTCGGGGATCAGCCTCGAGTTCAGGAAGTTTTCAACATCATTATTGGTGTACAAAATAATGCGCACACCCGCTAGGTCCCGTCGGTCCTGCTCAAGCGTTTGCGACTCTAGCTTCCCGTCATCAGCCAACCGGTTACGTAGGCTTTCGATCGACTTGGCGCGATACTGTATCGACTGAGGATGTGGGACAGTTTCAGCGACGAGCAGGGCCTTCTTCACTATAAATTGCACCGTCTCGGCGAAAGATTCATAGAGGGCGAAATACTTGCCTGCGTATTCGTCGATGTTCATATGATTTCGATTCAAGCATCTATGTCGTCACGCGCCCGGGCAGCGCCCTGTCCAAGGGTACCGCCACACATGGATAGATCGGCTTATGGTCGAAAGCAGCTGCCTCTCAGGCTCGTCTTTTACGGGCGCGCCGACTAACGGGTAAGGTCAATTCTGGCGGCGCATGCTGAAATTCCTTCTTGGGAAGACCAGCTCGGCAACAAGCCCGTCCGGGCATCTCGCTATACGCCTCGCCCCAGGCGGGGCCGAAAAAGGACGATCGGCACATGATATTTATCCCGGGGCGGAAGCTAAATGAAACTTGGCGACTTAGGCCGCCGACAATTTATCGCAACAGAAACCATCGGGGGGCAATCTGCTTTGCACTGAAAGGCAGCTATGCGGATGGAACGAACCGCGCTGATGGAATCAAGCGAGGTCTGTTCTCATCGCTGTTTGCGGAAATGTTCGTCCAATAGTCCACGTTCTTCCGTTTCGGACCGCGCACCCATCTTCAATCCGAAGCCCAAGAGCTTCGAAGGGAAGACAACACATAGATACCACAGCGGACGCAACACCCACATCCAGGTTGCCCGCGCGAGACTCAACCATTGGAACGTGGATATGGGCGTTCGCGGACTCGTGGAGGAAAACGCTGTAGAAGATAAATAGTGCTCAACGGACTGATTCTGCGATCCGGATTTATTCGGCGTGGGGAAGGAAGCCATGAGAGTTCTACCTGAAGTCCGATGCCTGTATCGATGGTTCGCGCACTGCTAGCCTGGGTATGTTATCCGATTCGTCCAACAAAAGGTATAGGTACTCCCGTACCGGCGCCTCCCGTGAGTTGCCGAGTGATGACGGACACCTGGGAAAGCATGAATGCTGCGCCAGCGATGAATATTGTTATCGCAGTGAGCATGGAGAATATGTTTATCTCCGCTGTGTCAGTCGTTGCCAGGAGACCTTGTTGCAGCATCGCGAACATGCTCATGATGAGGCTAAATATCACCATGAATAGGGCTGAATAGAGCGCGAAGTAAAGCGCTTGGCTCAGCCATTTTTTGAAGAACTCTTTCGTGAAGTCGAAGAGCAGCGCCAGAATGCAGAGAGGGCCAACCACTACGAGTAGACCCATCCCGGCCTTGACTGAGACCAGCACGATTATCCCGACGGCGCTTAGGAGTGCCGAAATTACGGTAATGACGACCGAAACAAGAACGAAAGCAAAGGCTTTTGCCGCATCGCTAAAGAATGAAGGAGCACGATCATTTATCTTTGTGCTGATTTCAGCGCCGTTGTTCGCCGCGTCGTCCAGTAATTGCGATGGCGTAGACGGTTCGCTGGTGAAAACACTGGTCATCGCCGAGGGCAGGTCCAGCATGGTGCTGACGATCCGCGTCTGATACAGCCCACCCGCTCCGGCAATCGACACGATGACCGCAATTTCGACGACTTTCCGAAGCGCCGTCATCGCAGGGATGGGAATGGCCCCGGTTGCGATCAACCATCCATACCAGACTAAGCTGATAGATAAGCAGACCGTTACGAAGGGCAATAGCGCGGCCGTTACGGAGCTGACCATGGGGGTGACCACCTGTTCCAGCATGGACGTCACCGAAGCATCCATCCAGCGCGCGATACTGCCCAGGCTTGTGAGTTGAACCGCGCCGATTGCCATTACTGCGCTCCAGGCAGCGGCGCACGGATCGCGTCGATACTGAAGGACTGCGCGGCGAGTTTCTGCTCCTGCTGCTCCATCAGTGCTTTCTCCGCCTGCAGCTGTCGGTTCAACTGGTCCGCGCGCATCTGGTCGGCCTGGATGTTGGCCTGGGCCACAAGCAGCCGAGCCTGCAGATCCGAGATCGCCTTCGGATCGGTGGCCAGGTTGATCTGCCCCTGCAGGTCATCGAGTTGCTGCAGGCGAGCAGTCGTGCCGGATTGTGCCGATTCCAGCAGCGCCTTGGTACGCACCGCCAGATTCTCGGCGCGCTGCGCGATCGCCTTGCTGTCGACGGTATAGTTTCCGGTGAGTTGCTCCTCGCTCGTGATGCGCTTGGTCGAGTATTCCAGGGACCCGAGACTGCTGTCACCGCTGCGGAGGATAGACTGAACGTCGCTGGGAAGCGCATTGCGGATGGACGGGTCGTTTAGGATCTCTCCGAGATTACGGGTGCCGGTGATCGCAGCAAAGCGCTTCTGGGCGTTTTCGAGTTGGTCCTTGAGGACCGCGATCTGCTCGGTGTACTTCGCGATGTCCTCCAGGTGATTCACCATGTTCTGGGCAAGGTTGGCGGCGTCGACCGTCGGAATCCCGGTGGCATGGACGGGCAAGGCGGCATTGGCCAGGAAAATCACCATCATGGCTTGGGCGCAGCGCGCGCGCCAGGCCGTGAGGCGCTTGCGTTGGTAGATCAGGGTGGCTTGCATTTCACGTTCTCCCCGCCTCTTTGGCGCGTTGAAGATATAGGGGTAGCCATTGGCCTGGGTCGGAACCACGCTCGGCCACAGCGGCTTCGGCCAGGGCCGCCATGTCGGTCGATCCGGAGAAGACCAGCAGCGCCTCCGGGCAGAGGCTCAGATCCAGTTCCGCGGTGACGGTCGATTCGCCTTGCTTGACGACGAATTGCCGCGAGAACTCGCCCAGTTCGCACACCATCTTGAATTCGGCCGTGGTGAGCTTGAACCCGTCGATGTATTCCTCGGCCGTACCCTTTGGGTTGGCCAGGTACAGCGCGGTCGCCGATTGCTGGATGAGCGACCGTCCCACCGGATTGGCGAGGATCGCGTCGGGCTCCTGCGTGGCGAAGATGAATACGCCGTTGTCCTTGCGAATCGTGCGGCTCTCGTTCTGCATCATTTCCTGGAAGAACGGCACTTTCAGCGGATGCTGGACCTCGTCGAAGCAATAGACGAAGCGCCGGCCGTCAATCATCTGCCGAGTCCGGTACAGCAGGTACGTGAGCGCGGCATCCCGAATCGCGCCTTGCTCCAGGAACTCCGTCAGGTCAAAGCCGAACAGGTCTGCATCGGACAGGTCCAGCTCGTCGCGCGCGTTATCGAAGACCCAGCCGTTCTCATGTCCCTGGCACCATCGTTCCAGCTTGTCCCGCAGACTGAGCTTGCCGTCACTGCTGGGCGCGGCGGGCAGGAACTGCAACAGCGTGGTCAGACGCCGATCCTTGAGGTCAATGAAGTCCACAAGCTTTTGCACGGCGCCGGCGATTTCCCGTTGCTCGGTGAGGGTCGCGGCCTGTTCCCCCTCGGCTGCGAGCTGCACGGTGAGCTTGCGCATGAAGGCGACGTTCCTGGGCGTGGGCGTCAACTGCAGGTAGTTCCAGCCGGTCGGCTGCCCCAGCTGCAGCGGAAAGTACTTGCCCCCCATCGCCATGATGGCGACCTGCAGCCCGCGATCCTTGTCGAACACGGCGCCCGTGTAGCCGAACTTGCGTGCCTGGGTGAGCAGATGACCCAGGAGGACCGTCTTACCCGTGCCCGATTGTCCGATGACGGACGTATTGCCCAGGCGCCGTTTACCCGTTTCATCCGCGTCGGCGAGCGATGCGTGGAAGTTCAGGTAATAGGGCGTGCCGCCGGCGGTCTTGAGCATTGTGACAGCAGGCCCCCAGGGGTTGCCGCTGGGCTTACCGAACAAATAATTGTGCAGCGATGAGAACGACAGGAAGTTCTGCGAGGTGATCGTGGCCGGCCTGGGGCGCCACCGCCAATTCGCGGGCAACTGCGCGTAGAACGCCGCGATGAGCGCCCGATCCACCAGGCGCCCGATGATTTCGCGGTCGGCGAGCGTGCTGATTACGTCGGCGGCGTTGCGCAGTGTCTCTTCACCGTCCTCTCCATATACGGCCAGCGTGGCGTGATGATCTCCCATTACGAAGGCGCCTGCGCGCAGTTGATCGCGCGCCTTCTTCAGATCCGCGATTTGGGATTCAGAATAATCCTTGGAATCCTCCAACCATTTGATCTGCCGGGTCAAGGCGGCCAGGCCGTCGGAAAGTGACAAGGTCCCGAAGGACTGGGTGAGCACGAACTCGAAGGGCAGCTTCATCAGCCGGTTCAGATGCCCCGGCTTCGTGGCGTTGCAGTACTCGCGGATCTCGACCATGCAGAAGCGCCGTGACCAGTTCGTACCCCGTACTTCCGCCTGGTCGCCCGGGGAGGCGAAGAACGGACGTGCGGCCGGCAGATAGCGGGATAGCTTTGCCTCTAGGGCGGGGACCGGCTCGGTCTTGCCGTTGAGGAGAAAGCCAAAGAATTCCGCTGGCTCGGAGAAGCGGCCCGTGTAGCGTGTGGCGTCTGTCGGCTGGTCTGGGTCCGTCGTGTCACGCTCGACAATGGAAAGCAAATCGGGACCGTAGCGACGCAGAGCGCTTGCGAGTTTCCGATTGACGTCGTCCAACTGTTCGATGGCCTGCGACTGCCAGGCGTGTACGTCCCTGGCCGTGCGTTTCTCAAAACGCGAGAGCATACGCAGCGCAGGGTCGACGTTCGCGCGAACGATCACCGTCAGGTACAGATCGTTGACCATTGGCGGCTTGCCGACGAAGGTGCGCCGATATGCGGCATCGTGCGATTCGGAGAACGCGTCGGGATAGGCGCTTTCCGGGTACTCCTGCACGCGCCGGCGTACCAGATGCGTCCACATGCCGAATCCGGCCGGAAAGCCTTTGATGATGTTGTTCAGTTCATCGAGCCAGGTACACAGCTCGTCGTCCGGGTAGCCTTCGAAGGTCCGTCCGCCAATTCGCCATACGGACAGGTACTCCCAATTCGCAGTAACGATGATCGTCGGCGTGACATGGCGCGAATACGGTACGAGCTTACCCATGTCGCGTTCATGCCTGGGTGGCGGGGGGGAGGTAGTTGGCTTCATCGGTACCTTTGGGACGCCCACCGCGCCCAGGGGCGTCGCGGGCTATAGGCAAGAGGTGAGTAGGAAACCGCGCCCCAATACCGCCTGTTCGGTGCCAGGGCCTTGGTCTTGAGCCACAGTTCCCAGGTCCAGAAGGCGCGATCGTCCTGCCGGCTGATGACCGCCATGACGGGGTAGAGGATGGGGAACAGCAGCCAGCCGTAGAGGGTGAACATGGCCACGATGACGACCAGCATGACCAGGCCGACGAAGGCGCGTGTCGGCACCCCGCCCTTGATGGTGGCGACCCGGGTCGCACCCTTGAAAAGCGGGTAATGGTTGGCCGGGACAGAGGACGCGGCGACGAGCGGCTGCGGCTCCTGGCGATTCTGGCTTGCCGGACGTTTCATCCGAACACCACCTTGATGATGCCGCCGGCGACGGCGCCCGCGAAGATCACGCCGCCCACCCACTGGTACATGGTGTCTTTGCGGATGATGTCCATCGAATAGAGCAGGCCGACGATTCCGCCGGCGGACAGGCAGATGACGGGGATGATGATCCAGAGCCAGTCGTTGATGTTCTGCGCGTCGCTGGTCGCTTTCTCCAGGCCCTGGGCCATTGCAGGAGAGGGGGCGCCGAGTAGCGCCGCGACGGCGAGGGCGGCGGTCAGAACAAGCAGGAGGGTGGAGGAACGCATGAGAAAGGACTCCATGACGGAAAGCCGCCTGATGGTGGATCGGCGGCGGGATGAGAGGAACGTGGTGCGGAGCCGGCTATCGCCGGCGGGTGTGCAGAAGCGGATCCGCGTGTGGTGTTTAGCGGCTAAACACTTGCCCGGCAGAATCTGGGGCCTGCGACCGCCCCGCGGGGACAGGCCTGCCAAAAACGCGCGACGCAGGTTTCCCGAAAGCATCCTGCCGAGGCGCTTCGAAGGCGTCGGCGCGCGGCGAGGCGAATGCCCCGGGCTGCGCGGCCGGCGCCGTCTCGTCGTCTTTGGCGTCGGTCTCGGCGGCGGGAGCAGGAACTGGCATAGGGACGGGCACCCTGGCGATGGGCGGCACGGGGAGTCCCGCGCCGGCAATAACCTGGCTGACATAACCGTTGGAGAACCCATCGGTCAGGTTGCCCGTGTTGTAGCAGCTGAAAGCCGCGTACAGCGCCCGCTGGCCAGGGCCGTACTGTTTGGCGGCGCGCTGGTAGCAATCGACGAGAACCCGCTGAGCAGCGGCCAGATTCGTGCACGGGTCGAAGATGGATTCGGGGGTGACGCCCAGCCACTTCCAGTTGCGCACGTTGATCTGTCCGTAACCGACGTCGAAGTTGACGCCCTGGCGCATCAGGTCCCGGACCATGTTGACCGCTTCCTGACGGGATTTCGGTCGGATGCTCCGATGCGGCGAGGCGTTCACGCCGATCACCAGCGGATCGAACCCGGATTCGTGCCGGACCACGGCGCTCAACGTCGAGATGTGGACGGCCGGCGCGCAGGCGCGGGCGAGCGTGGGGAAGTCCATCACGTCAATTCCCGCCGGACGAGCTTTCTTGCTGCGCTTGTCGGTCGGCCAGCGCCTGCTCGTACTTGGCAAGTTCGCTGTCGTAGTCCTTGGCTTCTACCCAGTAGCCGCCGTCCTCGGGCGTGCCGACGTAGCGCGGCAGCGTATCGCCGAGATCGGTGTAGGCGTTGCCGACATAAAGCCGGCAGTAGCTCGGCATTTGATCAGAAATGTACGTCGGCCCGGACCCATAGTCGCCGCCGTGACCGGTACTGACAGCGAGAGTGGAGTTCAGGTACTTGGCATCACAGCGGCCCGCGCCGTTCGAGATTGCCTGGACCAGGTCGCTCATTTCCTTCGAGTCGTTCGATGCCGGACATTGCTTCAGAAAATCCCGGCGCGCGTCCAAAGTGTCGGAAAGCTTCTTCTTGTTGATTCCGAAGTAGCGGGACAGCGCTGGATCACACTCGTCGGGCCGTTTGCCGCTGGAAAGGCAGAGCAGCGCCTCGCAAGCCAGACGGGTATCGCCGGTCAGGAGATCGACGTCCATGTTGGGCGTCTGCGCCAGAGCGGGATATAGACCCGGCACGACGGTGAGAATGAAGAATGCCATAAGGTGTTGCAGAAAGGCTCGCATGGCCGGATTCCTGGTTTACTGGCAGATGTCATAGCTGTTGGCACGACCGTCCGTTTCCGCGACGACCGTGCAGTCGGTCACGGAGGTAATGCGAACGACGTGGGTGCCTGGCACGCAGAAGTCGTTATCGCCCCCCGTGGAGCTGTCGCAGTTGCCGGAGATTTCGGCCGTCTGGCCGTTGTTGCCGAGCAGGCAATGGCCCGGCGTTCCTTTGTCGATCGAGGCGCCGGGCGACAGAAGCTGTCCCATCCAGATCTGGTTGCCGCCGCCGTCCCCGCCACCTTCCGTGGTGCCGGACGCATAGACGCAGTTCAGGGTGGCAGTCGGGCGATATAGCGTCACGCCAAACAGGGTCCCCTGTGTTACCTGCATCTGTTGGAGGATATTGCCCGTGAGATTGGAGGCGGTGCCCCGGTCGCCATTCTCTCTGCCGCGCACGCTGGCGATGACCGTGTCCACGACGCCGGCGGCACGCGGCCGGGAGCAACTGCTTTGCCAGGCGCCCCAGGCGTCGTACGCCACGTCATTGGCGTTGGCCTGCAGGACGTAGGCTGTGCGGTATCGCGTGGTGCTGCCGATGTAGCCCGCGGGGCAGGATCCGGCCTCCGACTGGACGACGGCGCGCCGACATCCGCCGTAGACGGTGTGCCAGGAATAGCCGGAAACGCAGCCCCCGGGGGGAAGCGGGGCGCCCTGGTTGACCTGGATCGCCATGTGCGTGAGGTCGGTCTTCAGTTGCACGTCGGCCTGGTTGCCCGTGGGTGCATCGGCCGCATACGTTGGGATTGATGTAAGGAGCATGGCCAAGGCGAGCAGCAGCGTGCCGCAGCGCCGCAAGGCGTTGAGCTTCATGATGGTTCTCCAAACGGGGAGGTGTGCGCCGGGAGGCAGCACGCAGGGGAGGGGGGGATTGCGACCGCTAGCTCTTGCAGCCCTGGATGACGGCGGCGCGGGCGTTCAGGTCACCGGGCGTGATGACCACGCGGTCGGCCGTCACGGCGACACTTTGGGCGACGTGCACGAAGCTGGAGCCGGCATTCTGGAAGCTGCCCGCGAATGATCCGCTGACCGACACGGAACCCGCGGCATTGACGAAGCCGGAGCCCTGGATGGTGCCGCCGACCGTGCCGGCGACATTCACGTCGGCGCCCGTAACCTTCACGTCCGCGGCCTGCAGCGAGACGTAGCGCCAGGCTGTCAGTCCTGGCGGACAGACGAGCGGCGTGACCGCGGCATTGTTCGGCAGGTTCGCAAAGACTCCTGTGACGGTGTGGTCCGTGGCCGAGAACCAGGTCTTGTTCACGCAGACCGCGAGCAGCTTGTCGGCCGTCGATGCATACAGGCCTTCGGGTTCGCATGCCGCGCCAGGCACCACGGCGGTGTTCAGCAGCAGCCCCTGGTTGCTCTGGATCGTCCCGTCCACGGTCAGGGTGTTGTGCAGCGCCACCGGCCGCGTGTCTCCGTGACGCACGAACTGGTTAAAAGGCGTGGCGTCCAGGCCTGCGGCAAGCACCGCGTGGCCGGGCTCGGTGCCGAAGTCGAACCAGGTCTTCGGTACGTTCAAGAGCGGCCCCTTGACGCTGGTGCCGCCCGGCACGTCGTAGCCGCCGTATCCTGCCGAGGCGAGCAGCACCTGGCCGAGCAGACTCGGCGAGAATTTGCTTCGCCTGCCGGCCGGCGCCGTGCAGGTTTCATTCTGGCGCAGGCTGCGCTGGTCACTGACTGGCTGGCAGGTATAGACGTAGGCGCTCGTCTCGCACGTGTCGCCCGGGCAAGTCCCCTGACGTACCAGGACAAACCGCACCAGGTCGCCCAGCACGGGGTAGCGCTGGACGCTGTCGGGCAGCAGATCCAGCTTCACGAGATCCGCCACGCCGCCACGCGCGACCTGCGCGCCGGCCACGCCCACCCAGCCGAGGTCGGGCGGCGTGGGATAGGTTCCGGCCGGCGCACCGCTCGTGTCGACATTGTTCAGCCACGCCTCGTACTTGACTTGCAGGTCCACGACGGCGCCCCGGATCTGCATAAGGTAGCGGCCGGTGTTATCGGCCGCGGCATCATCCAGGCGTCGCTTGATCTGACCCGCGGCAATGATAGACGCCAGCGTGGTCAGCAGGATGGCGATGACGACGGTCATGAGCGCGAACCCGCGCTGGCCTGCAGGTCTGCGCCCACGCGGAGGAGGATAAGGGGACGGCATATAAGGGGAGGGCATGAGTGCCGGCATTCCTTTGGCTCCCCGGCAGGCGGGGACCTTGATGGGCAAGACGCCCGGCTTACCGCGTGGCGAAGACGAAGGTATTGGAATCCCCGTTGGTGCAGAGATTCTGCGCGGTGACCGGGTTGTAGGTGCCGGACGCGTTGTTGTCCCCGAGTTCTTTCACGGTGGTGCCGTTCACGCTCATTGTTTCCGATACGGCGTTCAGCGTGGAGGCCAGGACGGGGCAGGCCTTGATGTTCACGTTGGTGAGCGTGAGCGAAAAGGCGCTGCCCATCGCGCCGCCGCCCAGGGCCGCCGGCGCCAGGGTGATCGTCCCGTCGGTGCCCACGCCGCTGCCGCCCAGGCGGTGGGCGACCGTGGTGTCGGTAACCTTGAAGACCGACGAATCCCGAAGCGCGGGAACCAGGTTCTGCTCGTTGCTGACGGCGGCGTAGGGCGTGACGGAATCGCCTTCGCCGAGCACCCGGGTGCGGGACATGAAGCGCTGCAGCTCGTCGGCCACGGCCGGCACGCGCATTTCGATCAGCATGCCTTTGATGGCTGGAAGGCCGATGACAGCCGCGATGATGATGATGACCAGGACGAGCGCGACTTCGCCCAGGGACAGAAAGCCGAGTTGATGGTACTTCGAGGGGCGGGCGAGGGTTCGCCCGTGGAGATTCTTGGACTGCGTGGGCCTCATGTAAGGGCTCCCATCCTGTGAATGCATGTCGATGAAAAGACCCCGCCGCAGCGGGGTCCGAGGGAAGGCAGCAACCCGGGCTCGCGCCTAGAAGGCGCTGAGCATGGTGGCGTTGCGCAGGTCGAAGATCACGGCGTAGTGCAGGGCCATGATGCCGAAGAGGGCGAAGACCGAGCCGAGCAGCAGGATCCAGCGCAGGGCGACGGCCCGCGATTCGACTCGCTTGAGCATGGTGGTTTCCAACCGAGCTCGCGTCTTCTGCAGGGCCGCGTCCAGGCCAATGGCGCGCGTGAGATCTTCCAGGTACCAGTAGATTTCCTGGTCGATCAGGCCGACATCGAAAACCGTGGCGCCGGAACGTGAATCCTCCAGCCGCAGCAGCATGTCCTGCAGGCGATGGCCGAGCCAGCGTGTCGCGCCGGCGCGTTGGGACTGCAGCGCATCCCGAAGGGGTACGGCCACGCCGGATCTGCGCTTGACTGCCGTGGCGGCGGTGCTGACGACCGCGATCGCCTGGATGTCCCGGTAGAGCCGGTATGGCCCCCAGCGGTCGAGCCAGCGGCGCACCCGGCCGTCGAAGTGCGGAAAGGACAGGGCGAAGAGGACGGTCATGGCAATCGTCGTGAACCAGACCGTGACCGAGTTGGCCGCGATCCAGGCCGCGCAGCCGAAGAAGAGCCGGCTGAACGGACCGTAGAGACTGGTCGGGATCGCCGGAAAAGCCGCGAGCAGTTCCGGTGCGGTGTAGTACGGAACCACCACCATGACCACAAGCCAGAGAAGCACGGTGGCGAGCAGGGCGACAAGCAGGGTCGATTTCAGGATCGAGCGCAGTTTTTCGGTGAGCAGGACCAGCTTGGCCAGGTCGCGCAGGCCTTCGGCGAATATTGCATGACCTTTTTCCTGCATGCCCGCGATCTCATTGACCTCGCGGCGCGGGAGCGTGCCGGCGAAGGTCAGGCCAAGATTGCCGCTTTCGTCGATCCGGTGCGCCCAGTACGCCGACAGGATGCCCCGGGCCGTCCGTACACCATAGCGTGCCGCATCGGCCGCGAAGATGTCCTTCACTGTGCGCTTTCCCTCACTGTCCTCGATCATGTCGGCGAGGTACTCGTACCAGTCGGCGCGCCGCGCGGCGAAGCGCCGGGCCGCGATGCCTTCCTTGGTGAGTGGGAAGGGGATTTTCATTCGCTGCGGTCCTTGCCGTCCAGGGACGAGAACGTCACGAAATGCGGCTCGATGTCCCGGGGATCGATCATGCCCAGGCTCATCTTGTAGACCGCGCATTCCATGGCGTTCTTGCCGGTCATGTCCGGATCGTCGAAGGGCGTCGTGCGGGCCGCCCGGTAGATCTCGTGCAGTCTCAGTTCATTGCCCGCCTTGATGGCCAGGAGCGCTTCCATGTCCATGCCGGGCTCGAAGATCTCGGCCGCCACGGTTCGGCCGGCGTAGCCGAAGAGTTCTGGCAACCCCTTGCGCCGGCAATGTTCGCAGCCCTGCGGGTTGCGGATCCGGATCCGGTCCTGGCCGATGCCGTACAACCGCTCGATGCGATCCAGATAGGCCTTCCACCATTCGCCGCTGCGCGGGATACCGATGCTGTCGGGCGCACCCTCCAGGAGCGCGGCCGACGGCAGCGCGCACGTGCACAGGACGGGGATCAGGGTCTGATAGCACAGGAGCTTCAGCATCCCGGGCGAGCCCAGCACATCCCAGGGGATGCCGATCTGTACCGAAGCGAGACGGTGCGGAATCGACATGACACTGCCCACGTGTACGGTGGTGTAGCCGTTGCTGCCCGACTGGATGATGTCCTGGAACGCCAGGCCGCTCAGCTTGTCGCGGATTTCCCCCAGGAGCACGTCGCTTGCCGAGGATCGTTTCAGCGCCATGAGCTTGGCCTGGAACGCGGCGTTGTCCGATCCGTCCAGGCTCCGGGAGATACTCGCCTGCAGCGCGTTGGGGATCCGGAGTTCAACGGGATCCTCAATGGACATGATCTTGCGGGTCTCGGGTAGCCCGCAAATGAGTTGCCCGAGCGTGGTGGTCTTGCCCGAGCCGGGCACGCCGCCCATGACGACGCCACCTCCCTTGCTCTGCATGGCGCGCTCGAGCTGCTCGATGTGGCTCGGCAGATAACCCAGGCGCCGCAGGTCGACGGACTCGACCTTCGCCGACAGGTCCAGGATGCGCAGCGTGATCGAGGGCCCCGTGTCGGCTACGAACGAGCCCCACCGGAGCATGTAGCTATGGTCGTCCACGACCTCGTAGAGCCTGCCTTGCTGCTCCTGCGCAACATCGAATACCACGCCATTGCCGCCATGCACGTCCTGCCAGGCGACGCTCACCATCTCGATCATGCGCTTGGTCGGCATGGACAGGTTCGGCGGCGTCACATACTGGCCGTCGATGGTGGCGCTCACCTTGGAAATCGCGCTGTTGCTGTCGATGTGCAGGTGTAGGTCGCCCGCCTGGTGGCGTACCGCCCAGGCGACCAGGTCGTGAAAGCCCGTGCGCACCGCCGAGCGGCCGCCGGATGTGCTGTTGTACGCAACCAGATCCTTGCCGTCCATGCGCTCGCGCACCAGGGTAAGCAGCACGACCGGGTCGACGGTGTAAACGGCAATGGGATGGCCCGCCTTGTTTGCCTGCTGAGCGCGGGCCAGGACGGCGCGGAAGATGTCGGTGTCCAGGTGACCGCGTTTGGCGAGAACGGCATAGTGCTGTTCCTCGAGCTCGGCGACGCAGGCGGTGACTGCCGCATCGGGGCCGGACCAGTCCACCTTCAGGGTGCGAAACCGAGGGGTGATGCCCGCGATGTCGGCCATGGAGCCCAGATCGCCGGCCGGCTCGTCCACGGGTCGCTCCTCGTCCTGGTCGGCGGTGCGGGCAGCGCTCTCGGCCAGGAACGTGCTGGTGTGATCGCCCTGGCCCCGATCGAAGACGGTCGGGAAGTATTTTCGTAGGAAGGATTTCACTTGTTCACTCCATTCACGCAGATCGCCAGGGAGCGGTCATGCGCGTCCAGGAAATAGGCACACGGCGAGGCGATGCGCAACAGCCGCAGTCCGGGATCACGGCCAGCGACCGGCGCCGCGGTCCCGCTGCGGTAGATCACCTCACGGCCGTTGCTTTCCACGATGGCCGAGAGATGGGCGCCCACGCCGGCGATGCCCATCAAACGAGGGATCGGCGCCTCCTTGGGCGCGGGCGGGGATGCCTTCTTGACCGGCGTCGTGGATGGCGGCGCTCCATGCGCGGGGATATTGGCTGTCCGGAGGGCGTCCTGGCGTATTCGCCGCTCGGCATCCAGTGCACGCTGTGCGTCGACCTCCAGCAACTCTCGGACGAGGCGGCTTTCGGGCGCGGCCGGCGGCGCCGGCGGCACGTCCAGATTCGACGCATGCGCGTAGCCGGCGCACAGGAGCGGCAGAACGAGGAGCGGCAGAACGAGCGCGGCGGGGCGCAGCAATGCACTGCGACCCGCACCCCGCAGCCTATCGGGCTTGGACATAGAGGGTTCCTTTCAGGGTGACCGCGAGCTCGCTGGTGGTGAGCCGCGGCTGTGCATCGGGCTGGTGCCGGACCTGCACCTGGACCAGGGCCGTGGTGGGCGGCAAGGCCAGGCCGTACAGGGACCGCAGCGGCGCATTGATGACCAGGCTGCGCATCGCGGGAAGCGCGATCGAGGCCGGCCGCTCGACGGGTTGCTCCAGGCCGTTGGGCAGTTTGATGTTCGGGGGGCGCACGCCGACGACCGTTGGGGCCGTCAGCGAGAAGTCCTGCAGGGCCGGGCGCAGGGCCTGCCAACTCGGTACCCAGGTCTTTTCCAGATCGCGTTCGCTCGGAAGCGCACCTAGGTCCAGGGTCGTCGGCTGTTTTTCCGGGCTCGCCGGGAGCTTCCACTGGACGATCGCCGTATCGAGGTCGTGCAGGGTGAACTTCCAGTCTATCGGCAGCGCTGCCTTCAGGGTGTTGCTGTCCGCGAGCCGCGTTCGCCGGTAGACGGTCGAGCAGGCGCCTGCATCGGGACGGCAGTCCACTTCGACCAGCATCCAGCGGCCAGGGTTGAGCGGGACCTGCGCGATGCGTTGCAGGATCTGGTCCAATCCGGGTTCGCCATCGATACGCACGGTGTGCGACCAGTTGGCGAGCGCCTGATGCCAAACCGCCTTGGCATCCACCGCGTTCTGCAGGGCCTGCAGCCTGTCCCGCGCGCGCGCCTGGCGCGCTTGCCACCACGACGATCCCGCGTCCCACGCGAGATACGTCAGGAGCAAGCCGAGCACCGCCCACCAGAGTGGGGGCACCATCGAAAGCCGAAAAGCGGCACGGCGCAATGATGACTGCTGATTGGTTTGCGTCGACAGTTGGCTCAGCGAAAACGACTGCGTCCCGTCGGTGTCCGTGCCGTGCACGACCACGTCGCCATACCGCTCGATCAGGCTGTCGAGCTTCTCACGGGCCGACTGCGCATCGTCGAGCAGCATGTCGCCGCCCGCCTGGACCACGCCGTCGACGACAACCGCGATCCAGACTTCGCCCGAGGCCAGGGGCGCATAGGCGATCTGCGTGCCGTGCCGCTGGAGCTGCGCGAAGGCGGCCGCCGCCGAATACAGCCGGGACCGCGCCTTGGCGCGGCGCTCGCGGCCGCTGGCTACCAGCAGGCCGACCGCGGGGCTGCGAGGACCGCTCTGGGTGAAATGCGTGGCCCTGGCCTGTCGTGCTGCGCGCATCGCGGCAACCGTCAGATCCTGGCCCAGGACCGTCTGCCAGGTCATGCCGAGTACGAGCGCATTCGGGGTGCCAGGTATCGGGACGATCCGGTAGTTCTGTCGCTGCGCCACGGTCAGAATCCTTCTTCCGGTATGGCACTGACGGCCAGCACCGTGAGCAGATCCTTCTTCTCGATCGAGTCCGAGCCACCCAGGGCGATGGGCGCCCGGTCATCCAGGCGCCGCCGGGTCGAATTGCCGGCCGACTGCGCGTACCCGCCGATCACCACCGGTTGCCCGGGCTGAAGTTCGACTTCCTGGACCACGCCCTGGCCGCCGATATCGGTCTGCTGGATGAACGAGGGGTTATCGGGCGACCCGAATTCCTGCTTCTGCAGGCCGCCGATCAAGCGCGTGTCGTTATAGGAAATCGTCAGCAACACCCGCCCGTCGTCCTGCGCATCGGGGACAACGGTGAGGAACGTGCCGACCGTCTTCTCGTCCTGCGTCACGGTGACGGTCGGCGCCGAGGTGTCCGACGTGCTTTGCGTCTGCTGCAGGTCCTTGACGTAAGAGAACGTCTCGCTGGTCGCGTACGTGGCAGGCCGGCGATTGCGCGCCAGGATCGGGATGGTCGTGTGCCGCACGACCGTGCCGATCTGCGAGAGCGCGCTCATCAGCAGGCCAGTGCCGGCAAAGGGGCCGCTGCCCACCGTGGCGCCGACACTGCCCGCAGCCTTGGAGCTGTCCAACTGGGTGGCGACGCCGGTCGCGGTTGCCGCATTGGCGCGGCCCAGGCTGTTGTAGATCAGGTGCCAGTCGATGCCGGCCTGGGAGACGTGGTCGCGCTGTACTGTGATTTCCTCGAAAACAAGCCGCACGCGTCGCGACATGATGCGGTTTTCCTGGTCGAGGAAGGCGGCGACGTGGTCCAGCGCATCCTTGGTGTCGGTGACGACGATGCTGCTGGCCGCGCCATCGCCGGCCTTGACGACGCCGGAACGGGTCAGGAACTGGCTGATCTTGGCCAGGACGCCATCGATTGGCTTTTCCTTGCCGTCGGCGGAGAACTTGGAACGGCTTTGGGTCGCGAACTGGCCGCTCGAGCTATTGGACGACCCCGAGCCCGTGAGTCCGAGTTCCAGGCTGGACTCAGAGGTCAGCCCCAGGGCGCGAACGTAGAACGTGCGGGTCTGGGTCCGGTAGAAGCGGATCGCGCCGACCTTGTCGTCGTAACGCCAGTAGATGCCCAGCCGCAAGGCGATCGCGTCCAGGATCGAGGCGAGCGGGGCCTGGCCGGGCGGCAGCGGTTCCATCTTGACCCGCGCGGCGCCGGCCGGCAGCGTCGGCCCGGAAACGCGGCTGCTTGCGGGCGTTGGCACGAGAGCGGGCACCAGCACGTCGGCCGACGTGGGCTCGGCCGAGACGGTGGAACTCAGCGGCTGCTGACCGCCCAGGCGCGGCAGGAAGTCGTCACGCGGCAGCAGTGCGTCCGGCGCGACCTGGGTGAGAATGCCGGTCGCGGCCTGGATCCGTTCGGCCAGCGTGGTGAGACCGACCGCGCCGCCCTCGAAAAGGAGCGTGGTATTGACGTGCGCGCGTAGCGCGGGCGGCAGCGTGACGTCACGCGCCAGGGGTTGTGGACGCCCCGCGATCCAGGGCAGGCCAACCACCTGACCCTTGGCCCGGTCCGTGTCCTGCGCCTGATCCTTGAAATCCTCGACGGAGTGGCGACCCTCGCCGCCTTGGGTGTCGGCGAAGTGGGTAATGTCCTCGGTGGAGCGGAGCGCCGAACATCCTGCCAGCGCGGTGAGCGCGAGGATGCCGGCGACAAGTCGTAGGGCTGTCATGAAGTGTCCTATGTGGGCCGCGCCCTATGGGCGGGCCCTCGGCGCCGTGGTGCGGTCGCAGGTTTGGTTAAACGGGATGATCCGAAGCACCTTGTTGGCGTAGAAGCACGGCCGCACAGGGGAATCCGTAAGCGCGATGGAGTTGGTCAGCGCCTGGGTGGCCTCCTCGAAGGAGGCGGCAGGGAAATCCGCCGACGCCTCGATCGGCAGGTCGAAAGCCACTTCCCACTGGTCGGGGCCGAAGGTCCAGTTGGCGTCCTTCGCCCATCGACCCAGGGCCTGCCTGACGGTTTTGTCCTGGGGGCCGAGGTGCCAGATCCGTTTGACGACAATCGGAGCGGCCGTGATCTTGATGGGCTCTGCCGCGACGATGTCGGCACCTGTTTTGGGTGTCGGTGCGGCTGCCACTGGCACGGCAGCGGCCGGGGCCTCGGGTTTTTGCTTCCCGGTTTTACCGGTAGGCGTGGTTGCGATCACGGCCGGTTTGGCGGACGTGGCCGCAGCCAACGGTGGTGTCGCGCTGTGGACGGCTGCAGGCGGGCTTGCATCGGCGGTCTTCACCTCCTGTTGCGGCTTCGACGCAGGCGCCGCCTCTGTCTTTGTCGGCGCGATGGGGATCGGGATGGCCAGAGGATTTGCCGACTGGGCAGGTTGCCCTTTGGCCCCAGGCTCGTCCGGCTTGTTCACCGGTGCTGAGGCGGGAATCGCTGATTTCGGCGCGGGCGGTTGAGGCTCCGATGGTGACTCGCCGTTTGCGATGGCAACGTGCTGCGGGGGAGTCGGCGCCGGCGGCGTTGCTTCGTTGCGATCGTACTGGCGTGGATCCCCATGATTGACCGCGACGCGCGGAGTGTCGGCGGGCATGGGGGGCTTGGGCGGTACAAATCCGCAGGCCGAAAGCAGGCAGGCCGCCGACAGGCCGGCAGCCAGGGAAAGGACTTTCATGAAATCTCCGGGTAAATGCGGACGGCCTGTGGCCGGTCAATCCGTGGCGGGAGGGGGCCGTTCAGGCGTCCAGGGCGCGTGGCCGAGGCGATCAAGTTCCTGATGGACGGCGCGCAGTTCGGCCGGGGCGGCTTGCTTGCGGGCAAGCAGCAGGAGTTCCAGCAGCAGCGGTGTCGGTGCTGCGCCTCCTGATTCAGATTCGTCTCGATCCAAAAGCGCCAAGCGCAGTTGCGAGACGTGATCTTCGACCTGGTCGTCGATTTCCAGGCGGGCGCGAAGGTAACCGGACAGTGTCATGCCACGTTCTGCAGCTGCGGCCTCGTAGCGCTTCCTTGCGGCGTCTGACAGCCGAAAGCTAATGGGCCGCTCAAGGAGCCGCATGAAGCCTGCCCTCTTCGACGAGGATCTCTCCCAAGGCTTCCGCGAAGGCTCGCCGGAATGTCTGCAACCGGGCGTGTCGTTCGACACCGCTGTCATTTGCCTTTTCTTGGCAGTGTTCACGGAACTTGAGGTCTCGGAATTCCATCGCACTGAGATCCGTGTCGGCCTGGAACCAGCCTCGAGCGGCTTGGCGAGCGGCTCGGGCTGTGGAGGGGAATACGAGAGGCGCGCTGGTGCAGCGCACCGCCGAATTCGGGGCTTTGCGCATATGCATAGATTCTCGGCTTGGATGGGCAACGGCTCGCAGCGAAGTTCGTCCTCGGCCCATTTAATGGCGCGAAGTGCAGGCTGATGCCACTTCTACAGCGTCGTGAGAGTCGGCGTTGCGCGAGGCGTTACGGTGATGTGGGTGGGGGAGTGACGCGTCTGGCTGTTTTACGCTGGGGGCATGCTATTTGGCTGGTCGCGTTGGAAACAGTGTAAGTACCAGCGCGCGGCTACCATCATGCATGACATGCGGATAGCCGGACCAGGTAGACCAAATCTTGACCAAAGACGATGAAACGAGGTGAAAAATGAGCAAAATCGCCGCAGGTTTGGAATGTGGTTAAACCTGCAAGTCGCTGATATTGCGGCGATTTCGCTTTCACATATTTGTAGATGTCGTGACTTTTAATCCGTTGGTCGCGCGTTCGAGTCGCGCACGACCCACCAAAGAATCACTGTGGTATCAAGCAAAAAACGCAGCCCTGGCCGGCTGCGTTTTTTCTTTCTTCATCAGTCGAGTTTGACCCAAAGTTGACCGCCTGGGTATGGTGCGCCAAATGCGACGGCGCGAGGAAGGGCGCCAACCGATCCGCAAGCCGAGCGGGACTTCAGGGATGCTTTGCGAAGAAATCCTGAAGTCCCGACGAGCGGTTCCAGCTCGGTCGCCGGTTCAGCGGTTCCGCCAGCGGGGCGCTCAGGCAACGGCTATGTAGGCATCACCCGATCGGGGGGCCGCGCCGGACGTTCCCAAGGCCGGAACGGCGGCGTCGAACGCATCTCGTGCATCGATCCTGAATACGCTTACCACGCGTTCCAGCGTATCGGCCTGGTCGCGCATGGATTGCGAGGCTGCCGCAGCCTGTTCGACCAAGGCGGCATTCTGCTGCGTGGCCTGGTCCATCTGGCTGATCGCGATGTTGACCTGTTCAATGCCCGAACTCTGCTCTTGGCTGGCCGCCACGATCTCGTTCATCATTTCGGCTAAGTGCCGGATGTTGGCGACGACTTCATCCATTGTGCCGCCGGTTTCAGCGACCAGTTTGTTGCCTGCGACCACATTGCTGACAGAGTCGTCGATCAGGGACTTGATCTCCTTCGCGGCCGCTGCCGAACGCTGTGCCAGATTGCGCACCTCGCTGGCGACGACAGCGAAGCCGCGTCCCTGTTCGCCCGCGCGTGCCGCTTCGACCGCCGCATTCAGCGCCAGAATATTTGTTTGAAACGCAATGCCGTCAATGACGCCGATGATGTCGACGATCTTGCGCGACGAACCGTCGATCGCACCCATGGTCGAAATCATGTCCTTGACGACCGTACCGCCGCGGACGGCCACTTGGGAAGCCGAGACCGCCAGCTGGTTGGCCTGGCGCGCGTTCTCGGCGTTCTGCTTGACGGTCGCGGTCAGCTGTTCCATCGAGGCGGCCGTTTCCTCCAGCGACGCGGCTTGTTGCTCGGTGCGGGAGGACAAATCGAGATTGCCGCTGGCGATCTCGGCCGAGGCGTTATTGATAAGTTCGGTGCCCGACTTGACGTCGCGGACGATCGCCTTCAAGCCACGATTCATCGTTTCCAGCGCGCGCATCAGGTCACCGATCTCGTCTGTCGACGCCGGGGCGATCTGTGCGGTCAGGTCCCCTTTGGCAGCTCGGTTCGCCACGGCGATCGCCGATCGCAACGGCCGCGTAATGCTGCGCGTGATGATGATGGCGCAGGCCGCGCCTAGCATGACCAGCAGGACGCTGAACAGCATCAATAAGTCGATGCTGCGTGCGTTCGCGGCGGCGATGCTGGCTGAGATCGCATTGATCTGCGTGCGCTGATAGGCAAGGAAAGCTTGCACGCTTTCCTGATAGGCCTTGGCAGTGGGCAGGAACGACTGGGTGTACACGCGGTCCGCTTCCGCTGCGTCGCCTTTCATCTTGGCGGCCATCACCTCGTTCTTGGCTTTCTGGTAGGCGTTGCGGCCGTTCACCGACGTTTGGTAGAGCTTCCGCTCCTCGTCGGTGGAGATCAGATCTTCCAGGCTCTTCAGCAAGGCGCCGCCCTGCTTGACGCTGTCCGCGATGACGTCGGCGAAGACATCGGACAACGTTGTGTCGGTGCTTTTCGCGATCAGCGCGGTGCGCGCGATGGCCGAATAAATGAAAACGTACCAGTCGGCCGTAATACGTTCTTTCGTCAATGGCTTTTCCATCATTAGCCGTGTTTCTGTTGCGTTATCGCGCGCCTGGATTAAAGCGAAGCCAGTCGAGCCGATGGAAAGCACGAGTACCAGCACGAAGCCAATGGCGAGGCGGGTACCGATTCTGATATTCGATAGGAAGCGCATGGTCGGCCTCTCCAAGCCTGGATATAATATTTCGAATAATTACAATTGTGTCGCTCCCGGTACGGGAATATTACAAATATTAATGCGACCTTGTATTTTTGATTCTACGTTAACTACTTGATAGAGGAGGAATTTATATGCTCCAACACGCGTGTGGAGGGGCGCGGCGGTGCAACTTGCCGTGTTTTGACAACAAACAGTCAATGTTACAAATTGAGCGTAAGGCGGCAGACCGGCGGTGCGGCCACGAGGCGCGTGGTCAGGCGACCGCCGGCATCTGACCGCAGTGTCTTTAATCGAGGGGAGCATTGATCCCTCGAAGCGCCGATCAAGCCTGCGGACTTCCGAATTGTCGAGCCGAAAGCGCAGATGAGCGTCCCATCGGTGCAGTACATGCCCCGGATAATGCATGCCCCGAACTTCTTTCGGCCGCTGTCTCCTTGACAGGGGTCGCTACGGAGTCGTCGTCCGGCGAAAGCGGTCATCACCGACCCGGCTTCGTGAGGGACGGCAGTTGCCGCGTATGCGCATTGATGGAAACCCCTAAGGTATTACGGCGTATCGCTTCCCGGGCAGTTATAGCTTGAACACCTTCACCGCGTTGGCGCCACGCATCGCGTCGCATTGCGCCTGCGGCAGCGTCGCCGTGTTGATGAACGCGCCTTTCGTATCGTGTACGTGGCGCGGTCGATCGGTGCCGAACACGACCTGATCCGCGCCGACGACCGAGGCCAGGAGTTTTGCCTCCTGATAAGCGATGCTGCGAGGACTCTCTTCGCGGATCATGATCGCGCCCAACAAGCCCAGGGCGAAAAAAACCGCGCAATAGTGGGCTGGCATAAGCGGGTTGCCTGTCGCGTGCAGCAGCCAGGTGAGCACCATGGGAGAGAATCCGCCGAAAACCGACGCCGCGATGTTGTACGAAATCGCCAGCCCGGTCGAACGTATCTCGGTTGGAAACAGAATGGCGCTCATGGTTGGCATGGGGCTGGTCGAGGCGCCGATCAGCAGGGCGAAAACCAATTCCACCGTCATGATGGAGCCCATCGACGGTGACTGGATGATCCAGTGATACGCCGGGTACAGCACGATCAGGAACAGGCCGAGCGCGCCGATAATCATCCGGCGCCCGCCGATGCGGTCGGCCATCAGGCCAAACAGCGGAATGGTCAGCACGCGCAGCAGGATGCTCGCGAGCAGGACGTTGAACGGCAAAGCCACGGGCATATGCAGGTTCTGCACCGCATAGATGGGCAGGTAGATGATGATCACATAGCCCATGACATTCAGCGCCGCGCTCAGCCCCGTCGCGATGAACAAGGCTCTGGGATACTGCGAAAACACCGCGCCCAAGGGCACCTTGACGCGTTTGTCCAGCGTCCGGAATGCTTCGGTCTCCGGTATATTGCGGCGGATATAGAAGCCTACCGGCCCGATCAGCAGGCCGAACAGGAAGGGTATGCGCCAAGCCCAATCGTTCAGGGCCTCCGGCGTAAAGATATGCGTTAGCGCGCTGCCCATGGCGACGGCCAGCAAGGCGCCCAACGCTTGCGCGAACATCTGCCAGCTGCCGTAGAAGTTCTCTCTTCCCCGGGGTGCATATTCGATCAGCATCGCCGTGGCGGTGCCGAATTCCCCGCCCGCCGATATGCCCTGCAGCAGACGCGCGCACAGCACGATGGCCGGGGCGATCACGCCGATCCTCTGAAAGCCCGGCGTGAAGGCGATCATCGCGGCGGCCATCGTCATCAAAGCGATGACCACGGTAAGCCCGGCCTTGCGTCCCTTGCGGTCGGCATACCAGCCCAGCACGACCCCGCCCAGCGGGCGTACGATAAAACCCGCGCCGAAGGTGGCGGTGGTGAGCATCAGCGCGGCGTATGCGCTGTCGCTCGGGAAGAACTGCTTCGCGATGATGATCGACAGAAAGCCGAATACCACGAAGTCATACCACTCCAGAACATTGCCCAGCGTGGACGCGACCGCGCCCCGCCAATTGCCGCCCGTATTGCTTTTGCGCATTGCTCTCTCTTGGTTCCCGTTCCTTGTCTGCCCGGTTTGCATGGCGCAATCGGTAGCGGCCTCACCGCGCGCCGCCGGCGGGCATGCTACGACACGGCAGCGGTCCCGGCGCTGGGCATTTGTAGAACGGTAACTTTCCCTAAATGCCCGGCTCAGAAATTTCCTATTTTTCCCGCATAGCATGTTGCCTAGACTTCGGCACATTAAGGTGTCGGGGCGACTGACAGGCAATCCACGCTGATTCCATGCGTGGGGTGCCACGATCCAGGTCTCCGCAAGGCGACCGCCGTTACCTCGGTGACCACGTTGGCCGGTTTGTCGCATGCCAACGATCACGATTCCGCGTGTCCACAACGCCCGGACGTTACCGTGGGTATCACCCTGACCCCTCTGCCCTCGGCGCCCGGATGGCGCCGCCAACCTTACGCGTATGGTCGATCGACGCTTTCGGCCGACCCTGGACACCTATGTCTCAAATTCTGAATCGGCCCGTTCGAATCTGCCTGCTCGGTGAGTTCCAGCTGATCGTCGATGGCGTGGATAAAACGCCGTTGATCGCCTATGGCAAACCCAAACTGCTGCTGGCAATGCTGGCGCTTTCCTTGGACAAGAAGCAATCCAGGGCGGCACTGGCGGAGCTCCTGTGGCCGAACTGCGCGTCCGGCGCCCGCGCCAATCTGCGCCATGCGCTGTGCGTGCTCCGGCACGTGCTGGGTCCCATGGAAAAAGCGATCATCTCGACATCGAGCATGCTGTCGATAGACCAAAATCTCGTGACCGTCGATGTTCTGGCGCTCTGCGGCATCGGGCCCTACGCGAGGCTTACGCTGGAAGAGCGTCTTGTCCACGATAGGGGCGATCTGCTCGAACACATGGTGACGCCGGTCAACGCGGCGCTGTCCGCCTGGCGCATGAGCTGGCAGTCGCGACTGTCGCAAGAGGTCTCGCAATGCCGGCAGGCGTACATCGCGCAATTGTGCGCGGCCGAAAAAATACAGGATGCCCTGGCCAGTGCGCGCCAGTGGGTGCAGGTCCATCCGGGGGACGAGCATGCGCATCGCGACCTGATCCGGATGCTGCGGGATACCGGTCGCCGCGAGTCCGCGATGAAGGCTTACGAACATTGCGTCGCGGTCATGGGCGAATACTATGGCACGACGCCTTCACTGGAAACGCGCTCGCTGCTCGATGTCTCCGCGTCGAACGAGCGGGCGGTACCGGCGACGTCATCCGCCAACGACGATGCACGCCCGCTTGCCGTGCTGGCGGTGGCGATCGGGCACGATGGCGACGGCATGCCCGGCGAGGAAACCATCGACCGCGTGCAGGCGGCCCGCCAACGGCTGGTTCGTCTGGCCCAGGCGGCGGGCCGGCGCGTTTGCCTTGGGGCCGACGGCAATCTGGCGATCCTCTTCGGGTATCCCACATTGAACGAACGCCCCACCGAGTCCGCAGCCCGCCTGGCATGCTACATCCGTAAATGCGCGATCTCGCCGCACGTGTCGCTGGGCATGGGCATCCATGCCGAATTGGCGCGCGTCCCCGCGGACAACGGGACGCTGCCCATGATGCTGGTGGGACAAAGAGCATTGCGCCTGGCCTACTTGGCCGAATCGGGCGAGACGCTGCTGACCGATTCCGCTCAGTCGCGTCTCAGCGATCGTTTCGTGGTGCGCCCGGACGAACGCTACGGTCTGCGGGTCGGTGTGCTGGAGGGGCAGTCGCAGGCCATCACCGTACACCGCATGTTCGGCAGGACAACCGAATTCGATATCCTGGTCCGCCGCTGGAACAGTCTGCGCAAAGGCGAGCGGCCGCATCTGATGTACCTGCGCGGCGAACAGGGCATCGGGAAATCCCTGCTTGCCCAGGTATTCGCCGAGTACGTGCGGCGTGGCGGCGGGGCGGTCACTTTCCTGCGCTGCGACCAGGAGAACAGGCAGATCGCGCTGCATCCATTCCACGAGTATTTCCTCTCCCGCCTTGCAGTCCAGGACGGCCCGGGTCCGCGTACTGGCGATGAGGCGGAACTGGGCTATGCGCGCGCCATAGAGTCCCTGGGCTATCGCATCGGCCTGGACAAGGCCACGAGCGGTATGCTTGTGAACTATTTCATCGGGCAGCGCGGCGCCTCGAACGGCGCGGCTTCCGGCGAGCCGGATCCCGAGGCGCTTATCTTGCCGCTTACGAATCTGCTGCTTGACGGCGATGCTCCCAGCCAGCCCTTGCTTATCCTTGTCGACGATACCCAATGGGCGGATGCGACGACGCGGACCCTTCTGTCCGCGCTGTTGCAGCAGCGCAGGCGCGATCCGGTCATGATTGTCCTGTGTGGCCGCGGCATGAATCTCAGCGTGCCTATCGACGAGACCATCACCATGCCGCCGCTGCGCCGCGATGCCATGGTGCAGTTGGTCACCTTCCGAGGCAAGGACAAGCGTCTTTCCAGCAAGGTGCGTCGCCGCATCGTTGAGAAGGCCCGGGGTATTCCGCTTTACGCGGAGCAGATGGTCCGCCAGTGTCCCGCGGATATCGAAGAGGAACCGCCTTTGTTGATTCGCGATCTGCTCGCCGCGCGCGCGGTCTACGAACGCGAAGATACGACCGATGTGGCGATGCCGCGGCTGCCCGCGGAATACACCGTGCCTTTTCTCGAAGCCGATTGATCTCCCGTCGGGGCGTTCCGGAACCATACCTCGGGCATTGACACTGACCGGTCCCATGATATGCCGAGGTTTTTCATGAATATGGTATCGCCCGACGGAGACTCACATGGACGCGCATAAGCTGATCGCGCTGTTCGGGGAGGAAAGCGGCGTCCCGCTCACTTTGGGTGAATCCGGAACCATCGATCTGATATTCGACAATGACGTTACCGTCACGCTCGAACACGATGATCCCCAGGACATGCTGCACGTCTACACGGTTCTGGGCCAGGAGCCCGCGGAAACTGAACAACAGTTGGCCCTGTACCGCGATATGCTCTCCGCCAATGCCTTCGGCCACGAAACGGAAGGCGCTGCCTTGTCGCTGGACGATCGCACCGGCGAAATTCTGCTAACCCGCCGGCTGGAACTGGCCGATTCCACAGTCACGCAACTGCGCCGCATCGTGGAAAGCATGGTGGACGTATCGATGAGCTGGCGTGAAAAGCTTTCCACGCTATGTCATACCCTGCCGGCGCCACCCGCCGGCATGAATGCCAGGGCGGCGCCCCCAGGAAGCGGGCTGCGCGCGTGATATCCCCCGGGGCTATACCAGCCCCATATCGCGCGCATGGGCGTACAGTTCCGCGTCGTTGCGTGCTGCAAGCTTGCGCATGGCGTCCATTTTCTGCCGACTCGTGGTCTTCGCGCTGACACCCAGGATTTCCGCAATCTGGTTGTTGCTATATCCCTGCGCGAACAACCGAACGACTTCCATCTCTCGCGGGGATAGCTGCGCGGGCTCCGCGACTTGAGTCCGCGGTACGCCCAAGGCCGCGAACTCGCGTTGCACATTCTCCGTCACATAGGTGCGTCTGCTCGCCGCACGTTGCACCGCCGTTGCGATTTCACGCACGGCGGCGCTTTTCTCCACCAGCGCCAATGCGCCGGCTTGCAGGATAGGCGACGTCAATGCCGGCGACGCCATCTTGGTCAGGACTACGATTCGTACCTCGGGGAACTTCGCCTTGAGTTGAAGCAGCATTGCCAACCCATCGGGTTGCTGCGAGCCGGGCATCGAAAAATCAGTCACCAATACATCGCAGGGATGTTTGGACAGGCAGGAAAACAGGCTGTCTGGAGAATCCGCCGTTGCGACGACGTGTATGTCGCTTGATGCTTCCAGGGCATTCTTCATGCCGAGCAGTACTACGGGGTGATCATCGGCAAGTATGACTCGAATCATTGACGGTAAGCGCTTTGGTAAAGCTCGGCCCCTGTCGGTGCGACACGGAATAGCGGATATGGGACACACCTTTGCGGCGCGCGCGTTCGACTACGGATAGCGGGTAGCTCCCGTGTGGTATCCATAAGTTTCGCTCCTGACCGGTGGAAGCTTCGTTAAAAAGATTCTTGTCTCTACGGTCAGCCAGGCGCGGCGCGCCGCGATGTTCCCCGGCGCGCCGGCCCAGGTCCACCGCACGTCTTCGGCAGCGGCATCAAGCGTCCGTCTGGTCCTCCTGCTCGAAGTCGTCGTCATCCTGCATGCCTGCAAGATCCTTGTCGGCGGTCGCCCCGATATTGCCCGCCGCGCGTGCCTGGCGGCGGTATCCCGAAGGCGTGATGCCCTGGTCCCGGTGAAACGCCACCGAAAAATTGCATACGCTTCGAAAGCCCACATGATTTGCGACTTCACGAACAGGCATGCCTGTCTGGGAAAGCAGGCGGCGCGCTGTTTCCATCTTCTGGCCGAAGATCACCTTGTGCGCAGATTTCCCCATCCTGGATTTGAACAGCGCCGACAGCTTGCGTTCGTTGGTGCCGACTTGACGGGCGAGTTGGCGTACCGTGTGAATGCTTCCGACGTCGGCGGCGATTGCATTCAGGGCATTGCGCAACAGCAGTTCCTCCGCCGCCGGTGTATGCGACCGCTGTGTCGACGTCGTGTCGCGGCTCGGCGTCCTGCGCAGGTGCACCGATATGCGGGCGAGGAGTTCTTCCGGATATACCGGCTTGGTGAGACAGTCGATCGCGCCCAGCGAAAAAGCCTCGCGGCTGGCTGTCTGGCGTTCCTGGTCGAGCAGGAAGATAAGAGGGATGGACTGCGTATCCGGCGTCTGCATCAACAATCGGCCCATCATGAAAGGGTCCATGTCGTGCATGGCCCCATCCACCAGGATGATGTCGGGCCGCCACGCCTGGGCGTGATAATAGCCCTGCCATCCGGACGCAAGCGTTACGCGAAACAGCTGGTTCCGGAGGAAGTCCGTAGTGGCACGCAGATTGATCGCGTCATCCGACACAATCAATATATGGCACGGTCGGCGGTGGGTAGCGGGAAGGGCGCTGCTCTGAATGGCGCCCGAAGAACCAGCCAGGGAAGCGGAATCCAGGCCAGGCGCGATGCGGGGCTCGGATATGGTGGGATACCTCACGTCCTCTCCTTGTATGTCGATACGGCTTCGCATATTTCCCGCTTCGTCAGCGGCTGCGGTAGGAAGCGCAATCTCCATCCTAGGGAAAGCTTGCGGGACGTGCCTTTAAAATCACGCTCATATTTTTTGAAAAATACCGTTCGTCGCTTTTGGCATTTCATTGCCGCGTGTTATCAGTGTGGCGGGACCCGACAGGTGTCGGCGGAATGCAACCGGACTGCAGCCCAATTGGCGTCGAAACGCCGATGCGAAATTGGCAGGGCTTGAAAAGCCGAGCTGGTCGGCGATCTCCGCAACGGTCAAGGAGCCGTCCTGCAACAGGGCCCGAGCTTTTTCCATGCGTTGGTCGCGCAGATAGTCGTGGATCGTCTTGCCCAGCAGACTGCGGAACGCATGCGTCAACCTCTTTTCGTTCACGCCGATCAGGCGTGCCAGGTCCTTCTGCGAGGGCGCATCCGAAAGGTGGTCCACCAGATACTGTGTAGTGGTGTTGACGATGGCCTGCTCGTTGGATATGGCCGCGAATCGCGGCTGAGCGACACCGGCTCCGTAGATGGGTTGTGTCGACAGATCGCGCGCCGCGGCTACCTCGGCATGGGGTGTCGCGGCACGTTGAGCGATCTGCAATTGCACACGCACCCGCGCCAGCACTTCTTCCGGGTTGTATGGCTTGAGCACATAGTCCGCCGCACCGGCGTCGAAACCTTTGAGTCTCTCGTCCAATCCCGAGGATGCGGTGACGAAAATCACCGGGATATGCGCGGTGCGCGGATCTCCTTTCAGGAGCCGGCAGGTGGCGTATCCATCCACTCGCGGCATGGACACGTCCATCAGGATTACGTCCGGGGCAGGCTGTGTCGTGGCTCGCTCGTATGCCTGTCGCCCGTCTAGCGCGACCAGAAGCTTGAAGTTCTCATGGTTCAGAAGCTGCACCAGCAGCCTGAGATCCGCGGGGCTATCGTCGACAAGTAGTAGACGAGCGCCTTGTTTGAATGCATGAGAGCTGGTCATGACGCGGTTCCCTCCGGACGCCCTCCGCGTAATCGCTAGACCTTGCTACGTTGAGCTGCGGGGGTATAGCAATTATTAACATACGGGAACGATCATTTCCACCTTTTGTTGCAAGGCTTCTCATCATTTCGAACGAAATGCGTTGCATCGTGATCATGCATATGGAGTTTGTATTTCGGTCGATGCAAATCACGAGCGCTTTATCGTGACGCCATGAAGGCGCCACGCCATATGACTCGCTTCAAGTGCCCACGATGCGGATGATGTCCTTGCAGCAGCTGACAGTGAGCTTGATCATCCCGGCCACGCAGGCTGCCTTGTAGCTTACGTTGCTGCTTAGCATCGCGAATTCTTGCGCCATCGCGATGTCCAGCGCCGGTGAGTTCATGTTGTCGCGAAACGAGGCATCCAGGTTGCTGGTTTCCCGATCCATCGGGTTGGCGCTGGTCGCGGTAGAGGTATTACTGATCATCATGGAGCTCCGTGTGGGAAGTTGGATCGAACGTGCCTGGCCAAAATGCCGGGCATCGCGGTGCTTACCGATGCTGCGACAGTGCTGCCAGTACGGCCTGCGCGGCATTCGATGCCTCCGCCAGTGCGGCGGCGCGCGCGTGCTCCTGTGGGCGTAGCGGCGTACGCATGAGGCGCCGCGCCGCGCTTTCGATGTCGCGCATTTCGCACAGCATGGATTCGCGTGCATCGTCACCCATGGGATAGCCGAACATTTCGAGGACTTCGGCGACGTCCGCCTGGCTGGGTGCTTGGACCATGGTGTTTTCTCGTGCGTGGGGCATGGGCCCCGTTGTTATCTGCGGATGACCGTGGTGGTGGGGCCGTCGAATACCACGCTGCCGTCCTCGACGGAGGTCAGCCGGTAAGCGCCGTGCGTTCCGCCGACCGCGATGCGGGTTCCGTCATCGAGGACCACCCAGGGCTGCTGTCCACCGACTACCGTCTGCACGCGGAACGGTATGGATTCCACCAGGGTGGTATCGTCGCCGTCGATCCGCAATGCGTTGGCATAGCGGTGATTCAGCGTATCGACGATGTCCTTCAGTTTCTCGCGCTGTGATGGGACCAATCCTCGTGGGTCTACCCGTATGGTTTTGTCCTTCCAGACGGAAGGGGGCGGTGGCAGGCCGGCTGCCGCGGCGGCTAGATTCAGGGCGTCCGCGACTTCGGTAGCGAGAGTCAGCTTCATCGGTGGCCACGGGGCTGTTGCGGTGTTTTCGTGCCATCGCTGGTATGCCTGCTGCCGGGCGGCGTCGGATCCGGCAGTGCCGTGTATCGCCAGTCCGTCCGGGTCGGTACGGACGAGCGCGACCAGGACATCCAGGTCGCGCATCCGGTCGCCCATGCTGGTCTCGACCTCAGTCTCTTTGCCTACCCGCATGGCGGGAAGCGGCCATATGGTGCTTAGCGCGGTCGCCAGACGGTCGTGTTCCAGCTCGTCGCGCACCCATCCCGTCACGACGATCTCTTGATCTTCGCCCGCTATGGCGCGGACGCGGGGCGCGTATCCGCGTTCCGCCAGCAGGCCCTGCGCCCGCAACAGCATGTCCGGATCGCGGGTCTGCCCGGATCGTATGTTCAGCGTCGACGGCGTCTTGGCCGGGGGGAAGGAGGCCACGCTGCCGAAAACCAGTACGATCAGCAGCCCGCCAACCGCCCAGCGCAATCCCAGTCCCTTGCGTCGTCGCGACGTTCGCGCGCGCGCGGCATGTTGGCCGGATATCGCGTGCCGGCCGGCAACGTCCTGATCATCCGCAAGCCATCCATCCGACGCCGTTGCGGCGGTCGCGGGCACCGCAACGGCTACGTCCTGGGCCGTGGCGGTGCCCGCGTGTTCGTCCGGCGAGTCGCTTGCGGCCGCGCGCGCCGCGGCGACCTGGCCGGCGTCAGGCCATGGATCAGCCGCCAGCGCGACCGTCAATAGCACCGGTCCGAGCGAGAGCGGCGTGCCGAACCGGACTTCCCGTGTATTGCCGGCCGGACCGTCGTGTCCGTGTATGCTCCAGCTCGCCAGGCCGATGCGCAGACGCCCAGCCTCCGCGGCGATTCCCTCGTCGCATAGCACCACATGGCAATCACCCTGCGAACCGATCAGGGCGCCATCCTGCACCGCGCACCGCGCACCGTCGTGGATGCCGGACAAAACCCGAAGTTCCAGGCCTTGCGTCATGACTGTGCTCCGCTGTCAAAGAGCCGGTATGCATCATGACTCATAGGTCCACCCGGGCGAGCGGCTGTACATTGATTTCCGGGACCAGCTCCTGGTAGGACAGCACCGGGAGTTGGTACAGATCCTGTTCGATGAGCTTGCGGACGTAGCGACGAATGTCCATCGAGGTCAGGATCACCGGCCTCGCTACCGTCGTCTCCAGGGTTCCGACAGTGCGTCGGATGCTTTCCAACAATGCCTGGGATTTTTCGGGATCCATGGCGAGATAGCTGCCCCCGGCGGTCTGCCGGATCGCGTCGCGTACCACGTCCTCTACATCCGGCGCCAGCAGATACGATGGCAGGAAGCTTTGGCCGTTCGAGTATTTGTGGCTGATGTATCGCTTCAATGCCATTCTGACGTATTCGGTCAGCAGGACAATATCTTTCTCTTTCTGCGCCCATTCGACCAGCGCTTCCAGGACAGCGCGCATATCCCGTATGGAGATCTCCTCGGACACCAGGCGTTGAAGGATTTCGGCGATCTTCTGTATCGGCATGACGCGGTGCGCTTCTTTCACCAGTTCGCCGAAGTTTTCTTCCATGGCGGTCAGTAGTTGACGCGTTTCCTGGATGCCGATGAACTGCGATGCCTGCTTGCGCAGCACGATGGACAGATGCCAGTTCGGCACCTGGTGCGGCAACAGATAAGGCACGCCGGCGCCTTCGAGCGCGGGTACGTGGTCGCGGGATACCCAGAAGGCGGATTCATTGGCCAGTCCGCCCGTATCGCGCTCGTAGGGGATACCCATCGCGTCCAGGTTGCGGGAGCCTTCGCGCACGAGGACCGTTCCGCTCTTCAACGTCCCGCGCACAAACGGAACTTCGAACAGCAGCACCTGGTACGAGCGATCACCAAGCTGTTTTCCCCGGCGCAGGCGGATCTCCGGTAGCGGTACGCCCAGTTCCTGGTAAACGGCGTAGCGGACCGCTGGGAATTCGGCGGTCAGAGCGGTCTCGTCCAGCTCGGACGCCAATGTGTCGGAAATTTCCAGCGTCACGGGTTCGGCTGGCGCGAACTTGGTCGCCTGGGCTGTCTCTGTCGGCTCATCGCCCTGGGCGCCGAAAGCGCCGTCGGTGGTCTTGCCGCCAGAACCGGCCGCCGCGCCGCCGCGTGCCGAGCGGGGCGCATTCAGCAGGACATAGCCCGTCAGCCCGATGACCGACGCCAGTACCAGGAAGACCACGATAGGCATGCCGGGGATGAGGCCGATGCCCAACGCGATCACGGCGGCGACGATCAGCGCCCGGGGGTGCGCCATGACCTGGGCGCCAATGTCGGCGCCCACGTTCGACGGTTTGTCGCCGGTCGGCACACGGGTAACGATGATGCCCGCGCAGATTGCGGTCAACAGGGCCGGGATCTGCGAGATGAGCCCGTCGCCGACACTAAGGATCGAGTAGGTAAGCGCGGCGTCGGCGGCGCTCATGCCTCGTTGGACGGACCCGATGAGCAGCCCCCCAAGCAGGTTGACGGCGACGATGATCAGACCGGCGATGGCGTCTCCCTTGACGAACTTCATCGCTCCATCCATCGCGCCATACAGCTGGCTCTCTTTTTCGACCACGCTGCGGCGACGGCGCGCCTCGTCCATCTGGATCGCGCCCGCGCGCAGGTCGGCGTCGATCGACATTTGCTTGCCAGGCATGCCGTCCAGCGAAAAGCGTGCGGCGACCTCCGCCACGCGTTCGGAACCCTTCGTGATCACGATGAACTGGACGATGGTGAGAATCAGGAACACGACCAGGCCGACAACCAGATTCCCGCCCACCACGAAGTTTCCGAAGGTGTCGATGATGTGGCCGGCATCACCGTCCAGCAGGATCAGCCGCGTCGTAGAGATGGATATGCCCAGGCGGAACAGCGTCGAGACCAGCAGGACGGCGGGAAACGACGAGAACGCCAGCGCCGAGGGCAGATAGATCGCCACCATCAGCAGCACGCAGGACAGCGTGATGTTGGCGGCGATCAGGGCATCCATGACCGCCGTCGGCATGGGCAGGATCATCATGAACACGATGGCCATGACAGTGGCCGCCAGCAGGATGTCGTTGCGGCTGGTCGCTATGGCAATGATGCGTCGGATTGCGTGCATGAGGAAGACTGGTTGGTGCTGGCAAGCACCGCGGGTTACGAGGCAGTGCGGGATCGGTTGGCGGCGTAGGCCTTCATGGCCTGCCGCGCTTCATCGCGGCGCCCGATGGCCGCGAGCGCTTGCGCGCGCACGACGCGGCAAGAAGGATGGGCGAGCGCGCCCGGGCCCGCCTGGTCCAATGTGGCGAGGGCCATGGCGGGCTGGTCCGCGCGCAACTGCGCGAGGGCCAGCAGGACAAGTGTCTGTCCTTGGCAGCCGCCTGAGTGATGGCAGGCTTGCAGCAGTGCCATGGCATCGCGCGGGTTGCCGTTCTGTAGTTGAAGAAATCCCAGCACCTGCAACAGCTCGACGGACTCCGCTGGCAGCGCGCCCGAGGTGATCCGGCTCATCCCTGGTACAGCGCGTTGCGGATAACGCGCGATTGGGTGCGCAGGACCACGTTGCGGTCCAGTACCTGCAGCGCGGCTTGCAGGATGGCCGACGATTCCCCTCCCTGGGCGGCGGTTTCCCGCAGGACGCGGCGCGTCCTCTGCAGTGCCAGGTCGAACGTCAGCGGATCCTGAAGATTGGAGACTGCGATCGGCGGCTGCAAGGCATAGAGCATCGCCACTTCCACGCTGGACTGGCCCAGGAATTTGGCCAGCGCGGATTCCGCCGACGCAGGCGGCGGCGCGATGGTGGGCCGCGTGGACGTGGCGACCCAGCCCTTGAGGTGGTCCAGGCCATGGCGGCGCGCGGGTACATCGGTGTCCCTCGCTGGATGCGCGCCATCCACCATAGAGGGAGCGGAGAGCAGGGAGGTGGACGAGATCATTCTGGGTACATCCTGGATTCGGGCCGGCGGCGGTAACACTGCTTGACGCGCGCATCCGCAATGGGACTCGCGCAACCGGCGGGCATGACACTGCCAGTTCTCGGCATAAATTGACTGTGTGTAAGGTCACGGTAGTAACGACCGGGTGGAATTCCGTTCCGGCGTCACCGAAATATCGGATGAAGTGTTGAATGCGCGACGCCGCTGGGCGGAACCGGACCTTGGCGGGGAGGCACCTACGCCGCGAGTCCGTCTTGCGGGCTCTTTGCGGCAAACAAGGAGTTCAGAATGTACATATCAATCGGCGCGCCCAGGCATGGCGCTTACGGTGGCTATGGCGATACCGGAGGTAGCCAAGCCTTGAGAAACGCTTATGCCGACGTGCCCATCCACACCTGGCAGCAGGCCATACGCCACGCTATCGCGACAGGCAATGAAGTCTCGCAGTCGCATGGAGACACGCTGGTTCAGAACAACAGGGAGTCGGCGCGGCTTATCAGGAAAACTCGCCAGAACAACGAGGTGCGGGCCGCCGTGGGCGACTTCCTCGAGCTCTTCCCGATTCCCAGCGGCAAGGAGAACAACAACCCTTCGCTCAAGCAGCTGGAAGACATTCTCGCCAAGCGAGCGGAGGATCGCGAAGATACGAGCTATAAAAAAGGACCGGCCTATGACCAGCAAAAACTGACGGAAATGAATCGTATGTTGCAGGAAATGGGCATGGTTCCCAGGTCGGAAAATTCCACCAAGGGCGACCTGGAAACCCTTAGGACCAGACTGGACGGACTTCGTGATGAAATCTCCGGATTCCAGACCATGGCGAACTCGCAGCAGGGCATGCTGGTCGGCAACATCAGCCAGCACCAGACCAGTGTCCAGGGCTTGATCAAGGCCAATCAATCGATCGGCATGGGCTACGCGCGGATTCCGGGTTCTGTCTGATGGCGGCGGCTTATCGTGGCCGGGCCCAGGGGGCCGATATCCTGGCCCAGGTGCGCAAGATCCTCAAGGACGGCCGCCCCCTGGGTGATTCCGTCGGGATTCCGGCGGAGGATAGGCAAACCTTGTACGCCGTGGCTTATAAGGTGTATGCGGAAGGCCGATACGACGTGGCGCAGCATCTCTTCGCGCAACTGGTTACGTACGACCATCACGAGCCCCGGTATATGAAGGGGTTGGCGGCCGCCACCCAGATGCTCGGGGACCATGAACAGGCCATGCGAATGTATTCCGTGGCGGCACTCATGGATGCGAGCGATCCCGCCGTAGTCATGCATGCGGGTGATTGTTTCCGCGCGATGGGCAAGCATGCCCGCGCGCTGGAGTCATTCGACCTCGCAAGCGCGATGTGCAGCAAGGCCGAGCATGAACCGGTGAGGCGGCGCTGCAATCAACTCCTGGCTCGGCTGAGACCTGCCGCCTGATTCACCGATTTCGTATTTTTTCGCGCACTTCCGCGCTTCCATTCGAAATTTCCAATATTAAGGAGTGTTCATCATGCCCAATATATCCGCATCGACGATGTCCGGTATGGCAATGCAAAGCTCGTATCAGGGCGGCACCGATCTGCCTTCGCCCGTCACGTCGGCAGCCGCCGTGTTGCGCGCGATGGCCGAGGCTGAACAGCTCTTGGGAGAGGCGGCCCTGAAGGAAAACGCTCGCGATATGAAAGAGTCCATGATGCGGCGCGGCGCGGACCTGCAAAAGAGGCAGGCTTCGGTATATGAAAGCTGCGAAAAGGAAATGGACGGGGCCTGGTGGCGCTGCGCCGGCAGGACGGCATCCAGTGTGCTGTCCATGTTGGCCGGGGGCATCACGCTCGGCAGCGTCGCGGGTAGCGCAAACCAAATGAGCAAGGCCAGCGCTGATGGCAGCATAACCAATATGTCGGCGTACACACCCCGCGGCCAGAAGCTGGATTCGTGGAACAGGGTAGGACAGTCCGGCCAATACGTGCAGCAGGGGCTGGGTGGCCTCTCGTCGGCGATCGGCGATAAGAATGGCACGGAGTACGACGTCCAGAAGAAGTACCAGGATCTCGAAGGGCAATTGCGGGATAGCGATGCCCAGCTTTCCATGGACATCCTGCGCCGGCGCAACGGCGATGTATCGGATGCGGCCAAGCGCGTGGAAAAAGTGAACGATATGCGCCTGGAGTACCTGCGCGCAGCTGTCCGCACATTGGCGTAAAGAAGTTATTGGTTTTATTCGAGGGTTGCTATGGATACAAGTTTTCAGAACGCCGCCGGGCTCTTCTGGCCCACCGGCACACCGGCGGAGGCAGGCCGCGATTCAAGCGCCCTGCAGCCCCGCACCGCGGTCGATCTGTTCGTGGACGCACTGAGCCAGATTGTCGCGAAACCCTCTGGTATGGAAAGCAAGTCTTCCGACGAAAAGCCGGCGGGCACGCTGTTCGATGCGAACGGTGCGCCGCAGCTGGCGTCGCCGGACGAACCGTCGACGCCTCCGTTGGTCGCTCCGTCGCCCCTGAACCTGGGGTATTTGGTTGGCGAGGCGCAGAAATTGAGCAAAGAGGCCAACGCCGCTCAAGTCAACGGCGAATCGAATCGCATCAATGAACAGATGCAGGCTCACGTCGACAAAATCATGGATGCGAAGATGAACAGCATCCAGGAATTCGAAAAGAAGTCGAGTGAACTCGCCGAGAAAGCAGGGACCTGGTACAACCAGTTGGTCGGCTGGGTGTCGGAGAACCTCGGTCCTTACATGCCCTACATCGGGGTCGCGGTCGCCACGGTGGCGACGATTGCCACCGGCGGAGCCGCATGGCCCATGCTGGCAATGGCCGGGCTGGGCCTCGCTAACCATGTGCTGCAAAAGTGCGATGTCCACGTCATCGAATCCGTGTCCAAAGCCATCAAGGCCGTGGGATCGGTCGTCTCTGAAAAGGGCGCCGATGGCTTGGCCAATATGGTGGGTTCCATCCTGGGTGTGATCCTTTCGGATCCCACGCCCATCTCCAAGCTTTTTGGCACCATCGCGAAGGCCGTCGGCGCAAGCAAGGCGACGATCGAAAAAGCCGAGCAATGGGGGCAGATCTTCGGCATGATCGTGATCGTGGGCGCCAATATCGCCATGACATGGGGTGGCGGGGCGGCAAACGCGGTGACCAAGGCCGCATCGAGTGCCGGCAACGCGGCGGGATCCGCCGCGTCGAACGTCACCAAGTTCGTTTCCGATACCTTGAAGAGCTTCCTGCATGCCATCGAGCCCTATGTATCGAAGCTGCTCCAGATTCTGCGTGATTCATCGGGACGATTCACCGAGTTGTCGGCCTTGTTCAAGGACGTTATGCAAGCTGCCAAAACCACGACTGTCGGGTCATTGAGGGGCGCAGCGACGACCCTCAAGGATACGGCCGTAGCCTGGCAGCCCAGGCTGGATGTCGGCGCGAAGGTCGGACAGTCGGCGCTGAACGCAACGAATGGGCTGATGGGCGTGGGCAACGGCTGGCAGGAGTTCGAACTTTCCAAAGCGCAGTACGCGGTCGACATAACGGGGGCCGACCGGCGCAAGCTGGAGCAGCTCCTGGCGATAAGCCGCGACAATGTGCAGGACGCGGACGAGGGCACGAGGCGCGCCATGGACCGCGTCGGACAGAACCTGAAATCGGACGCGGACATGATAAAGAACTACACACACGATCTCGTCGACAGGGCGGCCATCCAGAGCGAGCAAATGACAGCCTAGCTTCGGCTTAGCCCGCTTTCGACTTCCCCTTCCACGCAGCAGGCAGGTAGATGGTATTGCACATTGTTCGACGCGATTCCGGTGGCGCGTCGTCTCCGTCCCACTCCCGATCTTCGGTGACGCAGACGGCCGTCGGCGCGCCGCGAAACATGCTCGTGGACGGGAAAATCGCCCAGAAACTCGCCGAAATCGCTTTTATCGGTGCGTTCCTGGGGCAGACGCAGGCCGCGGAGACCATCTTCCGCAGCCTGCGTATTTTGCGCCCGGACAACCCCACCGTCGGATTGGGGTTGGCCATGGTGCACATGCTCGCCGGCCGTCCCGAGGCGGGCCTTGCCGTGGTGGATCGGACGCCGGGCCTGGATCCGGAGCACGGGCTGGCCGCGATTTGCACAAGCTTGATGCTGCGCGATGCCGGGCATCGGACAGCCGCGGAGAAAAAGCTCTCGCGCGCCATCGCGCGGGGCGACGTCGCACCGGACCTCGTGCCCACCTTATCCAGCGCGATGCGCGAATAAGCGCGGGCCGGATATTTTCCACACAGGAGTTCAAATTGAAAGTCGCATCATGGGACCAGGTTACGGACCCACTAGCCAGTGGACAACCGTCCGTCCCGGCCAACCCTATGCAAGTCGACTTGTTCCTGGCGGCGCTGAACGCGCCGTCGTCCGAAGACGGCGATACGGCGTCGGGTGATACGTCCGAAGCGGGTGGGGATTCCCCCTTGACGCGTATCGTCCAGGGTATGCGAGGCGGCCTGGCGGGTATATCGAACGATTGGGAGCAGGCTCGGTCAATGGCGTCGGACCTGGAACAACGCCCCGTCCTGGACGGCAGCGTCATACGGGATGCCTTGAAGCTGGTGCGGACGACGAGCAGGGTGTCCGTCGCGATCGACGTCGTCAGCAAGGCTTTGGGAAAAGTGTCCCATACGGCCGATGTCATGTCGCGGGGCTGAGTTTGCAATTCTTGTCGCAATTGTTTTGCCAGGGGTGGGCGGCCGGGTCCCGCGTCTGGATGGTATTGGCTCAAGGACTGTGCGGGATATCGCCGCGTGGGGGCCGCTGCCCAGGGCGTCTGGCGCGATGGATCATCCTGGCCGGGATGGTGATGCTCGCGGGATGCTCCAATCGGGTCGAACTGTTCTCGTCGAGCACGGATAGCGAGGCCAACGAGATTCTTGGCACGCTGCTGCAGGCCGCGATTCCGGCGGAAAAACAAATCAGAAAGAGCGGCGTCACGATATCGGTGGCGGAATCCGACGTCGCCCGGGCGTTGAACGTGTTGCGCCAGCAGGGCTTGCCGCGCGCGCGGTTCGAAGGCATGGGAAAGGTCTTTCACAAGGAAGGCATGATCTCGTCGCCATTGGAAGAACGGGCGCGCTATATCTATGCCTTGTCCCAGGAACTGGAAAGTACGTTGTCGAAGATGGATGGCGTGCTGGTTGCCAGGGTCCACGTGGTACTACCCGACCAGGATGCGGCCCGGATCGCCAAGACACCCGCGAGCGCCGCTATATTCATCAAGCACCAGGCCGGTTTCAACCTCGATGTGTTGAAACCCCAGATTAGGACTTTGGTCTCGCATGCTATTCCGGAGCTCGGCGAAGACCGGGTCTCGGTCGTTCTGGTGGTGGCCCAGCGGCCAGCCGGTGCGGGTGCGGCGGCGACAGGCCTGCCGGCTGCGGGCACGATGCGCGATGGCACAGGAGCTGCCTCTACCCCCTTGAACTGGTGGATATTGGGCGGCGCCGTGCTGGCCTGCGCGTTTATCGCGATCGGCATCTGGGCGTGGCGCAGCCGGCGGGTTGGCGCGGCGCTTGGCGATATGCCGGCCAGGGTCCCGAATCTGGACAGCTTGGAACAGGGCTGATCCATGTCTGATTTGTCGTTGTGCGAACGGGCGATGGTGATCTTCAACTTTCTGCCCAGCAGGACGCTGCATCCGTCGCGGGCCGGGGATGCGGAGTTCTCGGCCTATGTTGCCGCGCTCGCTGCCCGGCCGGCGTCCGCGCCGGTATGGCACCGTTATTGGTCCCGGCGGATACTTGAACGGGAAGCCTTGCTGGACAGCCCCATTACGGATCTGACGGCCGTCGGGTTGGCGGTCGCGGTGCTGGGAACCGATGCCTTGGCCGCATTGGCGCGGCAGATAGGCGTGGTGCTCTGCACTCCCCGCCTGCGCTACGCCATCTCGGGCGAAGCGGTGCGTGCTTTGCGCGCACGCCTGGGTGACGATGCGCTACGCTGGATCAGGGATGGACGGGCGCTGCATCCCGGTTTGCCGGGCGAAATGTTCCGCGATGCGGATCAAGCCCTGCGTCATGTGATGCGTGCCGGCTATGCCGCGATCCATGCCGCCTTCCTGCCCGCGCCTCCAGAGATCGGGCGCCGCCTGTTCCTGAAGCTTCCGCTTGCCCCGGAAGACGTGTTTGCCACGGACGAACCGGATTTCGGCGAGTCGGACCCGGGTGATGCAAAGTGCGGTAATCCGCACCGCGGCGATGCTTCAGACGCGGCGGTTGCCACGATGGATCCCGCCGTAGCCGCGGCGGTCGATAGCGATGCGGCGATGGCCCTGGTGACTGCCGTGCATGCGGGCTCGGCGCTCGGGGGGCGGTGATGACGTTTCTTCTGGATGCACGCCCGGATGGCGGCGACCTCAGTCGGGATGCCCGCGTTGCACCGGTCGGCAAGGTCGTAAGGCGTGCGGAACACCTGGCTTTCGTGGATGCGAGGCAACTGCTGGCCCAGGCCCGCGCGGATGCCGAGCGTATCGTGGAACAGGCGCGTGATGTCTACCGTGCCGAGCGGGAACGCGGTTATGCCGATGGCCAGCAGGCCGCGCAGCTTGAGCAGGCAGCCGCAATGTTGCGTATCCGCGAACAGACATCGGTTTACCTGAAACGGGTCGAAGCCGATATCGTCGGCGTGGTGGTCGCATCGATGCGCAGGATCGTGGCCGATTTCGACGATACCGAACGTGTGCTTGCCGTCGTCCGCGGTGGGTTGGCATTGCTGCGCCAGCAGAAGCAGATACTGTTGCGTGTCCATACGGACGACGCCGTGCTGGTGCGCCAGAACCTGGAATCGCTGCTGTCGCGGTTTCCCAGCGTGGACTACGTGGATGTGGTGGCGGACGACCGATACGAGCGTGGGGCTTGTCGCATCGAAACGCCGGTGGGCACGATCGAAACCAGCCTGGGGCGGCAGCTCGATGTCCTGCAGCATGCGCTCGAACAGATGGCCCCGTCGACCGACGGGGAAGACCGCGATCGCCCACGAGAAGCCGACAATGTTTGATCACATCGTGGCGGGAATGCGTGCGCGGGTGGCCGATGCCCGTGTGCTGGAGGTGGTCGGCCGGGTCACGCAGGTAACCGGCACGATCATCCGGGCGGCGGTGACGGGTGCGCGCGTCGGCCAGCTTTGCATCCTGCGGGATCCGGACGGCGGCGAGGCTATCAAGGCGGAAGTCATCGGCTTTGCCGACAACGCGGTTCTCTTGACACCGATCGGCGATACACGCGGCATCTCGCCTCGCACGGAAGTCGTCCCCACGGACAGCGCATTGACCGTTCCGGTGGGGATGGAGTTGCTCGGGCGCGTGCTGGACGGCCTGGGCCGGCCCATGGACGAAGCCTCGCGCGGGCCGCTGAACACCACGCAGACCTACCCGGTCTTGGGGGCGGCGCCGCACCCGCTGACACGGCGGCCGATACAACGCCCGCTTCAACTTGGCATCCGGGTCATCGATGGCCTGCTGACCTGCGGGGAAGGGCAGCGCATGGGTATATTTGCCGCCGCTGGCGGTGGCAAATCGACCCTGATGGGAATGCTGGCGAACGGCGCGGACGTCGACGTGCGCGTGGTGGCCTTGATCGGCGAGCGCGGCCGGGAAGTGGGTGAGTTCCTGCAGCGGGAGTTGGGTGACAACTTGCGCAATAGCGTCGTCGTGTGCGCCACCAGCGACCGGTCGGCGATGGAACGCGTCAAGGCGGCTTTCGTTGCCACCGCCATCGCGGAGTACTTCCGCGACCAGGGCATGCGTGTGTTGTTCCTGATGGATTCGGTCACCCGCTTCGCCCGCGCCCAGCGTGAAATCGGCCTGGCCGCAGGAGAACCGCCGACACGGCGTGGTTTTCCGCCGTCCGTTTTCGCCGTTCTGCCCAGGTTGCTGGAACGCGCCGGCATGAGCGAGCATGGGTCGATGACCGCTTTCTATACCGTCCTGGTGGAAGGCGACGACATGACAGAGCCAGTCGCCGACGAAGTCCGGTCCATCCTGGACGGGCATATCGTCCTCTCCCGCAAGCTCGGCGCGGAGAACCACTTTCCCGCCGTCGATGTGCTGGCGTCGGCCAGCCGCGTCATGGGCCAGGTCGTCCAGCGCGAACATGCGGCCGCGGCCGGCCGCCTTCGCGAGCTGATGGCCAGGCACGCCGAGATCGAACTGCTTCTTAATATAGGCGAATACCAGCCGGGCAACGACCCGGTGGCCGACGAGGCCGTCCGCAAGATCGGCGATATACGCCGGTTCCTGAAACAGCACGCCGACGAGAAAGATAGTTTCGATGGTGCCGTGGGACGCATGATGGACCTGGTGCACGGATGACGGGTGTGGGCGGCGGGCTGCGGCGGAATCTTGTCGCGTTGAGGAACCTGCGCGAGGACCGCGCCGTGCGCGCCCTTGGGCGCCTGCAACGCGACTGCGCGGAGGCCAATGTCCACCTGCAGCGCGAGCAGCGGCAGCTGGCTTCCTGGCGCTGCCAGGCCGGCGACGAGGAAGCTGCCCTGTATGCGGAGCTGATGGCGGCGCCGGTCAACCGGCAGGCGCTGGAACGGGCCTTTCGCAAGATAGACGCGCTGCGTCAGCGGACGCGCGCGCTGGAACGCGCAGCGGACACGGCGGCGGAAAAACGGGATCAGGCCCAGGCGGCCTTGGATCAGGGGCGTTCCGCGCGGGCCGCCGCTGCCAGGGCGACGAGAAAGTCCGTGGAGGTCCTGGAGATATACCGCCGTCAATGCGCCGCCGCGGAAGAGAAAACCCTGGAGGACGCTTTGGACGAGACCGCAGTGATGCTGCATGGCAGAAGCGTCATATGAAGGAAAGCCCGCGGCAAAGGCGTGTCCGCGATCGCAGCAAGCATGGCGGCGGGCGTACCGCGCGCCGTGGGTCAATCAGGAGGTTGGAAAGATGAATGTGTCGATGCCCGGGCGCCTGCCTGCGTCCGGCGAGATCGCCGGGGGTCCCATCCCGCAGCGCGGCAAGGAAATGAGCCGGCGGATGCCCGGGGCCGAGGGCCTGCGCATACTGTTCTTCGGGTCGGACGTGGATCCGAAGGACGCCGCATTGTTCAGAGCGCTCCTGGCGGATGCCGGCGAACGCCCGCGCACGATGGCCTTCGATGGGGCCGAAGCGCGCGTGGCCGCCGAGCTCGCCGGGGGCCACCTGGACCGACAGGATGAAGTCGCCCGTATCGTTGCCAGGCACGGGAGCATCGACGAGCGGCAAACCGACGTTCAGGAGACGGCACCGGCAGCTTCCGTGGATCTGGTTGCGTTGGGGGGCATCGTGGCCAAGGTCTATCTGGAGACCCTGCACGACGGCGGACGCGCGATCAGCATGGCGCTGGAGAACGACCTGTTGCCGGCTACACGGCTTTCCGTCCTCGAACAGGAGGGGCGGCTTGCGGTCGACTTCGTCAGCGTGCATCCGCTATCCCGGGAACGGTTGCGCCGGGGCGCGCCGGCGTTGGCCGAGCGGATATCCAGGGAGTTGTCGCGCGACGTCTCGGTCAAAGTGGCGGCGCATGACGACGATCGTCTTGCATTGGAAGTCCGTGCCGACGCCTTTCCCGCAACGCCGCCCTCGGAGCCCGTATGACGATGCCGCAGCCGCTAAGGCTGGCCCGGTGGAAGCAGGTCCAGGCACGGGCATTGACGACGATCGCCCGGCATGGCAGCGATCGCACGTTGATTCCGATCCCGGGTGTCGGGGCAGACGAACATGCGCGGCCGTGGAATATCCGTATGCATGCGCGATATTCGAATGGCCGTTCATCAGACCATTCCTGCCCCGATCAAGGCGAAAATGCGGATGCCGACGCATGTCGCAGCATTGATCTCGCGTGGCATGACGCGCGGTTGCGGGTTCGCCTGCCTTCGAGCATCTGCGAGGACTGGCTGGCCGTCCGCATGCCCGACTTGCAGATCGACGCATTGCCTCCGCGATTCGTGGATGCGGCATGGGACGCCATGGTCCAGGATGCGATGGCGGGCCTGGCCGTCACGGCCATGTGTCCGGGGATACGTGTGCTCGCCGACGGCTTCTCCCGCAGCCCGGCGGTGTACCCCTATGCCTGGACAGTGTCGATACGGTCACCCGATGCGGCGCGCACCGTCGAAGCGGAACTCGCGGTGGATGACGCCGGCTTGCGCCGCCTGGGCGATGCCCTCGCCCGCAATCCGGCGCCGGATTGCGGGAGCGTTCCTGGATTTCTGGACGCGCTGTCTGTCCCCCTGCTGGCGCTGGTGGGCGAAACCCTGCTCGATGCGGCGAGTGTCGGCGCGTTGGAGGTGGGCGACGTTGTGCTGTTCGATCGGTGCCTGGCAGACCCGGACGGCGAGGTATGGCTGGCCACCGCGGACGGCCAGGGCGTGCGCGTGCGCGCAAGCGAGCGGGGCGCGCCGCGATATGTCGTCACTCAGGAATGGAGCTCCTTACTCATGAACGATTTTCACCCGACGGCAAGCGGCTACGCGCCGGAGGACGACCCCCTGCCCAGGGAAAGCGCATATCCGACAGACCAGGATGCGACGCCGGCGGCAGAGGGCTATCGCCCGCCGGGGCAGCCCGATGTGCCTGCAGGGGATGACTACCCGTCCCTGGCCCAGGATGGCGCGGCCGCGCCTGCCTGCGCCGTGGAGCCCGCAAGCCCAGGCGCGGGACCGGATGTGGACCGCATCCCGGTGCGCCTGGTTTTCGACCTGGGCGAACACAGCATGACGCTGGGCGAGCTGCGCCGCCTGAGGGCAGGGGAGTTCTTTGATCTTCAGCGACCGATCGATGCCGGGCCCGTGCATATCCGTGCGAACGGTACCTTTATCGGGACGGCGGAACTGGTGGATATCGATGGCAGGATAGGCGCGCGGGTGCTGACCTTGATCCCGGGCCGCGATACATGGGCCTGAGCAATATCGATCCGGTCGCGCTGATCGTCGTTATTTCGTGCGTGGCGGTATTGCCGCTGGCCATCATGCTGACGACGTCTTTCCTGAAGATTTCCGTCGTGCTGGCACTATTGCGCAACGCGATCGGCGTCCAGCAGATTCCGCCCAACATGGCGCTGAACGGACTCGCCTTGATCCTGTCGGTCTATGTCATGGCGCCGTTCCTGGGCAAGGTCGTCGAGGAGGCCAGGAATACCTATCAGGCCGCGACGGTGCAGAGCGCGCCCACGCAGAGCTTCGACACCCTGATGGCGGCGGTCCGGAACGGGGCCGCGCCGCTGCGCGCCTTCATGATGAAGCACAGCAGTCCGGCTCAACGGCGCTTCTTCATGGATACCGCGGCGTCATTGTGGGGGCAGGAGCAGGCCAGCGGCCTGCAGGAGGACAATCTGCTCGTGCTGGTACCCGCCTTCGTGATTTCGCAGCTGAACGCGGCGTTCCAGATCGGCTTCCTGCTTTACCTGCCGTTCATCATCATCGATCTGATCGTCTCCAACATCCTGTTGGCGATGGGGATGATGATGGTGTCTCCCGTCACGATTGCCATCCCCTTGAAGCTCTTCCTGTTCGTGATGCTGGATGGCTGGACCAAGCTGATCCAGGGCCTGGTGCTTTCGTATACCTAGAAAGGCCAGCATGAACGTCGCCGAACTTATCTTTTACCTGAAGGAAGCGCTGTATCTGATCTTCTGGTTATCGCTGCCGCCTTTGGTCGTCGCATCCGTGGTGGGGACGCTGTTTTCCTTGTTCCAGGCACTGACGCAGATCCAGGAGCAGACGCTTTCCTTCGCGATCAAGCTGCTGGCGGTCTTCGTGACGCTGTTGCTGACCGCCGGGTGGATGGGCACGGAGATTTTCAACTATTCGCTGTCGATCTTCGAATCGTTCCGTGCCATCCGATGACGAGAGGGTAACCGCATGAAGGACGTCGGCACCTACACGGCGGTATATGACCTGCTGTTGTCCATCACGCTGACGCAGCCCCGGATTCTGCTTCTCTGCATGATGCTCCCCGTCTTCAGCAAGCAAATACTGCCGGGCCGGCTGCGGGGGGCGATCGCCATTGCGCTCGCGCTGGTGGTGATGCCGCAGGTCTCGGCCGGCGCGGCATCGGCAGACCTTACGCTATTCGAGGTGCTGCTGCTGGTGGTCAAGGAAGCATTCATCGGGATGGTGCTGGGATTCTTCCTGGCTATGCCTTTCTGGGTCATCGAATCCGTGGGTACCGTCATCGACTACCAGCGCGGTGCCAGCATGGGCGCCTTGCTCAATCCCACCATGGGCGGTGAAACCACGCCGACCGCCATCCTGTTGCAACTGGCGTATGGGGTCTTTTTTTTCGTGGGCGGCGGGTGTTCGTTGCTGTTGTCCATCCTGTACGACAGCTACCGTCTCTGGCATCCCTGGCAGTGGTTCCCCACGCTGCGGCACGAAGCCATTTCCCTGCTGCTCGCGCAGATGGACCGCCTGATGCACCTGGTGGTCCTGCTGGCGGCACCGGTCGTCATCATCATGCTGCTTGCCGAGCTGGGCCTGGGGCTGGCCAGCCGCTTCACTCCGCAGCTGCAGGTGTTCTTCCTGGCCATGCCCATCAAGACCGGCCTGGCGCTGTTCGTGCTCGTTTTGTACATCGGCATCCTTTTCGGGCATGTCGACCAGGAGGCCAGGCGCTCGATCGACCTGATTCCTTTCCTGGCAAACCTCTGGCGGGCTTCGTGAGCGGCGAAAAAACAGAAAAGCCGACGCCGAAGAAGCTGCAGGATGCGCGCAAGAAAGGGGATGTCCCTTATAGCCGCGACTTCAGCCAGACCCTGTTGACGCTCGCCTTGCTGTCATATGTGGTGCTGAATGGCCAGAATATTCTTGCGTCCCTGCTGCGACTGCTCGCGGCACCCGGCACCCTGGTCACCATGGAATTCGGCGATGCGCTGAAGGCTGCGGGCAGCATCTGCCTGCGCGAAGGCATCGGGCTGATATGGCCCTTTCTGCTTATCGTGCTGGGGTTCGGGCTGTTCGTGGAGTTCGGCCAGATCGGTGTGCTGTTCGCACCCGAAAAGGCCAAGCCGTCGGGCAGCAAGCTGAATGTCGTCTCCAACGTCAAGAACATCTTCTCCATGAAGAATCTTGTCGAGGTGCTGAAGTCGACTGTCAAGATTGTCTGTTTCTCCCTGCTGACCTGGTTGCTGCTGCGCTCCGGCCTGGGCCCGTTGGTATACGCGGTGCATGGCGGCCTCGAGGGTGTCCTGGCCGTCAATGGCGGCCTGTTCCGGATGCTGCTGCTTTATACGGCGGTGTTCTGCCTGCTGATCGCCGGTCTCGATATGGGCTGGCAGCGGCGGCAACGCAACAAGCGCCTGATGATGACCAAGGACGAGGTAAAGCGGGAACAGAAGGATATGGAGGGGCAGCCCGAGATCAAGCAGCAGCGCAAGCGGCTGCATCAGGAAATGGGCAATAGCGCCCCGGCAGAGGCCGTGCGCAAGGCCTCGGCGCTGGTGGTCAACCCGACCCATGTCGCGGTGGCCCTGCGCTATGTGCCCGACCAGACTCCGCTGCCTATCGTCGTGGCGAAAGGACGCGATGGCGTGGCGCTGCAGATGATAGACATGGCGCGCCGTTGCGGCATCCCCGTGATGCGCGATGTGCCGCTGGCGCGAGCGCTGCTGGCCGACGCCCGCGAAAACGAATACATCCCGAGCGAACTCGTCGTCCCGGTCGCGCACGTATTGCGTGCCGTACGTGATCTGGCGATGGAAGACAAGGCAGGTCCGTCGGGATTCCTGTAGAAGGCGCGTATTTTGGTTGATCAATGACTTGGACAACGATGTTTCAGCGGTGGTATTCCTTCGGTCGGAAGACGATGCCCAGACTCGGCCTGGCCTTCGCCACGTGCGCTTGCGCGGCCAATGTCGAGGCCGCGCCTTCATGGCCCACGGTGCCCTATACCTATTTCGCATCCGACGAGTCGCTGGAGAATGTCCTGCGGCGCTTCGCCAGCGGCTTCAGCCTGACGCTGCAATCGGCGCCGGGTATCGGCGGCCTGGTCAATGGCAAGTTCACGGCCGGCAATCCGACCGAGTTCCTGGACAAGCTCGCTGGCGTTTATGGCTTCAACTGGTTCGTGTATGCGGGCACGCTTTTCGTCAGCCCGGCCAGCGCCATGGTCACCAAGACGATCAGCGTGGGCAACGGCGCCATTGCCGGTCTGCGCGATGCGCTGGACCGGCTTGGCGTGATCGACGACCGCTTCGGTTGGGGAGAATTGCCGGACCAGGGGCTGGCCCTGGTGTCGGGTCCGCCCGCCTACGTCGCGCTGATCGAGCGCACCATCAATGCGCTACCGCCGACCGCGGGCAGGCAGGAGGTGGCGGTGTTCCGGTTGAAGTACGCATCGGTCAATGACCGTGTCGTGCGGTATCGGGACCAGTCCATTACCACGCCGGGCCTGGCGACGATCCTGCGCGAGCTCCTCGACGGCAGCGGCCCAGGGGCGGGAAATTCCGTTCTGTCGGCGATGGCTGCGCCCTTGCGGGAACAGCCGCCCCTGTACGAACCCCGGCCGGTGACCACCAGCCCGTCATCGCCGGCGGGCAGGCCCCCGGCGGCGGGCCGCGGTACGGCATTCGAGGGAGGCCGGCGCACCCGGGCAGCAACGATACAGGCGGACCCGCGCTTGAACGCCATCATCGTGCAGGACATTCCGGAACGCATGGCTGTGTACCGCTCCCTGATCTCGCAGCTGGACGTACCCACCACGCTGATCGAGATCGAGGCGATGATCGTGGACGTGCGCGCCGAAGTGACCAACGAGCTGGGCGTGCGCTGGGGCAGCCGCGTGGGCAAGACCCAGTTCGGCTACGGTTATAGCGACCCGTCGCCCGCCAAGCCCGACGGCAAATTGTCGCCGGGCAACCTGCCCATGGGGACAGTCGGCCTGAGCGTGGCCGATTCGCTGCTGGCCCGCTTGAATGCCCTGCAGAACAACAATGACGCGAACGTCCTGTCCAAGCCATCCATCCTGACGGCGGATAACATGGGTGCCCTGATCGATCTGTCCAAGACCTTCTATATCAGGTTGACGGGCGAGCGTATCGCGGATGTCCGCGAGGTCACCGTCGGCACTTCATTGCGGGTGACGCCTCGCTTCATCGATGGCAGCGAAGGCCGCGCGATCGAGCTGTCGGTCGATATCGAGGATGGCAAGATCTCGCAGGAGGATTTCAAGGACGGGCTGCCCCTGGTGGGCAGGACGAGCATCAGCACGCTGGCGGTGGTGGGGGATGGCCAGGCACTGCTGATCGGCGGCTACAACAGCAGCGGGAACGAAGACGAGATCAATAAGGTCCCCTTGCTGGGCGATATCCCGGGCCTGGGGGCGTTGTTCTCGCACAAGAGAAAGACCAACAAGCGTTGGGAGCGCATGTTCGTCATACGGCCCCGCCTGGTACAGATCAACGGCGCGCCGTTGATCCCGGAGTCCTTGCTCAAGTGGGGGGATGCCGTGGGGTGGTCCTGGGATGGCGGATCGCGTTCCACCGTGTATGCCGATGGGGCGGACCGGACGCTGAGACTGCTGCAGTCGGGTCCGACGCGCGTGCTGCAGAAAGGGTCGGCTGCGGATTGAAAGCCCCAGGTATCGCGTCCTGGGCGTTCCCGGCAGCCGGTCGGGAACGTCGCCGGTTTCAGGCGTCCAGCCGGATGCCCTTGGTTTCCAGCTTGGAGCGCAGGGCCGCCCGTGCACGCGACAGCCGGCTGCGTATGGTGCCTACGGGGACGGTCAAACGGGCGGCCGCTTCCTCGTAGGTGAGGTCGTTCAGTCCCATCATCAACAGGATGCTGCGCATGTTCTCCGGTAGTTCGGCGATGGACTCTTCCAGCAGGCGCAGGGTCTGGTTCTGTTCAGCGGCGTCGTCCGGCGTCAGGTCCTGCGACGCATGGTCGCTGAGCGCGTCCTCGCCAACGAAGAAGTATCGGCATTCGGGCGCGCGCGACAGGTAGTTGCGAACCAGGTTCAGGGCGATGCCGTACAGCCAGGTGGAGAGCTGCGATTCGCCGCGAAAGCTGTGATAGGACTTGGCCGCCTCCAGGAAGGCCTGCTGGGTAATGTCTTCCGCATCCGGGCAATTGCCGATGTGCTTGATGATGAAGCGATGCAGGCGCGTGGCGTGGTTCTGGACCAGTTCGCGAAAGACAGCCTCGTAGGCGCTGTGAGACGAGGCGATGGCTATATTGGCGTTCGTTGTAGTGGTCGACACGTCGTAAGAGATGGGCGGTGCCGCCTGGATGCCATGGTGATTGTCGTGGAGATATCGCATGGGGTAGCCAAAAGGTCACGGCGGGCCAGTATGGCGCAATACCTTTCGCGCCCGGCCGAAGTGTGCAAGCAAAAATTCAGGTGTGTTCAACGGTCTTGCAGGGGTTCCTTTCGTCCGTGGAAAATAGGACGAAACCCCCTCTGAATAGCGTGTCGGAATCCGCGTTCGGATTCGTCCGATAGTGCGCATGCGCGCTATGGAGCGCGGTGAGACGCGTCGGAAATTCCCGCGTGATCGGCCTGCGGACGCAATGCGCCGGACTCAGATTTTTCGGATACCCTTCGCCAGCCTCGCTTCCTAGAATGGCCTCCGGCCTCGCAGGCGTGGCGATATTGCGGGATTGGTGTCCTCCCTCCGCCTTTCTCGTTTTCCACCCTCGCGAGTGCCCTCAAGCGAGGAGTCCGGACATGAGTATGGAGACGATGTATTGGGTTTCGCAGATCTACTCCTGGAACTACATCGACATCGCGGGCAAGACGCATGGACGTATCGACTGGTTCGAGGACATGTGCGATGTCGGATACTGGTGGCAAACCTCTTACGAGACCGGCAGCGCCCGCACCGTGGAACGGGCCAAGCGCGGCGTGGAAGAGGCGGTGATGCGGCGGCGGATGGCGCTGGAAGCGCGCTATTTGGGAGGGGTGGCCGATGACAGCTCTGTCGCGCCGGACGGCCAGCCGGCATCTGCCATCCAAACCGAACCGGCGCCCGGTGCCGTCGCCTGGACTACCTGATCAACGACGCATCATGCGTAGAATTCGGCGGGCATGGGCTTGCCGAGGTAATAACCCTGACCGTAGCGGCAACCGCGCCGCAAAAGGGTTTCCTGATGCTCCGAGGCTTCTACGCCTTCGGCGACGATCTGTATGTTCAGGCTCGTTCCGAGCGCGATGATGGCGTCGACGATGGAACCCGCATCGGGGTTCTGGACGAAGGATTTGTCGATCTTCAGCGAATCCACGGGGAAGCGCTGCAATTGCGTGAGCGACGCATAGCCGGTGCCGAAGTCGTCCAGGGCGATGCCCACACCGGACTGGTGCAGGATGCGCAGCGCGTCCTCCACGGCGTCGGCGCCCGGCCCCAGATAAACGCTTTCCGTGATCTCGAGGGTAAGCTGATCCGGCCGCAGTCCGTACCGCGCGAGCATGTCCAGGATATGGCCGGCCAGGTCCTGCCGATAGAATTGCGCGGCAGCGACATTCACCGAAACCCGTTTGAAGTCGAAACCCTTGTTTATCCAGCGGCGCATCTGCTCGAAGGCATTGCGCAAGGCTTCGTCGCCCAATTGCGGCGCCAGCGCCTGGTCATCGAAGGCCGCGGAGAAATAACTCGGCGGCAGGATGCCTTTTTCTGGCAACGACCAGCGCATCAGCGCCTCGAATCCCGATAGCGTGTGGGTGCGCATATCGTAGATGGGCTGGTAATACAGCATGAACTCTTTGCGTTCGATGCCGCGCCGCACGTTGCGCAATAGCCGGACACGCTCTTCCAGCCGGTCGCGCATCTCCGGCTCGAACATCACGGTGCGATCGCCGCCGCCTTTTTTCGCCTGGTAGAGGGCGATATCCGTATTGCGTACGATCTGGTCGGCGTCGCTTGCCTGGGCAGGCGACGCGCACAGGCCGATACTGACCGAGGCCGACAGGATCTGGTCGGCGTAATGGACGGGCGCCCTCAGTTGTAGGCGCAAGTGATTCATCAAGTCCACCGGATCTTCCACCGTCGCAGTGCCTGTCGCGATGACGGTGAATTCATTGCTGCCCACGCGGGCGACGAACGTCCCTACCGGGAAATGCGCCGTGATGCGCCGGCCCACTTCGATCAGCAGATGGTCACCGGCGTGGTGGCCTATGGTGTCGTTGATGTCCTTGAATCCGTCGATATCGATGGAGATCAGAACGACGGGCTCGGCCTGGGAAAACAGGCGGGCAAGCTCCAGCAGGAAGGCACCGCGGTTGGGCAGGCCGGTCAGCTTGTCGGTGTAGGCCAATTCGTGCAGGCGACGCTGGGATTCGACCTCGTCGGTGATGTCCTCGACCAGACCGTGGACGCGGACGACCTGTCCTTCCTGGGATTCCGGCTCGGCCAGGACATGAATCCAGCGCGAGGACCCGTCCAGGCGCTGGATGCGGCGCCGCGAATCGTAGCCGCGGCCTTCGCGTAGCAGGCGGGCGAAGTCTTCACGCGTGTCGATCAGCGCATCGCCGGGATAGAAACGCCGCATCAGGGTTTCGATCGTCGGCTGGATGCTGGTATCCATGCCGTAGATTTCCAGTGCCTGTTCGCTGAGCGTCAGGTTGCCCGTGATGACGTTGTATTCCCAGCCGCCGACCTTGGCCAGGCGGAACGCCCGGGACAGCAGTTGTTCCCGGCGCCGGGTGTCGGCCAGCGCCTTTTGCGCGCGCAGGGCCTCGCTGGTCATGGCGGCGAAGTCGCGCAGGCGCTGGATATCGTCGGCCGAAAACGCCCGGCTATCGGTATCGGCGATGCAGAGCGCGCCAACGCGCGTGCCGTCGGCCAGCGTCAGCGGCGCCGCGGCGAAGAATCCGACCGGCCGCTGCGCGGCCGATACGCCGGGTTCGGGGGTGACACAGTCTTGCCAGGCAAGCTCGGTGGGCGTGGCGATGACGACGTCCGGCGAGTCCAGCGCCGGATAGCTCCACCGGGCGAGCAGCTGCGACGTGCGCCGGCAGGCGCCGCTGGACCACAGGCTTACCGGACTGGCGTCGCGCAGCCAAGTTACCGCAAACATCGAAACGCCAAAAAAAATCCCGGTCAGCCGACAGAGCTCCTGCACGCCTGGAAAATCTTCTCCATCGCGCAGGCCTAGTACGCTCACCGGGATGAGCGACAGCTCCTGATCGGCATTGACGGAAGGCGAGGCGCTCATCGCGGTCTCTCAACTGCTTTCAGGTGGTGGCAGGTTCAAGAACCAGCCGTCGTCCTGCTTTTCGACTCGCCAGCCGTAAAAGGCCGCGATGGAATGCACTTCCTCCAGTGAGAGGGGAGGTGGGCTTTCGGGCTGCAGGGTACGCGTGGTCGCGTCCGCCGGCGCGGGCAACGCTCGCGCCGCCAACGTAGTGGGCCCATCCTGCTTGATATGCAGGACACCGCGCTCGGGCAAGCCGTAGATGGCCAGGATCATCCACGCCATCAGCACGTAGCGGCTGGTGCGATGCATGACCGGGGCTGCCTGGGCGAAGTCGTCGATCTGCACTTTTTTGCCGGAAAGCAGCAACTGCGAAAACGCCAGGCGACGGCATTCCTGGACGATGGCGCTAACGTCCATCGCCGGGCCGTCATCCTGGAACCAGTTGTTCAACAGCCGGATCGCGGCCACGCTGTCATCCAGCATGGTATCCAGGTCGGTGATGAAGGGCGGCGGATCGGCGGAGGCCAGCGTGCCCTTGGCGATGGCCTTTTCCAGCAGCACGATCGTGAGCTTGGCGTTGGACAGCGGCTTCAATGCATCATGGCGCAGTACGGGGAAGACGTGCGCCAGGATTCTTTGCTGGATGCCTTCTACCAGACGGAGGTCATGATTGGCGGCTGGCATTATGTCGACGTTTCTCCAGGGTTGCCCAGCAGACGTTCCAGGACGGACAAGTCCAGCGGCTTTTCCAGCCAGGCATCGAAATTCGAGGCTTCCGCGCGGTCGTTGTTTCGCGGCAGGCCGCTGAGCGCGATGATGCGGATTTCCTGGCCGAACCGGGCGCGCAGGCGCGCGGCCAGTTCATAGCCATCCAGGTCGGGCAGCACGATGTCGGTCACGACGACGTCGGGCCGGGCCGCGTCGCAGGCCTCGATGGCCGCGCGTCCGGTTGCCGCCGCCCGGCACTTGTGGCCCAGCAGGTCGACGAATTCCGACAGCAGTTCCGACGCCATCTCGTTGTCGTCCACGATCAGGATCTGGAGGGGAGTGTCGGTCATTCTGGCAGGTTCTCTAATAGCACAGGCGATGAGCTTCTGTTCGGTAGTGTGACACGTTTAACAAAAACGCCCGCATCACGGGTGAGGTAATGATACAAAACGACCCTGACGTTTCGATTTGTTTCTAACGGGCCAGCGATAGACCTGGTCAGGCGCGTTCCAGCCCTGGACGTAGCGATGGCACGCCGCGGCTGGCCGCGCCGTGTAGCGGCGGCAGGGCGTAGCGTCCTTCGCGGTACGCCCAGCTGGGCCATAGCGCGTGGGCCAGTGCTTCCCGTGCCAATGTTTCGTCGACCGGCACGGCCTCGTAGGTTTCGGGCGCTGCATACCGGTATTGCACCGGCGCTTTTTGCGGACCGAGCACGAGCAGCCGGTCCCCCTTCAGGTAGCCGTAGTTGTCGCCGTATTGCATGATGGCCCGCCCGGGGTCGCCGTCCGGCAAGGGGCGGGTCAGATCCCGGCCCAGCATGGGATGCCGGCTCTCCAATCCCATCAGGGACAGCAGCGTGGGCCCGAGGTCGATCTGGCTGATGATGCGATCGTCGCGGCGCGCCGCCACGCTGCCTCCCAGGATGACGGAGGGAATGTGGAAGTGGCGCACAGGCACCAGGCTGGCGCCCGAGACGCGCGAGTCGTGATCCGCCGCAATCAGGAATACCGTGTTTTCCCAATAGGGTGAATTCTTTGCCTGCTCGAAGAAGCGTCCCAGTGCCCAGTCGGCGTAGCGCACCGTGTTTTCCACCGTGGCGGGATTGCCGTCGGGCTGGATCCGCCCGCTGGGGTATTCCCACGGCGTATGGTTGGACACGGTAAAAGCCAGGGTGAAAGTCGGCTGGTCCTGGTCGCCGCTTAACAGGCGGTGCAACTGGTTGAACATGTCTTCGTCGGAAGCGCCCCAGGTGCCGACGAATTGCGGGTCGACGAATTCGCCGCGATCCACGATATGGTCGAACCCGTTGCCCAGGAAGAAGCCCTTCATATTGTCGAAGTGGGCCTCGCCGCCATAGATGAAGCGCGAGTGGTAACCCTGTCGGCCCAGCAGGTCTGCCAGGGTGAAAAAGCCCCGCTGGGCATCGGGCAGCTTTACCACCGCCTGGGCCGGTGTCGGCGGAAAGCCGGTGACGACGGCCTCCAGGCCACGCACCGACCGCGTGCCGGTCGCATAGGCGCGGGTGAAATTCCAGCCATCCGCCGCCAGGGCGTCCAGGCATGGCGTCAGGGGCTGCCCGCCCAGGTTGGCGACGTACTGCGCCCCCAGGCTTTCTTCCAGAATAATGACGAGATTCAGGGGGCGCGCGCGCGGATGCGACGGCGTCTGCGTATGCATGCTGGGGTAGGCGGGATCGGCCGGCGGCAGCGGCAAGCCCGCGGCTTCCAGGACCTTGGCATGCATTTCGTCATCTGGCATGTTGCCGTAGACGGCGGAGGCGGACTTCTCGTTCTTCATGCTGTAGACGGCGTACAGCACGCTGTAAAGCGAGTTCAAGGGCAGCATGTTCAACATGCCGTCGCTGCAATAGGCCACCGTCGACGGATTGATGGGGCGGTGCTGCAGCGTGCCCCGGATGGCAAGTATGCCCACGGCCAGCGCGGCCACGCTAAGCAGCGGTATCTGCCACCATGCCAGCGGCGCGTCGGGGCGCGGCGCGCCAAATAGGATATGGCCTATCCATGCGGCCAGGACCACCACCACCAGGCCGCCCACCAGCGGCCCCTTGAATCCGCGCCACAGCATGCCGGAGACTTCGCGTGGGTGCTTGAGGTATTCGACGAACAGCCGGTTGGGCCGCGCATCGTATTCCAGGATGAAGGGCGGCGTCGCGACTTCCATGAAGACCAGCAATAGCCACGCCGCCTGGAACCACACCGACGTGATCGCCGCGGCGGTGGGGAAATGCCCCAGCCAGGGAGAGAACACCGCGGGCGCGACCGCCAGGATCGCGACTTCGTGGGCGTCGATGCGCCAGCCGCCCCGCAGGATCGGCCACAGCCCGCCGGCATTGCGTACCCGGGTGCGCTGCCAGGTCGCCAGGGCAAGACGGCTTATGGTTAACATAAGCATCGCCGCGACGATGAAAATCAAACACAGTTGCCGCATGGGCTCTCCCGGCATTGCGGCGCCTGGCCGTGATGCCTTTGTCTATCGTGGATGGCCCCTACGCATGGGGCACGGGTTGCAAGGGGACTGGCCCCGGGCCGCAATGTTAATGCGGATTCGCCGCGGGAGGACCGTGGCACGAAATATGCGCCCCGCCGCCTGCTGACGGGCACGCCGACTGGCGGCAATTGGAAGAAGGCGACGCAATGGCGCGTAAATATAAGGTTCTCGCCGGTATCGGCGCAGCGGTCATTTTAGTCCTCGTGGCCGCGATCGTGTTTCTTGCCACCCTGGACTTGAATCGATTCAAGCCCTTTGTGGAAGAGAAGGCCAGCGCGGCGCTGGGGCGGCCGGTGGCGATCCATGGCGACCTGGCGCTCGCGTGGCGGCGCTCCCAGGAGGACCATGGCTGGCGCGCCTGGATTCCGTGGGCCCAGATAACCGCCGCCGATATCTCGGTGGCCAATACGGACTGGGGCCGCGCGCCCCAATTCGCCACCTTGAAACACTTGGGCTTCAGGGTCGGCCTGCTGCCGTTGCTGACGCACACCGTCGCCTTGCGGCAGGTCGAACTGGGAGAACCGTCGGTCAGCCTGGAGCGGCGGTCCGACGGAAGCGCGAACTGGGCCTTCACGCCGCAGGATGAAAAGGACGCGGACAAGGAAAAGGACAAGGGCTCGGCCTGGCGGCTGGATGTGCGCGAAATCGCCTTCGACAAGGGCACCATCGGGTACCTGGACGAAACGCGCCAGGCCGATGTGCAAGTCGTCGTGGACCCTCTGGGCAAGCCGGTGTCCATCGCCAATCTTGCGGGAGCGGCGGTGGCCGGCGATCTGGCCGGCCGGAAGGCGCCGCCCCAGGGCGCCGGTTCCGCGGCGGGGGCGCAGCCGCCCCAGGGCGGCGACGACGCCTACGTGTTCGGCTGGCGCGCAAAGGGCAAGTACAAGGGCCTGGAGGTCGATGGCCAGGGACGCATCGGCGGGGTGCTGGCCATGCAGGACACGGCCAAACCCTTCCCGGTGGAAGTGAAGGCGGCCGTTGGCCAGACCAAGGCCTCGGCGACGGGGACGCTGACGGATCCCATGCATCTGGGCGCGCTGGACCTGCGCCTGACCCTGTCGGGCGCCAGCATGGCGGATCTCTATCCGCTGATCGGCGTCGCGCTGCCCGATACCCCGCCCTACAGTACGGATGGGCACCTGGTCGGGCGCCTGAACGAGCCGCAAGGCGCTGTGTATGAATACCGGGATTTCAACGGCAAGGTCGGAGATAGCGATATCCACGGCGACCTTACCTTCACCAACGGCAAGCCGCGGCCCCGCCTTCAGGGGCAATTCACCTCCAACCTGCTGCGCTTCGCGGACCTGGGGCCTCTGGTCGGGGCGGACACCGGCAAGGGAAGCGGACGCAAGGCCGCTTCGGACAGCGCCAAGGTGGCGCGCGCCGAGCGGGCATCCGGACAGGCATCCACGTCGGACGGCGGCAGCCCATCGGAGCAGCCGCCGGACAAGGCCTTGCCGGTACAGGAGTTCCGCACGGATCGCTGGGCCGCGATGGACGCCGACGTCAGTCTGAAGGCCAAGAAAATCATCCAGTCCGCCCAGCTTCCGATCAGCGACCTGCAGGTGCGCGCGGTGATGAACGATGGCGCGCTGGCCCTGACGCCGCTGCGCTTCGGCATGGCCGGCGGTACCCTGGATGCGGATATCCACCTCGACGGGTCCAAGAAACCGATGCCTGGGCGCGCCAAGGTCTCCGCGCGCCGCCTTCAATTGCAGCAGCTCTTTCCCAAAGTGCAGAGCATGCGGCGCAGCCTTGGCGAACTGAATGGCGACGCCGCGCTGAGCGCCAACGGCAATTCGGTCGCGGCGCTGCTGGGCTCCGCCAATGGCGAAACCAAGATCCTGATCAACGACGGACTTATCAGCAGCAGCCTGATGGAACTGGCCGGCCTGAATGTGGGCAACTACGTCGTAGCCAAGCTGTTCGGCGATGAAGAAGTGCCGATCAACTGCGCGGCCGCGGATATCGCCCTGAAGGACGGCCTGGCCAAGCCTGACCTCTTCGTCTTCGATACCGAGAATGCGGTTATCGATATCGATGGCACCGTCAACTTCAAATCGGAAGCCATCGACCTGGATATCACGCCGCATAGCAAGGGGCTGCGCATCATATCGCTGCGCTCGCCCCTGTACGTGAACGGGACATTGAAGAATCCCAAGGCGGGGGTGAAGGTCGGACCGCTGGTCGCGCGGGGGGCGGGGATGGTGGCGCTGGGCGCCGCGTTGACGCCCGCGGCGGGCTTGCTGGCCTTGATCGTCCCCAGCAACCAGGGCGCTGAGAACCAGTGCTCGACGATGTTGCACGAGATGCAGCAGGCACCCAAGGCCCCGCCGCCGCGCCCCGCGACGAAGGCGCGCCAGACGCGTTAGCGCGCCGCCTGGGCGGAGGCCGCGCCGGGCCGCGCGACCGCCAGGAAACCCTCCGGACTGTCCGGGGCGGCGACGCAGGTCTGGTTGCGGCCGTGGTTCTTGGCGAAATACAGCGCCTTGTCCGCCTCTTTCATCACGGCATAGACGTCCTTGCCGTGGTCGGGATAGCGGGAAACGCCGATCGATATCGTCACCGTGCCGCCCGTGGGATTCACCGCTTCCTCCATCGACACACGCAAGCGTTCCGCGGCGCGTACCGCGTCGTCCAGCGAGGTGGCGGGCAACAGCATGGTGAATTCCTCGCCCCCAGCGCGCGCCAGCACGTCGTTGCTGCGCGAGCCGTGGCGCATCAGCGAAGCCAGCACGCGGATGACGTCATCGCCGGTGTCGTGCCCATGGCGATCGTTGATGGCTTTGAAGTTATCGATGTCGATCACCGCCACCGCGAACGGCACGCCGGTAGTGGCGAACTCGTCGAGCGCCCGCATCAGGCCGCGGCGATTGAGCAGCGACGTAAGCGCGTCCGTCGTCGACTCGCGCCGCAGGCTGCGCATCTTGTGATTGATGCTGCCCAGCCCGGTCAGCAGCGCGCGCTTCAATTGCGCGGCCTCGAAGTACCACGACCGCACGCCGCGGATGCGTTCGGAAGCGTCCAGTTCGTCCATCTGCTTGGCCGCGCTGGCCAACTGCCATAGGGGCTGGGCGATCAGCTTGGAGAGCCAGCCGATGCAAAGCAGCAGCACGATCATCAAGGGCAGGGAATTGCGCACGGTAAGCCAGAGAAGATCGTCCATGCGCTGCAGTGTGCCCAGCACGGGCCGCTGGGCTACCAGGCCCCATCCCGTGGTCGGGACGACGGCATAGCCCGCGAGCATCTCCACGCCCTTGGTATTGCGCACGCGCCGTTCGCCGGATACGCCCCGCATGAGGTCGCCAACGATGGGATTGGTACTCGCCGATTCGCCGATGCGCCCGACGTCGGGGTGATAGATCAGTTTGCCGGTGCGATCCACGACATACAGGTAGGAACCGTCGCGGTAATAGTGTTCGCCCAGCAGCAGGTGCAGCGCGTTCGGCTCATGCAGGTACAGGGTACCGGCGATAAAGCCGATGTAGCGGCCCTGGCGGTCGAAGATGGGGTGGGAATTCAGGATGACCCAGCGTCCCGTGATGCCCATATACGGTTCGCTGATCTCGGGTTGCTTGGACTGCAGCGCGCGCTGCACGGCCTCGCTGTCCGGGCGCGCGCCCACCAGGCCCGTGAGGGGCGGATCCACGGCTTGTATCAGGCCCGTGGCGTCCACCACCAGCACTGAATTGAAATGATCGTTCTGTCGCATCAGGCGACGCGTCTCATCGGCGGCACGGTCCGGACCGGTCTCCATATCCGACAGCATGCTGGCGCTGTACGCCAATTCCTGCCGGATGGTCTTGATGAAGTTGTCCGTGGTCCTTGCCAGCTTGGCCGCGTATGCGCGATTGCCTTCCAGGGTGTTGTTCAGGAGGATTTCGCGCTGTACCCGATAGCTGGCGTAAAAGCTGTTCCCCAGCGCCACCAGTACCGAACATAAACACAGCCACAGGATGAGACGCCGCAGGTCGATTCTGAACATAGAAGTGGGCTGCCGGCGCTACTCAAGCTTGGAATCCAAGGATGATACGCCCTGTACCTCCGAAAGTAGGAGGGCGGGCCGGGCTTGTGGGCGCCCACGGGGGGATGCCGGAGGCGGTTTGTCGCGCTGGGGCGACAGGCTGCCGGGGGTGTCGCGATGGCGGGGCGGCCGGCTTGGCCGAGGCGGAGAAAACATGTATACTTTTGCCTCTTGATTCGGGCGACGTCGCTTTGGGGGAAACCCCGGGGCATCTTGAATAGACCTCCGCCCCGGGTCGAGCGGCCGTATCGAGGTTCGCGCGGGATATCCCGCAAGCCTCGGATCGCGCAAATCGGGCTGTTAGCTCAGTTGGTAGAGCAGCGGACTCTTAATCCGTAGGTCGAGTGTTCGAGCCACTCACAGCCCACCAGAATTCCTTTCTGGGTCCCCCAGAGAAAATCAAGCACTTGCGAGCGATCGCGGTGCTTTTTTTTCGTCCCTTCCGGGCGTTGGCCTGGATTTCCGATGGCAAGCAGCTAGCCCAGCACCCGACAAAGGGTTCGTCGGGGCGCCATCCATGATGGACGCAAACGTTTACCCCGGTTATCCCGAGGGAGAGCGGGTTGCATGGGCGTAGCCGACTGGCGCCTGCGAAAAACCGATCACTTCATCTGCCGGTAGCCGGCTGTCCATCGGGGCATTTGGCATCCTGATCCAAGTGCCACAGTCGGGCGCGATCGAGCGCGGTATCGGTGTGCGCGAGGCCTTCATGCATGCTGCGACAACGGACATGAAGCATGCATGCATATCCGTTTCCCGCGCGGCGAACACCAGTTGCCACAAAACTGAAATATAAGGCATGATGTCGACTTTGGCATATACGTCTAGATGTCTATATATGATAGACCGCATCTCCCCGACTGACGCGCATTCGCGGAACGCCGCCGCCACGCTGGCGTTGACGCTGCCTGGCGATACGGTGCTGTACCTGATATTGCCGATATACGCCGCGCAGTTCGGCGTGTCGCTCGCCGAAGCCGGCGTTCTGCTGGCGGCAAACCGTCTCGTGCGCATCGCCGGCTACGGGTGGGTGGCGCGTTTCTATGCACGGCATGGCGATCGGCCGACCTGCATGCTGGCGGCAGCCGCCGCCACGCTAAGCGCGCTGGGCTATGCGACGCTCACGGGCTTCTGGGCCCTGGTGCCGCTGCGTCTTCTGTGGGGCTTGTCGTTCGCTGCCCTGAACCTGTCCACCCAGGCCATGGCGACCGCGGACCCGGTCGGCGTGGCGCGGCGCAACGGCCGTTCGCGCGCGGTCATCGCGATGGGGCCAGTGGTGGCGCTGCCGCTGGGTGCATGGATGGCGGAACTCTGGGGGCCGCGCGCGATTTTCTTCGTTCTGGCACTGGTGGCCTTTCTGGGCGTGGTTGTGGCGCATCGGTTGCCCAGCCACCCGCATTCCATGCCGCAGCAGAGTCGCCGGCTGCGCCTGCCCGGCAGCCTGGATACCTGGTCGTTTCTGGAAGGCTTCACGCTCGATGGCCTCTTCATCATCGGCCTGTCCTACCTGGGTAAGGACCTTATGCCCGCCGGTTCGGTGATCGTGGCCGGGGTGGTATTGGCGTTGCGCTATCTCGGCGAGATCGTGTTAAGCCCCGTGGGCGGACGTCTGGCGGAACGGTTCGGCCCGGTGCGGTTGCTGGTCTGGCTGTCGGTGCTGACCGCCATCGTTCTCGTGGGTTTCGGCGTGGGGTGGATCTGGAGCTGCGCGGCCGCCATCGTGGTGCTGCGGGCGCTGCAACTGCCGCTTTTGCCGCCTATCGTGGCCATGCGGACGCCTGGGCCGGGGCGAGTACAGGCGCTGGCATCGCGCGCGGTGTGGCGCGACATCGGCGCGGGTACGGGGCCGCTGCTGGCTGGCGTTATGCTGCCATTGGTTTCGCCCGTCTGGATCTACAGCGTGCCGGCAGTCCTGCTCGCGCTGTCGGCCTTGGCGTGCGCGCAGCCCGGGTCTTCCGGGCAGGACGCCGGTTGACAGTCCGGTGGTCGCGTCGCTGGGCGGCGCGGCGCCTTTCCGGTGCGCACGAGTGTGAGAGCGTGGACGTCAAAGGCCAGTGTGGCGAAGCTCAGGCTTCGTCTTCGATACGGTTAGACAGAATGCCTATTCCTTCGATTTCGACCTCGATGGTGTCGCTGGCTTTCATCCATACCGGTGGCCTGCGCGCGTAGCCGACCCCGGCCGGTGTCCCCATGATGATCACATCGCCGGGGTCCAGGGTGATGGCCTCGGTGATAAGACATAGCGTTTCCTCCACGGGGAAAAGCATGTGGGCCGTGTTGCTGCTTTGCATGACCGTCCCGTTCAGGCGGGATTCGATCTTCAGGCCGGCGGCACCCGCCGGCAGTGTCGAGGCGGGCACCAGCCAGGGACCGAAGGAACCTGTCTCGTCGAAGTTCTTGCCGATCGTCCATTGCGCGGTCTTGCGTTGATAGTCCCGCAGCGTGCCGTCATTGAAGCAGGAATAGCCTGCCACGGCTTGCAGGGCGTTGGCGGGGGTCAAATGGCGGCAGGTCGTGCCGATGACCACGGCCAGCTCGGCCTCGAAGTCGAGCTGGGTCGAAGCGCGCGGACGCCTGAGAGGGGCGCCGTGGGCTGTGAGGGACGATGGGCCTCGCATGAAAAGGCTCGGGTATTCCGGCTTGCTGTTGCCACCCTCGGCTGCGTGGTCGGCATAGTTGAGCCCCAGGCAAATGATCTTGCCCGGGCGCGGCACCACGGGAAGCAGTTCGACGGCCGTCAGGGGGTGGCGATCCTCGGCGGGTGCCGCGGCGGCCATCTCCGCTGCGGCGGCGAAGCCGGCGGCGCCCTTGGCGCAGAGGCTGATCATGTCGCTCGGCAGGGTAACGACGGATTCGTTGACGACGGCGCCCAGGCGGGGCGTGAGATCGGAAGCGGTACGGAAAGTGACGAAGTTCATGTGCATGTCTCGAAGGTACTGGGAGAATCGGGAGGCGCGGCACGGTCCGGGCACGGATGGGAAGGCGGGGACGACGGGCCGTCAGTCCGCGCCGACCGTGCGCATCAAGGTGTACAAGGCACTGTGGCCCTCGAAGCCGATGCCGGGCAACTGCGGTGGCTGTACATAGCCGCCTTCCACCACGGTGCTGTCCGCGAAGCCGCCGAAGGAGCCGAACACACCGGGATAGGCCTCGCAGCCACCCAGGCCTAGGCCGGCTGCCAGCGCCAGCGACATTTGGTTCCCGCCGTGCGGGAAATGGCTGGACGGCTCCCAGCCCCGCGCTTCCAGATCGAGCACCATGGCGGCGTAGGCGTCCATGCCGTAGGACTGCGGAGGATCGACCTGGATCAGGTCCCGCCCGCGTCGCCAGCCGCCCAGGCGGATAAGGTTCACCACGTCCTGCATGCCGTAAAGGTTCTCGCCGGCCGATAGCGGCGGTGCGTAGACGGAGGCGAGTTCCGCCATCAACGAGAAGTCGTTGGGATCGCACGGCTCCTCGAACCAGCGCAGCTGGTACGGGGCCAGCGCGGCGGCATAGGCCAATGCCGCGTCACGCTCGAACTTGCAGTTGGCATCGACCGCCAGATGCCCGCTGTCGGGTAGCACGCCGAGGGCGCATTCGATGCGCCGCAAGTCTTCGTCCAGCGATGCGCCGCCTACCTTGATCTTGACGTGCGTGTAGCCGCTCTCCTGGTGTGAGCGGATCTCGTCGGCGACGTCCCGCGGCACGCCGCCCGGACGGTACCACCCACCGCCTACGTATACCGAGACCTTTCGGTGCATCGAGCCGCCGCGGTAGCGGCGGGCCAGAACTTCCGCGGTAGGCAGATCCTGCGCTTTGCCGACGGCGTCCCACAGTGCTGTCTCGATGGTCCCGATGGCGATGGATCGTTCGGCGTGGCCGCCCGGTTTCTCGCCGACCAGCATGGCTGCCACGGCTTTTGCCGGGTCCAGCACGCCGGCAGCGTCAAGCAGCGACTCGGGCTTGGCGCGCAGCAGGCGCGGGAAAAAGCGGTCCCGCATGGGTTGTCCGCAGGCATAGCGGCCGGTGGAGTTGAAAGCGTAACCCGTCACCGGGGTCTTGCCGGCACCGGGGTCCAGCCTGGCGGCGACGATGGAGGTAGTCATCTCCGCGAAGGAGAATACCGCATTGCGCATGGTGCTTTGCACCGGAAATGCGGCTTCGTGAAGGGCGATGATGCGCATGGTTGGGTTCGGATCCCTGTGGGGTTGCCTTAGCGTGATTGTTCGATGCCGGCGCTTTGGATCAGCTTGCCGTAGCGCACCGTCTCGTCTGCGATGTGCTTGCGAAAAGCCTCCGGCGCGGCCGGCCTGGCGGGCAGGAAGCCCAGTGCGATGAGTCGTTCGCGTGCCGCTGGCTGACGCAGTACGCTGTCGATGTCGGCGTTGATCTTGTCGACGATGGCCGCGGGCGTGCCGGCGGGCGCCACAAAGCCCAGCCATGCCCCATAACGAAAGTCGGGGAAGCCCGATTCGGCGATCGTGGGCACTTGAGGCAGTACGGCGAGCCGCTCGGCCGAGCCGACTGCCAGAGCGACCAGCCTGCCGGATTGCAGGAACGGCAGCACCGCCGAAACTCCGGCGAACATCACTTGTACCTGGTCGCTCACGACGCCTACCGCCGCATCCGACGCGCTCTTGTACGGAACGTGCGTCAACTTGATATTCGCGCTGTGCATCAGCATCTCCATCGGCAGATGCTGTGCGCTGGCGACGCCGCTGGACCCGAAGTTGATCGCACCGGGATTGGCGCGGGCCATATCGACCAGTTCCTTGACGGAGTGCGCCGGAAACCGCGGCGAAGCCACCAGCACGAAAGGCGTCTCCCCGATCAGCGCGATGGGTGCAAAGTCCTTCAGGGGGGAATAAGGAAGCTTGGCATAGAGCCACGGGTTCGCCGCCAAGGTCGTGTCGTTGGGGACGAGCAGCGTGTAGCCGTCGGCGGGCGCGCGCGCGACCTGCTGCGCGCCGATGATGCTGTTGGCGCCGACCTGGTTTTCTACTACCACGCCTTTGCCCCACATCGCGCTGAGCTTCTCGGCCATGAAGCGGGAGGCGATGTCGGCACCCGCGCCCGCCGCGAAGGGAACGACGACGCGCACGGGCTTCTCCGGGTAACCGGCAAGCGAAGCGGTGCACGGCAGCAACGCAGCGAATGTTATGGCACCGATGCCATGAACCGCCTTCGGAAACCGTGCCTTCAGGCGCGTCCAGTGGAAGTGAATGGCGCGCAGCGCCGCATGGTTGGTGGCCATGATTGTCTCCCTCTTTTTAGTTTGGCTGGATAAATTCTGAGCCGTGCGAAGCCAACTAAAAATAATAGTTTTCAGATATTATCCATCCATAATTTAGATGGTCAGGACCGAGGAGGGGCGGATGGATCTGCGGCCGGTGCGGTATTTCCTCGCGGTGGCGGAGAAGGGCAGCATCAGCGCGGCCGCTGCGGTGCTGCACGTGGCCCAGTCGGCCGTCAGCCGGCAGATACGCTTGCTGGAGGAGGGCATGGGCGGTCCGCTGTTCGACCGCAGCGTCGCCGGCGTGGAGCTGACCGACAGCGGCCTCATGTTTCTGGAGCGGGCCAGATTCATCATGCGTGAATTGCAGAGCGCTACCCAGGACGTCTCGGACTTCAACCGCGGGATGCGCGGATCCAATCGCGATGTGCGCGGCACGGTGCGCATGTCGGCGGCTCCGACGGTCGGCCAGGCCCTATACGGGCGGACCGCGCTGGATTTCCGCAAGCGGTTTCCCCAGGTCCGGCTCGAGCTGACTGAGAGCCCCACCGAGGATGCGTTGCACCGTCTTTCCGCAGGCACGATAGACATGGCCATCGTCTCGGACCCGGGCAACCAGGAACACATCCGTTTCACGCCACTGATGAAGCAGGAAATCGCCGTGTTCTGTCAGCCAGGCAGCAAACTGGCCGCTCGTTCCAGCGTGCACGCGAGAGATCTCGGAAAGTTGCCGATCATCATTTCGCTGGGTTTGCGCAACAGCCTGGAGGCACTTCACGGCGCGGTGCAGCCCGTTATCCAGATGGATGGTGGAGAGGGCGCAGCGCAGCTGGCCCGCGCGGGGGTCGGGGTGGTGGTGATGCCGAGTTCCGTCTCGCGGACATCGGCGATTTGGCAGGGCCTGGTCGCGGTGCCCATCCGAAGCTTCTCCGTTACGCGCATGCTCGCCGTCTCCAGGGGGCGGCCCGTCAGCCTGGCCGCGAAAGCGTTCCGTGGCGCGATTGAGGAGCAAATGGCACTGTGCATAGAAGAAGGCCTTTTTCTCCCCGCATGAACGATCGCTGACCGGTCGCCGCGGGCATGGTTTTGCGAAGAATCAAGGCGTATGCAGGTGTCCGCGTGCGGACTGATCTCCGTGCTTTCTGCCTTGATATCAGGCTCTATCTGATTAATAACGGTGCTTTCAATCCGCCCTGGCGCCCGACGCCTTGACGATATCGCGCCATTGTTCCAGTTCCGATGCCTGGCGGCGGGCGAGTTCGTCGGGGCCGTCGTGCAGCTCGGTGACGCCCAGTTGTTGGAATCGCTGCTGTACCGCGGGCGATGCCAGCGCAGTCTTGATGCCCTGGTACAGCTTCGCGACCACATCCTTGGGCGTGCCGGCCGGCGCATAGAAGGCTACCCAGAGGTCGCCACTGAAGCCTGGCACGGCTTCAGCGATGGCCGGCACGTCGGGCAGCAGGGGGACGCGGCTGGCACTGCTGACGCCGATGGCACGCAGTTGGCCTGCCTTGACGGCTTCCAGCGCCGACGGCAGGCTGGCAAAGAGCATGGGCACCTGGTTGCCCAGTACGTCGGTCATCGCGGGGGCGACACCGCGATACGGGACGTGCTCCAGTTCGAGGCCGCCTTTCTCGTTCAGCATCGCGCCCAAAAGGTGATTGAGGGTGCCGGTGCCGGCCGAGGCGTACCGGTATTGGCCCGGGTGCGCCTTGACCTCGGCGATGAACTCTTGAAGGTTGCGCGCCGGAAATGTGGGATTGACGAGCAGCACATTGGGCACCACGCCCACGGCCGCGATCGGGACGAAGTCGCGTAGCGGATCGAAACCCGGCTTGGCGTAGATCCAGGGAACAATGAGTTGATTGCTGTTGGCGGTGAACAGAAGGTTATAGCCGTCGGGACGTTCGCGTTTGGCGGCCTGGGTGCCGACGACGCCGCCGGCGCCGGCCTTATTGCTGACGATGATCGATTGCTTGAGCTCATCGCCGAGTTGGGCGGCCAGGATGCGCGCGACGATGTCCACGGTGCCCCCCGGCGCGGTGGGCACGGTAATGGTGATGGGGCGGTCGGGATAGTCCGCTTGGGCGGTGGGCAATATGGCCAGCAGGCCGCAAAGCAGGGCGGCCGGTTTAAGCGCGCGAAACAGTCGGGTCATGAATGGCTCCGTTGGAAGGTGAACGGGACGGCAAGGCGGCGCGCCGGTCGACAAGGCGATGGATGTCGCGAGCCCAGCGCAACAGCGCGTGGTCGGCTCCTCGACGCGCTACCAGCATGACGCCCAGGGGCATGCCGCGATCGTCATGGGTGGTCGGTAGATGCAGGCAGGGCCAGCCCAGCACGGACCACGCTTTGTTGAAGCCCGATTCGCCGGTGTGCGATAAGCCTTCGGGGGCGGGGCCAAGGGCGCCCGTCGTAAGGATCAGATCGGCGTCGCCGAAGTCGAGCTCCCAGGCACGCTGGCGTGCTGCGTGCAGGCGAGCCAATGTGGCTTCGTAGTCTTCGCGCCCGATGGCGAGGCCTTGTCGAGCGGCCTCGCGCAGGCGTGGGCTGAGGCGTCCATCCTGAACGGCATCGGCATCCGGCACCAGGACGGTTAATGCATGTGCCAGTTCGTAGTGCACGACGGTGCGGTGGATATCCAAGAGATCCAGCGCATGCGGCATGGCCTGGATCCCGGCTACGGCATAGCCGGCAGCGGCTAGGGCGTTGCCGGCGGACGCAAGCGCGTCGATGCTGGACCGATCGAGCTGGTATCCAGGTTGCATGGGCAGAAGGCACAGGCGCGGCTGGCCGATCGCATCGCATGCATGACGCGGCAGCATGACGTCGGCCACGCGCGCCGCCACATCCAGGTCGTATGCGTGCCAGCCTATGGTGTCCAGGCTGGGGCACATGACGCGCATGCCGCCGCGGGACACGGCGCCGTAGCTGGGCTTGACCCCCACCACGCCGCAGAAGGCGGCGGGCCGGATGATCGAGCCTCCCGTTTGTGTACTTAGCGCGAAGTCGACCATGCCGGCGGCCACGGCCGCGGCCGATCCACTGGACGATCCGCCCGGCGTGTGCGAGGGATGGTGGGGGTTGCGGGTGGGGCCGGGGGCGACGTGGGCGAATTCGGCGGTCACGGTCTTGCCCAAAGGCAGTGCCCCAGCCGCGCGCAGGATGGCGACGCAGTCGGCATCGGCCGTGGCAGGGCGGTCGTCGGTTGCCGGAGAACCGCAACGTGTCGGGAGTCCGGCCACATCGAGTACATCCTTTACGCCGAAAACCAGTCCAGCCAGCGGTCCGTGCCGCGCGGCAGCGGCAGTGGGGTCCAGGCAGGCCCAGGCATGCAGGTCCTGGTCGGCCAGGGCGGCGTCCGCGACCAGGCGGGGAGCATCGGGGTGGGGAATGCTAAGCGACATGACGACTCGTGAAGGGGGCCGGGGACGACGTCCTACCTAGGAAGCGTGCTGCATGTTAAACAGGCGATTGCTTATGGTCTAATTCATAATCGAACATAATTCACAATGAAAAACGACATAAAGTTTCTCGACGCGCGCATGCTGGCATGCTTCTCGGCGGCCGCGGAGGAATTGCATTTTGGGCGGGCGGCGGCGCGCGTGTTCATGAGCCAGCCACCTTTCAGCCAGCAGATAAAGCGACTAGAGAACATCGTCGGCGCTCCCTTGTTCGAGCGGACGACGCGTACGGTAAGGCTGACTCCCGCCGGCGTGGTGATGGCGCGCCATGCGGACGATCTGGCTGTACGCACGGCATCGATGCTGCGCGCCGCGCGGCGGGCCGCGCTGGGCGAGGGCGGCCCGCTAAGAGTGGGGCTCGCGCCCACGGTGGCCTATTCGCCGCTGGCCGAGACGCTTTATCGCTATCGCAGCGCGCATCCCGATGTGGAGCTGGATTTGTTCGAGGGAAACTCCAACCAGATGGAGGCCATGCTGCGAGGTCGCCAGATCGATCTGGCCCTTATGCGCCCCATGCCTCTGGGTGAAGGCATCGAAACCGTCGAAATCCTGAGCGAGCCGATGATGCTGGTGTTGCGGCAGGATCATCCCTGGGCGGCACGCCGGCGCATCAGCCTGGCGCAGGCATGTACCTTGCCATTGATCGGCTACTCACCGCTTGCTTCGCCTTATTTCCGGCAACTGCTGGACCGGATGTTCAGCCGCGTCGGTGCGCACCCGATTATCGTCCGCGAAAGCGTGATTCCGACTTTACTGACGCTGGTGGAGGTGGGCATGGGGGCTGCCATCGTGCCCAAGTCCCTGTCGCGCATGCGCGGCGAACCTTTGGTCTTTCTGCCGCTGCGCGACGCGGAGCCGGCATGCATTCTGGCGGCTCAGTTAAGCGGGGAAGGGCCGGCAGCCGCGCGCTCGCTTATCGCGCAGTTGCGTGGAGCCGCGCGATAGCGGGTCGCGCGTCGCCGATGCAGGGCCGAGGCTCCCGGCGGGTTCCCTGTTCGCACATAGGCGTCCCGCGCGGCGGATCCGACATGCGGCTTCCCACGCCAGGGAGATACAATTCGTCGTAAATGGAGGACGCAAAGGTGGGAAAGAGTCTGATCGATGCGGATGGCGCGGCGCAGGCGCTAAGGCAGTTTGCCAAGGATCGGGATTGGCAGCAGTTCCACTCGCCCAAGAACCTGGTCATGGCGCTCTCGGGCGAGGTCGGCGAGCTGACGGAAATCTTCCAATGGATGACCGAGGCCGATTCGTACAACGCGGCGTCGGCCCCGCGCACCGCCGACGCGGTGCGTGACGAAATCGCCGACGTGGCCCTGTACCTGATACGGCTCGCCGATGTGCTGGGCGTGGACCTGAACGCCGCGATCACCAGCAAGCTTGCCGCCAACGCCGCCAAGTACCCGGTCGAGGCATCGCGCGGGGTCAGCACCAAATACGATCAATTGCCGAAGTCATGATCGTCTACCAGGCCGACAAGACCATGAAAGGCTTCGTGAAAATGTCCAGGGAAAATCCGGTGGAAGCCGCGCGGCTGGCCGACAGGATCATCAAGAACACGTATCGCACACTGATGACGCGCGGCATGAAGGGGTGCTACGTCCATGCTACCGATCCGGGGCTGAACGCCTATCTCAGAATGAGGGCGGGGGGCGCCGATGCGTATTTCCAGGCCTGATTTTCTCGGCTGACTCCGGTCGGGCCGATTTTCCGGCATTGCCTGGTCCGCGATCGTCCCGGTTGGTTTCGAGGTTGGCGCGGCTTTTTGTTCTTGTATATGCCGCAGTTCCGCCTATCAAAATGAAAAAAATGATGGAATCCCGCGTCCGTTTTCGTTTGCCTCGCTGGCCGGTCGCCGATCTCGTTTGAATGCGGGCGTGCCGGTTCAGGGTTTATTCCCCCGCTCGCGGCCGGTGCCTGTATGCGCGCGACTATAGGCGTTTCCCGCGATGCACGCCGCTGTGGCGGGGCAGGGTTGCGCGGCATCGCAAGCAGACGATTCGAGGTGCCCGCTTATTTCTTTACGTTCGAGTTAAATAACTCGAAACGACACCCTTTAAAACAATTAAAAATATCTTCCGCAGTAGTTTTGTTGCGTCCCGTGTATCGAATGTAATTTATTGACGGGTTATGGCGCCTTGCCGCGCCGAAGCTGACGTACTTCAACAGCAATACAAATATTTAGAAAGAAAGATTGCTGTTCCTTGCGTCAGGATTCGCCAGCCAAAGTCTTCGAGGCCGAAATCGTTCAATTGGGCTCTCGTGACCTGCCCCCTTTTGCCGTGCCATTCATAACGAGGAAGTCCGGGGTTGCAAGATTAGTTGATCTCGATGGTGGTTGAGCTGGTTTGAGCTGCATCGCCAGCGCGCTGGCGATGCAGCTCGGCGAACTTGGCCGGTGGCATTCGCCCGCAGCTGCTATGCGGGCGGACCTCGTTGTAGTCCTGGCGCCAGAGCGTGATGGCCGACCGGGCCTGCTGCAGCGTCTCGAACCACTGCTCGTTCAGGCACTCGTCCCTGAACTTGCCGTTGAAGCTCTCGATGTAGCCGTTCTGCATGGGGCGTCCCGGCTCGATCAGGATGTGACGGATGCCGTGGGCCTGCGCCCAGCCCATGAAGGCCCGGCTGGTGAACTCCGGACCGTTGTCGGTGCGCACGGCCTGCGGGTAGCCCCTGAACACGGCCGCTTGATCCAGCAGTCGCGTAACGTATTGCCCCGAGATTCCCCAGTCCACCGAGATGCTCACGCACTCGTGGCTGAAGTCATCGGCCACGGTCAAGCACTTGATGCGCCGTCCCGTGCTCAGGCTGTCGCTGACGAAGTCCATGCTCCACACCTCATTGACCGTCGTGGCCAGTTGCAGCGGCACGCGTTCGTTGGCGGGGCGTTTGACCTTCTTGCGCTTGCGCACCGCCAAGTTGGCGGCGCTGTACAGGCGGTAGACGCGCTTGTGGTTCACAGCCGGGAAGTGCGGGCGCAGCATGTCGTGGATGCGCCGATAGCCGAAGCGCCGGCGTGCATGCGCGATCTCGACGATCTTGCTGCTGAGCTCTTGGGTCATGGCATCGGTCTCGGGTGGGTGGCGGTAGCTGTCGCGGGAGAGCCCCACAAGCCTGCAGGCGCGCCGCTCGCTCAGATCGCATTGCTCGATCATGGTGGCGATGGCCGCGCGCTTGGCCTGTGGGGCTAGCGCTTTACCCCGAAGGCCGTATTCAGCGCGTGGATGTCCAGATGGGCCTCTGCCAACAGCTTCTTGAGCTTGTTGTTCTCGGCCTCGAGTTCACGCAGCCGCCGGGCGTCGGGCACGTCCATCCCACCGTACTTGGCACGCCATTTGTAGAAGGTCGCGTCGCTGAAGCCGCCTTTGCGGCACAGATCCTTGATCGGCAAACCGGCCTCGGCCTGCTTGATGAAACCGATGATCTGCTCCTCGGTAAATCTGCTCTTTCTCATGTCCGTCATTCTCCAAGTTGACGGACTTCGCTGCCATTACGCTGGTACGGCTGGGAGGGGGCAGGTCACTCGGGGATTTGTAAATCTTTTTTAGCGACGCGCCCGCGCCAGGAAGCCGTTCCGGCCTCGTTCCGGGCCATGGGTGGCGACTTCGAGTGTCCGCGACACGACGACAAAGAGTGAGGTAGCAGTGGTAAAGAAAATCGCAGTGTGTGGCCTTGGGTACGTGGGCCTGCCGGTTGCCGTGGCGCTTGCCAGGCGCTTCGATGTCATCGGCTTTGACGTGGATAAACGGCGGATCGCGCGGCTGAAGGACGCCGACGACTGGACGGGCGAGGTCGAGCGCCACGTGCTGCTGGACTCGTCTTTGAAACTGACGGACGACGTGCAGGATCTGGCGGGCTGCGACTTCTTTGTCGTGGCCGTCCCGACCCCGGTCGACGAGAAGTGCAACCCGGATTTTTCGCTGCTCGTCCGCGCTTGCCAGTTGATAGGACCGGTGCTGCGCCAGGGCAGCATTGTCGTCTTCGAATCCACGGTGCACCCGGGGGCGACCGAGGATATTTGCGGACCGGAGCTGGAGAAAGCATCCGGCCTGCGCTGCGGCATCGATTTCAAGCTGGGCTACAGCCCTGAACGGATCAATCCGGGCGATCGCGACCATCCGCTGGAGAAGATCGTCAAGATCGTCTCGGGCCAGGACGCGGAATCGTTGGAAATCATCGCGGGCGTCTACGAAAAGATCATCGAAGCAGGGGTTCATCGCGCGTCGTCCATCAAGGTGGCGGAGGCCGCCAAGGTCCTGGAGAACACGCAGCGCGACATCAACATCGCCCTGATGAACGAAATGTCGAAGATCTGCGATCTGGTCGGCATCCGTACATCCGAAGTCCTGGCCGCGGCTGGAACCAAATGGAATTTCCTGCGGTTCACGCCGGGCCTGGTGGGCGGCCATTGCATCGGGGTCGATCCGTACTACCTGACCTCCAAGGCACAGGAGCTGGGCTATCACCCCGAGGTGATCCTGTCCGGCCGCCGGATCAACGACGGCATGGCCAATCACGTTGCCTCGCGCGTCGTGCAGGTGCTGGCCCGCAACGGCCGTCTTAATGCATCGACGCGCGTCGGCATCCTGGGGATGACGTTCAAGGAGAACGTTCCCGACATCCGCAATTCCAAAGTGGTCGATCTCTATAACGCGCTCGGGGACTATGGCATTACCCCGGTCGCCTGCGATCCCATGGTCGATGCGGCCCAGATGGAACACGAGTACGGCATCAAGCTTGTGAACCGGAAGGACTTTCGCGGCATGGACGTGCTGATCCTGGCCGTTCCGCATCGCCAGACCATGGAGTCCATCTGGGACGACCTGCCCGAACTGGTCAAGAGCGGCGGCATGGTGTGCGACCTGAAGTCGGTGCTCGATAGCAGCCGGCTTCAGTCGGACCTCTTGTACTGGACTCTTTAAGTTCGGGTCGTCAATCCGCCACTATAGGTGAACCTGAATGGCTACTTTTACGATCGCTCCGATTGGAACCTGCCGTATTCATACGCCCCTGCGCGACGCCGTGGGGCGCTTTCCGCTCAAGCTGCAGCTTGGCCGCAACTACGGTTTCGTGCACACCAGCGCGGAGGCGCTTCAGCAGGCGCGCTTCATGTACGGCCAGGCCGAGATTCCCGCCGACGTCCAGCGGTTGATTTTCCGGCCATCGAACGGCGGCCAGGCCCACCGCGCAACGCATAAGCCGGCCGATCTTTACATGATCGAGTTGTCGTCGCGCAAGCTGTTGACCATCGACGGCTCCCCCATCCAGTCCAACTACCTGGGACGCTATTTCAGCGAGTTCTTCGCCGACCGCACGCGTGCGCGCATGTTCTGGTCGCTGGCGACCCCCGACAAGCTGGCGGAAAGGAAGGCCCAGCTGCAGCAGGACGCGGTATTCAAGAGCCTGCCGGCGGACGATCGGGAGTTGCTGGTCCGCATCCTGAAGCGCGATATGGCGGACGACGAGATAGAAGGCGAAATGGGCCAGCTCGTGGAGCTGCTGGGCAAGGACAAGGTCGTGTTCGTCACGCACGTCAATGCCCTGACCCCGGACAACGTCCCGATCGAGCAGCGACAGCAGCTGATCTCGGCCGTGGAGGCGGGGGCGCAACGCATCGGGGTGCCGTGCTACGACCCGACGCCGCTGATGAACAAGATAGGACAGGCCGATGCGCTGGAGAACGGCGGCCTGGACCTGACGCATTACACGGAAGCCTTCGCCGAGCGCCTGTGCGCGGATTGGTACAAGAGCTACATCCGCCCGCGGATAAGCACCCCCGCCCCCGCGCCCGCCGCGACAAGGCTGGCTGCCGACGAGGCCGCCGAACGCATCGAAAAGATATGGGACGCGGGCGATCTGCGCGAGGCATCGCGGCGCGTGCGCGACGTGCTGCGCCGGCATCCCGGGCTGCCCGATCATGTGACGCTGATGGCCCGCATGCAGGGCGAGCTGGGCGACTACGAGGGCGCGATCGCCCTGCTGGAAACCGCCGATGGGGCGGTGGCCTCCGGCAGCAAGGCCGAGCAGATATTGATGCGCAATCATTTCAATCTGGGGCACTACGATGTGGCCTATTCGCTGGCGGCCGGTCTGCTTGGCGACGAGATAGAGACCCCCGAAATCGTGCGGATCGTGGCGGCATCCTCGGCGCAGCTTGGCAATGTGGACGAGTCGCTGGGCAAGTGGAAGCAGTTGTTCCGGATTGCCTCTCCGGGCGACGCATACGCGCTGGAGGCGGCCGATACGGTGCTTTCCATGCTGCAGGCTGGCGGCGACATGGACGCCGTCATCCGCTGGGTCAACGAGGTTCGCGCCGCCATGCCCTCGTATGGCCGGGGCTTCGCCGTACTGTGGCGCGATCGGCTGATGGCCGGCGACCGCACGGGATTGCGTTCCCTGGCGGCGGAGTCGCCGGAACTCTCCGAGCTGGAAGCGCTGGAGCTCGTGAAGGAAGCGACGTGGCGGGGCTGCCTGGTGGCCGCGGCGGCACTGGCGGTTTCGTGCGGTCTGCTGAAGACCGATCAAGAGGATATCCGCGCCTGGCTCGATGCGCAGTCGTCGGCATGGGCCGAAGAGGGGGGCCGGGCGCTGGAGGAAGGACGCCTGCGCGACGCGGCCGAAAGGACTTGCGCGCACCGTCTGCTGGCTCCGGATGCCTTGGCCGGTGTGCGGGCGCAGCGGGCCTTCGAGCGCGCGATGCGCCTGGCGGTGCGGGGTGCGCTCGTGGCGGGCAACCATAAAGAGGTCATCGAGCTTACGGATATCGCGCTCGACGCCCACATCGATTTCCCCGAGCTGGACGCCATGCGCGGACGGGCGGCGGACGCGCTTGGGGACAAGAAGACCGCGATGCGGCATCTCGAGCTGGCGGCTTCCGGCGACTCCGCCCAATTCAGCACGCAGCTGTATTTCGCCAGGGTGGCGTTCAACGGCGGCTGGTTTGGCGAGGCCATCGACGCCTACACCGCCATCCAGGCCAACGCGTCGGCCGACCAGAGCGCGAAAGAAGAGGCCGAGCGGCAGTTGCGCCGGCTCGGACCGCGTTCGATACGCGCCGCGCGGCTGGCGCTGTCCCGTGGCGAACACCTGGAGGCCTGGAAACTGCTGGACCGTGTTGCCCAGTCCTGGCCGGAGATGCCGGAAGTCGCCCACGAAAAGCGGCGCGTCCTGGCTGTCCTGTATGCGGAGGCGCGAGCGCTGGATCCGTCGAGCACGGGCGAGCGGCTGGCCCTGGGCGAGAAGATCCTGCGGCTGGTTCCGGACGATGCCATCGGCCTGCGGCTGGCGGCGGTCGGCGCGATGCGCCTGCACCGGTTCGAGCAGGCCTTGCCCTATTGGGAAGCGCTGAAGAAGCTTTCGGACAAGCCGGAGCAGTTCGACCACTATATCGAACGGTGCCAGGTCTGGATCGAGAAACTCAACCGCAGGAAGGCAGCATGAGCGCGCGCGCACGGCCGTCCAGGCGGCGTGCCGCCCGTCCCGCGGAAGAGGCCGCGCAGCGGCAGGAAGTCACGCCGGCCAGTCCTCAGCCGGATAGCGGTCCGCCGGACGATACGCCGCCTCTCCAGTCGGTTCAGGCCCAGCTGGAACAAATCGTCGCAGCGTCGGCCAGGGTCCAGATTGCGCAAGGCAACCTGGCCCGCGCCGAAGCGTTAGCGCGCGATCACCTGACGGACCCGAAAGTCCGCTTCCTGCTGCTGCGCTTGAAGGAAGCGGCTGGCCTTAACGAGGGCATGTTCGAGCAGTGGTCCGCGCTCTTGAACGAATGTCCGGACGATTTGCAGATCGTCCGTTATAGCGCGACCCGGCTGGTCAGGGACAGGCATGTCGACGAGGCCCTGGCCCTGGTGGACCGCCATATTCCGGAGTCGGACGATAATCCGGACTTGATGCTCGCGCGGGCAAAACTGCTGGGCGATATCCGCGCGCATGAACAGTCCGATGCGTTGTTCAGTCGCCTGATCGCGCGCCACGGCGACCGCAATGTACGGGTCGAGTTCGCCAAGCGGCTGCGCAAACGCGGGTTGCTGGCGGACGCCTACGAAACGATAAAGCCCGTGCTGCATCTGCTTGCTCCCGGTAGCAAGGCGGCGGAGCTGGCAAGCACGTTGACGAGCGATTACGAGTTCTACCGCGAGTTCGAAGAGGCGGAGGAACTGGCCGGAAAGGACATCAGGATCGTCTCGATGAAGCATGCGATCCTGCATTTCAAGAACCGCCAGGTCGAAGATACCGAGCCGGAGAACACGGTGTCCATCGCGCTTGTCACCGGCAGCCTGGGCCCCGGCGGCGCCGAGCGTCAGCTGACGCGGCTCGCCGGAGAGCTGCATCGCATGGCGAAGTCGGCCGACCGCCTGCCGGCCTTCATGCGCGTGAAGCCCGAGAAGGTCGAAGTGCTGGTGAAGCAGCACACCGAGCCCTCTGGGTCCGCGAAGAAGCAGGGGCTGGATTTCTTCCTGCCGGTGCTGGCCGATGCGCAGATCCCGGTGACCGAGATCAACGGCCTGCCCGCGATTTCGACGTCGCATCAGCCGGTCGAGGATCCGCGCCTGACTCGCCTGCTGGAGCAATTGCCGCCGCCCGTTCACTACGGGGTCACGCGACTTGCCCCCCTGCTGCGCGCCAATCGGTTCGATGTCGTGAGCTTGTGGCAGGACGGTACGTGCCTGTTCGGCGCGCTGGCGGCGCTGCTGGCGGGCGTCCCGACCATACATCTGGTGTTTCGGGGGTTGCCGCCGAATATCCGCAAGGATCGCTTCCGGGAAGAGTATCCGGTGCTCTATCAGGCACTGGCGCAAATCCCGGGCGTGCACTTCGTCAGCAATAGCCGCACAGCGGCGCAGGAGTACGCGAAGTGGCTGGGTATTCCGATCGTGCGTTTTCATATCCTTTACAACGGCGTGCCGGAGCTGGCGACCGGTGCTTCGCCCAAGGACGAAGAGAAGTGGAAAGCCTTCGAGGCGTGCACGGCCGATGCCACGGAGACGATCGGCGGGGTGTTCCGCCTGGAGCCGGACAAACGACCGCAACTCTGGCTCAAGCTTGCCGCGCAGTACCTTAAACGGCGACCGCAAGCGCGCTTCTTCATCGTGGGAGACGGGCGCCTGCAGGACAACATGGCGGCATTGGCCCAGGAGCTGCAGGTAACGGACCGGCTGCTTTTCGTCGGGTTGTCGAACCACGTCGGCTATTGGTATTCGCGGATGGACGCCAAGGTACTGCTTTCGCGGTACGAAGGGCTGCCCAACGTCCTGATCGAAGCCCAGCTGCAGGGCGTGCCGGTTGTTTCCACCCCGGCCGGCGGCGCGGGCGAATGCTTCGTCGAGAACGTGACCGGCCATTTGCTAAGCGATCTCGAGCATCCGGACCTGAACGAGGCGTGCGAAAAAATCGAGTCGCTGGTGGACCTGACCCGCGGCAACGAGGTGTTGAAACAGCATAGCCGCCAGCGGGCGCGGGAGCTGTTCTCGCTGAACGCGATGCTGGACAAGTTCCTGAGCCTGTGCGTGTCGGTCCTGGGCGCGTCGAGGAGCGACGAGCGTGTCGGTATCGGGGCGATGCGCTTGAGGGAGGCGTGATTGCCTGGCTTTATTCCCGCGATTTCGGAAATCATGGTTTCGATGCAAAAAAAAATCCCGGCTTCCGGGCTGCGGGGCAAGGCGGCGCTGGGCATGGCGCTGCTTGCCGCTGTTTTACTTTCAGGATGCCAATTGCCGCGTTCCGGTCCCATGCTGAGCGAGATGACTTCGGCGAACGACGACAAGGATGTGGTGGTCATGCCGGTGTCGCCCGAGCTCGCGCTCGCGAGCAATGTGCCCGACGTCATGGATTTTCCGGCGCGTTATCGTGACGCGCGCGACGCGGGCTTCGACGTGCTCGTGCCGGGGGACGGCATCAACGTCACTGTCTGGGAACGGGATGGCCTGGGTGTGTTCGCGGCCAACGCCGCCGGTATCAGCGACCTGGGCAACCAGGAAATCGACCGGGGCGGGAATCTCTACTTGCCGATGCTCGGCAAGTTCCGGGCAGCCGGCTTGACGCTGGCGCAGCTGCATGACGCCGTCGTCGCCCGCCTGAGCAAGCTTATCGTGGGCTCGGACGTGACGGTCACCCGGGTCGCCGATGCGCGCGGGCAGATGGTTACCGTGCAGGGCAACCTGACCAAACCGGGCATGTATCCCATTACCCAGACCACCCAGCGGCTGAGCAGCGCGCTGGCGCTTGCCGCGCCGGTGCAGACGAATCCCGAACAGCTCATCATTACTTTGCGGCGCGGCACGGAAATTTCTTCGGTGCGGCTGTCGGATATCTACCGCAACCAGGATAACGACATCCTGCTGCGCGCGGGCGATGTCATTACCGCGCATGACGCCCGGGAGTACCTGACGGTGCTGGGCGCGGCCGGCACGCAGGGGCGCGTGGCCATCAGCAAGCGCAACTACAGTGTGCTGGATGCCCTGGGCGATGCCAAGGGCCTGGACGACGATACGGCGGACCCGCGTTCCGTGTTCCTGTTCACGCCGGCGAAGCCGGGCAGCAAGGGAGCGCCCGATACCTTGCCGGTTGTCTATCAGTTCGACCTGACGCGGCCGGAACAGGTGGCGTTGGCCGGCCAGTTCACGGTGCGCGAGGGGCAGGCCATTTATATCTCGGATGCGCCGTTTACCCAGGTACAGAAGGTATTGTCGGCATTCCGGGTGACGATGAGCGCCGGCTTCAGCGCCACGCGGGCGATCGATAGCAATTCGGGCGGGTCCAGTAGCAACTCCAACGTGACTCAATAAGCCAGTCGATGAGCAACGAGGAGCGCATTAAAGGCTGGCGCGCGCGTCGGCAGGACCGGAATTACGCGGTAGGTTCCGGTGTTGCCGCCTGGCGCCTGGATGTGTCGGCGCTATTCGATCCCAGGACCTCGCCAGCCGCCGTGTTCAGGCGGCTGGTCGCGAGGCTGCAGGGCGAGAAGCACGACACCGTGGCGGCCCGGCGGGCGGTCTACGAGGCTGTCCAGTCCGAACTGGAAAAGGAGATCGAGCGTAGCGGCGCGGCCGAAGCCGATGCCGATTTTCCGCGCCGGCGCCTGCGCATTATGGTGCGCTTGCTGGAGCTGGATATCCGCGCCGGCGCCGATGTGTTCGAGCCCGGATACATGCCGGCCAGGCTGGTGGCGGAAGACGAGCGCCTGGGGGCGGCGCACGGGCGGCGGGTGCGGCGGCGCAAGCAGGAAGAGGCGCAGCAGGCGCGTCGCCATGCGTCGCGCAACGACGTCGCGCTGCAGATCGAGCTTTCCCCGGACGAGGCCGGGGATCTGGCGATCCTGCGCGAACGCCTGCGTGTGTTGCATCAAGGGTATCGTCCGCGCGACGTCGACGAAGGCCGGCCCCGCTTGCGTACCCTGTTGCCGATGTTCGTCTATCAGCTGCACGTCATGCACGGCGAAAGCCGGATTGCCTTGCTGTGGGCCCTGGTCGGGCCCGTCGTATTGCTCACGCTGATCTCGTCGCTGTATTTCCTGATGGGAACGCATTACATCCTGGGTATGGATGTGCCGACGTTTTCGCTGCTGGGCGCGACCACGTGGATCATGTTCCGGCAGATCATCTTCAGGAGCAGCACGAGCTACGTGTCGGCGCGCGGATTACTGAACTTCCAGGGAGTGACGCCGCTAATGGGTGCATTGGTGCAGGCGCTGATCTATGTCTCGGTATACCTGGTGGTATTCGGCATTTTGATCGGCGCGGGCAGCGCTTTCGGTTTCATCACGCTGCCCGAGAGCTGGTCCGGGTTCGTGCTTTTCGTGGTGCTGATGGGGGTGGGCGGAACCGCCATGGGCGTGCTGTTCGGCGCGATCGCGACGGCGTGGCATTTTTTTCTTCGGCTGGCGCCCGTGATCGAGCGATTCCTGCAGATATTTTCGGGGGTGTTCTTCGTGTCGGAGCAATTGCCGGAACAGATGCAGTCCTTGGTTCTCTGGTCGCCGTTCGCGCATGGCATGCAACTGCTGCGTTCGGCGTACTTCACCAGCTACAAGTCGCAGGATGCGAGCCTGACCTATTTCCTGACCTCGCTGGTTTTCCTGGCCGTGATTGCCCTGGCTGCCGAACGCCTGGCCCGCAGCAATATCCAGCCGATGTGAGGGGCCGTAATGATCCATCTTAATGGCGTGACTGATGAACCCTATGCATTCGGAACCCGCCAATCGCTGCTTTCCAATGTCGATCTCGACATTCCCGTGGGGCGCTATGCGCTGCTTTCGCCCGCGCCGGAACTGCACCGCCAGATTATCGATGTGCTGTGCCGGCTGAGGCCGCCGCGCCAGGGGTTCGTCAAGCACGATGGCAGCGTTTCCTGGGCCATAGGCCGGCAGGGCTTCATTCGCGGCAAGGCGAACGGGCTGCGCATGATCGAGTTCGTCAGCGAAATGTACGAGCTGGACGCGGACACCACCGTCGACTTCGTCGCGGACCTGATCAGCGATCCCAAGTGCCTGGCCAGGCCCATGGAACATTGGCCGCTCTACGTCCGGCAGGAGTTCTCGTTCGCGCTGGCGCTGGCGCCCGCGTTCGATGTCTATGTGATCGAGGGCGCCATGCCCTTCGAGCCCTGCCGTTTCACCCGTCTCTGGCTGGCGCTTTTCGAAGAGCGCCTGGTCGGACGGACGCTCGTATTTTCCAGTTATCGCCAGAATCAATTGGCGGACTATTGCTTCAAAGGCTTAGTTTATGAAGGAAGCACGCTCAGAATCGACGACGACCTCGACCGGTGCATCCGCAAGTTCCCGCCCAGACGATCCCGCAGCGACTCCGCAAGCGCAGGCGACGACGCCTTCAGCGGGGACTTCGGGGACGGCCAGTTCGGCATCTGAGGGCGGGTCCGAGATCGAACGCCGGCATCGTGAACGGCAGGCGGCACTACGCGAGCGGCGGCGTCATCGTTGGGTCAATGCGCTCATCGTCATCGCGCCGGTCGTGCTTGCCCTGGTCTATGTGTTGTGCATCGCGACGCCTCGCTATGAGGCGGAGTCGCGCTTCTTCGTGCAATCCGGCTCGGGCCAGGATTCCGGCGGCGGCGGGGCCGCGAGCCTGCTTACCACGGGGAATATGGGCGGCATGCTGGGAGGTTTCGTGGACGGTTGGGCCGTCAGCGATTTTCTCAAGTCGCGCGATGCCATGCGCCAGCTGGATCAGGCCGTCGGCCTGCGCCGCTACCTGGCCCATGACGGCATGGACCTGTTCAATCGCCTCGCGCCCGACGCCAGCGAGGACGATCTGTACCGCGCATACCAGTCGTCCGTAAAAGTGTCCTTTAACGTGCTGGAGCAAATCGACGTGCTGCGCGTCAGCGCGTTTTCTCCTCAGGACGCGGCCATCCTCTCGCAGGCGCTGATTCGCCTGGCGGAGGATTTCGTCAGCCGCCTGAACGAGAAAGGCGTCGCCGACAAGTTGAAGGTCAGCGAGGAGTCCGTCAAACGTGCGGAGCGCAAGGCGCTTCACGCCCGCGACGCCCTGACGGCGTGGCGAACGGCGCATGGCAATATCGACCCGACGGCGACCGTGGCGATGCTGCTGAATCTGTCCGGCCAGCTCGAAGGCGAGCTCAGCAACGCGCAGATCAACCTGGACAAGATCCGTGCCCTGGGCAATCCGAATCATCCCATGCTCAGGCCCGCCGAGATGCAGGTCTCGGCGTTGCAGAAGCGGATCGTGGCGGTGCGCCGCCGCCTGAGCGGCGAGGGGAATACAGAGGCGAAGCAGCTGAAGTCGTACGAGGCGCTGCGCAATGCCCAGGCCTTCGCGGATTCCAACCTGACGCTGGCTCAGCAGTCGTATCAGCAGGCCATGGTGGATGCACTGCGATTGCAGCGGTATCTATCGATCATCGCGCAGCCGGTTCCGACGGACCGCCCCAGCAGCCCCAAGCTGCGGATACTTTTGCTGGAAGCGCTGGCCCTGGGCTTCGTGCTGATGCTGGTGTTGCGCCTCGCCATGGCTTTGCTCAAGGGGATGCGTCATGGGTGATACGACGATTGCACGTCGCGAGGCGTCGGCCGACGCCGCTGCGCGGCTGGCCGAAGCCATCGGCAGGATCCGGGCCGCGGCGGATCCCGCGGCCGAACTGTCCGGGCTCGACCCGGCCCTGGTGCGCGCGGCCAATGGCAGGCGCGATGTCAGGCGCTTGCTGGTCTCGCCGTTCGTGCGAGAGAGTGCTTTCAAGCCGGCGATCGCGGCGCTCGAACTTCTTGTGGCCGCCGATCCCTCCCAGGTCGAGGATCGCCGCCTGCTCGCCAGCCTGCTGGGACGGACGGAGCAGTGGGACAGCGCGATCGCGCAGGCGGACGCCGCCGCCGATCTCGAACCGGATACCGCCGCGCTGCACGCCGCGCGCATACAGCTGCGCCTGCAGGCGGGGCGGGTGGCCGATGCCGCGACGGTCGCGCGGGCGACCAGCGATCGGGCGGCGGAGTCTCCGGATGACGCCCACTTCTGGATGCTGGCGTTCATCCGCGACGGCGATACGGCCGAGGCGGCGCGCATGGCAGCGGTACTGAACGCGGACAATCTACCGAACGCGCGCGTGGCCGCGATGGCCGTGCGTGCCTTGTTCGAGGATGGCAGGGCGGAGGCGGCGATCCGGTTTGGCGACGCGGCGCTGGCCGCGGGGCACGATAGCCCGGGCTTGCGGACCTATCTTGGACTGGCGCACCTGCGGCGCGGCACGGAAGAAGACCGGAAGGTCCATGCGGTGGACCATTTCCAGGCTGGGGTGACGGTGTCGCCCTCGGATGTGAGGCTGCTGTCCTTGTACGGCGAAACACTGCTGCGGTCCGGCCGCTACCAGGACGCGGTGGGCCCGCTCAAGCAGGCCATCGACCTGGCGCCGGAACTGGAGCAGACGCGGGTGCTCTACGCGCGCGCGCTGCGCTATTCGCTGCAGTACGACGAGGCTGCCGACCAGCTGATGTACGTGCTCGAACGAAACCCCGATAAGCCGCTGTGGCAGCGTTCCGCCATCGCGGCATTATCCCAGGCTGGCCGCAAGCAGGAGGCCGAGGCATTGTTCCAGCGCTATGTTTCGCAGCGCGACATGCGGCTGCCCGACACCTTCGACGAAGCCATGGCGCAACTGGAAGACCGGCTCGATACCGCCCCCATCCCCCAGGCGCGGCTGGACTGGGCGTGGTCGCTGCGCCGCGACTCGGGAATCGACCGCGCGCAATGGGAGCGCGCCGCGCGCTGGGGCCATATGGTGGACCATCTGTTGTTCGACTGGATCGAATGCCGCGAGGATCGTGCCGAAGAGGCCATGCAGGTGCTGGGGGAGCTGGACAGCGGCGAGCGGTTTTTCGAGCCCTTGCTCGCCGCGGGCAGGGGTGTCGTCGTAGCCACCGCGCACGTCGGTCCCATGTATGCCGGCCTGATGGCCCTGGAGCTGGCGGGCATCCCGTCGCGCTGGCTGGCCACCGCGCCACGCATTGCCCAGACAAGCTATGCCGAGGCCCTGATCTCCACCGCCGACCAGACCGAAGCGCAGGTCGCCAAGTCCTGCCTGCGCGCGATCGGGTCGGGCTACGTGTTGTGCCTGGCGGTGGACGGCGCGGCGAACCCGGCCGCGCCGCGAACCACCTTCGAGGGACAGGAAGTGACGTATTCGAGTTTCGCTTCGCATCTGGCGCACCGCCTCAAGGTGCCTTCGGTGTTCTACGCGCCCCGCTGGGAGAACGGCCGTGTTGCCTTCACGCTGGAGATGCTTCCGGCGGCCGAGCCCGGGGAGGATGCCGAGGCGTACGCGCAACGATGGCAGCGGGCCTATTTCGAGCGGCTCAGGGAACATTTGGCCGGTCCACCGGAAAACCTGCGCATGAGCGGCGGGATCTGGCGCCACGTGAAATCCGCGGATCGTTCCGCGCAGCAATAGGGAGTAAGGATTCGATGAACTCAACAGGCTTTGAAAGCGATGCGGCCATCCCCGCGTGGCTGCTCGACGAGACGCAACGCGACCTTCGCGAAGAGATGCTCTCCCGGCGCCGGCGCTGGCTGGTGACCGGGGCCGCGGGCTTTATCGGTTCCAATCTCGTGGAGACCCTGCTTTTGCTGGGACAGGAGGTGCACGGCCTGGATAATTTTTCGACCGGACACCGGCGCAATCTGGACGAGGTCCGCGGGAACGTCGGGGAACGCCTGTGGGCGTCTTTCACCCTGCACGAGGCCGATATCCGCGACATGGCCGCATGCGAGCAGGCCGTCGGCCAGGTCGATTACGTGCTGCATCAGGCCGCGTTAGGCTCGGTACCGCGTTCGGTGAAGGACCCGGTGACTTCGCACGATGTGAATGTCTCGGGCTTCCTGAATATGCTCGATGCCGCGCGCCGTGCCGCCGTCCGGGGCTTCGTCTATGCCGCATCCAGTTCCACCTATGGCGACGAGCCCAATCTGCCCAAGCGGGAAGACCGGATCGGCAAGCCGCTGTCGCCCTATGCGGTCACCAAGCTGGTCGACGAGCTTTATGCGGATGTGTTTTCCCGGACGTATGGCTTCGCGTCCACCGGACTGCGTTACTTCAATGTCTTCGGCCCGCGGCAGGATCCCAATGGCGCCTATGCGGCCGTGATCCCGAAGTGGATTTCGTCGATGATCGAGGCAGAGGCCGTCCAGATCAATGGCGACGGCGAAACCAGCCGGGATTTCTGCTTCGTCGGGAACGTCGTGCAGGCGAACCTGCGCGCCGCGTTGCGCCAGGAGACCCGCGCCAGCGAGGTCTATAACGTCGCGGTGGGTGGCCGCACCACGCTGAACGACCTTTTCGGCATCATCCGGGACGGCCTGGCGGCGCGTGGCTTCGAGTATGCGCGATCGGCGGAATACCGGCCGTTTCGCGAAGGCGATGTGCGGCATTCGCAGGCTGATGTGTCGAAGGCGCAGGCCGGCATCGGCTACGAGCCGCTGGTGGATCTGCGGCGTGGAATGAACGAGGCGCTGCCGTGGTACATCGGCTTTCTGACTTCGCGGGTGGCAGCATGACCAGGACAAAATTGATGCATGGGCTGCTTGCCCTGGCGGCGTTGTGGGGCGGCACGGCCGCCGCCAGCGTATCGTGCAGCGTCCCCGACGAGCATTGCCCGATGGTCGCGTCGCTGCTGCAACAGCGCGAAGGCTACGGGGCGAAGGCCACGGGCGGGTTGGGAGGGCGATTCGTCGAGGTCACGTCCAATATGGACGCCGGGCCGGGAACATTGCGCGCGGCGCTGACGCATGCCAAAGGCCCCACGTGGATCCGTTTCGCCTCGGACATGACGATCGTCCTGGACAAGCAGCTACGCGTTCCGTCGGACGTGACCATCGATGGGCGTGGAAAGCAGGTCACCTTGATCGACGATGGGCTGGGGGTCTACGGCAGCCATAACGTCATCCTTACGCACCTGACCATCGATGGACGCCTGAACCGGCTGACGCAGGCCGTGAACGTGGCCAATGGCAGCCGGGACGTGTGGGTCGATCATCTGGACCTGTCCCGATTCGCGGACCGGCTGCTCAACGTGAAGAATGGCTCGACGGATGTCACGGTTTCGTGGACGAAGTTTCATGACTCCGACAAGGTCATGCTGCTGAACAACATCACCTCGAAGAATCTCTTCCAGAACTACGATCGCGATTCGATCGCGCGGGTGACGCTGCACCACAATTATTTCGTGAATACGGTGCAGCGCAATCCGAGGGCCCAGTTCGGCACATTCCATTTGTTCAACAATCTGCTGGAGAACTGGGATTTCTATGGGATGAGTTTCAGCCTGGCGGCCCGCGCCCTGGTGGAGGGCAATATGTTCAGCAACCTGTCGCAGCGCAAGTGCACGGAGCCACCCTTTTTCCCGACGGTGGAGCGTATCAACGTGAACTACTGCAGCTTTATCAAGGATTCGCCCAAGCGCAGCGCGCTACCCAATGGCGAATCGGATCGCCGCAACTACGAAAAATCGAAGGGCCAGTACGGATACAAGCATGATTTCAAGGCGTCCCTGCGCCTGAAAGACAATCTGTACCTTGGCGATGCGAAACCGGTGCTGGAGGATTACCGTCCGGAATCGGTGCCGACACCGCCGTACTGCTACGGCTACGAACACCCCACGCCGGAGCTGGCCGAGAAGATCCGCCAGATGGCCGGCAATACGCGCGTGGACACGCCGTTGGCAAGCCCGCGCAGCGGGACGGGTTGTCCGTAGTCGCGGTTCAAGAGGCGCTCAGCGACCACGCCGCGCCGGATTCGCGCGTGCGTGTCGCCGCCACCTGCGGATCGTGCAGCAGCACGTCGGCGAACTGGCGCACCAGGCCGTTGGGCGGCGCGTCCTGCCGGGTGACCAGATGCAGGTCGCGCAACACCCAGGCGTCGCTCAGGGCGATGCCGGCCAGGTTGCCCTCGCGCAGCCCGGCTTCGGCCACGCTGACGGGGACCAGGGCCAGGCCGACACCCGCGCGCACGAGGTAAAGCACCGATGCGAAGTCGTGCGCGTGTACGCGCACGTTCAGGACGCGGCCGGCCTGTGTGGCCCGCGCTTGCAGGAAGTGAAAATTGCTGCTGGCCTGGTCCATGCCGACGAAGCCGTAGGCCAGTGCTTCGCCGAAGGGAACACGCGCGCGCGATGCCAGGGGATGGTCCGCGGGCGCGATGCATATGAGGCGGTCCAGGGCATACAGCTCGCAACGCAGGTCGCTGGCGGTGTTGCTTCCGGCGAAGATGCCGATATCGGCATCGCCGCGCCGGATGGCACCGGCGATGGCCTCGCTGTCGGCTTCCCGCAGATCGACGTCGATGTGCGCGTTGGCCGCGAGAAAGCGCGCCAGGCTGGGGATGATGAAACTATTGAGCGAGCTGCTGTTGGCCAATAGCCGGATGCGGCCCTTCAGATTGCGCGCGTAGGCACCGACCTCGTCCTGCAGCGCCTGCAGATCGGCCAGGAGAATGTCGGCGTGGCGCGCGAGCGCTTCGCCGGCCTGGGTCAGCGTCATGCCCTTGGCGGTGCGCAAGAACAGCGGACTGCCGGCGGTGTATTCCAGGTTCTTCAGGCGGTAGCTGGCCGACGGCGCCGTCATGTGCATGGCGGCGGCGCCGGCCGACAGGTTGCCGGCCTGGACGATGGCCTTGAACAGGCGCAGGTCCTTCAGCTCGTAGGACATCGGGTATTCCGTCGTTGAGCAGGCGCCGGACCCGCCGGTCAACCGCCCTTGGCGCGCGCTTTTTCCTGCAGGAAGCCGCGCATGTAGCGGCCTGGCTCGCCGGTGGCGAACGCCGCGCCGAACTCCAGTACGCCGTTGCGGATGGAGGTTTCCAGCGGCTCGTCCTGCCATTCGCGCAACAAGCGCTTCTGCTGGGCCAGCACGCGGGGGCCCAGCCCCGCCAGCATACCCGCAATGCGGGCCACCTCGGCGTCGAGCGCCGAAGGCGGTACCACACGGTCGAGGAGGCCCCAGGACAATGCCTCGGGCGCATCGGCGACTTCGCCGGTCAGCAGCATCCATGTTGCACGGGCCTGGCCGACCAGGCGCGGCAGCAATGCCGCGTGGATGATGGACGGTACGCCCACCTTCACCTCCGGCATGCCCATGTGGGCGGCTTCGGAAGCGATGCGCAGGTCGCAGGCCAGGGCCAGCTCCATGCCGCCGCCCAGGCACCAGCCCGGGATGCGGGCGATCACCGGCATGGGCAAGAGGCGCACGCCGTCGCACAACTGACGCAACCGGTCGATGTATGCGATGGCACCCGCCTGGTCGAACTCGGCCATCTCTTTGATGTCGGAGCCCGCCACGAAGGCCTTGTCCTGTTCGGCACACAGCACCACGACCCTGACATCTTCGCGCGCGGCCAGGTGCTCCAGGGCCAGGATGAGTCCGTCGACCACACGACGGCTCAGGATATTGAGCTTGCCGGCGTCGATGATCCGCAGCGTCGCGATGCCTTGAGCATCGACCGCGACGGCGGCATGGGGATGTTGGAAAGTCGTCATCACATTTTCTCGAAGCCGATCTCGTCCACGACCTTCTGCCACACCTTGTTGGAGCGCTCGATCGTGGCGGCGAACTGTTCGCGAGTTGTGTAGTCGGGCACCGCGCCCTGCTGCTCGATGGCGGCGATGACCGAGGGCTCCGAAAGCACTTTCCTGATGGCGGCGTTCAGCGTGTCGAGTACCGGTTCGGGCGTGCCCTTGGGCGCGGCCAGGCCGAACCAGCTTGGCGTGTTCAGCTGGGGATAGCCCAATTCGGCGTAGGTGGGGACATCGGGCAGGCTTTTCACGCGTTCGGGCGCGGCCACGGCCAGCGCGCGCAGCTTGCCGGAGGCGATGAAGCCGGCCGAGGAAGGCAGGTTGTCGAATACGACCTGTACCTGTCCGGCCATCAGGTCGACCAGCGCGGGGCCCAGGCCCTTGTACGGCACGTGCAGCATCTTCGTCTGCGTGCTGCTCAGGAACAGTTCGCCGAACAGATGGCTGTAGCCGCCGCTGCCGGAAGAACCGAAGGCCAGGCGACCCGGTTTGGCCTTCAGCGTGTCCAGCAGTTGCTGGAATGTCTTGATGTCGGAATTGCCGCTGACGTCCAGCACGCCCAGCACGTTGGCCAGGTTGCTGATGGGCGCGAAGTCCTTGACCGGGTCGTAGCTGGATTTCTTGTGCACGTTGGGATTCACGGCGTGCGAGCTTTCGACCGCCATCACCAGCGTATAGCCGTCCGCCGGCTCGCGCGCGGCGTAGGCGCTGCCCAGGGCCCCGCCGGCGCCGGGTTTGTTCACCACCACCACCGTTTGGCCCAGCACCTCGCCAAGCTTGGGCGCGACGATGCGCGCCATCAGGTCGGTGGTGCCGCCTGGCGCATAAGGCACGATCAATTGCACGGTACGGTCGGGATAGGCGGCCAGGGCCGGCGCGGACGCGCACAGGGTAAGGATCAGCGCGCAGGCGGCGCCGCGCAGGGGGTGGTACATGGTTGTCTCCTTGTTATGGTCGGCGGGAAGGGTGGGAATTCAGGAATCGTCGCGGGCCGCCAGCCGGCTCAGGACTTCGGCGGTGTGCTCGCCCATCAGCGGCGGTGGCCGTAGCGGCGCATCGATCTCGCCGGCCAGCATGGGGTTGCGCACCAGCGGCACCGGACCGAAGCGTGGATGCTGCGCGTGCCGCAGCATGCCCCGATGGCGCACCTGTTCGTCGGCGAAGACCTCTTCCATGCTGTTTACCGGACCCCAGGCGATGCCGGCGGCTTCCAGTCCGTCGGTCCAATGCTTGCGTTCGCGCAGCACCAGGATGTCGGCCAGGATGGCGCGCAACGCCGGCAGGTTCTGCACGCGGTCCGTATTGCGCGCGAAGCGGGGATCCGCGGCCAGTTCCGGTCGTCCGCACAGCTCGCACAGCCGTCCGAACTGCTCGTCGTTGCCGACGGCCAGGATGAAGTGCCCGTCGCTGGCTCGGAAAACCTCATAGGGCGCCAGGTTCGGATGGGCATTGCCGGTGCGTTCCGGATTGCGGCCCGATACCAGGTAGTTGGCGCCTTGGTTGGCATTGATGGCCACCGCCACGTCCAGCAGCGCGATGTCCAGGTGGCCACCCTCGCCGGTGCGACCCCGGCGCAGCAGCGCCGCGAGGACCGCCGAGGTGGCATACATGCCGGTGGCGACATCGACCACGGGCATCCCGGCGCGCAGTGGCCCGGCGCCGGGCTCGCCGTCGGCCCGGCCGGTGTAGCCCATCAGGCCGCCCATGCCCTGGAATATGTAGTCGTAGCCGGGCCGCGCCGACTTCGGGCCATCCTGGCCATAGCCGGTGATGGAGAGATAGATCAGGTCGGGCTTGACCGCCTTCAGGCTGGGGTAGTCCAGGCCGTAGCGGGCCAGCGTGCCGGCCTTGTAGTTTTCCACCAGCACATCGGTGCCGCGCAGCAGGGCCAGCAGCGTGGCGCGGTCCGCGGCGTCGGCGAAATCCAGGCAAATGGACTGCTTGTTGCGGTTGCAGCAGGTGAAGTAGGCGGAGAAGGTATCTGCCCCGTCGGTCGATTCCAGAAAGGGCGGTCCCCATTTGCGGGTATCGTCGCCTTGCCCGGGACGCTCGACCTTGATGACCTCGGCGCCCAGGTCGGCCAGATTCTGGGTGCACCACGGGCCGGCCAGGATCCTCGATAGGTCCAACACGCGGACATTGTCCAGCACCTTGCTCAGCACGTCTCCTCCCAGCCAGCCGTTTTTTATGGTGCGGCAAGTCTAGGAAGGGGCGCCGGCAGCGTCCAGTTCAAATCTTCTAAGGGAATGTTCAAAACTGCCTAAGCGGTCCGCGTGGGGGCACGCGCGCCCGCCGGCCGGGCCGGTTCGCCGGCGCGGCCTGGATCCCATCGACGCTATCTTGCGGGCGACGCGGGCGCCGCCGGGGGCGCGGGTATTTGTATCTTGTCCGCGTATTTCATCAGGATGTCTCCCATCGCCTTCATCATTTCGCCGTGCATTTGCATGGCGATCTTTTCATTGCCCGGCGGCAGCGCGGCCATTCCCATCATGGGTCCCATCATTCCCGGCCCCATCATTCCCGGCCCCATCATTCCCGGCCCCATCATTCCCGCGCCCATGGGGCCCATCGGCCCCCCAGCGCCCAATGGACAGCCCGGCATGCCTGGGCCCGCGAAGGGCCGGCCCATCGGGGGCGCCGCGCCCATCATCGGATGCCGCCAGCCGGCGGCGGGTGGCGTGGGCTCATCCGTATCCGCGGCCACGCTCGAGCCGGCGCTGAAAAGGCTCGCGGTGGCAAGCAAGGACAATACGACTACACGTTTGGTATCCATGATGGGCTCCAGGAGGACGACGCCCCAGTCGATCCGGGGCGTATCATCGTTCGTATCGCGGGTCGCCGATCCCGCCTGCGTGCGGACGGCGCGATCGGATGGTGTCTTGCGGGTCGAGCATATACAGCCCGCGCGCGGGGTCTTTTGATCTCGGTCAAGCCCGACCGGCGGACCCATGCGCAGAATGGACGTGGCGCGTTGCCGGCCGGCATTCCGGCCGAGTACGCACGCTGCGCGTTGGGGCCATGGCCGGGCTGCGGTTGCCCGCATGGATCAAGCGTCGATAGGGCCGGCCACGACGGGCTTGCATCGGCCGGAGGCGATTCCTGGATATCGGGAGAGAACCATGAACGGTGTCATGAGCAAGGCGTGGTGGGTACTCGTCGCAAGAGGCCTGATTGCTATCGTTTTCGGCGTACTGGCGCTGATGTGGCCGACACTGACGCTGCTGGTGCTGGTGGCGATGTTCGCCGCGTATGCGGTGTTGAGCGGTGCGGCCGCCGTGGCGGGCGCGTGGCGTGCCCGGACGGCAGGCAAAGGGCTGGGAGAACTGTGGATGATCGCAATTCTTGGCGTTGTGGCCATTGCCTGCGGCATTATCGCCGTCGTGTGGCCTGCCATTACGGCGCTGGCGTTGGTGCTGATCATGGGCATCAATGCGCTGATCACCGGCATCCTGGATATCGCGGTCGCCATCCGTTATCGCGATACCGTGCGCCATACCTGGCTGATGGTGCTCGCGGGCATCGTGTCGATCATCTTCGGCGCGGGCGTACTGGTGTATCCCGGCGCCGGCGCACTGGCATTGGTATGGATGATCAGTATCTATGCCATCGCCTCGGGCATCCTGTTGCTGGCGATGGGCATACACGCGCGCAGGGGCGGCTCGCCGTACGGCCACGCACCGGCGTGACGCCGCGGGCTATGCCTCGATGAGACTATCCGCGGCCGCGGCACGGGTAGCCGGGGTTTGTGCGTCGACGGCATTGGATCGCACCTTGCCGACCCACCACATGGCGAACACGATGCAGGCGCAGCAGACCCAGCCGTTGATCCCGTAGCCGGAGATGCGGCCGCTGGGCGAGGTCGTCAGCATCAGGCCGCCGATCCATGCGCCGGTGCCGGTCGCGATCTGCTGCACGGCCGAGTTCACGCTCATGAACGCGCCGCGCCGGTGCGGTTCCGGCACGGTGGTCAGCAATGCCTGCACGGGGATCATGCGGGCATTGGCCGTTACCAGGAAGAACGGGAAGAACACGATCAGGGCCCACAGGGGCAGCTGGGGCAGGTGCGTGATGAACAGCGCCGGCAGCAGCGAGGCCACGGCTGCCGCGCGGAAGATCCGGCGGGTGCCGAAGCGATCGGCCAGCCGTCCGACCGTGCGCGAACTGAAGAACGTGGCGAAGCCGCCGGCCATGTAGATCAACGAGATGTCCTCGGGCTGCACGCCGAGGTTGCCGACGAAGGTGGGCGAGATGAAGGGCACGATCAACATGTGCGCGCCCATCACGAGGGCGGTCAATCCATAGCCGCGCAGATGCGCGGGTTCGCGCATCAGGGACCACAATTCCGGAATGGTGCGCGACAGCGGTACCGCGGGCACGCGGATATGCGCGCGCAGCGACGGCACCACCTTCCAGGCGCCCGCCCATATCGCGGCGGACAGCAGGACCAGCTCGAAGAACGGCGAGCTCCAGCCGAAATGCGCGCCCAGCACCACGCCCAGCGGCACGCCGGCCACCGCCGCCAGCGAGAACGATGTCATCACCACGCCCATCGCGGTGCCGCGGCGCTGCGGCGGTATGACGTCGCCGATGATGGCCAGCACCAGGGAGCCCAGCACCCCGCCGGTCAGGCCGGCGAAGGCCCTGGACAGCAGCAGGGCATGGTAGTTCGTGGCCATTGCGCAGACCAGATTCGACAACGCGAACAGGGCATAGACGGCCAGCAGCATCTTGCGGCGATCGAAGCGGTCGATATAGGTCGCGGCCAGCAGGCCGGAGATACCCGCGCACCAGGAATAGGCCGAGACAGCCGCCGCGAAGGCGGCCGGGCCGATCGAGAAGGCCTGCATGATCTGCGGGCCCAGCGGCATCATCACCATGAAGTCCACCACGATGGTGAACTGGGTCAGGGCCAGCAGCCAGAGGAGGGTGCGCTCCCTGCCCGCGGAAAGCGGAGCAGCCGAAGTGACGGGGGTGGGGGACATGGTGGGCGTTGGTCAGCGCGCCGGTTCACCGGCGGAAGGGAGGCCGAGCGCGGGGGCAACTGCGATCGGCCATGGTCGGTAGACGCCCTTGCGAGAAGCGCGCCGTTGCGGATTGTAGCCATAATCGGTAACCATCGAGCGGATCCGCCTTAAGAAGAGGTCCGACCCTGCCGTTCAACTCAAGGTAAAGCCGAGTTGGAGCGTCGCGGAGCATCGTCGTCGCCGATGGCGTCGGTGAATGTGCCGCCCGTGCGTGGCGCGATCCGCTATAACGACAATCCAACGTTTCGTTGTTGAACAGGAGTAGAGGTAGATATGTCGATTCGACGCAATTTCATGAAGGCCGGGCTGGCCTTCTGCGCGGTGTTGGCCGGTGCGCCGGTCTACGCGGCGGGCTATCCCAGCCAGACGATTACCCTGGTCGTGCCTTACGCGGCCGGCGGCGGCGCCGACAATGCGGCCCGCATCCTGGCCAAGGCGCTGGGCGAGCAGTTGGGCCAGAGCATCGTCATCGACAACAAGAGCGGCGCCAGCGGTTCGATCGGCGCGTCATTGGTGGCGCGGTCGGCTCCGGACGGCTATACGGTGCTGTACGACGCCTCGGCCTTCGCGATCAACCCGGCGCTGCGCAAGCTGCCTTATGACTGGAAGAAGGATTTCATCCCCGTTTCGCAGGCCGTGCGCGTGCCCAACGTGATGGTGGTGGCGAAGAACTCGCCCTTCAATTCGCTGGGCGACTTCATCGCCGCCGCCAAGGCGCAGCCCGGCAAATACACGTTCGCCTCCTATGGCCCCGGCAGCCTGGCCCAGATGGCCGGCGAGCTGCTGAAGAAGGATACGGGTATCGACATCGTCCATATTCCCTATAAAGGGGGCGCGCCCGCGCTGGTGGACGTGATCAGCGGCCAGGTGGACACCTACTTCGCCAACGCGGCGTCCAGCCTGGGCTACATCACGGGCGGCCAGTTGAAGGCCCTGGCCGTGACGTCGCCGCAGCGCATGTCCGAGCTGCCCAACGTTCCGACGGTCGCCGAATCGGGCATCAACAACTTCGCCGTGGAAGAGTGGAACGGTTTCCTGGTGCCGGCGCACACCCCGGCCGATGTGGTGGAAAAGCTGCAGGGCGCCGTCAGTGCCGTGCTGGCCCGCGACGATGTGAAGACGCAGCTGGGCAAGCTGGGCCTGGTGCCGGTCGGCAGTTCGCCCAAGCAGTTCGCCGATTTCATCGACGCCGAGGTCCAGCGCTGGACCGAGGTGGTGAAGGCCAACAATATCGTCACGAATTGAGGTGACCCACGCGGCGCCGATGCGGCGCCGAAAAGCAACAAGCCCTCCGGAGAGGGCTTGTTCGCGGGCTTTACGGGCTGTGTCGCCACAGCCTGTCATGCCTGACGCTTACAGCGGCGTGATCTTGGTGGCTTGGGGGCCCTTGGCGCCCTGGCCGGCGATGTAGCTTACGCGCTGGTTTTCCTGCAGGGAGCGGTGGCCGCTGCCCTGGATTTCGGAGAAATGCGCGAAGAGGTCCTTGCCGCCGGAATCGGGCATGATGAAACCGAAGCCTTTTTCCGAGTTGAACCACTTAACAATGCCAGTTTCCATGATGTTCCTTGATGAAATACGGACGCACGTCCGAGAAAGAGATGATCAAGGTAGGACATGGACAATGATGGCGTACTACGTGGAACGCACACCCGAACGGAATCGCAACACTTGAGGATCTGCCGGCACTATGAGGGTTGCCTCATAGGGAAGTCAAGCACTATTTATTGGCGCCAATATCAGGCGGATCATCGAGGCGGCGATTGCCGTGGCTTTCCCACGATCCCATCAAGGGACGGAGCGGTCCTGGACCGCTGCCGTTGCGACGCCTTCGACGATCGCCATGGCCGGCGCCGGGTCGCGAACATCCGGCACCGGTCGCGGCATGATCCGGGCCGGCATGGGAAGCGGCGTCAGTTGGTCTGTACCTCTTTCGCGCCGGCCAGTTGGGCGCCGCGCAGTTGCGTCGGATCCGCTTTCATCACCGCAAGGTTGGCGATGCCGGACAGCGTATTGCGCCAGCGGTCGAGATCCTGCCTGGTGGCGGAGCCGTCGTCCCGGGGCTTGCTGTCCTGGATCAGGCCCAGCAGGTCCCAGGCGCGGGACACCGACGACGGCGTGTTCAGGTCCTCCTGCAGGTCGCCAGCCACGTATTTCCTGATGCGGGTGGACTGGCTGGTCGATTGCTCGAGGGACGCCTTGACGAGCCTGCCGTCCTTGTACGCGATACTGGCCACGCTGCTGGCCGTATCGTCGATCTGGTCGTAGTAGTAGTTCTGCGAGGTCTTGTCGGTCGTCAGGTTCAGCGGGGTGTCGGGGTAGAGCGCCTGGTGATAGCTGGCGCTCAGGTGCGACTGCTGCGTTTGCTCGACCGCCAGATCGCGCGGTCCCGTGCCGCGCACCGTCGTCTGCTGCGAGACCTGGTAGGAGAAGGCGTCGCGTTCCTCAGGGTGCAGCGGATTGGGCGAGGGCTGGTCCGCCGCCTGGACCGATGCGCTGAAATCGGCCAGGCCGGTCAACATGGCGCGGTCCGTGTCGCTCAGGGCGATCGCCGGGCCGGAAGTGGCCGCGGGATGGCTGGGATCCACGCCATAGTGCGTGTTCAATGCACTGAAGGCGTCCTTGAACATCTCCATTAGCCCGGCATCGCCGCGCCCGCGGCTTTGTGCCTGGTCGAATTGCGCCAGGTAGGCTGCCAGCGCGTGCGATTGCTGGTCGGTGCTGCCCAGCAGCGCGGGGTTGGAGAGGTCGACGTCGACGTTCACCGTTCCGGCCATGCCGGTGTAGGCGACGCTGCGGTGCTGGCTGTCGGCCTGGAAGGAAAGGGACTGGACGCTGCCGTTGGCCAGCTTGAAGCTGGCCTGCAGGTCCACGGAAGCGAGCACCTGGGGGTCGAATTGTGTCAGGCCATCCAGGGCGAGCTTGGGCGGAACGGACGTCAGGCCGTCGATGGCGGCCTGGAAGCCGTCCGCCAGCCCGGCCAGCGCCGTGCGCTCCGCGTCCGATAGGGTGCCGCCGGTGACTTCGATTTGCACGCCCAGGCCGCCCGCCTGACTGGTCAGGGACAGATGGACCGTCGCGCCGCCGGCGGTCTTGACGTCCAGGGTGACCTGGTTATCGGCGGCGGTGTGCAACTGCGTCTGGCGGATCCGGTCCAGGTTCGAAACGGCATCGTCCGTGCCGGAGCCGGGCGATCGCAGCATGACGGACTGGGAGTAGTCGCCGCCGTCGAAGCTCAGGCGCTGGAGCGCGGCGGCGCCCAGGCCGTGAAACCGGTCCGAGAGCGCGGTGGCGTCGTAATTGGAGGACATCAGCGAGCTGATGGCGTCGCTGGTGTTCTTCTCCCAGACGGGCACGGACGGCGACAATGCGCCGGCCGGGGTATAGGTCTGGTTGAGCAGGGCCGACCGGGCATCCGTCAGGGTGACGCTGGCCGAGGGCGCCGGGGCGGTCTGGCCGGCGGCGGCCGCGGCGACATCGGTGTCCGCGGTTCCGGTGGCCATGGATGGCTGCAAGGCGGACGCGGTGCTCAGGGGGAGCAAACTCTGCATAGTCTCGGTTTTGCAATAGGAATCGGGCCGGGGGCCCGCGGCGGGCCATCCAGCTCTTCCGTTAACGGCAGCACCGGGCAGAATTTAAGGGTGGGCGGGGAAGCGGTTTTCCCAGTCCTCGACCTCGCTCAAGCCGAGGTATTCGCTGTATTGCGCCGCCGTCAGCATGCGATCGCGCATGGCGATCGTGCAGCCATCCTCGCGCAGGTGGCCGAGCGCCTCGCGCATGGCATAACCCAGCGCATTGCGCAGCAGTCCCGGATAAATGGCCAGGGCGATGCCCAGGCCGGCAAGATCCGGGAAGCGCAGGTCCGCCAGCGGGCCGCCCGAATCCAGGTTGATCATGCAGGGGATGCGGATCCGCTCCGTCACCGTCCGGATGTCGTCCAGCACGCCCGCGTGAGCCTTCAATTCGACGAATACCGCGTCGGCGCCCGCCTGCGCGTAGGCCTCGGCGCGGCGGATGGCCTCGTCCAGGCCCATTGAGGCGGCGCAATCCGTGCGGCCGATCACCAGCAAGCCGGTGCTGTCGCGCGCCGCTACCGCGGCGGCGATGCGCGTTACCGCGTCCTCGAAGGGCAGGACGGTCCGCGCGCCCGGGAACTGGGCGCAGCGTTTGGGCGATTGCTGATCCTCGATGTGGATGGCGGCGACGCCGGCCGCTTCGAATTCCTCCACGGTGCGGCGGATGGCCGCGACCCCGCCATAGCCCGTATCGGCGTCGCAGATCAGCGGCAGGTCGATGCAGGCGGCAACACGGCGGGCGTGGGCGGTGATCATGGTGAGATCGACGAGGCCGACGTCCGGCTTGCCCAGCAGGCTGGCGGAGACGCCATTGCCGGTCATGTACACGGCTTCGAACCCGGCATGCTGCACCATGCGGGCGCCGTAGGCGTCATAGACGCCCGGGGCGATCAGCGTCGGCTGTCCGCGCCCGGCGCTCGCCAGGCGGTCGCGCAAGGCCTGCCGCAGGCGGGCGGGTTTGTTCCAGCCGGCTTGCGCGGGCGACGGCGCGGTGCTTATCGGTGCACTCATTCCGTGATGCTCCAATCGGGATACTTGTGCAGGAAAGGGATCAGGCCTCCTTCGCGAAGGATGGCGCGGATCTGCGGGGGTATGGGGCGAAGCGCCTGCCTCAGGCCGCGGGCGGGCGCCAGCAGTTCGCTGTTGGCCAGGTCGATGGATACATGGTCGCCTTCGGCCAGGCCGGCGGTATCGTATTCGACCAGCAGCAGGCCGTTGTTGATCGCGTTGCGGAAGAACTGGCGGCCGAAGGACGGCGCGATGATCGCCGCCACACCCAGGCGATGCAGAATGTGCACGGCCTGTTCGCGGGACGAATTGATGCCGAAGTGCGTGCCGGCCGCGATGATGCCGCCCGGCTGGAAGCGACCGGCGAAGCCGGGGGATACGCCGTCGAACGCCTGGGCGGCGATGTAGGCTTCGTCCTTGCCCGGCAGGTATTTGCCCGAGCATTGCGTGTCGGTATTGACGTCGTCGCCCAGTTTGTACACCGGGCCGGCGATCACGTCCTGGTTCGTGTCATGCATGGGAAGGTCTCCATTCGCCGCCGTCGACCGTGCGCGGGTCCGTGATGTAGCCGGTCAGCGCCGAAGCCGCCACGGTGGCGGCCGAACCGAGCCAGATCTCCGATTCGTGGTTGCCCAGGCGGCCGCGGAAATTGCGGTTGGCGCTGGAGATCGCCACTTCGTTGTCGCCCGGGATCAGGTGATTGGTGATGCCGACGCAGGTGCCGCAGCCGGCGGCCTCGAAGGACGCGCCGGCCGCGGTCAGGATTTCGATCAGGCCTTCGCGCGCCGCGTCCAGGTAGATTTTGCGCGATGCCGGGGTGACGATCATGCGCACCCCGCGCGCCAGTTTGCGGCCCTTCAGAATGGCGGCGGCCTGGCGGATGTCGTCCAGGCGCCCGTTGGTGCAGGTGCCGATCAGGGCGAAGTTGATCTTCTGCCTGTCGATCTGCGTGATCGGCACGACATCGTCCACTTCATGGCGGCGCGCGACCTGCGGCGCCAGCGCGGATGCGTCGATGGAGACGCGGTGCGCATAGCGCGCATCGGCATCGGCCGACACCGGACGCGGCGCACGCGCGCCGTGCGCGGCGAGCCAGGCCAGGGTCTTGTCGTCGGCTTCCAGCAGCGCCGCCTTGGCGCCCAGTTCGGCGGCGTGGTTGGCCAAGGTCATGCGGTCGTCGATTTCCATGGCCGATACGGCCGAGCCGACGTACTCGATGGCCAGGTAGTTCAGGCCTTCGGCGCCGAAGCGGCCCAGCATGTGCAGGGTGATGTCCTTGGCCCAGACGCCCGGCTGCAGCCGGCCGGAAAGCTCGATGCGGGCGGATTCCGGCACGCGCAGCCACACCTTGCCCGTCTTCATCACCGCCGTGACGTCGCTGCCCTCGACACCGGTGCCGAAGGCGTTGAACGCGCCGTAGGTGACCGAGTGCGTATCCGTTCCCACGACGAGGTCGCCGCAGGTCAGGTGGCCGCCCTCGGGCAGTACCTGGTGGCAGATGCCGTCGCCGATGTCGTACAGCGGGCTGCCGTGCGTATCGGCGAAGTTGCGCATGGCGGTGTGGGTTTGCGCGGCCGCCAGATTAGGGGGCGGCGAATAGTGGTCCAGCACCCAGGCCGTGCGCGGCGCGAAGGGCAGCTTCTCGGCGCCCATCTTGTCCACCATGCGTATGGCATTGGGCGCGCGCGCATCGTGGACCATGGCGAAGTCCACGTCGGCGATGACGATATCGCCGGGTTGGACCGCGTCGACGCCGGCGTGCCGGGCGAGGATTTTCTCTGCGATGGTGAAAGGCATGATGTGGCTGCCAGATAGGAGTTTCAGACGGCGTTGATATTGATCTTTTTGACCAGGTCGCCCCACTTCCTGCTTTCGCTGCGGATATAGCGGTCGGTCTCGGCCGGCGTGGACGGCGCGGGGTCCAGGCCCAGCTTCTTCAGCTTGGCATCGACCTCGGGATCCTTCAATGTCGCCACGATGGCCCGGTTCAGGGTGTCGATAGTGGCCTTGGGCGTATGGGCCGGCGCGGTGAAGGCGTACCAGTTGTTGGCCTCGAAGCCGGGATAGCCCGATTCGGCGATGGTCGGGACGTCGGGCAGGACATCCAGGCGATGCAGGCCGGTGGTGGCGATCGGCCGCAGCTTGCCGGCGGCGATGAATTGCACCGCGTCGGTGGGGCTGGCGAAGATGGAGGCCAGCGTGCCGCCCAACAGGTCGTTCATGGCGGGCGCGCCGCCGCGATAGGCCACGTGCTGGTTCTGCAGCCCGGCCACGGACTTCAGCAGTTCGCCGGCCAGATGGCCGCTGCTGCCGATGCCGGACGAGCCGAAGGACATGTCGGAATGCTGGGCGCGCGCGGCTTTCACATAGTCGGCGAAGGTCTTGATCTTGCTGTTGGCGTTCACCACCAGGACATTGGAAAACGATACCGCCAGCGAAATCGGCTCCATGTCCTTGATCGGGTCATATGCCAGCTTGCTCAGGTGCTGGTTGACCGCCAGCGAGCCTATCGTGCCCAGCATGATGGTGTAGCCGTCGGGAGCGGCCTTGACCAGCGCGTCGGAGGCGATATTGCCGCCGGCCCCGGGGCGGTTGTCGATGATGATGTTCTGCTTCAGGTTTTTCGACAGCACCGGCGCCATGATGCGCGCGACCGTGTCGGAACTGCCGCCGGCCGCGAAGCCGACGAGCAGGCGGATCGGCCGGCTGGGGAAATCGTCGGCGGCCTGCGCGTTGCCGGTGGCCAGGGATGCGGCGCATAGGGCGGCGAGGGCGGCGGCCGCGCGTCGAAGGGAGGAAAGCCTCACGAGTTGTCTCCTGTTTTGTGTCGTCCTGGTCTGGATGCCAGAGGTAAACCATCAAAGCAAAACCGGTGCCAATTCGAGCGGAGGGCGCTTTCCCCGGGGAAATGGCCTGCGGGTAAGTGCGGAAGCGCGCGAGTGTTTCATAAGTGAAAATACGATGTTTCATGAAAGCATCGCCGTATTGCAACAATGCCCGCCTCGTCCGACACCGCCTTGCCTCCCGCCGCTTCCGCCCCCGTCCCGGCCGATACCGTGCTTCCCGTCATCCATGCGGTGACCGGCTACGGCCTGTTCGAGAGCCTGCGGCAGATCGCGCCGGAGTACGCCGGGCGCGCCCGCGTCGAGCTGCTGCGGGAAGCGTTCGAACCCGCGCTGGCCACCCTGACGCACGCGATCGCCCGCGGGCGCTGCGATGTGGTGGTGGCTTCCGGCAGCAACGGGACCTTCCTGCGCGCCCGCCTGCCCGTGCCGGTGGTGCTGGTGCAAGTGGGTGGCTATGACCTCATGACGGCGCTGGCGCGCGCGCGGGAGCTGTCCCAGCGCGTCGCCGTGGTCTTGCATCACGAGGTATCGGCCTCGCTGCGCCGCTTCATGCGGGTCTTCGACATGCAGGTCGAGTTGCGCGCGTATGACACGCCGGGGGATGCCGCCCGCTGTATCGGCGAACTGGCCGGGCAAGGCATCGAAGTGGTGGTGGGCGCCGGCATGGTGACCGACTACGCCGAAAAAGCCGGGCTGACGGCCGTGCTGCTGTATTCGCTGGATTCCGTGCGCGCCGCCATGGATACGGCTTTGGCCATCGCCCGCGCGCAGTACGAAGAGCGCGCGCGGCGCGACCGGCTCGACCTGGTGCTGCGCCACCTGAACGACGGCGTGGTCGCCGTCGACATGCAGGGGCATATCACGACGATGAACCCGGCCGCGGCGCGCATCCTCGGAGCGACCGCCTCGCGGGCGATGGGGCGGCCGCTGGCCGAGGCCGCGCCGGGCCTCGGCCTCGGTACCGCGCTGGCGCGCGGCGCGCCCGAGCTGGGACGGGTCGAGGATGTGCGCGGCCAGGCCGTCGTGGTGGACGCCGTTCCCCTGTACGAAGCCGGCGGGCAGGCCGGGGCGGTGTTGACGCTGCATCCCTCGCAGCCGCTGGAACACGCCGTGGGACGCCTGCGTGCGCACAGCCATCGGCGATCGCGCTCGGCCCGCTACACCTTGAACGGCCTGGTCGCGGTATCGGCACCGATGCGCGAACTGGTGCACCGCTGCGAGGTGCTGGCACGCAGCAGCGATGCGTCGGTGCTGATCCAGGGCGAGAGCGGGTCGGGCAAGGAGGTCGTGGCGCAAGGCATACACCGCGCCAGCCGTCGCCATGCGCGTCCCTTCGTGGCGATCAATTGCGGCGCCTTCCCCGAGCAGTTGCTGGAAAGCGAACTGTTCGGCTACGAGGAGGGCGCCTTCACCGGGGCGCGCAGGCAGGGCAAGGCGGGGCTGTTCGAGGCCGCGGACGGCGGCACGCTACTGCTGGACGAGGTAGGCGAAATGCCGCTGCCCTTGCAGACGCGCCTGTTGCGCGCGCTGCAGGAAAAAGAGATCACGCGCGTGGGCGGCATCGACGCGATACCGGTCGATGTCAGGATCATCGCGGCCACGCACCGCGATCTGGCGGCGATGGCGCGCCAGGGCCTGTTCCGGCACGACCTGTTCTACCGGCTGCATATCCTGCAGGTCCGCGTGCCGCCCTTGCGCGAGCGCCCCGAGGATATCGCGGCGCTCGCCGCCGGCCTGCTGCCCGCCGCGCTGGAACGCATCGGCGCGCGCGGACTCGCGCCGGACGTGCTGAGCGTCGCGCTGCCGATGCTGATGGACCACGATTGGCCGGGCAATGTGCGCGAACTGGAGAATGTCATCGAGCGGATCGCGCTGGAGTGCCTGCTGGCGGACGCGGTGCCGCCGTTGACGACACTGCGTGGCGTACTGGATCCGTCCGGCCCCGCCGTGTCCCGCCCGGCAGTGGCCGGCGAGCCGGCAGACCCTGCCGAGCCGGACGGCGACGGCCGCCTGGGCCCGCTGCAACGGGCCGCCGGGATCCGCCACATCCGCGAAACGCTGCGCGCGCACGGCGGCAATCAGACCGCCGCCGCGCGCGCGCTGGGCATCAGCCGGACCACCTTGTGGCGCAAGCTGCGCGCCGCCGGCGACGCGTAGGCCGGACGGGCATCCACCCCGGCTGCGCCTCACTTCACCGGCGGGAAATCCACATCGGTATCGTTGATGCGGTTGAAGGTGTTGGTGAAGGTGATCAAAGAGATGGCCAGGGCGATATCGGCCAGTTGCGCTTCGGTATAGCCGGCGGCGCGAATGGCATCGAATTCCGCGGCGGGCAGGGTGCCGCTGGTCTGCTTGATCAGTCGGACGAAACGCAGCAGCGCGTCGCGCTTGGCGTCGCCGGTGGGCTCACCCGCGCGGATCTGGCGCAGCGTCTCCGGTGCGAAACCGGCCAGCTTGCCCAGCATCGAGTGCGCCGCGACACAGTAATCGCAACCGGTCAGTTCGCTCATCAGCAGCTTGATGGTTTCCAGGTCCTTGCGGTTCAGGCTGCCGCCGCTCAACGCGCCTTCGGCGTTCAGGTAGGCCGACAGCGAACGCGGCGCCAGGTAGCCCAACGTCGCGAACAGGTTGGGGATGCTGCCGCCGGCGGCTTTCTTGACTTGGGCATAGACCTCGGCGGTGGCGCCGGTTGCGGACTCGATGGCGGGGATGGCGATGCGGCTCATGGTGTAACTCCTTGGGAAGACGTTGTGTGGTTAGGAGTCCTCACTTTAGGCGCATGCATTGATCTTGCCGAGTCTATGAATGCTCAATAAAATGCTCATTAGGATCACGATGACGATAACGGGGTTTCCATGTCCGGTTCGCTCGACTGGCTTAGCAGGTTGCTTGAAATGATCGAGGTCACCGGCCAGCTGGAGATCCGCTGTGCCTACGGCGAGCCCTGGCGCATCGCATTCGGGCATGCCGCCGCCCGCGAGATCCCGTATCACGTGGTGTTGCATGGCGTGGCCATCCTGGAGGATCCGGAAGACGAAACGGTGCGCGAGCTTGGCGCTGGCGACATCATCATGCTGCCTCACGGGTCGGCGCATATCCTGCACGACGGCAGCGGCCGCGCACCCATTGCGTCCTACCAGAAGCACGCCGGCAGCCTGACCCTCAGCGAAAATGGCCGCGACGCCGGCATGCTGGATATGCTGTGCGGCCGCTTTTTCATCGCGCCGCCTCACGATCGCCTGATCCAGGGCTACCTGCCGACCAAAGTGGTGGTGCGCGCCACCGATATGGATGGAACCGCCGGCGCGGACCAGCCCTCCGCGCAACTGGCGGCACTCGTTCGCCTGATGCGCGGGGAGACCGCCGGCGATACCCTGGGCGGGCGGGCCATGTTGAATGCCCTGTCCTCCGCCTTGTTCACGCTTACGCTGCGGGTGGCGAGCCATTCGGAGGAAGCGCCGAAAGGCTTGCTGGCGCTGGCCGGCCATCCCCGCCTCGCGCCCGCCTTATCGGCGATCTTCAACGACCCGGCCCGGCAGTGGACGCTGCCGGAACTGGCCGAAAAGTGCAGCATGTCACGCGCGACGTTCATGCGGCACTTCCAGGAGCGGCTGGGGCGTTCCGCCTACGATCTGTTGACCGACGTCCGCATGAGCCTGGCGTCCAATGAACTGAAGCGGCCATCGGCCACCACGGAATCGGTGGCGGAAGCCGTGGGGTATCAGTCCGTGGCGGCTTTCCGGCGCGGATTCACGCAGTGGATGGGGATGACGCCCGGCGAATGGCGCCGCCTGTCGCGCGCGCGCACGACCGCGGAAGAATCCGCCGCGCCGGAGGACTGAACCTCAGGCTTCGGCGGGCCCGAGCGACGCGACGGCGGCGCGGACCATGCCATGCAGCAGCGCGGGCTCCGGACGCGATCGCGCCAGCACGCGCAAGCCCAGTTGCACGCCCAGCAGCATGCGGGCCAGGTCTGCCGCGGGCTGCGCCCGCGTGATCGTGCCATCGTCCTGCCCGGCCCGCACGCAGTGGAGAAAAAACGCTTCTATGCGTCGCAGCACCGTCGCCACCAGCGTGCGCAATTCGGGGTCGCGCGGGGCCATCTCCAGCGCGGCGTTCACCAGCATGCAGCCCTTGTGGCCGGGGTCCTTCAGCGAGCGTTCGATCAGTTCGGCGAAAAAGCCGGAGATCGCCGCCAGCGGCTTGCGGGATTCCAGGCGGCCGATACGGTCGGCGATGCTGATTTCGACGTAGCGCTCCAGCGCGCGCCGGTACAGGGCGCGCTTGTCGCCGAAGGCGTTGTACAGGCTGGCACCGGTCAGGTTCATGTTTTCGGCGAGATCGCGCACCGATGTCGCCTCGTAGCCATGCTGCCAGAAGCACAGCAGCGCCTGGTCCAGCGCCTGCTGTTCGTCGAATTCCCGTGGGCGGCCCATGGATCGCATCCCCGCGCCGGCGTGGCGCTTTTATTGTCGTTGACGATTTTAGAACGATTGATTTAAAACACAAACCCGCCCCGTCGATACAGAAGGACCTTCGTCCCATGATCCGCTTCTATTTCCATCCCACGCCCAACCCGGCCAAGGTTGCCCTTATGCTCGAAGAAACCGGGCTGCGCTATGAGGTCGTCCCGGTCGATACGGCCAAAGGGCAGCAGCACGATGCGGCATTCCGCGCCATCAACCCGAACGGCAAGGTCCCGGCGATCGTCGACCCGGACGGACCGGCAGGCAAGCCGGCGACGGTATTCGATTCGAGCGCGATCCTGCTGTATCTCGCGGAAAAGACGGGAATGCTGCTCGGACAGCCCCAGGACCGGGCCGACATGCTGTCCTGGCTGTTCTTCATCGGCACAGGACTGGGGCCGTTTTCCGGGCAGGCCGTGCATTTCCAGCATGCCGCGCCCGCCGGCCTGGACTACGCGGTCAACCGCTACCGGCGCGAAGCCGAGCGGCACTATCGCGTGCTGGACGACAGGCTGGCGGGCAGGGACTTCATCGTCGGCGGCGAATACACGATCGTCGATATCTCTGCCTGGGGGTGGGTGGATCGCGCCTCTCGCGTGCTCAAGGGCGCGCAGGAGCCGCTGGCGGCCTATCCCAATATCGCGCGCTGGTTCCAGGCCATCGATGCGCGGCCCGCGGTGGCGCGGGCGCGCAAGGTGGGGGCCGAAGTGCCCTTCAAGATGGAGCGGGATGAAGAAGCCCAGCGCGCGCTGTTTCCCTCCAACTATCCCGCGCAGGCCTGACGGCCCGCCGCGCGGCCGCGTGCGGGACGGATGCGCTTTCGCGTGATCAAGTGTCCGGCGCGCCGCCAGCGCGTCGGCGCCGCGCGGCGGGGTCCATCCGCTTTACGGCCGGGCCGTCCAGGCTTGCGGCAGGCCCTCGGTCAGCGTCGCGACGAACTGGCGGGTGCGCGGGTCCGCCGCCCGGGTGAATACGCTTTCGGCGGAGGCGGCTTCGACCACGACGCCGTTCTCCAGGAAAACGACCTGCTGGGCGATGCTGGCGGCCAGGCGCAGGTCGTGCGTGGCCATCAGCATGGTCATGCCTTCGGCCGCCAGGCGGCGCAGCACGTCCACCACTTCCTTGGCCAGGCCGGGGTCCAGGGCGGATGTGGGCTCGTCGCACAGCAACACCCGTGGCGACGGCGCCAGGGCGCGGGCGATGGCGACGCGCTGTTGCTGGCCGCCGGACAGGGTAGCGGGCCAGGCATCGGCCTTGTCCCGCATCCCCACTTTTTCCAGCAGTTCGAGCGCGCGCGCGGCCGCGCGTTCGCGCGGCCAGCCTTGAACGGTGACCAGGCCTTCCATGACGTTTTCCAGCACATTGCGATGCGGGAACAGCTGGAAGTTCTGGAACACCATGCCGGTTTGCCGCCGCACCTTCTGTATCGCATCGAAGGGCGTGCGCACGCCGGGCCGGAAAGCAATATGGGCGTCGCCCAGTTCCAGTTCCCCCGATTCGGGGACTTCCAGCAGGTTCACGCAGCGCAGCAGCGTGCTCTTGCCGCTGCCCGAAGGCCCGATCAATGCCGTGACACTGCCTTCCGGCACTTCGATGCCGACGTCCTTCAGGACGTGCAGGCGGCCCAGGTGCTTGTGGATATGCGACAGGCGGATCACTGCGATGTCTCCGCGAAGACCGCGTGCCGGCCGAAACGCTTTTCCAGGCGCGCCTGGGCGGACGACAGCACGGTGCTGAAAACCAGGTAGATCAGCGCGGCTTCGGTATAGAGAATCAGCGGCTCGTATGTGACCGCGGCGATGCGCTGCGCGGCCTGGAAGATCTCCGGCACGGTCAGCACGGCAGCCAGCGAGGTGTCCTTGACCAGCGCGATGAACGAGTTGGACAAGGGCGGCACGGAGACACGCGCGGCCTGCGGCAGGATGGTCCGCCGGATCGCCTGCCAGCGCGTCATGCTGAGCGAATAGGCGGCTTCCCACTGCCCCTTGGGTATGGACTCGATCACCGCGCGGATGACCTCGGAGTTATAGGCGCCCACGTTCAGCGTGAAGCCGATCAGCGCGGCGGGCAGCGGGTCCAGCACGATGCCGACGCTGGGCAGTCCATAGAAAATGACGAACAGCTGGACCAGCAGCGGCGTGCCGCGGATCAGCCAGACATAGAAGCGCACCACCGCCACGGCGGGTGCCGGACCGAACAGGCGCACCAGCGCCACCGCGAAGGCCAGCAGCAGCCCCGCGAAAAACGAAATCAGGGTCAATGGGACCGTGAATTCCAGCCCTGCCTTGAGCAAGGGCCAGAACGAATCCGCCATCAACTGCAGCCAGGCCGGCACGATGCGTCCTTACTTTGCCGAGAGGTCCGTGCCGAAGTATTTGATGGATATCTTCTTGTAGGTGCCGTCCGCCTTGATGTCGGCCAGCGCCTTGTTGACGGCGGCGACCAGGTCGGGATTGCCCTTGCGCAGCAGCACGCCGGATTCGCTGAATTCCGCCGATTTGTCGCTGGCGACGATTTTCACCTTGGCATCGGGCCGGTGCTTCTTGAAGTCGAGGAAGGACAGGTTGTCGTTGATGGTGGCGTCCACCCGGCCCGACAGCAGCAGTTCGATGGATTCGTTGAAGCCCTGTACGGGGACCACCTCGGCGCCGTACTTCTGGGCCAGCTTGCCGAAGTTGCTGGTCAGCGTATTGGCCGACCGCTTGCCCTTCAGGTCGTCGAAGGACTTGATCGCGGTGTTGTTGTCGCGCACGATCAGCACCGCTTGCGACGCGATGTACGGGTCGGAGAAGTCGTACTTCTGCTTGCGCGCGTCGGTGATGCCGACCTGGTTGATGACCGCGTCATAGCGCTTGACGTCCAGGCCCGCGATCAGGCCGTCCCACTTGCCTTCGACGAAGTCCGCCTTCACGCCCAGGCGCTGGGCGATGGCGCGTCCGATCTCCACATCGAAGCCGGTCAGGCCCGAGGCGTCGTGATAGCTGAAAGGGGCGTAAGTGCCTTCGGTACCGATTTTGATGACGCCGGCCGATTTGATTCGTGCCAGGTCATCCTGGGCATGGGCGAGCGTCACCCCGGCAGCACTGAGCAGGCCGGCGAGCAGGACGGAAAAAATTCGCTTCATCTCGATCTCCATACACGAATCTGAAAGAGGGACGGTTAAGATTACGTCCGAGACTCTAACAGGCTGGCTATTTTTTCACAAAAAATTAAGGGACGTATCAATACGCGCCGTGGAAATGAGGCGGCGCTTCTCCGTGCATTCCACTTTGGCACGCATTCCTCGCGAGGGCCCATCATGCGCTTCCTGACTTCGTCACTGGCGGCGATCGCCGCCGTCCTGCTGCCGGTCGCCACTTTGGCCGAACCGGTGACCTACCAACTGGACCCGGATCATACGTATCCCAGCTTCGAGGCGGATCATTTCGGCGGCGCATCCATCTGGCGCGGCAAGTTCGATAAGACCGCCGGCACCGTGGTGCTGGATGCGAAGGCGGGGACCGGCACGGTGGAGGTGACCATCGACATGGCTTCCATCAACACCGGCAACGCCAAACTGGACGAACATCTGCGCGCGGAAGATTTCTTCGATGTCGCGCGCTTTCCCACCGCCACCTACAAAGGAAATCGCGTTCGCTTCGAGGCAGGCAAGCCGGTGGAAGTGGACGGGATCTTCACCCTGCATGGCGTGTCGCGGCCGCTCACGTTGAAATTGCTCTCGTTCAAGTGCTACCAGAACCCCATCCTGAAGAAGGAAGTGTGCGGGACGGAGGCGACGGCGGCGTTCGACCGTAGCGACTACGGCGTGTCGTCCGGCAAGGACTATGGCTTCTTCATGAAAACGACCTTGCATATCCAGGCCGAAGGCATCCGCCAATAGCGGCCAGGAACGCGCGGCGAACCGCCGCCGTCGCGGGGCGGCCGTCGCGTCACGCCTGCAGCGGCGCGACCCCGGCATCACGCCTGGAACTGCCGTCCGACGAATTCGATATGTTGGCGCATGGCCAGCGCGGCGTCGTCGGGCGCTTGCCGCAGGATCGCCTCGCAGATGGCTTCGTGCTGGCGCAGGCGCTCCAGCGCGCGGCGCGCGGCCAGCGCGGCATCGCGTCCGGCATCGTAGGTGTTGCGCGTGATGTGCTCGCGCAACGAGGCGATGGCGTTGGCGTAGAAGCGGCCCAGCATCATGTTGTGGGAGGCGCCGGCCAACTGGGCGTGGAAGGCGGTGTCCGCGGCTGCCTCGGCGGCCACATCGCCGTCGCGCACCGCCTTGCGCATGTTGCCGACGGTGCCGGCCAGTTCGCGGCGCTCGCGCGCGTCGGCCCGCTGCGCCGCGAAGCGCGCGGCAGCGCATTCGAACACCATGCGGAATTCCAGCGTATCGGCGCGCAGCGCGGGCTGCGCGTCCACCAGGCCCAGCCAGGGCGCGGGCGGCCAGGGTGCCGCGGCGGCGGCGGGCCTGTCGCTGGCGATGAAGACGCCGCTGCCCTGGCGGGTCTGCAGCATGCCGCGCGAGACCAGCCGCTGGATGGCCGCGCGGACGGTCGTGCGGGACACGCCGAAGCGTTGCGCCAGTTCGCGTTCCGGGGGCAGCCGTGGGCGTCCGTCCAGGCCATGTTCCAGGACGAGGCGTTCCAGCGATTGCATTGCGTGCTGCAGGGCGCTCGATGCGGGCGTGATGCGGGGCATGCCGGGATTCCTGGGGTTCGCGCGCGAGCTGAAGGCGCGTGGCGCGCCGCGGCGATTGGTCCGACCAATTTGCGCTGCTTGTGGCGATTATCCCATGATGGCTCGGCCCGCGGCGATCCGCGGCCGCTGACCAAATATCGAGGAGACCGCCTTGGATGCCCTGTCCCCCATCATTCTGCTGCATGAGCGCGACGACGTCGCGATCGCCCGCCGCGCCCTTTCGGCCGGCACCGAGCTGCCGCAGGCCGGCGGCGTGACGGTGCGCGCCGATGTGCCCCCCGCGCACAAGGTGGCGCTGCGGGCGGTGCGCGCCGGCGATCCGGTACACCGCTATGGGCAGATCATCGGCTTCGCGACGCGCGATATCGCGCCAGGCGACCACGTCCATACGCACAATGTCTCCATCGGCGAATTCGAGCGCGACTATGCCTTCGGCGAGGACGTCAGGCCCGTCGCCCCGGCCGACGCGCCGCTGACGTTCCAGGGCATACGCCGGGCCGATGGCCGCGTGGCCACCCGCAACTATATCGGCGTCATCAGTACCGTGAACTGCTCGGCGACCGTCAGCAAGCGCGTCGCGCAGCACTTCGCCGCGCCGGGCAGGCTGGATGCGTACCCGAACGTCGATGGCGTGGTGCCGCTGACGCACAGCTTCGGCTGTTGCATCGACCACAACGGCGAAGGCATACAGCAGCTGCGGCGCACCATCGGCGGTTTTGCCAAGCATGCCAATTTCGCCGGCGTGCTGGTGATCGGACTGGGCTGCGAGGCGAACCAGATGGGCGCCATGTTCATGACCGGCGGCATCGAGCCGGGCCCGATGATGGTCCCGCTGGTCATGCAGGAACTGGGCGGCACGCAGAAGACCGTGGACGCCGCCATCGCCGCCATCGAGGGCATGCTGCCCGCCGCCAACGCCGTCCGGCGCGAACCCTTGCCGCTGTCGCACCTGGTGGTGGCCTTGCAGTGCGGCGGCTCGGACGGCTATTCGGGCATCACCGCCAATCCCGCGCTGGGCGCCGCCGTGGATTTGCTGGTCCGGCATGGCGGCACGGCGATTCTTTCCGAGACACCGGAGATCTACGGCGCCGAACACCTGTTGACCCGCCGGGCGATTTCACCGGAGGTAGGGGAAAAGATCGTCGAGCGTATCCACTGGTGGGAGTCGTATGCCGAACGCGAGAAAGGCAGCATCGACAACAATCCGACCCCCGGCAACAAGGCGGGCGGCCTGACCACCATCCTGGAGAAGTCGCTGGGCGCGGTTGCCAAGAGCGGTTCGACCCCGCTGATGGGCGTATACCGCTATGCGGAACCCGTCGATACGCACGGATTGGTGTTCATGGACGCGCCCGGCTACGACCCCATGGGCGCGACCGGCCAGATCGCCAGCGGCGCGAACCTGGTGGTATTCACCACCGGCAGGGGATCCTGCTTCGGCGCCAAGCCGGCCCCGTCCATCAAGGTGGCGACCAACACCCAGATGTACCGCCGCATGATCGACGATATGGACATCAATTGCGGCGACATCATGGAAGGGGAGACCACCGTCGCGCGCAAGGGCGAGGAAATCCTCCGCGCCATCGTCGATGTGGCGTCGGGCACCCGCAGCAAAAGCGAGGCGCTGGGCGTGGGCGACGAGGAGTTCGTGCCGTGGATGATAGGCGCCCAGATGTGATCGGAATGGTCGCGGCGGGGCGCGGCGCCCGGCCTTGCCGGCTGGCGGGCGGCGCCGGACGGCCCGCCCGGTCCCGGGAGACGACGCGCCGGGTGTGAAATAATGCCGGCGCCCCATCCGCCGGGGCGCATTTCACGCCGATGACTCCGCGACTGCGCATTTCTCCCCATTCCTTTGCCTTCATCCTGTTCTGCGGCGTGCTGACGGCCTTCGCGTCGCTGTCCATCGACGTGGGGCTGCCCGCCTTCGGCGCGGTGGCCCGCGACCTGAACACGGACGCCGCCCGGGTCGCGATGAGCCTGAGCATTTTTTTCGTGGGTTTCGCCGCCGCGCCGCTGGTGTATGGGCCGCTCTCCGACCGGCTGGGCCGGCGTCCCCTGCTGCTGTTCGGCCTGGCGCTGTACGCGCTGGGTGCCGCCGGTTGCACCCTGTCCGGCTCGATCTCCACCTTCCTGGGGTGGCGGCTGGTGCAAGGCGCCGGGGCCGGCGCGGCGGGCGTCCTGGCGATCAGCCTGGTGCGCGACCACTTCGAGGGCACGCGGGTGCGCGAACTTCTCTCGCACATCGCCATCATCCGGGTCATCGCCCCCATGGTCGCGCCCTCGGTGGGCGCGGTGCTGCTGAATATCGGCAACTGGCGCTGGATCTACGCCATGATGACGATCGCCGGGTTTGCCATGCTGGCGGTGGTCTGGCTAAGCCTGGAAGAATCCGCCCCGCGCCTGCGCCATCCCAAGGCGCAGCGGCCGCCCGCCGCGCCTGTGGCCGGCGCCTATCTGGCGCTGCTGCGCAAGCCCGCGGCCCTGGGCTATATGATGATCTGCGCGCTGAAGTTCGGCAGCCATTTCGCCTATGTGACCGGCGCGTCCCTGGTACTGATGGAAGCGCTGGGCGTATCCCCGCAGGTATTCGGTCTGTTGTTCGCCATGACGGCCGCCGGCATCATGCTGGCCTCTTTCCTGAGCGGCCGCCTGGCGGGGCACGTCGCGGGCGACCGTCTTATCCGGATCGGGCTGTCGGTGGCCCTGTGTTCGGCGCTGATCATGCTCGCGATGACGCTGGCGCATGTGATCACGCCATGGAACCTGATGCCGTTCTTCATCGTGAATACCTTCTGCTATGGCCTGATCACGCCCAGCACGCAGCAAGGCGCGTTGCAGCCGCTGCGCGAAATCGCGGGCGCCGCGTCGGCCATGATGAACGCCCTCATGATGGGGATCGGTGCCTTCGCCAGCGCCATGGTCAGCCGCTTTTTCCCCAGCCTCGGGGTCGTGGCGGTGACCGGCAGCATGGCCGTCTTCTGCGCCTTGTCCCTGATGGTTTTCCTGGCGATGCGGCGCTGGGGCGCTACCTCGCTGCAACACTGACCGGCGGAGGCCCCATGCGTATCAAGCTGCGGCAGGTGGAAGGATTCCTGGCGGCGGCCGATTCACTGTCGTTTTCCCGCGCGGCGGAACGGATAGGCATGACCCAGCCGGCGTTTTCGCAGCTGATCCGCGATCTGGAGACCGCGCTGGACGTCAAGCTGTTCGATCGCAGCACCCGTCGCGTGCGCATTACCGACATCGGCATGCAGCTGCGCGAGCAGATGCGGCGCGGCCTGCTGGAAATCGACAATGCCTGCAACAATGCGCGCGCCATCACGCGCCTGAAGCAGGGGCAGCTCTCGCTGGCGGTGTTGCCGTCGCTGGCGCTGGGCCTGGTCAACCAGGCCTTGGCCCGTTTCCACGGCAGCTATCCGGAGGTCCGGCTGCGCCTGCGGGAGGCCCGCACGCCGCACATCGCCGATCTGCTGCTGAACTACGAGGTGGACCTGGCGGTCTGTTCGCGCCTGGATGCCCATGAATCGCTGGTGATGGAACACCTTTTCGACGACGAGCTGGTGGCGGTGCTGCCGCGCGGCCACGCGCTGTCGCGGCGCCGCGGGCTGCAATGGCGCGAGCTCGCCGACGAATCCCTGATCGGCCTGCAGGCGCAGGCCGACCTGATCCGCGGAGGCTTCGCGCACAACGGCATCGACAAACAGGCCGAGCACGAAGTCCTGAACACCGTGACCGCGCTAAGCATGGCGCGGGCAGGTTTCGGCGTCACCATCGTGCCTGAAATCGCCTTGCCGGAGCTGAACCTGCGCGGACTGGTGCATCGCCCCTTGCGAGGGCCACGCCCGACGCGGGAAATCTGCCTGTGCCGCCATGTGGACCATGCCTTGTCGCCAGCCGCGCAGCGCTTCCGCCAGATGCTGCGGGACACGGCGTGGCACGAGGTGCCGCCGCGCGATTCATAAGCTGTACCTATGAGTTCAAACGAAGTTGCCCGTTGCCCGGGCGGCCGGCCGCTGCTGTAATCCTTCGATCGACGCCTCGCCCAGGGGCGCGCGAGGAGACGCTTTCATGAATACCCGTATCGCCGCCCTGTTGCGCGCGGCATTGTGCATGGTCTTCCTGGCCTGCGGTGCCGCCGCGCAGGCCGCCGGCTATCCCGATCAGCCCATACACGTCATCGTGCCTTTCCCGCCCGGCGCCGGCGTGGATATCGTCACCCGGCTGGTCGCCGCCAGGCTCTCCACGTCCCTGGGACAGCAGCTGATCGTCGAAAACCGCTCCGGCGCGGGCGGCAACGTGGGGGCGGCCACGGTGGCGCGCGCCGCGCCGGACGGCTACACCCTGCTGGCCGCGCCATCGTCCATCGCCGTCAGCCAGTCGCTGTACACCAATCTGCCTTTCCGGGTGGAGAAGGATTTCCGCGCGATCGGGATGATGGCGTCCGTGCCCTTCCTGCTGGTCGTCAATACCAAGGTGCCCGTCACCACCGTGGCCCAGCTGACCGCGCTGGCCAAGAGCAAGCCCAACAGCCTGACCTTTGCATCCACGGGCAACGGCAGCTCGCCGCACCTGACCGCCGAGATGTATGCGCACGAAGCCGGGGTCGAGCTGCGTCACGTGCCTTACCGCGGCACCGCGCCGGCGATGACCGACCTGATGTCGGGCGAGGTGGACATGATGTTCGCCAATGCCCTCTCGGTGCTGCCGCAGGTCAAGACCGGCCGCCTGCGCGCGCTGGCGATCACCAGCGCGCGGCCCGACCCCGATCTGCCCGGCGTGCCGACGATGCAGGCGGCCGGCGTCGCGGGATTCGATACCGGGACGTGGTTCTCGCTGCTGGCGCCTGCCGGTACGCCCGACGACGTGGTCGTCAAGCTGAACGGCGCGCTTAACGCGGTGCTGGCATCGCCGGAGGTACGGCAGGCGCTGCGCCAGCAGGGGGCCGCCGTGCAGTCCGGCACGCCGGCGCAGGCGGATGCTTTCATTCACGCCGAGACCGGCAAGTTCGCCAAAATCATCCAGGCGGCGAACATCCACATCGATTGACCATGACCACTTCTCCGCTTTCTCCCAGCCAACAGGAAGTCACGCGCATCCTCGCCCGCTATCTGGCTGCCTCGCGCTACGAGGACCTGCCCGCCGAGGTGGTGCACGAGGCCTCGCGTGGCCTGCTCAACTGGTACGGCTGCGCGCTGGGCGCGGCGCGTCACGCCACCGTGCAGGCAGCGCTGGACGCGTATCGCCCGTTTTTCGGCGCGCCCCAGGCGCAGGTCGTGGGCCGGCCGGACCGCGCCGATATCCTGCATGCGGCGCTGCTGAACGGCATCAGCTCGCATGTGCTGGACTTCGACGATACGCACTATCGCGCGGTGCATCCCAGCGCGCCGGTGCTGCCGGCCGTGCTGGCGCTGTGCGAATGGCGAAAGTTCAGCGGCCGCGACCTGGTGCATGCCTATGCGCTGGGCGTGGAGGCGGAAATCCGCATCGGCCTGTCGGTGTTTCCTGAACACTACGACCGCGGCTGGCATATCACCGGCACGGCGGGCGTGTTCGGTGCGGCGGCGGCGGCAGGCAAGCTGCTGGATCTGGACGAGGAGCGCATGGCATGGGCGCTGGGCATTGCCGCCACGCAATCCGCCGGCCTGCGCGAGATGTTCGGCAGCATGTGCAAAAGCCTGCATCCGGGCAAGGCGGCGCAGAACGGACTGGGCGCGGCGCTGCTGGCCCGCCAGGGCTATACCAGCTCGACGCGCGCGCTGGAGGCCAGGCGCGGTTTCGGCCATGTCATGTCCGACCGCTTCGACCCCGACGTCATCACCGGCAACCTGGGCGGGCAGTACGAGTTGATGCGCAATATGTACAAGCCGTTCGCCTGCGGCCTGGTCCAGCATGCGGTCATCGATGCCTGCCTGCAACTGCGCAAGGAATATGCGCTGCAGCCGTCGCAGATCGAAGCCGTGCATGCCACCGTGGGGCCCCTGGTACTGGAGCTGACCGCCAAGACCGAGCCGGCCACCGGGCTGGAAGGCAAGTTCAGCGTGTACCACGCCCTGGCGGCAGCGCTGGTGTACGGCGCCGCCGGCGAAGCGCAGTTCAGTACGCAATCCGTGCTGGATCCGCGGGTAATCGCTTTGCGCAAGCGGGTGACGACGACGCTGGATCCCCATATGCGCAAGCTGGAAGGCCGCGTGCGCATCGTGCTGAAGGACGGGCGCGAGCTGGACCGGCACGTGCCCGAAGCGCTGGGCACGCTGGCGCGGCCCATGACCGACGCCGATCTCGAGGACAAGTTCCACGGCCTGGCCGCGGAGGTGATGCAACGCGAACAGGCGCAACGCCTGGCGGATGCGTGCTGGCAAGTGGCCGGGCTGGCCGATGCCGGCGAGCTCGCGCGCCTGGGCGCGACTGCCTGACCCGGCACGTGCCTTAGCCTGCTTTCAACTCCAGGGTATCGATCAGGGTGTCGATGCGGCGTTCCAGTTCGGGTGTCGCGGGGACCATGGGCAGGCGGTGCTCGTTGCGTTCCAGCAGGCCCAGCCGCTTCATCAGGTATTTCAGCGGGATCGGGTTAGTGTCCCAGAAGATCATTTTCATCAGCTCGAACAACTTGTAGTGCAGTTCGCGCGCGGCTTCCAGACGTCCGGCGCGGACCAGATCGCACAGCTGGGCGACCTCGCGTGGGGCCACGTTGGCCACGGCATTCATGGTGCCGCCCGCGCCCAGGCACATCATCGGAAAGGTAAATTCCTCCAGCCCGACAAAGACGCGGAACTCCGGGCCGAAGCGGTGCAGCATTTCCGTCACGAAGGAGTGATCGTCCACGGCGTGCTTGATACCGACGAAATGCGGCAGCGCCTGCGCGATGTCTTCCAGCGTCCGCAGGTCGGTCTTGAAGGCCGTGCGTCCGGGGATGTGATACATCATCAGCGGGATGTCGACGCGCTGGCCGATATCGATGAAATAGGCCGCCACGCCGCGTTGCGGCGGCCGCACATAGTAGGGCGTCACCAGCAATAGCGCGTCCGCGCCGGCCCTGGCGGCATGTTCGCTCAGGGCCACGCTTTCCGCATGCGACTGCGACCCGGTGGCGGCGACCACCTGCAGGCGTCCGCGCGCCGCTTCCACCGCGACGCTGACCGCCTGGTTGCGTTCCTGCACCGTCAGCGTCGAGGGCTCGGATGTCGTGCCGTTGATGAGGACGCCGTGCGTCCCGTTCCTGGCCTGGAAATCGATCAGGGCGGCCAGCCGGTCGTAATCCACCTTGCCATCCCGGAAAGGCGTCACGATGGGGGGAATGGACCCGCGCAGGGTGTCCTTCTGCAGATTGATCATTCGGTGCTCCGGGCGCGTCAGGCCGCCTTGCGGTTGGTCATGAATCCTTCCTGCTTGCCCAGTACCACGGCGGGGTGGTGCAGGTCTTCCTGCCACAGCAGGGATTCCATATAGATATTCAGCGGCTGGTCCTGCACCGTCAGTTCGTACACGTAGTCATCGTACGAAGCATGGTTGTGCACCGCCCAGCCGGGCGCCGACAGCATCAGGTCGCCGGCCTTCCATTCATAGCGGTTGCCGGCCACGCTGCTGTAGCCGCTGCCCGAGAAGTAGTAATTGATGGCGGCCGACACGTGACGATGCGGACGATCGATGATCTTGGGCGGACGGATCGTCATGGTGGCGAAGAAATTCGGTGTGATGCCGTTGAAGCGTCCGGTCGCCGGGTTGTAGTACATGTACAGGCGGCGTCCGATGTATTCCTTGCCCAGTGCTTCCAGCTTGTCCAGCTGCGGCTTCACCTTGTCCCAGGCAAAGTGCAGGGGGCGCGACTCCACGGCGGTAGGGTTGATCAGCGTTTCATAGGGCATCAGCAGGCCGCCGTCGTCCGTGATGGGGAACATGCCGTAGGGGTTGCGGCGGCGCGGGTCGTCCTCGGCCGCCCTGGCCGGCGTTGCCGTTGTGCCGGCGGGCTGGGGCGCCGCCGCATCGGCGACGTAGATATCCATGAACTGCAGCAGGGGCACGTTGGAGTACGTCAGCCGCACTTGCAGGTCCTTGCCATCGTTGTAATGGCTGTAGTGCGTGTAGCTGGGGTGGTTCCACACGTCGTACTGCCTGAAGGCGATGCGCTGGCCGCCCACCTCGGTCACGCCCTGGCCTCCGATGCAGAAGTTGACTTCGGTGGCGTTGTGCCGGAACGGTTCGGTGCGTTCGCCCGGCTTGAGCACCGACAGCCGCACCTGGATTCCGGGCGCCATGCCGGGCGCGAAATCCCGCGCCGAGGGATGCACGATCAGGGATTCGCGACGGCCCGACGGCGGCATCGGCAAGGACGCCAGGCGCTGGACCTCGGCGTCGATTTCCTCTTTGGTCACGACGATGGGCGCCCATTGCGTATTGCGCGAGGCCGGGGGTTGCCCGCCACAGTCGATGAAGCTGCCGTTGACGCGGGCAAAGTCGCGATGGTATTCGCTCATGATGCGGTCTCCGTGGATATCGGTATGCGTAAAAGGGGAAGGGAAGTCAGCTCGCCCGCGGGGCCGGCGCGGCCGCGAAGAACCTGGGCTTGCTCCGTACCGGGGCCGGCATGGGGCGGCCCATGCCCTGCTGCCGCGCGCGGCGCAGCACTTCCGCGCCGAGGGCGACATCGGAAATACCCATGCCCATGGCCTTGAATACGGTCGTGTCGGCGTCGCCGGGGCGGCGCTCGCCGCGCAGAATGCGGTCGGAGAGTGTCTGCACGCCGCTCCAGTTCTCGCCGTAGCGCGTGCGAAATTCACGCGACAGCGTGCGCGCGCTGGAGGGATCGTCCACCGCCACCACGGTGGCGCGGTCGAAGACATCCTGGTGGAATTCTTCGCGGTCCGGCGCGATGGCGCCGATGGCATTCAGGTGGCTTCCGGCCGCCAGCATGCCCGCCGCCAGGAACGGTTCGCGCGCGCGCGTGGCCAGCGTGACGATGTCGGCGCCGTCGCAGGCCGCGGCCATGCTGGCGCAAGCCCGCGCGCCTACCGCGCGATCGGCGAATTCCTTTTCGATGCGGGCGGCGAATTCCTCGCGTCTGGCGGGGGTGGGGCTGTAGACACGCACCTCGTGGATATCGCGCACCGCCAGCACCGCGGCCACTTGCGACAGCGCCTGCTTGCCGGTGCCGGCCATGGCCAGCACCCGCGCGCCGGGGCGCGCCAGCCAGTCGGTAGCCAGGCCGGTCGTGCCGCCGGTACGCAGATTGCCCAGCGCGAAGGCTTCGATCACGGCGGCCAATTGGCCGTCCGCCGCATGCCACAGCAACAGCAGCGGGCAAGTGCCGCCCTCGGTATGCGCCCACGTCTTGGTGCCGACATAGTCGCCCAGGCGGGCGCCCAGCGCATGCAGATTGTTGTGGCCGAACTGGAGCATGGTCTTCGGCATGCTGGCCGCCTCGCCGCGCGCGTGCAGGCACAGGCCGCCCTCGAGCGCGGGAATGGCTTCGGCCAGCGTCAGCAGCGAGGTAACCTGCGATTCGGTGATCCAGACGGGTTCTGCGTTCATCGTCGTTCCTGTTATTGCGAAAGCGTGCCGGGTATGGCGTCCTGCGCGGGCAGGCCGAAGCCATCCTCCCAGATGGACGGCACGGGCGGCATAAGGCCGAAGGTGTTCACGATCAGGGCATGCGTGACGTAGCGGCCGACCAGCATGGCTACCGCCACGGCCTGGGCGGGCGGCAGCAGCGCGGCCAGGCGGTCGAACTCGGCCTGTGCCCGCAGGCCGCGCGTGGCGAGCGCGGCCATGACGTAGGCCTGTACCGCGCGCTCGGCTTCCGACATATGGCCGGCGAGGGCCGGCTCCAGCCGTTCGACCTGGCCTATCCATTCCCGCCCGAAACCCAGGCGCACGCATAGCCGTTCGTGCTGGTTGCGCTCGTAGGTGTTTTCCATCAGCGTGGCCGTCGTCAGGACGGCGGTTTCCGCCAATCTGTCGGGCAAGGCGTTCTTCAGCGCCTCGGTGAATTGCATGAAGGTCAACAGCACGTCGGGCGCATGGGCGCCGACCTGGAACAGTTCGCCCAGGTAGCCCAGCCGGCGCACGCGCGGCGCCAGGTAGTCGGCCAGGTCCGGCGGCATATCGTCGAGTTGCAGGCGGGGGATCGATGCGCTCATCGATGTGCTCGATAGGGTTGGATACAGCATGGCAAGGGCCGGCCGCGCCGGTGTGCGGCCGTGGACCGGCCCGGTAACGTCAATCGATGGTGATGTGGTATTCGTCCGCGAGCTTCTTCCATTTCACCAGCTCCTGGGCGATCTGCTGCTTCAATTGCGGGCCGTCCATATCCATGGGCACGAACAGGCGCTGGGCCAGGGCATCGCGGGTTTCCTTGCCGCGCGCCAGCGCCAGGATCTCGGTGCGCAGCTTGTCGACGATGGGTTGAGGCGTCTTGGCGGTGACGAAGAAGCCCAGCCACACGGCGAAGTCGTAATCCTGGAAACCCGGCATTTCGGCGATGGCCGGTACGTCGGGATGGAAGGGAACGCGATTGCGCGTCGCCACGGCAAGCAGGCGGATCTTGCCGCTCTTGAGCTGCGGATCGATGTTCGAGATGGCGTTGAACATCACGGGCACCTGTCCGCCCAGGCCGTCGGTAAGCGCCGGCGCGCAGCCCTTGTAGGGGACGTGGACCATGTCGATGCCGGCGCGATGCGCGAATTCGACACCCGCGAAATGCTGCGCGGTGCCGGTGCCGCAGGATGAAAAGCTGAGTGTGCCGGGATGCGCCTTGCCGTAGGCGATCAGCTCCTGCACGCTATGGACCGGCAGTTTGCTATTGACCGCCAGGGCCACGGGCGTTTCGGCGATCGCGGCGATGGGGGTCAGGTCCTTCAGCAAGTCGAAGTTCTGCTTGACGCCCAGTGCCGCGTTGACGGTCATGGTGTTGTTGCCGATCAGGATGACCTCGCCGGTGGGCGCGGATCGCACGACATATTCGCTGGCGATGTTGCCGGACGCGCCGGCCCGGTTTTCGACGATGAAGGTCTGCTTGAAGATCTCGCCCAGCTTGGGCGACAGCATGCGACCGATCACGTCCGTGCTGCCGCCGGGGGGAAAGGCGGATACCAGCGTGACGGGATGCTCGGGATAAGCGGCGTGGCAGGTGCCGGCCAGGGCCACCATCAAGGCCAGCGCGGCGCTCCAGCGGCCGGGCTTCGACGCGAGGGCGTGGCGGTTGAACATGCTTGTCTCCAGGGGTTATTGATTTTCTGATACTGCGCCGTCATCGTAGAATTCAAATCAATGTATGTATAGATTGATTTACAATCAATCAACTTCAACCGGCAGCCTCTGCCTTCTCGTACATACCGGAGCCGCCGCATGGCAAAAACCCGCAGCAAGGCTGCCGCATCCGGCCCCCAGGACCACGCGCCCGGCCAGGCCGGTACGCTGGTCGACGCCCGTACGGCAATCGAACGCCTGGGCATCAAGATGCAGACCCTCTACGCCTACGTCAGCCGTGGCTGGATACGCGTCGTTCCGGCCGTGGGCGGCAGGGGCAACCTGTACTACGTGGAAGACCTGGACGCCCTGGGCGCGCGCGGCCGGGGAAGATCGACGGCGGGCGCCAGCGGCGAACGCATGATCCGCTGGGGCGGCAACGCCGTGATGCAGACATCGATCACCGCCATCGGCCCGGATGGCCCGCGCTATCGGGGCAAGTCGGCGGCCGACCTGGTGCATGGCCATCGTTCGTTCGAGGAATGCACCGAGCTGTTGTGGAATGGGGTGCTGCCCGATGCGCCGGTCGTGTGGCAGCCGGCGCGTCCGGGAGCGGGCTTCCAGGCCCTGGCCGACGGTATTGCGCAGGTCGCGGCGCGCAATCACTCGCGCCGCCTGCTGTCGGTCGCGGTGGAGGCCTACGCGGCCAGCCTGGGCCGCAATCCCGAGCTGACGCTGGGCGCGCCGACGCTGGCGGCACGCCAGCTGACGCAGGCCATGGCGGCGGCGACGGGGTTGCTGGCCGCGAAACCCGCTTATGTGCTGAACGACGCGCCGCAGTCCATTGCCGCGGTGCTGGCGGACAAGCTGGGCATCAAGACGGCGCCCGCGCATCTGCGCATCTTGGATGCGGCGCTGATCCTCAGCGCCGATAACGAACTGGCGCCGGCCACCTTCGCGGCCCGCATCGCGGCCTCCGCCGGGGCCGATTTATTCTCTTGCGTGACCACGGCGCTGGGGGCATTCGAGGGCATGCTGACGGGCTTGGGATGCGAGCAGGCGGAGGCGGCCTTGGCGCAATCGAAGACGCCGGAGGCTTACCTGGACCATCTGAAGGGGTTGCTGGCGCGCAAAAGCCCGGTGCCGGGCTACGGGCATCCGCTCTATCCCGATGGCGATCCCCGTGCCACGCTGCTGCTGGAACTCGCGCGCGAGATCAACCCGGTGGCGGCGCGCGGCAAGACGGCGCTCCGCTGCGTGGATCGGGCGCAGGAGGAACTCGGATTGAGAGCCAACTTGCCCATGGCCCTGGCGGTCCTGTGCGCCGTGCTGGCGGCGCCGCCGGGCGCGCCCGGGGCGCTGATGTCCGTCGGCCGCGCGGCAGGGTGGGTGGCGCATGCGCTGGAGCAGCGATTGGCGGGATTTCTTGTGCGGCCGCGGGCCCGTTATATCGGGCCTTCGTGATCACGCCGCGCGGCGGGAAAGGGCGCCATGCCTCGCTTTTCCCGGATGAAGGCGGCGCGTCCGCAAGCCGCGCCCCATCCTAATCGCCACGGGTCAACGCCTTCGCCATCGCCGGCGCATATTCGCGTCCGACCCGTACATCCAGGACGGCGACCTTGCCGGCCCGCACCGCCGCAATCGCTTCAGCCAGGGCCTGTTCGAGTTCGTCCCGGGTGCGCACGGCTCCCCGGGCCCAGGCGCCCTGCGCGCGCGCCATGGCCGCGATATCGATTTCCGGGGTTTCAAGCCGCTGTCCGACCGATTTGTTCTCTACCGGTCGTCCCCGAACCACGGCGACTTTCTCCTGGTGGACTTCGTCATTGAAGAAGGACCGGTTGTTCGCCACCACCACCAGCAAGGGGATGTCATAGCGCACCGCTGTCCAGAACGCCGTAACCCCCATCAGGAAATCGCCGTCACCCAGCACGGCGACCGGCAGGCGGGGGCCGCCCTTCAGCGCCAACGCCGCGCCGACGGACATGCCCGGACCCGAGCCGACGCCGGCACCGCCGTCATAGCCCAGATAATCCAGCGGATGGGAAAACGGATGCGCATCGCCCGGCCAGCCCAGGTTGGTGCGGATCAGGCACGCGGGCGCATGGCGTTCCAGATGCCGGCTGATGGTCCTGGCGAATACCGTCATGGGAATACTGTCGTTCGCGCCGTCATTCGAAGCGGCATCGTCCGCACCGCCGGGATCGCCGGCGCCGTCGCGCGGCATGGTATGCGGTGCCGTCGACGTCGGCGGCGCCATGCGCGGACGGCCCAGCGCCCGCATCGCATCCAGGAGCTGCCCGCTGAACTCGTCCGGATCGCACATCAGATAGGTATCGGTTCCGGCCAGCCCTTGATGTTCGCCGCCATAGCCGTTGTGCAATGTCTGGTCCAGCGATACCTGGATGACGTGCGCCGGTACGGCATCGGCGCCCCATGCCGAGCGCAGCGTGCCGGCCAGGTCGACCCAATCCAGGCTGAGGATGACGTCCGCTTCGCGCAGTGCCGCCAGGCCGGCCTCGGCCATGAAGTAGCCCGGCGCCGCGCGATGCAGCGGATGGCATGTCGGAAAGGCCGCGCCTACCTTGAAGTCCGTCAGGACCGCGGCGCCGCAGTGCTCCGCCAGCGCCACGCGGCGGTGCCAGTCCCCTTCGTCGCGCGATACGCGCCCGGCCAGGATCAGCGGCCGCCGCGCTTCGTACAACCGGGCGGCGACGGTCTTCGCCGCGCGGTCGGATACGCCGGGGCGTACCGGCGCCTCGTAGCGCCGCAGCGGTGGCAAGGGCGGCGTGTCGGCGCAGGCGGCTTCCTGCAAGGCGCTGTCGAAGCACACGTATGTCGGGCCTTGCGGCAGCGTGGTCGCTATCTGGCGCGCCCGCAGCACCGCGTCGCGCGCCGCCTCCAGCGATGCCGGCTCGGCATCCCATTTGACGAAGGAGCGCACCAGCGCCCCTTGGTCCTTGGAGGTGTGCAGCCAATCGATCCAGGGACGCCGCCGCGCCGTATCGATGGGCCCGGTGGCGCCGAAGACCAGTACCGGCACGCGGTCGCAATAGGCGTCGAAGATGGCCATGGAGCCATGCATCAGGCCGACATTCGCATGCAGGATGGCGCCCATGGGGCGGCCGGCGGCTTTCGCGTAGCCGTGCGCGATGGCCACCGCGTGCTCCTCGTGCAGCACTGTCAGCATGCGCGGCGCGTCATCGCCCAGGTAATTCACCAGGCTGTCGTGCAGGCCACGGAAGCTGGCGCCCGGGTTCAGGGCGACGTATTCCAGGCCGATGTGGCGCATCAGGACGGCCAGGTAGTCGCTGCCCCAGCGTGGGGTGGCGTGATCGTTTTTCGTGGGCATGGGCGGTGCGGACCTCAGTCCAGGGTGACGTTGACGTTCTTGATCTGCGTGAATTCCAGCAGTTCTTCCTTGCACTCCTCGCGGCCGATGCCGGATAGCTTGTAGCCGCCGAAAGGCGCGCCGATGAAATGGCTGGACGATCCGTTGATCCATACATAGCCGGCCTGCACGCGTGCCGCCGCGCGATGCGCCGTGGCCAGGTCGCGGGTCCAGATGGACGCGGTAAGTCCGTATTCGACACCGTTGACCGCATCGAGCAGGGCATCTTCATCCGACCACTTGAACACCGATAGGACCGGGCCGAAGATTTCCTCGCGTGCCACGCGCATTGCCGGCGTCACATCGGCCAGGATGGTGGGCTCGACGAAATATCCGGCGCGCAGGGCCGGGTCGTCGCAGCGGCGCCCGCCATGCGCGACGCGGGCGCCTTCCGTGGTGGCCGAGGCGATATAGGACAGGGTTTTGTCCATCTGTTCGCGCGAGACCAGCGCGCCCATGGTCGTGCGCGTATCGGTGGGCAGGCCGGGGCGATGCAGCTCGGCGGTCAACGCGACGATGCGGTCCAGTATGCGGTCATGCACCGAATCGTGCAGGAAGAGGCGGCTAGTGGATCCGCACGATTGGCCGCACCAGGTGAAGTTCATGCCGCGCACGGCGCCCTGGGCGGCTTTTTCGGGGTCGGCGTCGGGATAGACCGCCATGGCATTCTTGCCGCCCAGTTCCAATAGGACCTTCTTCAGGCCGTCGGCCGCGGTGCGCATCACGGCCTTGCCGGCATTCACGCTGCCGATCAGCGCAACGGCCGCGACGCCCTCGTGCGCGGCCAGCGCGGCGCCGGTTTCGCGGTCGCCCGTCAGGCAATTCAGTACACCGGGAGGGAAGACCGGCCCGATCAATTCGAACAGGCGCAGGCTGGAAAGCGGGGCCTGCTCCGGCGGCTTGACGATCACCGGGTTGCCGGCGGCCAGTGGCGCGGCGATCTTGCCCGCGGCGAACATGAAGGGATGGTTGAACGGAATGATGCGCGCCACGACGCCCAGCGGCTCGCGCAGCGTGTAGTCCAGCGAGCCGTTCAAGGTGGGGATGGTTTCGCCTTTCAGTTCCAGTACCAGGCCGGCGAAGTACTCCAGCTGGGTCGCGGCGATCACGGCATCGTCGCGCATCTGCCGTACCGGATTGCCGCAATCGGCGGCATCGATCAGCGCCAGCTCCCATGCATGTTCGCGCACGATGGCGGCGGCGCGGCGCAGCAGTGCGCCTCGCTCCAGCGGCGAGGTGGCGCGCCAGCCTGCCGCCGCCGCGGCAGCCGCGCGGACCGCCGCGTCGACGTCCTCCGCTCCCGCGACCGCGTAGGAGCCCAGGTCCTCCTGCGTGGCGGGATTCACGCTGCGCGCCTGACGCCCGGACATGGCCTCGTGCCATCCACCGCCGTAGTACAGGCCGCGCCGCCCGGGCAGGGCGGCCGCCACGCGATTCGATAGGTCGGGGGAGTCTTCGATGGCGTTCATGGTTGGCGCTCGGCGGCTGGTGGATCGGAACCGGCGTTACATGCCGCCGTGCACGCAGCCTATCGCCGTGGATATATGTGGGTCAATCTTGATTTCAAATCAATGTTAGAGGTGCATGCCAACGCGTGGCGCGCGCCGGCGCGATGCCAAGGCCGCTCCGTATCCCTGGGAACAGGCACGCGATCGGACGATGGCTGGCACGCGCGGCCATGAAAAAAGCCTTCGAAGGCGATGCCTTCGAAGGCTTGGCGGGGATGCCCGGTGTGCGGCGCCGGCGATGCCGCTCGCCGGCCGCGCCGTGTCTTACGGCGCCGGATTGGGGTGCCGGCGATGTATCGCCTCGATGGCCGCGAGCACGCCTTCATCGAGCGTGATATCCACGCTTTCGATGTTTTCCTTGAGTTGCTCCAGCGTCGTCGCGCCGATCAGGTTGCTGGTGACGAAAGGCTGCTGGTTGATGAAGGCCAGCGCGAGCTGGGTGGGGGGCAGGCCATGCTGCCTGGCCAGGGCCACGTATTCGCTGGTTGCCGCTTCCGCCTGCGGGCTGTTGTAGCGCGTGAAGCGCGTGAACAGCGCCAGGCGCGAACCCTGCGGCCGCACGCCGTTTTCGTACTTGCCCGTCAGCATGCCCATGGCCAGCGGCGAATAGGCCAGCAGGCCGACATCGTCATGGTGGCTGAATTCGGACAGGCCCTGCTCATAGATCCGATTGAGCAGGTTGTAGGGGTTCTGGATGGACGCGATGCGCGGCAGGCCGTCGACCTCGGCGTGGCGGATGAATTGCGCCACACCCCATGGGGTCTCGTTGGACACGCCGATATGGCGCACCTTGCCTTGCTTGACGAAGTCCTGCAGCACCGACAGCGTTTCCGCGATCGGTACGGTGTGTTCGTCCTTGAACCAGGGGTAGGCGTGCTGGCCGAAGGTCATGGTGGTGCGGTCGGGCCAATGCAGCTGGTACAGGTCCAGGTAGTCCGTCTGCAGGCGCTTCAGGCTGGCATCGAGGGCCGCCGTCAGGTTCTTGCGGTCGTGGAAGGTCTTGCCTTCGCGGATATGTCCGGGGCGCTTGGGATCGCGCACCGGACCGGCGATCTTGCTGGCCAGCACGATATCGTGGCGGCGGCGTGTTTTGGCGATCCAGGTGCCGATATAGGCCTCGGTACGCCCCTGGGTTTCCGCCTTTGGCGGCACGGGATACATCTCGGCGGTATCGACCAGGTTGATGCCGCGCTCCAATGCGTAGTCCAGTTGCTGATGGGCATCGGCTTCGGAATTCTGCTCGCCGAAGGTCATGGTGCCCAGCCCGATCAGGCTGACATCGAGGTCGGTACGGCCGAGTTTGCGGTATTTCAAGGCATTCGCTCCGGATAGAAGATGGGGGAGCCCCCAGCGCCGCGATGTTACACCCGGGCCCGGCGGCGCGATGTCATGCTGCTTCGCGCCGTAGGGATTTAAGGCATCCGACAGAAGCGGGCGCGACGGGCGGGCCGGCGGCCATCGATATGCCGGTGACTATCAAGAGGCTCGCCATTGCCGCGCCGATCGCCTATCGTGCCATGGCAAGGGCGGATATCGCGCCGAACATCCAGATTATGGAAGCCTTGTCGAATTTCAAACTAATGTCAGGGACCGGCGCTACAGTCCGCCCCACCGCCGTTTTTGCATTGCAGAGGTTCGGATGAAAGGTAGATCCATCGCGGCAGGTGTGCTCGCGATCGTGGTGCTGGGAGGCGTCGCCGCCTGTTCGCTCGCATACCGCGGCGCCATCGATCCGATCGACCCGCCCGCGGCCGCGTCGTTCGACGCCGGCTCGATCGGGCGCGGGGCGCAATTGGCGGCAGTGGGCGACTGTATATCCTGTCACACGTCGGCCACGGGCAAGTCCTATGCGGGCGGGGCGCCGCTGGAGACGCCTTTCGGCACGCTTTACAGCACCAACATCACGCCTGATCCGGACACCGGCATCGGCCGCTGGTCGCTGGCGGCTTTCACGCGAGCGATGCGCGAGGGCGTGTCGCGCGACGGGCATCTGTTGTACCCGGCCTTTCCCTATCCGCACTTCACGCGGATGTCGGACGCGGACATCAAGGACCTGTACGCCTATATGATGACGCGCACGCCGGTCAAGGCGGTCGCCCATGACAACGATCTGGCCTTCCCGCTGGGCTTCCGGCCGCTGATCGCGGGATGGAACCTGCTGTACCTGCATCCGGGTCCGCAGACGGACGACGCCTCGCACAGCGCCGAATGGCTGCGCGGGCGTTACCTGGTCGAAGGGCCGGGACACTGCGCGGCCTGCCACACGCCCATGACGACGCTGGGCGCCGAGGACAGCGGCAAGCCATTCGCCGGCGGCAGCATCGAAGGCTGGGATGTGCCGCCCCTGAACGCGCTGGGCCACAAGCAGCCGCCCTGGACCGTCGACCAGTTGACGGCCTATCTGCGCACCGGCCTGGCCAGCCAGCACGGCGCGGCCGCCGGCCCGATGGAGCCGGTGACCCGCCAGCTCGGCCTGGTCGCCGAAAGCGATGTGCGCGCCATGGCGGTCTATCTGCTGTCGCTGGATGGCCAGACGGCCGCTGCCGCCCCGGCGGGCACGCCGCCGGCCGCATCGGCCACGCCGGCGGTCGTGCCGGCCCGGGCGACGAACCAGGCCGAAGTGCAACGCCTGCAACGCGGCAGCGCGCTGTTCGCGTCCACCTGCGCCGCCTGCCACGCGGCCTCCGCGCCCATGACATTGATCGGCGACCGCCCCTCGCTGGCCGCCAGCTCGGTCGTCAATGCCGACAGCCCGCGCAATGCCATCAATCTGGTCCTGCAGGGCATACCGCTGCGGGGCTCGGCCGCTTCCCACTACATGCCTTCCTTCGCGCACACCTTGAACGATCAGCAGGTCGCCGACATCCTGGCCTACACGCGCGTGCACATTGCGCAGCGCCCGGCCTGGGCCGACCTGGACGATACGGTGGCGAAGATCCGCAAGGAGAACACGTCCAAATGATTACCCTCAACGTCAATGGCGTTGCGCACGAGCTGGATATCGATCCGTCGATGCCCCTGCTGTATGCGCTGCGCAACCATCTTGAACTCAACGGCGCCAAGTTCGGCTGCGGCATGGGCCAGTGCGGCGCGTGCACGGTCATCGTCGGCGGCGAACCGGTGTTTTCCTGTCAGTTTCCGGCCTCGTCGGTCCAGGGCAGGCCGGTCCGCACCATCGAAGGCCTGGGCACCGCCGAACATCCCGGCCCGCTGCAAAAGGCCTTTATCGACAAGCAGGCGGCGCAATGCGGCTATTGCATCGCCGGCATGGTGATGCGCGCGCAGGCGCTGCTGGACCGCAACAGCTCGCCGACCGACGCGGAGATCCGCGCGCATATGCAGCCCAATCTGTGCCGCTGCGGTACGCATATGCGTATCCTCGCCGCCATCTCGCAGGCGGCGGAATCCATGCGCGCCGCCGGTACCTCCGGTGGCCAGGCCGCCGCTGCCGCGGGAGCCGCCAAATGAACGCGCCGCGCGATCTTCCCCACGATCCCACGCGCCGCCGTTTTCTGGCGGCCGGTGCCATCACGGTGGGCTTTTCACTGCTGCCGCATATGCCCGTCATGGCGCAGGAGGTGGCCCGCAAGGGCCCCAAGCTGCCGGGCAACCTGAACACGACACCCATGCTGGACGCTTGGATCCGGCTGGACGAGACGGGCAAGCTGACCGTCTTCACCGGCAAGGCCGAATTGGGTACCGGCGTGCGCACGGCGTTCATCCAGATCGCCGCGGAGGAGCTGGACGTCGCGCCGGAGGCGGTGCACCTGATCACCGCGGATACCGCGCGCACGCCCAACGAAGGCTACACCGCGGGCAGCCATTCCCTGGCCGACAGCGGCACTGCCATCCTGAACGCGGCGGCGCAGGTGCGCGGGCTGCTGGTGCAGGCGGCGGCGACGCGGCTGCAGGCCAGCGCCGACACGCTGACGGTCGCCAACGGCGTCATCCAGGCCACGGACGGGCGGCGCCTGACCTACGGCGAGGCCGTGTCCGGCCTGGACCTGCATCGCGCGGCGCAACCGGATTCGCCGCTGAAGGATCCCCGCACCCATACCGTGCTGGGCCAGTCGATGCCGCGCGTCGATATCCCGGGCAAGGTTACCGGCGGCGCCAGCTACGTGCAGGACATGCGCCTGCCCGGCATGGTGCACGCGCGGGTGGTGCGGCAACCCTCCTACGGCGCGCGCCTGCTCAAGGCCGATATCGACGGGGTGCAAGCCATGCCCGGCGTCGTCAAGGTGGTGCGCGACGGCAATTACCTGGCCGTGGTCGCCCAGGACGAGTGGCAGGCGATTGTCGCCATGCGCGCGCTGGCGCAGTCCGCGCAATGGGAAGAGACCTACGTCCTGCCGGACGAGGCCGGCATCCACGATTACCTGAAGACGCTGCCGTCCCGCGAAATCGATGTCGCCGACCAGAAGGGGCCCGCCGCCCCGGCGGCCCAGACCTTGAAAGCACGCTTCTCCAAGCCTTACCTGACGCACGGATCCATCGGACCGTCCTGCGCGGTGGCGCAGTACGACAACGATTCGATGACGGTGTGGACGCATACGCAAGGGGTCTTTCCGCTGCGCAAGGGCCTGGCCGAGATGCTGTCGCTGCCGCAGGAAAAAGTACGCTGCGTGCACGTCGAAGGTTCGGGCTGCTACGGTCATAACGGCGCCGACGACGTGGCGGCCGATGCGGCGCTGATTGCCCGCGCGGTGCCCGGGCGCCCGGTGCGCGTGCAGTGGATGCGGGATCAGGAGCACACCTGGGAGCCGGCCGGTCCGGCCATGGTGACGGAAGTGCAGGCATCGCTGGATGCCAAGGGCAATATCGTCGACTGGCAGTACGAGATCTGGAGCAATGGCCACAACCAGCGCATCGACAATGCCGGCCGCATGATCCCGACGTGGGCCCTGGCCAAGCCCTTCACGCCGGCGCCGCCGGTGCCGATCCCCATGCCCGAAGGGGGCGGCGACCGCAACAGTATCCCGCTGTACGCCTTCCCCAACACCAAGGTGCTGCACCACTTCATTCCCGAGATGCCCCTGCGCGTATCGGCGATGCGGTCGCTGGGCGCCTATATGAATATCTTCGCCATCGAAAGCTTCATGGATGAACTCGCCACGGCGGCCAAGGCCGACCCGGTCGAGTTCCGCCTGCGACATTTGAAGGACCCTCGCGCCCGCGACGTGGTCCAGCTGGCGGCGCAACGCTTCGGCTGGGATCCCAAACGCAAGCGCGAACCGGGGCGCGGCTTCGGCTTTTCCTTCGCCATGTACAAGAACCTGATGGCCTACCTGGCCATCGGCATGGAGTTGACGGTGGACCGCGACTCGGGCGAGGTGCGCATCCATCGCGCCGTCGCCGCCATCGACACCGGGCAGATCGTCAACCCGGATGGCGTGCGCAACCAGGTGGAGGGCGGCATCATCCAGTCCACCAGCTGGACGCTGTACGAACAGCTGCATTTCGACAAGAGGCGTGTCACGACGTTCGACTGGAGCACCTATCCGATCCTGCGCTTCTCCAATGTGCCCGAGCATATCGAAGTGCATCTGATCGACCGTCCCGGCACGCCCTTCCTGGGCGCGGGCGAGGCGTCCCAGGGGCCGGCATCGGCCTGCGTGGCGAACGCGATCGCGGACGCCACGGGCTTGCGACTGCGCGATACGCCGCTGGCTCCGGGCGCGCGCGTGCGGAACCTGCCCGCGGCTTGAGCTCGCGAGCGGTATCGCGGCGCTTCGGGCCGTATGCCGCGGCCGGCGGGCGCGGCAGGTCGCCGCCGGCGCGGCTCCTGCCGCTTACTTCTTCGCCTTGCTGAAGTCCCCGGCCACCGCCGTGCTGAAGTCTTCCGGCTTCAGGTACTTGCGCAGGACGTCGTTGACCGCCGCCGGGGTCAGGGCGGCGATCTGCTTGTCCATGTCGGCCGACCAGGCGAAGGTGCGGCCACGGCGGATGTAGTCGATCCAGGTGCTGGCCAGCACGTCGTCCTGGGCGCGCGCCAGGCGCCGGTAGTTCAGCAGCGAGGCGATGCCGTCGCGGATTTCCGCTTCGGTGAAACCGTCCTTGCGGGCGCGCGCCAGTTCTTCCGTGATGGCCTGTTCCAGGCGCTGGCGGTTTTCCGGCGCGTAGATCGCGTAGACCGTCCAGCTGGCGCGCGGTTCGTAGGACGATACCGACAGGCTGCTGCGTACGTTGTACGACAAACCGTCTTTTTCCCGGACGCGGTTCCACAGCCGCGAGGTTTCCGAAGTGCCCAGCAGGTAGTTCGCCATGTAAAGGGCGGCGAAATCCGCCGACGTGTCCTGCAAGGGCAGGGGCAGGCGGCTGGCGTAAAAGGCGTTCGCCTTGTCGGGCGTGGGGATGTCGAAGGTCTGCGCCGGGATCGCGCGGTAGGGTTCGGGGACCCGGGTATACGGCGCGCCGCGCTTCCAGCCCGCCAGGCCTTTCTTCAGCGTGGCCTCGGCGGCCTCGGCATCGAAGTCGCCGACCGCGGAAAACGCGATGGTGCCGGCGCCGTAGAAGCGGCTGTGGAAGCGGGCCAGCACGTCATGCGACAGGGCGCGGACGCTGGCCAGGGATTCTTCGAAGGTCGGCACGTAGCGGATATCGTCCTTGGGCCACGGGTTGTCCTCGCGCGCCAGCGCGCGCAGCGCCAGGGCGGAGGGTTCGTTCATGGCATTCTGGATGGCGGTGACGGCCTGGGCCTTGTATTCGTCCACCTGTGCCTGCGGGAAATTGGCGTTGCGCAGGATGTCCAGCACCGCGGCCACGACGGCGGGCAGATTGTCGCGCGTGGTCGAAATCGACACCGACAGATTGGTGCCGGATCCGCTGAAGTTGACGTCCGCCTTCAACTGGTCGAAGCGGTCCTGGATGGCCTGGCGCGACAGCTTGGAGGTGCCGCGATCCAGCATGTCGGCCACTGCATCGGACACGGCGCGCTGGCCTTTCAGGGTGTCGACATTGCCGAATTGCAGCAGCAGCCTGGCCCGCACGCGGTGCCCGCGCGTGGGCTTGGGCAGCAGCGCGACGTCGACCTTGCCATTGGGCAGGGACAGGGTGCGCCGGATCGTCTGCTTGTCGATATTGGCGGGTGCCGGATCGAAGGCAGCGGCCTGGGTGTAGCCGGGATCCCCCTTGTAGTTCTTCAGCGTGTCGCTCAGGTCTACCCGCGTGTTGGCCGGCGCGCGCAGGGGTTTGGCGGTCGGGATATAGCGGCCCGCGGTGCGATTGCTGGCTACGAGATATTCCGTGGCCACGCGCTGCACGTCAGCCAGCTTGGCGTCGCGGATGCGGTCGCGCTGCAGGAAGAACAGGCGCCAGTCGCCGCTGGCGATGGCTTCGGACAGGGCGACCCCGATTTTCTGCGGATCGCTATAGGTCTGCTCCCAGTCGCGCAGCCATTTGCTGCGCGCGCGATCCAGTTCTTCCTGGGTGAAGGGCGTACGTGCCACGGATTCCAGGGCGCCGGTCAGCGCTTTCAGCGAGGCGTCCTGGTTCATGCCCGGCTCCAGCTGGGCGCCGAACAGCGCCACGCCGGGGTCGCGCTGTTCCATGGTGAAACCGAAGACGTCCGACGCCAGCTTGCGCTGCACCAGGTCGCGGTACAGCCGTCCGGAAGGCGTATCCGAAAGCATGGTCGTTGCCAGGTCCAGCGGCGCGAAATCCGGGCTGCCGGCGGCGGGGATGTGGTACATGGCAGCGACCAGCGGCGTGCCGCCGGCGCGGCGCAGCGTGACTTCGCGTTCGCCGTCCTGCACCGGCTCGACCGTGTATTCGCGGGGCAGGGTGCGGGTCGGCTTGGGCAGCTTGCCCAGCGTCTTGCTGATCGTGTCCAGGGTGTCCTGGGGATTGAACTTGCCGGCGACGATCAGCACGGCGTTATCCGGCTGGTAGTACTCGCGGTAGAACGCCTGCAACTGCGCGATGTCGACGTTTTCGACGTCCGACCGCGCGCCTATGGTGTCCTTGCCGTAGTTGTGCCACTGGTAGGCCGTCGCTTCCATTTTCTGCATGAGGATACGGAAGGGGCTGTTTTCGCCGCTTTCCATCTCGTTGCGCACGACGGTCATTTCCGAGTCCAGGTCTTCGCGCGAGATCAGCGAATTGACCATGGCGTCGGCCTGCCAGCCCAGGTACCAGTCCAGGGTCTCGGGGTTGGCGGCGAAGCTGGCGAAGTAGTTGGTGCGGTCGCCCGATGTGGACCCATTGGCGGCCAGCCCGCGGCGCGAGAATTCGCCCATCGCGTTGCGGGTGGTGGGTGTACCCTTGAACATCATGTGCTCGAGCAGGTGCGCCATGCCGGTCTGGCCGTAGTTCTCGTTGCGCGATCCCACCAGATACGTCATGTTGACGGTGGTGGTCGGCTTGGAGTCGTCCGGGGCCAGCAGCACGCGCAGCCCGTTGCTCAGGCGGAATTCCGTGATGCCCTCCACCGAGGCGACTTCCGTCGTGCCCTCCGGCAGCGTTGCAGCGCCGGCCTGGAACGCCAGGAAGGACGAGAAAATCAATGTCTTCAGATGGCGCGACAATGCGGGGGTGGATATGGGCATGGACCGGTTTCCCTGCAGATGAATGAATTTGTTGGAGTGTATACGGCGCGATAGGTTCCGGCCCGCCCGGGCGGGTTCCGTGGCGGATTTCACGTCGGCCGGGCGCGGGCCGGTTTGGGGCCGGCATACTGCCAAGGTATATTCCTACCCGCGCGCGGGTACGCATCACGCAGCGCACAACGAGGACTGAATTCGAGATGAAGCTTTTCCAGAAAATCCTTTTCCTGCTGGCCGCCTGGAGCCTGTGCGCCGCCGCCGCCGCGCGCTCGCCCGTGGTCGTCGATACCTTTCCCCCGGCCAAGGGCGCGAAAACGCCGCAATACACGGTGGACGCGGACGCGCGCCGGCTGGACAGCAAACAACTGGGCATGGCGCTGGCGGCCGTGGCGAAGGACAAGAAGCGCGGGCCCGCCACGCCGGTCGCGGTGCTGGTGGATCCGGCGCTCAGCCTGAACGACATCGACGCCCTGGCGCGCGCGGTACGCCTGTCGGGCATGAAGAACGCGCGCTATTTCGTCTACCAGCACGAGCGGGCCATGGTCGTGGAATTCGTCCCGGGCAATCCGGACAACGCCTTCCCGCGCTCGCGGCTGGATTCGGAAGTGATGGCCGCGCCCAAATAATCCAATCCGGTGCCGATGACTACGCCATGATCCTGGTCGATTGCAGCCACGAGCGCCATGCCGGCGCCATCCTGGAAATTTTCAACGACGCCATCCTGACGTCGACGGCCCTGTACGAATACCAGCCGCGTACCGCGGCAACGATGCAGGCGTGGTTCGAAACCAAGCGCAAGGGCGGTTTTCCGGTGATCGGCATGGAAAACGACGAGGGCGCGTTGATGGGCTTTGCCAGCTATGGCACCTTTCGCGCCTTTCCCGCCTTCAAGTACACCGTGGAACATTCCGTCTACGTGAACCGGGACTATCGCGGCCGCGGCCTGGGCGAGGCCTTGATGCGCGCCCTGGTCGAACGGGCCCGCTCGCAGCAGTTGCACGTGATGGTCGGGGCGGTCGATTCGTCCAATCAGGCCAGTTGCGCGCTGCACGAAAAACTGGGCTTCGTGCATGCCGGTACCGTGCGGCAGGCGGGATTCAAGTTCGGCCGCTGGCTGGACGTGGCGTTTTACCAGTTAATGCTGGACACGCCGAACCATCCGGTGGACGGCTAGCCGAGGCTTGCGGTGGACGGCGGGCTTCGCCCGCGGGACGGCGCCGGACATGCCGCGCCCGCCGCTTATTTGGACAGCAGATGCATGGCCTGCTCCAGTCCCGCCACGGTGACCGGATACATGCGGTCGTGCATGATTTCCCGCAGGATCGCAATGGATTGGCGATAGGGCCAGGAGGCGGTCGGCTCGGGATTCAGCCAGGCGGCCTTGGGCCAGGCGTCCAGCAGGCGCTGCATCCATACCGCGCCCGCTTCCTTGTTCATGTGCTCCACGGAACCCCCGGGCTGCAGGATTTCGTAGGGGCTCATGGTGGCATCGCCCACGATGATCAGGCGCCAGTCGGCGTTGTACTTGCGCAGGATGTCCCAGGTATCGAAGCCGTCGCTCTGGCGGCGCCGGTTGCTTTGCCACAACCGCTCGTAGGGGCAGTTGTGGAAGTAATAGACGTCCAGATGCCGGAATTCGCTGCGTGCCGCGGAGAACAGTTCCTCGACGCGGGCGATATGGTCGTCCATGCTGCCACCGACGTCCAGCAGCATCAGTACCTTCACGGCATTGCGCCGCTCCGGCACCAGGCGCAGGTCCAGATGGCCGGCGTTGCGCGCCGTGCTGGCGATGGTGTCGTCCAGGTCCAGCTCCAGGTCCGCGCCCTGCCTGGCGAAGCGGCGCAGCCGCCGCAACGCCACCTTGAAATTGCGGGTGCCGAGCTCCAGCGTGTCGTCGTAGTCGCGGAATTGGCGCATGTCCCACACCTTGACGGCGCTGCGGTTGCCGGCGGAATCGCCGCCCACGCGCATGCCTTCGGGGTGGTAGCCGCCATTGCCGAACGGCGAGGTGCCGCCGGTGCCTATCCACTTGCTGCCGCCGGCATGGCGTTCGGTCTGTTCCTGCAGCCGTTCCTTGAACAGCTGCATCAGCTTGTCCCATCCGTGGGTTTGGATGGCGGCTTTTTCTTCCGGCGTCAGCGTGCGCTCGAACTGCTTGATAAGCCAGTCCAGGGGTATCTGCTTGTCCGGGGGCAGGGTGGCCGCGACGCCGCGGTAATAGGCGGCGAAAGCCTGGTCGTAGCGATCGAACAGGGTTTCGTCCTTGACCAGCGCCATGCGCGACAAGTGGTAGAACTCGTCCAGCGTGGGCGGCATCAGGGGCTGGCGCAGCGCTTCCAGCAGGGTCAGGTATTCCTGCACCGACACGGGAAGCCGGTGCGCGCGCAGGTGATAGAAGAAGTCGATCAGCATGGCGGTACCCGAGGCCCGGCGGTGCCGCGCTACCGGCGCTGGCCCGAGCGGGTCATCGCGGCCAGGCGTTCCAGCAGGTGCATGTCCTGCTCGTTCTTCAGCAGCGCGCCCGCCATCAAGGGCACCGCGGTGGCGGCGTGGGCTTCGATCTGTCCGGCCGGGATGTCGCCGGCCAGCAGCAGGTGCAGCCAGTCCAGCAGTTCCGACGTCGACGGCTTTTTCTTCAGGCCCGGCGCGTCGCGCAAGGCAAAAAAGGTGTCCAGCGCGGCGCGCAGGACGTCCGCCCGCAGCTGCGGGAAATGCACGCCGACGATGTCGCGCATGGTGTCGCGGTCCGGGAAGCGGATGTAATGGAAGAAGCAGCGGCGCAGGAAGGCGTCCGGCAGGTCTTTTTCGTTATTCGACGTGATGATGACCAGGGGGCGGTGACGGGCCGCGATCGTCTGGCGGGTTTCGTACACATGGAATTCCATGCGGTCGAGCTCGCGCAGCAGATCGTTGGGGAATTCGATGTCGGCCTTGTCGATCTCGTCGATCAGCAGCACGACGGGCTCCGGCGCCTCGAACGCCTGCCACAGCACGCCTTGTACGATGTAGTTGCGGATGTCGCGGACTTTTTCGTCGCCCAGCTGCGAGTCGCGCAGGCGCGACACCGCATCGTATTCGTACAGGCCCTGGTGTGCCTTGGTGGTGGATTTGATATGCCACTGCAGCAGCGGCCGGCCCAGGGCCCTGGCCACTTCTTCCGCGAGCATGGTCTTGCCCGTGCCCGGTTCCCCCTTGATCAACAGCGGCCGCTGCAATGTCAGGGCGGCGTTCACCGCCAGTTTCAGGTCTTCGGTCGCGACGTAGCGGTCCGTGCCTTCGAAGCGCGGCGTGGCCGGGGAGGAAGCTGCGGGCATGAAGATAAGGCCTCGTGTTGTCCGGTAGGGGGCAATGGCGGGCCGACCCCGCCATTGGCAATGGAGTAATTATCGTACAATCGACCGGTTTGCGGCCCGGGGGAGGCCGGTCCGCGGGCAGTTCAGCAAGGCAGTTCCAGAAGTTCCAGCAACCAAAGTCGCCATATCAAGAGCCAATTCATGAAGTTGCGAACCCCTGTATTGCGTACGGCTTGCCTGCTTGCCGTCTGGATTTCCTGTGCGGGCGCCGGCGTGGCGCACGCCGCGGATGCCGCCAAGGGCGGCAACGCCCAGGCCGGTCGGGACAAAGTCTCGATGTGCATCGGCTGTCACGGCATCGCCGACTACAAGACCGCATTTCCCGAGGTCTATCGCGTACCGATGATCGCCGGGCAGAATGCCAAATACATAGAAAACGCGCTCAACGCATACAAGAAGGGCGAGCGCAGCCATCCCACCATGGATGCCGTCGCGGGCAGCCTGTCCGATCAGGACATCGCCGATATCGCCGCGTATTACGCCAATCTCAAATGACGGGGGCATCCATGAAACGCACGATCCTCACCCTCGCCGGGGTGCTTCTTGGCCTGTCCGCATCGGCATCGCACGGCGAAGACCTGGCCGCCGGCAAGGCGGTATTTGAAAAATTCAACTGCGCGTCCTGCCATGGCGCGGACGCCAAGTCGCCGACGGATCCGCAGTATCCGATCCTGGCCGGCCAGCACGAAGACTATCTCGCGCATGCGCTGAAGGCCTACCGGCGCGGGCAGTCCGGCGCGCCGGCCACGGCGAATATCCGCAAGAATCCCATCATGGGCGCGTTCGCCGTGCAGCTCAGCGATGCCGATATCGGCAACGTGGCGGCATGGTTGTCCAGCCTGCCCAGCGATCTGGGTACCCGCAAGTAAAGATGCGCCGGCGGTGGGGCGGTGGGCATGCCCGCCGCCATCCGCGACGCGCTCCGTTGCGCCGATGGCTCGCGCCACGCGTTTCAGCGTTCCGCGCGTTGCCGGATCAGGTCGATATACGTGTCGGTGTCCATCGGCGTGCCCAGCCGCTGGGCTTCCCAGACGACCTGGCCCAGGCATTCCATGATTTCATGTACCGCCTGGTGCGCGTCGCCCCGCGCGGCCAGCCGCTGGTAGGCGGCCCGGATTCCGGGGGGGTGGTCGATGGACAATTGTTCGGCGATCGCCAGGTGCATGGAAAGGTGCAGGAACGGATTCGTGCGGCCTTTTTCGACGGGGTACTCGGCGGTCATCGCGTCCGGGCTTTCGAGATCGCCGTGGTATTCGGGATGCTGCACCATCCAGTCCACCGCCATGGATTCCAGCGGGGTCTGGACCTCCGCCGCCTTGTGCTTGCGCCAGGCTTCGATGAAAAATTCGCGGACTTGGTCGCGTGACGGATTGAACATGGCGGTACCGGAACAGCAGCGGGAAACGGGGCGAGCGCCCCGCGATGGCCCATTTTACCTACTCCCGGGATAGTCATTGCCATGCGCGCCCCCGCGTGGATATAGAATGGCGGGCACATGCCAGCAGGCTTCGGAGCGTCCATGTCGTACCAGCATATCCAGCCTCCCGAAGGGGGCCAGAAAATCACCGTCAATGCGGATTTCACGCTGAAGGTGCCGGATCAGCCCATCGTCCCGTACATACAGGGCGATGGCGTGGGTGTGGACATTACGCCGGTCATGATGGCGGTGGTGGACGCGGCGGTCGCGAAGGCCTACGGCGAACGTCGCCGTATCCACTGGATGGAGGTCTACGCGGGCGAGAAGGCGACGCAGCTGTATGGGCCGGACGCATGGCTGCCGGAGGAAACCCTGCAGGCGGTGCGCGATTACGTCGTCTCCATCAAGGGGCCGCTGGCGGCGGCCCGTACCGACGGCAGCGTGAAGTCCCTCAATGTCGCGCTGCGGCAGGAGCTGGACCTGTACGTCTGCCTGCGGCCCGTGCGCTATTTCCGCGGTGTGCCCGCGCCCTTGCGCGAGCCCGAGAAGACGGACATGGTCATCTTCCGCGAGAACTCCGAAGATATCTACGCGGGCATCGAGTTTCCCGCGGGTTCGCCGCAGGCCCGCGAACTGGTGGACTTCCTGCAGAACCACGTGCATTGCCGCCACCTGCGCTTCCCGGACAGCTCCGCCATCGGCATCAAGCCGGTTTCGCGCGAGGGAACGCGCCGCCTGGTGCGCAAGGCCGCACAGTACGCGATCGACCATGACCGGGCGACGCTGACGCTGGTGCACAAGGGCAACATCATGACGTATACCGAAGGCGGTTTCCGCGATTGGGGATACGAGCTGTTGCGTGACGAGTTCGCGGCCGAACAGATCGATGGCGGTCCCTGGTGCCGCTTCAAGAACCCCAGGACGGGACGCGAGATCGTCGCCAAGGACATCATGGCCGACGCATTCCTCCAGCAGTCCATGCTGCGTCCGGGGGAATTCGACGTCATCGCCACGCTGAACCTGAACGGCGACTACATTTCGGCCGCCGTGGCCGCGCAGGTGGGCGGCATCGGGATCACGCCGGGCGCCAATATGTCGGATTCCGTCGCCATGTTCGAAGCCACGCACGGGACGGCGCCCAAGTACGCGGGCAAGGACTATGTCAATCCCGGTTCGGAAATCCTGGCTGCCGCCATGATGCTGCGCCACCTGGGCTGGGTGGAGGCCGCGGAGCTGATCATCGCCAGCATGGAAAAAGCCATTCTGGCCAAGAAGGTTACTTACGACTTCGCTCGTCTGATGCAGGGGGCCGAGCAGGTATCCTGTTCCGGTTTTGGCCGGGTGATGATCGAGAATATGTAGTCGAGTCGGGCGGGGTGTCCGCCGCGCGGTGGGCTTCGGCATCCGCCCGGGTGCCTTGCGGGCGGCCATCCGTGCCGCCGTCCTGTCCATTCGAGTCGCCGGCCGCCCCCGCGCCGTCCGATCCCGCGCCCGGAACCGGGCCATGCGCGGCGCGGTCCTGGGCCTGGCCTTGCTCGCCATCGGTCGCATCCGCTTCTTTCTTGTCCCTGCGTGCCAGGTCGCGCAGGTACGACAACGCCTCTTCCTTGAGTTCGGGCGACAAGTCGTTATAGGCGAGCAGCAGCTCGGCCATGTCGTCGTCCCGGGTGTAGAACCAGGGGGTCGGCATGCGCAGCGCCTGTGCCAGGCGCTCGATCAGGAAGAATCCAGGGGTGTGCTTGCCGCGCTCGTATTGGTTCATTCGCGAGCTGGCAGACATCTCATCCAGCCCCGCAAGCGTCCCCAGCCTTTCTTGGGAAAGGCCCGCGCGGAGCCGCGCCTCTTTGAGCCTGCTTGTAAGCATGGGTCGGAGTCCTGTCTGATGCGGCGATGGTCTTCGATTTTTACTGCCAGCTCCCTAAGAGTTTCATAGTGCCACGCCTGCCAGATATTTGTAATAATGTATCTGGGTGATACACAACGTCTCTATACACAGACATTTTGTGCCGTACGAGGACCCCGCAATGGGGGTGCTACCCACGTCCAGGCTGAAAAACGATCGTGAACGCGATTTCCCTTCCCAAGCGCGAGCTGCAAGCCACGCTGATCCAGCTCGAGGCCGACCTGCGCAGGCTGACGGCCACCGTGCAGGATCTGTCGGCTTGCCTCACGCACGCCCGCGACCCGGACCAAACCCCGCGCGATTTGCCCTCCGTGCATAACGGCGCATCCCGTCCCGTCGCCGATCATGCGGCGCCGTCCTGGCGACTGCGGGAAGGCGGCTGGACCCTGCTTTCGCCGCAGGGGCAACGGCTGGGGCTGACGACGCTGGAGCGGCTCTTCATGCTGGCCTTGTTCAATGCCCCGAACCACAGCCTGGCGCGCAACGAGTTGGGCGAGCTGGCGGCCGCGCGCGGAGAGCCCGGCGATAGGTCCGCGACTTCGCCGCGCGGCGTCGATGTCATGGTCAGCCGCCTGCGCCGCAAGGCGCAAGCCATGGGCATGCCGCTGCCGCTGCGTTCCGTGCGCCGCTGGGGTTATATGTTCACGGAAGAAGCGGCGTTGGAATAGCATTCCGGGTCGTTACGGCTTCGCCGGAATCGCCACATGCCGCCTGCGGGCGATGGACGTCCATGGCCGGCAGGCGGCCTATTGCACGCCGCAGGCGGGCGCCCAGTTCGCGGCTGGCGGGCATCAGCGGCATGCGCAGTTCATCGTTGATCAGGCCCTGCAGGGCCTGGGCTTTTTTCACGGGTGCCGGGTTGGGCTCGGCGAACAGCAGGCGGATCACCGGCAACAGGGCGCCGAACAGCGACCGCGCGGCCTCGACCTGCCCGTCGCGCGCCAACTGCATCATGGCGACGAAAAGGTCCGGGCGCACGTGCGCCGCCGCGGGGATGGCGCCACTGCCGCCGGCGCTGAAATGTGCCAGCAGCGCCCTGTCTTCTCCGCACAGGGCGGCGATGCTGCCCCGCTGCCGGAGTGCCTGCAGTACGTGGGGATCGCACTCTTTGACCGCGACGATGGTGGGGCAGCCGGCCAGTGTTTCCATGGTTTCCACGGTCAGCGATACGCCGGTGCGCTTGGGGATGTCGTAAAGCACCAGCGGCCGGTCCGTCGCCCAGGCGATCTGTCGATAATGCCAGATGATCCCGGCCTGCGAGGGGCACAGATAGTAGGGCGGAGGTACCAGGTAGCCGGCGGGACCGGTCGCGTCCAGGCGCCGGATGGCGGCAGCCACGCCGCCGGTGTCCACGCCACCCACGCCTAACATGATGGGCAGGGCGTGCGCATCGTCGCGGATAGCCTGGATCATTTCGATCTTCTCCGTCAACGTGAGCAGATTGCCCTCGCCCGTCGAGCCGAACAGGACCAGGCCGGAGACGCCGGCGTCGCGGTAATGGCGCGCCAGGCGCCGCGCGGCGGGCAGGTCCACGCGCCCTTGGCGCAGGGGCGTCACCATGGGAAGCCAAAGGCCGTCGAAGCGCGCGTCGCCAGGGCGCCGTGGGGCATCGGCCAACCGGCCGTCGACCGCGTTCAATGGACGGCGGCCAGGCCGGCCGGCAGGAGTGGCCCGAGTTCCGCGCCAGGGAGTTCGACCATGATCAGATGGAGCATGGCATCGACGGCGTGGCGCGGCGCGAGCAGCGCCAGGGTGGCCGTGCCGCGATGCTGGCTGACCGTCATGATGCGCAGCCCGGGAATACCGCGCAGCAACCGTTCAATGCAGGTGCGCGCCGGCGCATCGGCGCAATCGCGTACGCGCAGCGTCAGGCTGATGGGCGCGTCGGCCAGGGAGCGTGGCCGGCCGGTATTGCCGGCATGGCGCGCGCTGGCGCCGTGGGGTAAGGGGACCGGTTGTTCGGACATGATGTGGTCGGTGGTTGATAACGTCTTCACTATAGGGATGCCCGCATAAAACCCGTCAAAAAAACCGGCCCCGCCATATAAAGTTCGTGTCAACGAGACCGGTGCGTCGGCGCGTGCGTCAAAACGTCTTGGCGAGAGAAACCAGCACGGTGCCCCGCCCCATGAAACGTCCCTGCGAGTTTGTATAAACGTCGCGATCCGCATTGGTATCGATATAGGCAAGCGATACGGCCAGGCCCTGTCCCATGTCCTTGGTCAGGCCGAGCTTCCAGTCGTAGTAGGAAGCGTTGTCGACGTTGCGCACGTACTGATAGCCGACGTGCGTGTTCAGTGTCAGGCCCCACGTGCCCAGGTCGTAGTTGCCGCTCAGGTCGAAGTATTGGCTGCCTTTGCTTTTGGCGAAGCCGAACAGATTGGAGACGGCGTAGGAGTACTTGAACGTCGTGGTCTTGTAGCCGATGCTGCCGTAGAACTCGGTGGTATCGGGGTTGGTAAAGCCGCTGGGGTAGTCGCCGGGGTAGTAATACTTCAGCGCGCCGAGATCGAAGGGCACGTCGCGCGCGGCATTGCCGCGATAGCCGCCATAGAAATCCATCTCCACGGGCGCGGAGACGGCGGGATTGCTGTCCGACAGCCAGCTGATATTGGAATTCCAGTTGCCGAGGTAGAAACCGCTCTGGTGGGTGAAATCGAAGCCGCCCTGGATGGCGGGCTTGTTATCGGTTTGCATCAGGCCGCGATAGCGGTATTGGGATGCCAGCGCGATGTTGGCCGTCACGGTATAGGGCGGCGCGGCCGACGCGTCGGCCGGCGCGATGTCCGCCCGCGCGGCGGTCGTTATCGTTGCGCCGCCGCACAGCGCGGCGCCGGCCAGCAGCACGATGCAAGCGTGGCGCGCCGTGCCATGGGATGCCTGCCGGCCGCGAGCGATGACGCCGCTGGCGGACTGCCGGAAGAACGGTAGGGGACGAGCGTGGCGCATGCGGTTTCTCCTGTGTTGCGCGTGTTGCGGAAGAAGCGCAACGATAGGGAGAAACGCATAAACGGCAGATCAAAAGACGCTCCGCGCGCGTAAGCGGAATATAAAGACCGCCGGGCATCAACCCGCGAAGCGGTATCCCACCCCGACTTCGGTCAGCAGAAAGACCGGTTGCGCCGGATCCGCTTCCAGCTTCTGCCGCAGGTGTCCCATATAGATGCGCAGGTAGTGATTGCTTTCCACATGCGAGGGGCCCCATACCTCGCGCAACAGTTCGCGGTGGGTCATGACCTTGCCGCGATGGGCGATCAGCGCGGCAAGCAGGCGGTATTCCATGCCGGTCAGGTGGACGTGCTGGCCGCCGCGCTGGACGATACGCCGCGAGAAGTCCACGTGGACGTCGCCGAAGGCGATCTCCGCCTGGTTTCCGGCGCCGCCGCGCGCGTGCCGGCGCAGCAGGACGCGCAGGCGCGCCAGCAGCTCGCCCACGCCGAAGGGTTTGACGAGGTAATCGTCCGCGCCCGCATCCAGCGCGCCGATCTTGTCGGTTTCGGCGGTGCGCGCGGACAGCACCAGCACCGGCACTTCGGTCCAGGTGCGCAGTTCTCGCATCAGCGTCATGCCGTCGCCATCGGGCAGTCCCAGGTCCAGGATGACCAGGTCCGGTTGCCGCGTCCCGGCTTCGATCAGCCCGCGTTGCACGGTCTCGGCTTCGAAGACCGTGCATCCCTCGTCCTGCAGTGCGGTGCGCACGAAGCGGCGGATGTTGGAATCGTCTTCGATCAGCAGGATGGTGGGATGAAAGTCGAACATGCAAGTCCTGTTATCCGGTATGGACGTCCGGCGCCCGGCTGCCCGCGGCGTGGCCGGTGCATGCGTGCAGGGTGCCGGCGCTGCCGGTGTCTTCCGGGGCAGCGGCGGCGGCGCGCGCCGCGACAGGCGCGTCGGCACGATCGGGCGCGCTTTCCTCGGCGATCGCGGGCGCCTGGGCCAACGGCAGCAGTATGACGAAGCGCGCGCCGCCATAAGGGGGATCGCCGGCTTCCACCCAGATGCGGCCCTGGTGCGCCTGCATGATGGCGTGGCAGACGGCAAGGCCCAGCCCGGCGCCAGGGGTGGCGGATTCGCGTTCGCCGCGCACGAATTTCTCGAAGATGGCCGCTTCCTGGCCGGCGGGAACGCCCGGGCCGTCGTCGGCGACGCGGACGCGGATTTCGCTTTCCCGCGCGATTGCGTCGATATGCACGTGGCTGCCGGCGGGCGTGTACTTGCTGGCGTTTTCGAGCAGATTGCACAATACGCGCTGTATCAGTACGCCGTCGCATTCGACCAGGGGAAGGTCCGACAGCGGCGCCACCGTGACCTTGTGCTGGCGCAGCGGTTCGCGCATTTCGGCGATGGCGGCGCCGACCAGTTCTTCCACGGACTGCCATTCCTTGCGCAGCGCCACCTCGCGGTTCTGCAGCCGCGCCATGTCCAGCAGATTGACCACCATGGCGTGCATGCGGCGCGCCTGCTCCCGCATGGCCAATGCGATCTCGCGCTGCGCGGGTGCCAGCGCGGCCGGGTCCCGCATCAGCGTGTCGGTCATGCCGACCAGGCTGGTCAGCGGGGTGCGCAGGTCGTGCGAGATGGCCGATAGCAGCGAGCTGCGCAATTTTTCCGAGGCCATGTTGACCAGTGCCTGCTGCGCGACTTCCACGTAGTGCACCCGCTCGATGGCGATGGCGATAAGGGTGGCGTAGGCATCCAGATGGGGGCGGTCCTCCGACGTCATGAATGCCGCCCCGCCGGGGGGTTCGAGCACCAGCACGCCCCGGGTGCGCATGGGGGCCTTCAGCGGCAGGTAGAGCAGGGCGCTGCTGGACAAGGTGTTGGTGCCGCAGCCGGCCGGCTGCCCGTGGTCGGATACCCATTGCGCCAGGGCCATTTCGACTTGCAGCGGCGTTTCGCCGTTGGCCAGGCCCAGCCGGTCGTCGCCGCCGGGAAGAAGCAGCGCGCACGGTGTGCCGAAAGCGGCGTTGATGTAGGAGGATGCCGCCGAAACGATCTGTTCGGCCAGCAGCGCCGAAGAGAGCTCGCGCGCGAATTCGTACAGGCCACGCGCCACGCTTTCGCGCCGTGCCGAAGACAGCGCCAGCAGGCGCAGCCCCGCCGTCAGCTGGCCGATCAGCAGGCCCACGGACAGCAGCACGAAGAAGGTCACCAGGTACTGGACGTCGGACACCGCGAACGAGCGCGTCGGCTGCACGAAAAAGAAATCGAACGCGGCCACGCTGACGACCGAGGCCAGCGCGGCCGGGCCGCGGCCGTGGCGCAGTGCCACCGCCATGACGGCCAATAGGTAGAACATGGCGATATTGGTCTGGTGCAGGGCGGGAAAGGCCGCCAGCGATATCGCCGTGGCGATGGCACAGTACGCCAGCGACCAGGCATAGCCGCGCAGGCGCGCGCCAGGCGCCGCGGCTGCCGGCGCGAGCTGCGGTGTCCCGGGCTGCGGCGCGCCCAGGCGCATCGCCGTGGCCCGCGGCGCGGCGGGCTGCGAGGGCGCGGCCAGGCGGATGACGTCCAGTTCCGGGCAGCCGGCGGCCAGCAGGTCGGCGAAGCTGCGGCGCCGCCACAGGCCCGCCGGCGACAGCAGGACGGCGAGCCATTCGCCCCAGCGCGTGCCCAGGCCGCGGCCACGCGCGGCGCGCGTGCGGCCGATGACGGCTTTGGTGATGTTGTGCCGGCGAACGTAGGCAACCAGTGCCTGGACCATATCGGCGCCGCCCAGCGTTTCCACGCGCGCGTCCAGGTCGCGCGCGACCGTCAGCGCGCCCTGCAGGGCCAGCCGCTGCGACGCCGATGGGGCGATCAGGCCGGGTGCCTCCACGGTGACGACATGGAGTTCGCCATCCAGCTGCTGCGCCAGGCGATGCGCGGCGCGTACCACGTATTCCGCCTCGGCATCGGGCGCCAGGCAGGCCACGACGGCTTCGCGCGTGCGCCACACGGTTTCGACGGCGCGGTCGCGCCGGTACGCCTGGACGTCATCGTCCACCCGCTCGGCCATGCGCCGCAGCGCCAGTTCGCGCAGCGCGATCAGGTTGCCCTTGCGGAAGAAGTTGCGGGCCGCATGGCGCGCCTGTTCGGGCATGTAGACTTTGCCGTCGCGCAGGCGCCGCAGCAGTTCGTCGGGAGGCAGGTCCACCAGTACCACTTCGTCCGCCGCGTCGAACAGGCGGTCCGGCACGGTTTCCCAGACGGGAATGCCGGTGATGGTGCCCACGGCCTGGTTCAGGCTTTCCAGGTGTTGCGCGTTAAGGGTGCTCCAGACATCGATGCCGGCGGCCAGCAGTTCCTCGACGTCCTGCCAGCGCTTGGCATGGCGCGCGCCCGGCGCATTGGAATGCGCCAGCTCGTCGACCAGCACCAGCGCCGGCCGCCGCGCCAGCGCCCCATCCAGGTCGAATTCGCGCAACACGTGGCCGCGGTAGGCGTAGTCCACGCGCGGCAGTTGCGGAATACCGTCCAGCAAGGCGGCGGTTTCGCGCCGGCCGTGGGTTTCCACGATACCGGCCAGCACGTCGTGACCCAGCGCATGGCGGGCCGCCGCGGCCGCCAGCATGGCGTAGGTCTTGCCCACGCCGGCCGAGGCGCCGAAGTACAGGCGCAGCCGGCCGCGTGCGGCGCGCTGCGCCGCCCCGTCGATGTCCCGCAGCAATGCGTCGGGATCGGGGCGTTCCGGATTCGGGCTGGACATGATGTCGTCGTGGTGGGACAGCGCCACTATACGCCGGTGGCGATCCCCGTCCCGTATGGGCTGCCGCCTAGCGGCTGGCCTTGATCCCGTCCAGGTCCAGGTTCAGCGCCAGGACATTGACCACCGGTTCGCCCAGCAGTCCGAAGAAGGGTCGCCGCGTATGCGCCTCGACCCGCCTGGCGACCTCCAGCGTGCTCAGGTTCCGCGCCCTGGCGACGCGCTCGATCTGGTAGTCCGCCGCGGCGATACCGATGTCCGGATCCAGCCCGCTGCCCGAGGCGCTGACCAGGTCCACCGGGATCGGTTTGGTGTTGCCCGGATCGGCCGCGCGCAAGGCCTCGATGCGCGCCTTGGCGGCATCGGCCAGCGCCGGATTGCGCGGACCGAGGTTGGAACCGCCGGATGCCGATGCGTTGTACGGCATGGGGGCGGTGGCGGACAGGCGTCCCCAGAAGTATTTGGGCGAGGAGAACTGCTGGCCGATGAGGGACGAGCCCAGCACGCGCCCGTCCTGCTCGATCAGCGAGCCATTGGCTTCGCGCGGGAACAGCAACTGCGACACGCCGGTGGTGGCGTAGGGATAGGCCAGTCCCGTGACGATGGCGAGGATGGCGAAGACCACCAGCGCGGGCCGCAGCAGGCCGGCTTGTGGAACGGGTTTTTCTTGCATATTCATGATCGATTTCCTTGTGTATGCCGCGGGGGGTCAAACCCAGCCCAGCGCGGCCAGCACCATGTCGACCAGCTTGATGCCGACGAAGGGCACCAGCAGGCCGCCCAGGCCGTAGATGAACAGGTTGCGCCGCAGGAGGACGGCGGCGCCCAGGGCGCGGTACCTGACGCCCTTCAGGGCCAGCGGGATCAGCACCACGATGATCAGCGCGTTGAAGATGACCGCGGACAGGATCGCGGACGCCGGCGTGGCCAGGTGCATGACATTCAGCACGCCAAGCTGCGGATAGACCGTGGCGAAGGCCGCGGGGATGATGGCGAAGTACTTGGCCACATCGTTGGCCACGCTGAATGTGGTCAGGGCGCCCCGCGTCATCAGCATCTGTTTGCCGATTTCCACGATTTCGATCAGCTTGGTGGGATTGGAGTCCAGGTCCACCATGTTGCCCGCCTCCTTGGCCGCTTGCGTCCCGGAATTCATGGCCACGGCGACGTCGGCCTGGGCCAGCGCGGGCGCGTCGTTGGTGCCGTCGCCCGTCATCGCGACCAGCCGGCCCTCGCCCTGGTAGGCGCGGATCAGTTTCAGTTTCGCTTCGGGGGTGGCTTCGGCCAGGTAGTCGTCGACGCCGGCTTCCGCCGCGATGGAGGCCGCCGTCAGCTTGTTGTCGCCGGTGATCATGACGGTCTTGATGCCCATGCGGCGCAGTTCGGCGAAGCGTTCCTTGATGGCCGGCTTGACGATGTCCTTCAGTTCGACCACGCCCATGACGCGGTCGCCGTCGGCGACGGCCAGCGGCGTGCTGCCGCGCCGCGCGACATCGTCGGCGGCGCGGATCACGGCGGGGTCCATGGCCACGCCCCGCTCGGCCAGCCACTGACGGATGGCGTCGACCGCGCCTTTGCGGATCTGCCGCGCGCCCTCGTTGACGCCGCTCATGCGGGTATGCGCGCTGAAGGGCACGAACTCCAGGCCGGCCGCGGGGCGCGCCGGCGCATGCAGGGCCCTGTCCGCCAGCAGCACGATGCTGCGTCCTTCCGGCGTTTCGTCCGCCAGCGATGCCAGGCGCGCGGCATCGGCCAGTTCCCGCGGCGCGACGCCGGGGGCGGGCAGCAGCGCGGCGGCCTGGCGATTGCCGAAGGTGATGGTGCCGGTCTTGTCCAGCAGCAGTACATCGACATCGCCGGCCGCTTCCACCGCGCGGCCCGACATGGCCAGCACATTGGCCTGCATCATGCGGCTCATGCCGGCCACGCCGATGGCCGACAGCAGCCCGCCGATGGTGGTCGGAATCAGGCAGACCAGCAGGGCCACCAGCGCCGTTACGGTCACCACCTGGCCTGCCTTGGCAACCTCGACCGAGAACAGCGAGAACGGCAGCAGGGTCACGGTGACCAGCAGGAACACCACCGTCAGGCCGACCAGAAGGATGGTCAGCGCCAGCTCGTTGGGCGTCTTCTGGCGCTTGGCGCCTTCCACCATGGAGATCATGCGGTCGAGGAAGCTTTCGCCCGGGTTGGCCGCGATGCGTACGAACAGCCAGTCCGACAGCACGCGCGTCCCGCCCGTGACCGACGAGAAGTCACCCCCGGATTCGCGGATCACCGGCGCCGACTCCCCGGTGATGGCGCTTTCGTCGACCGAGGCCACGCCGGCGATGATGAGACCGTCGCCGGGAATGATTTCCCCGGCTTCCACCAGCACCACATCGCCCTTGCGCAGATCGCCGGAGTTGCGCGATACGCCGCGGTCGCGATAGGCGCCGGGCATGGCGCCGGCCGCATCCGCGTCGCGGAAATCGCGCAGGACGCGCGCCGTGATCGTCGTGCGCAGGCCGCGCAGCGCGGCGGCCTGCTGCTTGCCCCGGCCTTCGGCCAGCGCCTCGGCGAAGTTGGCGAACAGGACGGTGAACCACAGCCACACCGCCACGCCAAAGATAAATCCCGCGGGCGCTTCGGCCTGTCCGCGCAGCGCCATGATCCACAGGAAAGTGGTCAGGATGCTGCCGATGTAGACGACGAACATGACGGGGTTCTTCAATTGGGCGGACGGCGCGAGCTTGCGCAGGCTGTCCATCAGCGCCGGCCCTACCAGGGCAGGGGAGAAGAACTGGAAATTGCGCTGCGGCGCAACCGCCGCTTCGTGCGACGGGGAATGCGGCGCGACGGCCGCCAGGGCGTCGCCATTGGAATGCTTGGCCATGTTGAGTTTCCAGCCTGATCAGGGTTGCAGATGTTCCGCCACGGGGCCCAGAGCCAGCGCGGGGACATAGGTCAGCGCGCCGACCAGCAGGACGGAACCGATAAGAAGGATGACGAACAGCCCGCCGGTGGTCGGCATGGTGCCGGGGCCCACCGGTATGCGATGCTTTTTCGCCAGCGAACCGGCCATCGCCAGGATGGGAACGATCACCGCGAAGCGGCCGAACCACATCGCGATGCCGAGCATGCCGTTGTAGTACGGCGTGTTGGCGGACAGGCCGGCGAAGGCGCTGCCGTTGTTGTTCGCCGCCGATGTGAACGCGTACAGGATTTCCGAAAAGCCATGCGTGCCGGGGTTGAACACGCCCGCCTTGCCGGCCGCCATCGAGACAGCGAGCGCGGTGCCTGCCAGCACCAGCAGCGGCGCGGCCAGGATGACGATGGAAGTCATCTTCATCTCATAGGCCTCGATCTTCTTGCCCAGGTATTCCGGGGTCCGGCCTATCATCAGGCCGGCGATGAAGACCCCCAGGATGGCAAAGGCCAGCATGCTGTACAGACCCGCGCCGACGCCGCCGAAGACCACTTCGCTCAACTGCATCAGCAGCATGGGCGAGAACCCGCCCATCGCCGTGAAGGAGTCGTGCATGCCGTTCACCGCGCCGCACGATGCCGACGTGGTGGCCGTGGCGAACAGGGCGGTGGGACCGATGCCGAAGCGCGCTTCCTTGCCTTCCATATTGCCGCCCGGCGACGACGCGGTCGTGCTGCTGTCCACGCCCGCCTGCGCCAGCATGGGGTTGGGCTGGAACTCGTAATGGCCGGTGGTCAGCGCAAAGGCGATGAACAGCACCACCATGGACGCCAGGACCGCGATGCCTTGCCGCCGGTCGCCGACCATCCTGCCGAAGGTAAAGCACAGTGCGGCCGGAATGAGCAGCATCGCCAGCATTTGCAGGAAATTCGATAGCGGCGTGGGATTCTCGTAGGGATGCGCGGAGTTCGCATTGAAGAAGCCGCCGCCATTGGTGCCCAGCATCTTGATGGCTTCCTGCGAGGCCACGGGACCCATGGCGATGGTCTGGGTGCTGGCGGTGGCCGCTTGCGTTTCCGGCTGGCCTTTCGCGTCGAGCACCGGCTGGCCGCCGGCGTCCACAACGGGCGCCGAGTAGGCCACGGGCTCCAGCAGCCGGGCTTCCTGGTAGGGGCTGAACGTCTGGATGACGCCCTGGCCGACCAATACGATGGCCAGGATGAACGACATCGGCAGCAGCACGTAAAGCGTGCCGCGCACCATATCGACCCAGAAGTTGCCCACGGTATGCGCGCTATTGCGCGCGAAACCGCGTATCAACGCGAGCACCACGGCAATACCGGTGGCCGCGGACAGAAAGTTCTGCACCGTCAGCGCCAGCATCTGCGTCAGGTAGCTCATCGTGCCCTCGCCGGCATAGCCCTGCCAGTTCGTGTTGGTTACGAAACTGATGGCGGTGTTAAGCGAGGAATCCGGCGACACGGCGCCCATATTGGCGGGGTTCAGGGGCAGCCAGCCTTGCGCACGCTGCAGCGCATAGGCGGCGATAAAGCCCACCACGCTGAATACCAGCACCGCGACGGCATAGCGTTTCCATCCCATTTCGGCAGCGGGATCGATGCCAGCGGCCTTGTAGATAAGCCGCTCGAACGGCCGCCCCCAGGCGGACCATCGCGAGCTCCGGTTTTCCATGACGTCATGGATATAGCGCCCCACCCAGGGCGCCAGTAAAAGCAGCACTGCCAGGAAAAAAGCCAGCAGGCCCAGATAGCGGGCGTTCATCAGAATTTCTCCGGCTTGAACAGGGCGATAAGCAGATAGACGAATAGGAACAGCGCCAGCGCGCCGCTGATCAGGTAGAGCCAGCTCATGGCTTGTCTCCCTTTTGCAGGGCGTCGCAGAACTCGACCAGCGCCAGTGTCAGCGCGGCGATGACGGCAAACGAGGCGAGGAAAATGGTGTCCATGTTTTCTCCGGGATAAGGGCCCGTATGGGTATGGCCCGCGCGCCTGCGGGGCAGGGCGCGAGCGGACACCGGCAGGTTAGGGAGGACGCCGTAAAAACGGGATAAAGGTTCAGCCGCCGCGTGTAAACGAGATATAAAAACGGGTCAACGCACCATTGTGGTGCTAGCCTCAGATGGGTTTATGCGCCGTCCTAGGGCATACCCCTAGTGTTTCAATCCCGTAGATGGTGCAGAATCCCGTTCCATGCAGGTGAGGAGACAAATGCCCCTAGAGGGCAAGACCGGCGGCACCGGTACATAACCAAAAGCTGTATCTAGAAGAGCAAACGCACAACGGCTGGCACCAGGCAGTGCCAGCCGTTGTCGCATTCTGGGCCGGCAAACGCGCTTATCCACGCGGGCGGCGGCATCCGTGAAGGCCCTGCCATGGCGCATAAGCCTACTCCGCAAAGCTTCGACGCCGGCCGCGATATCGCCGCGGCGTCCGATCGCGCCCCATTGTGGGGACGCAACGTCAGGCTCATCCTTGTATTGCTGGTGCTTTGGGCCGCGCTGACCTTCCTTCCCGTCTATTTCGCCCGCGACCTGCTGTTTTCTTTCCTGGGCTGGCCTTTCGCGTATTGGATGGCCGCCTACGGCGCGCCCCTGGCCTACCTGCTGATCATCGTCGCCTATGCACGGATCATGAATGGCCCGGAAGACTGAGCCGCGGCGCGGCTGCCGGGGGCATTGATGCCGTTTTCCGGAAAATCCGCCAGCGAACTGAACCTGCGGCTGCGCCGCGTGTACGTGCTGTACGCGGCGGGTTTCGGCCTGCTCATCCTGGTGCTCGCGCTGCTGGAAGTCCTGGGCATGCCGCGCAACTGGATCGGCTATATCTTCCTTCTGGTGACGTTCAGCCTGTATGCCGGCATCGGCATCGTCTGCCGCACCTCGGATCCCGCCGAATACTATGTCGCCGGCCGGCGCGTGCCCGCGTTCTACAACGGCATGGCGACGGCCGCGGACTGGATGTCGGTGGCGTCTTTCATCGGCGTCGCGGGAACCCTGTACGCCAGCGGCTACGCGGGCCTGGCCTACGTGATGGGCTGGACGGGCGGCTACGTCCTGGTCGCGCTGCTGCTGGCGCCGTATCTGCGCAAGTTCGGCCAGTACACCCTGCCGGATTTCCTGGGCGCGCGATATGGCGGCAATCTTCCGCGCCTGGCCGGCGTGGCCTGCGCCGTACTGTGCTCCTTCACCTATCTGGTCGCGCAGATCTACGGCGTCGGGATCATTACGACCCGCATGACGGGGATTTCCTTCGAACTGGGTATTTTCCTGGCACTGGGCGGGATGCTGGTGTGCTCCTTCCTCGGCGGCATGCGGGCGGTAACCTGGACCCAGGTGGGCCAGTTCATCATCCTGATCATCGCCTACGTGGTGCCGGTGATCTGGCTGTCGATCAAGTTCACCGGCATGGCGGTTCCGCAGATCTCCGCCGGCGTCGCGCTGGAGCAGGTGGCGCGCCAGGAAAGCCGCCTGCTGGACGACGACGCCGAACGCGCGGTACGGCGCGAATGGCAGGCGCGGGCGGATCGGCTGGACGGATTGCTGCGTACCCTGCCGGGATCCTGGGTCGCCGAGAAAGCCCGCCTGCGCGACCGCCTGGCCCAGTTGAACGCCGCGGATGCCCCCATGCTGGAGATCCGCTCCGTGGAGCGCGAGCTCGACGCCTATCCGTCGACGGTGGAAGAGGCGCGCACGCGCTGGTATCGGGACCGGCAGGAATTCCGCGCCCGGGCCCAGCCGCCGGTGCCGGCGGCCACGCCATATCCCGCGGTTGCCGGCAACGGCAGCCCCTATGGCACGGCGGCGCCGGCCGATTCCCCTTCAGCGGCCGCCCCGGTCCCCATCGATGCGGGCCGGGAGGCGCAGGGCCAGGGATCCCAGCGGGCGAATTTCCTGGCGCTGGTGTTGTGCCTGATGCTGGGTACCGCCGGCCTGCCGCATATTCTGATGCGCTCGTACACCACCCCGTCGGTGGGCGCCGCGCGGCGCTCGGTGTGCTGGACCCTGTTGTTCATCCTGCTGCTTTACCTGTTGGCGCCCACGCTGGCGATACTGGTCAAATACGTGATCTATACGCATCTGGTCGGCGCGCGCTACAGCGCGCTGCCGGACTGGGTCGCGGCATGGAGCGCGATCAGTCCTTCGCTGGTCGATGTCGTCGACGTGAACGGCGACGGGATCGTGCAGCTGGGCGAAATCCATATGGGAGCGGACGTGGTGGTGCTGGCCCTACCGGAGATCGGCGGCCTGCCCTATGTCGTGTCCGGCCTGGTGGCGGCGGGCGGACTGGCGGCGGCCCTGTCCACGGCCGACGGCCTGCTGCTGACGCTGTCCAATGCCTTGTCGCACGACATGCTCTATCGCGTGGTGTCGCCGCGGATGCCGGCGGCGCGGCGCGTCATGGTGTCCAAGACGCTACTGCTGGTGGTGGCTTTCGCGGCGGCCTGGGTGGCGGCCCGGCGGCCGGCGGACATCCTGATCATGGTGTCCGCCGCGTTCTCGGTGGCGGCTTCGTCGTTCTTCCCGGCACTGGTCATGGGGATATTCTGGAAGCGCGCCAACAAATGGGGAGCGACGGCGGGCATGGCGGTGGGCCTGGCAGTGACCTTCGGCTACATGGCGCATAGCCATCCCTGGCTGCGCGAATTGGTGTTCGGTATACCGCCCACCCAGCCCCTGGCCCTGTGGTGGGGGATACAGCCCGTGGCGGCGGGAATATTCGGCGCGCCCGCCGCGTTCCTGACTATCCTGATCGTATCGTTGCTGACGCCGAGGCCGGATCCGGCCACCGAGGCGCTCGTCGACTACATACGCGATCCCAGGCCGGCCGCGGCGCTCGATGCGCCGGGCGCTTCGGGGCCATCGGCCCGGTGACGCATCGTCCGCCGCGCCGTCTGGGCGCGGGGGGGGGCGCTAGCGGCGCGCTTCTTCCTGCTGCCGCAGCAACACCAGCAGCGCGCCCGATCCGCCTTCGCGCTCGGGCGCTTCCGAAAACGCGATGACGTCGGGTTTCTGCACCAGCCAGGATCGCGCCTTATCCTTCAGCACGGGGTTGAGTCCTTCGGATCCATAGCCCTTGCCGTGTACGACCCGGACGCACCGTATGCCGTATTCCAGGCATTCGTCGATGAACGAGAGCACGGCGTGGCGCGCCTGCTCGACGCGCAGGCCATGCAGGTCCAGTTCGGCGCCGGCCTGCCATTCGCCGCGCCGCAGCCTGCGGGCGGTATCCGGCGCGGCATCCGCCCGCACGTAGGCGGTGCCGTTCTCGGACAGCAACTGCGCGACGCCACCGTCGGAGATGCCTGCGTCCGCGCGCCGGGCGGTTTCCCCCAGCGCGGCGGCCCGCCGCTGGGTCGGAATATCGTCGGGATCCCGCCGCTGGGTGTGGACGACGCGTTCGTCCGCGCGCAGGGGCGTGACAGCCCCCATGGCGCGCTGGAATGCCCGCAGGTCGTCCTCTGGATTGGAGGGTGGCGCGGGGCGCGCCGGGCCGGCGGCCGCCTTGCGGGCTTGCGCTTCGCGCGCGGCGGTCTCGGTGGCTTCCTGGTCGCGGCGTCGTGCCTGCGCCTGCTGGTGCAGGCGCTTCAGATCGCCGAAACCGGCCTTACTGCCCCGCATTCTCCAGCCACCGCTGCGCGTCCAGGGCCGCCATGCAGCCGGTGGCCGCGCTGGTGATCGCCTGGCGATATACGTGATCCTGGACGTCCCCGGCGGCGAAAACGCCAGGCACGGACGTCATCGTCGCCATGCCGGACAACCCGCTCTTGGTGATGATGTAACCGTCCTTCATGTCCAGCTTGCCCTGGAAGATGTCCGTGTTCGGATGATGGCCGATGGCGATGAAGGCGCCGGTGGCGGCCAGGTCCGAGGTCTGGCCGGTCTTCGTGTCGCGGATGCGCACGCCGGTCACGCCGCTGTCGTCGCCCAGCACCTCTTCCAGCTCGGAGAAGAGCTTCAGCTTCATGTTGCCGTTGTGGACCTTTTCCATCATGCGGTCGACCAGGATCGGTTCGGCGCGGAATTTGTCGCGGCGGTGGATCAGGGTGACGGTACGGCAGATATTCGACAGGTAGAGCGCTTCTTCGACGGCGGTATTGCCCCCGCCCACCACCACCACGTCCTGGTTCTTGTAGAAGAACCCGTCGCAGGTGGCGCAGCCGGATACGCCGCGGCCCATGAAGGCCTGCTCGGTGGGCAGCCCCAGATACTTGGCCGACGCGCCCGTGGCGATGATCAGCGCGTCGCAGGTGTAGACGTTGCCCGTGTCGCCGGTCAATGTAAACGGCCGTTGCGTCAAATCCACGTTCGCGATGTGGTCGAACACGATTTCGGTGTTAAAACGTTCGGCGTGCTGCTGGAAACGCTGCATCAGTTCCGGACCTTGCACGCCTTGCGCGTCGGCGGGCCAATTGTCGACTTCGGTCGTCGTCATCAGTTGCCCCCCCTGCGCCAGCCCGGTGACCAGCACCGGCTTCAGGTTGGCGCGCGCGGCATAGACCGCGGCGGTGTAGCCGGCCGGACCGGAGCCGAGGATCAGCAGTTGGGCATGTTTGGGAGTAGTCATCGGGCACGCTAGGCAAAGTGAATGCCCAATTATAATGAGGCCTATGCCGCGTATTTCAACCGCTTCCCCGCGCGCTTCGCGCAACACGCGCAATGGCCCGTCGCCGTTGCAGATCCGAATTTCCTCTTTGCTGCGCGAAGCCCGGTGGATACTTTTCGCCGCCATGGCCGCGTGGCTGACGCTGGTGCTGGCGACATGGAGTTCCGCCGATCCCGGCTGGTCGCATTCCGTGCCTGCAGGCGTGGTCCACAACAAGGGCGGCACCCTGGGTGCCTACCTGGCCGATATCCTGCTCTATTTGTTCGGATTTTCCGCATGGTGGTGGGTCGTCCTGCTGCTGCACCGCGTGCGGGCGGGCTACCGGCGGCTGGCCGGCCATCTGCGCGCCCCGGGCGGCAATCTCGAACCCCTGCCCCGGGTGCGCTGGGAGCAGGGCGTGGGCTTCGGCATGCTGCTGCTCGGCTCCATGGGCCTGGAAGCGCTGCGCCTGTATACCTTGGGGACGCATCTGCCGGGAAGCGCGGACGGCGGCAGCGGCGCGGGCGGCGTCATCGGGCATACGCTGGCGCAGCAGCTGTCCAGCGCCATCGGCTTTACCGGCGGCACGCTGGTGTTCCTGGTACTGGTTGCCACCGGGCTGAGCCTGTTCTTTTCCTTCTCCTGGCTGGCCATCGCCGAGCGCGTCGGGGGCTTCATCGAAGGCCTGATGCGGCGCGCGCGCGCCACCGTGGACGCGCGCCAGGACCGCAAGCTGGGCGAGGTGGCGCAGGCCGCGCGCACCGAACAGGTGGTCGCCAAGCAGGAAAAACTGGTGCACGAACAGCCCGTGCGCATCGAACCGGCGATTACCGTGGTGCCCAAGTCGGACCGGGTGCAACGTGAGAAACAGCAGACGCTGTTCTCGCCGCCGGACGGCGAGGGCGACCTGCCCACCATCAGCCTGCTCGACCCGCCGCCCGTGATGCAGGAAACCGTGTCGGCGGAAACCATCGAATTCACCTCGCGGCTGATCGAGAAAAAGCTTGCCGATTTCGGGGTCACCGTTACCGTCGTCGCGGCGCAGGCCGGGCCGGTGATCACGCGCTACGAAATCGAGCCCGCCACCGGCGTCAAGGGCAGCCAGGTGGTGAACCTGGCCAAGGACCTGGCGCGCGCGCTCAGCCTGGTCAGCATCCGCGTGGTCGAGACCATCCCCGGCAAGAACCTGATGGGGCTGGAATTGCCCAATCCGCGCCGCCAGATGGTCAAGCTGTCGGAAATCCTGGGCTCGCAGACCTACCACGCCAGCGCCTCCACCGTCACGATGGCCCTGGGCAAGGACATCGCCGGCAACCCGGTCGTCGCCGACCTGGCCAAGATGCCTCACTTGCTGGTGGCCGGTACCACCGGTTCGGGCAAGTCGGTGGGGATCAACGCGATGATCCTGTCGCTGCTGTACAAGGCCGACGCGGCCCAGACCCGGCTCATCCTGATCGACCCGAAGATGCTCGAAATGAGCGTCTACGAAGGCATTCCGCACCTGCTGGCCCCCGTGGTCACCGACATGCGACATGCGGCCAACGCGCTGAACTGGTGCGTGGCCGAAATGGAAAAGCGCTATCGCCTCATGAGCAAAATGGGCGTGCGCAACCTGGCCGGCTTCAATACCAAGATCCGCGACGCCATCAAGCGCGAAGAGCCCATCCCCAATCCGTTCTCGCTGACGCCGGACCAGCCTGAACCGCTGCAACCCTTGCCCACCATCGTCGTGGTGATCGACGAACTGGCCGACCTGATGATGGTCGTGGGCAAGAAGATCGAAGAGCTCATCGCCCGCCTGGCGCAGAAGGCGCGCGCGGCCGGCATCCACCTGATCCTGGCCACGCAGCGTCCCAGCGTGGACGTCATCACGGGCCTGATCAAGGCCAACATCCCGACCCGCATCGCCTTCCAGGTATCGTCCAAGATCGACTCGCGCACGATCCTGGATCAAATGGGCGCCGAGACACTGCTCGGGCAGGGCGATATGTTGTACATGCCGTCGGGCAGCGGGCTGCCGGTGCGCGTGCACGGCGCCTTCGTGTCCGACGACGAAGTCCATCGCGTGGTCGAACACCTGAAGGCGCAGGGCGAACCGAACTACGTCGAAGGCTTGCTGGAAGGCGGCGTCGAAGGCGAAACGGGCGACGGCGTGGGCAGTGTCACCGGGTTCACGGACAGCGAGTCCGACCCGATGTACGACCAGGCCTGCGAGGTGGTGCTCAAGCATCGCCGCGCCTCGATTTCCCTCGTGCAGCGGCATCTGCGCATCGGCTATAACCGCGCGGCGCGCCTGCTGGAACAAATGGAGCAGGCCGGCATGGTCTCCGCCATGCAGTCCAACGGCAACCGCGAAATCCTGGTCCCGGCGTCCGCGCGGGAGGAAGCATGATCCAACTATCACGTCGTCTGGCCGGCCTGGCGTCGGCCGCGGCCCTGTCCCTGTGTATCTGCCTGCCGGCCCATGCCGCGGCGACCGCGCAGGAACAACTGCACGCTTTCGTATCGTCCGTCACGGCGGCCACCGGGTCTTTTACCCAGGCGACCACGGGCGGGCAGCAGTCGCAGCCGCGTCCGCCGCAAAGCGGCACGTTCTCGTTCCAGCGGCCCGGCAAGTTCAAATGGTCCGTGCAGAAGCCCTACGAACAGCTGATCATCGCCGACGGCAAGCAGGTCTATCAGTACGATCCAGACCTGGCCCAGGTGACGGTGCGCAAGGTGGACCAGGCCATCGGCACATCGCCGGCGGCCATTCTGTTCGGGTCCGGGTCCTTGGAGCAGTCCTTCGATGTGTCGGCCCTGCCGGCCCGGGATGGACTGGAGTGGCTGCGCGCCAAGCCGCGCACGACGGACGCGGGTTTCTCCCGCGTCGATATCGGTTTCAAGGACAACCAGCCGGTACGTATCGAGCTGCTGGATGCCTTCGGCCAGACCACGCGCGTCGACCTCTCGAATATCGTGCCCAATCCCCACATCAGCGCGCAGGATTTCCAGTTCACGCCGCCCAAGGGCGTGGACGTGGTCAATATGTGATCAGTCCGGATCGAAGTCCGTGCCCGGCGTCAGCGGGGCATGGCGATAGCTGGCCGGCGTGCGGCTCAGTTTGACCGGCGCGCCCAGGCCCCGGTAATCGTCGCCGATGCCCACGACCATGCCGCGGTGCGCGGTATGCGGATGGTTAAGCGCGGCATCCATGTCCAGCACGGGCGCGGCCGGTACGTTGGCCGTCATCAGCCGGTCCACCAGGCTGGCGGCATCGAAGGCGGACAGCGCCGATTCCAGCAGCGTCTTCAGTTCGGCGCGATGCGTCGATCTTCCCCCCGGCGTGGCGAAGCGCTCGTCCGCGGCCAGCGCCGGGCAGCCCAGTACTTCGCACAGCGTGCCGAACTGCCGGTCGTTGCCGATGGCCAGGAACAGCGGCTCCGTGGCGGTCTGGAAGGTATCGTAGGGATAGATGTTCGGATGCGCGTTGCCGGTCCGGCGCGGCTTGCGCCCATCCATGAACCAGTTCGCCGCATGGGGATGCAGCAGCGACAGCCCGCTGTCGTACAGCGTTGCCTCGACGAACTGCCCCTTGCCGCTGCGGTGGCGTTCCTGCAGGGCCAGCAGCACGCCGATGACGGCGTTCAACCCGGTCACCATGTCGACCACCGGCAGGCCCACCCGCAACGGTTCGCCGCCGGCCTCGCCGTTCACGCTCATGATGCCGCTCATGGCCTGTACCGCCGCGTCGTAGCCCGCCAGGCCGCCGAGCGGCCCATCGGCGCCGAAGCCGGAAACGCGGCACCAGATCAGCCGCGGGAAGCGGCGCGATAGCACGTCATAGCCCATGCCCCAGCGTTCCATGGTGCCGGTCTTGAAGTTCTCTACCAGCACATCGGTATGTTCCAGCAGCTCCAGCAGGCGCTCGCGGCCGGCGGGGCGGGACAGGTCCAGGTGCTGCACGCGCTTGTTGCGGTTCAGCCCCATGTAGTAGGAAGCCACGCCGTCCTTGAACGGCGGTCCCCAGGTGCGCGTATCGTCGCCTTGCGGCGGCTCGATCTTCAGCACGTCGGCGCCATGGTCGCCGAGTATCTGGCCGCAGTACGGGCCGCCCAGGATGCGCGAGATATCGAGTACACGGATGCCGGCCAGCGCGCCGGTGTCGGGGGTAAAGGCCATGAGGCTGCTCCGGGTTGGCCGTATCAGTTCAGCGGGATGCCGGACGACTTGATGACCTTGGCCCACTTGGCTTTTTCTTCCGCGATGAACGCGCCCAATGCCTGCGGCGTATGGTCGGGCGCGGTTTCCAGGCCTTGCGAGGCGAACAGCGCCTTGACCTTGTCGGAATTCAAAGCCTGGACGAAGGCCTTGTTGAGGGTGGCGATGCGGTCCGGCGGCGTACCGGCGGGCGCGACGATGCCGAAGAAGACGCTGACGTCGTAGCCGGGATAGCCTTGTTCGGCGACGGTGGGCACATCGGGCAGCGCGCGCGAGCGCCTGGCCGTGGTGACGCCCAGGGCGCGCAGCTTGCCGGATTCGATGAAGGGCTTGGCGGTCAGCACATCGGTAAAGCTCATGGCCACGTGGTCGCCCAGCAGGTCGTTCAGCGCCGGGCCGGTGCCCTTGTAGGGAATGTGCAGGAAGTCCGTGCCGGCCAGGGCATTGAACATCACGCCCGCCAGATGGGAGGACGCGCCGGTGCCCGACGACGCGAATGCCAGCTTGCCGGGATGGGTCTTGGAATAGGCGACGAGTTCCGGCACGGTCTTGGCGGGGATGCTGGGATTCACCACCAGGATGTTGGGCAGGTAGCCCACGTAGATCACGGGCGCGTAGCTCTTGACGGGATCGTAGTTGATCTGGCTATACAGGCTGGAATTGATGGCCAGCGGTCCGGACGTGCCGAACATCAGCGTATAGCCGTCGGGCTGTGCGCGTGCCACGTATTCGGCCCCGATGTTGCCGTTGGCTCCGGCACGATTCTCCACGATCATGGGCTGCGGCAGGTAGTGGGAAATCTCGGTGGCCAGGGTGCGGCCCATGGCGTCGGTGGGGCCGCCGGGGGGATAGGGAATGACCAGCGTCAAGGGCTTGGACGGGAAGGTGTCGGCCTGGACAGGCGCGGCGCCAACGGTAGCCAGCGCGGCGCAGGCCGTGGACAGCAGGGTCAGGAAAGTGCGCTTGTGCACGGTTTGTCTCCGGTGTTGTTGTAGTCATGCCGTCATGCCATGACGGGGTACAGCAGGGGCCGCGGATACATCGGATGCGGCGGGTAGGGCGATAGAGCAATACAGCGATACAGCGATAGAGCGATACAGCGATGTGGCGGATGCTGCGGATACCCCGGGCGCGCTCAGCGCCATGACTCCGGCAGCTCCCCGGTGGCCAGCGGGTCCCTGGGCAGTACGCGATGCCGCAGGGCCAGTTGCGCCCAGCGCAGGCGGTCGGCCGATCCGGTCGACACCGCTTCCCAGCTCATCGCGATGGCGCTGGTGCAGTGATACAGCGCCGAGGCAGCCTGGCGCGCCAGCACTTCGCCGCCGTCGCGCGCGGCGGCTTGCGCCAGCATGCAGGCGCCCTCCAGCGCCAGGCGCAGCGCCTGGGCATAGTCCGGCGCCAGGTCCGTCCCGTCGAGCAGCGCAAGATTGTGCGCCTTCAATACGGGCAGCGAGTTTTCCCGCTTGATGGCGCGTATCACGTCCAGCGCAACGATATTGCTGGTGCCTTCCCAGATCGAGCCCAGGTGCGCATCGCGCAGCAGGCGCGGGTCGCTCCATTCCTCGATATAGCCGCAGCCGCCGCGCACCTCCATCGCGTCGCCCGTCACCTTGCGGGCATCGCGGCAGGCGCGGAACTTGATCAAGGGTGTCAGGATGCGCAGCAGGGCATAGGCATCCGGCTCTCCGGCATCCGAACTGGCCAAGGCCCGCGCCGTCTGGAACACCATGGTGCGCGCCTGTTCGGCCGGCACGCGCAGCTTGTCCAATTGGCGCCGCATCAAAGGCATATCTTGCAAGGGACGGCCGAAGGCGCGGCGTTCGCGCGCCACGAATTCCGCCTCGGCCACCGCGCGGCGCATCAGGCCCGCCGCCCGCACGCCGTTGGACAGCCGGGAGTTGTTCACCATGTCGGCCATCTGCACGAAGCCGCGTCCCGGCTCGCCGACCAGGTAGGCGACCGCGCCTTCCAGGCGGATTTCGCCGCTGGCCATCGAGCGCGTGCCCAGCTTGTCCTTCAGGCGGATGATGCGGTAGCGATTGGCGCTGCCGTCCGGCAGGCGGCGAGGCAACAGGAACAGCGAAACGCCCTTCAGGCCGTCCGGCGCGCCATCGGGGCGCGCCAATACCATCGCCAGGTCCGCATCGGGATTGGAGCAGAACCACTTGTCGCCATGTAGCCGCCAGTCGCCGTTCTCGTCGCGCCGCGCCGATGTGGCCGTGGCCGCGATATCGGAGCCGGCGGCCTGCTCCGTCATGAACATCGCGCCTTGCGCCAGTTCGTCGAAATCCAGCGAAGTCAGGCGGGGCAGGTAGCGCCGTACCAGTTCGGGATCGCCGAACTTGCGCAGCGTGCGCGTCAGCGAATCCGTCATGGAAACCGGGCAGCACAGGCCGAATTCGGATTGCACGAAGAGGTAGGTCAGCACGTATTTGACGATGGGCGGCATGGGGCCGTGCCAGCCCAGCGTTTCGGTCCGGTGCGACATCGCGCCCAGGCCGAACTCGCTCAGCGCCAGCCGCTCCATTTCGACATAGGCGGGGTGCTTCAGCACGCGCTGTTCATCCAGCCCGCTGCGGCTGCGCATTTGCAGGGTGGGAGGATTGCGGTCGGCGATCCCCGCCAGATCGTCCAGCCGTCCCCCGGCCAGTTCGCCCAGGCGGGTGAAGTGCGGCGTCATGTGTCCCAGCACGTCCGGCGCGAGGTACAGCGGCAGCAGGGCCTGGAGCTGGTCGTCGCAGGCGTAGAAATTCTCGCCGCGGCGGTCCGGTACGGGATGAGGGGCGGCTGCCTGCATGCCGGTGTCTCCTTGTATGGGTTTATGGCGCCGATTCTAGGTCTGCCGCCGATAGGTATCCAATATTGAATATGTCTTGTACGATCCGATCTGTATATCGTCGCACGGGCTCCCGTCGCCATGGAACTGCGTCACCTCCGCTACTTCTCCGTGCTGGCCGAAGAGCTGCACTTCGGCCGTGCCGCGGCACGGCTGGCGATTTCACAGCCGCCTTTGTCCGTGGCGATACGCCAGCTGGAGGACAGCGTCGGCGCGCGCCTGTTCGAACGCAATAGCAAGGAGGTCCGGTTGACGGCGGCGGGGCAGGCCATGCGCGTGTCGGCGCGCAAGATCCTGGCGCAGGCGGAAGAGGCGGCGCTGGAGGCGCGCGATGCGGCGGCGGGCCTGATCGGCAATCTGCGTATCGGCTTTGTCGGTGCCATGCTGTATCGCGGCCTGCCGCAGGCCCTGCGCGGATTCCAGGCGCGCTATCCGGGCGTGCGCATCAAGCTGACGGAAATGAACTCTGGCGAGCAGATCACCGAGCTGATGCACAACGGGCTGGACCTGGGTTTCGTGCATACCAGCCGCATGCCGGAGGAACTGGAAAGCCGCCTGCTGGTATCGGAGCCCTTCGTATGCTGCCTGCCGACGCGGCATCCGCTGGCGCGCAAGGCCAGCGTGCGCCCGGCCGATCTGCGTGACCAGCACCTGGTGCTGTTCAGCCAGGGCGTATCGCCGGATTACCACGACCGCATCCTGTCGATCTGCGCCGAGGCGGGATTCCGTCCGCAGGTCAGGCACGAGGCGCGCCACTGGCTGGCCGTGGTGTCGCTGGTGTCGCAGGGGCTGGGCGTGGCGCTGGTGCCGCAGGCGCTGCGGCACTCGGCCCTGCGGGGCGCGGTGTTCCGTCCGCTGGCGGGCGCGCGCGCCCGCTCCGACGCCTATGGCGTCAGCCGGCGCGACGCCCGCAACCCCCTGATCGGCCGGCTGCTGGACGAATTCGGCGAAACGCCCACCCAAGCCTGACCGCCGCCACCCGCGCCGCATGAAAGAGTTGCAGCCGATCCGGGACGCCGAGGATCCGGCTCCGCCGGTCCTCCACCGTCGCCCCCCTGGGGGAAGCGCGTAGCGCCTCGAGGGTGGCTCTACCCCACGCAAAAAACAGGTGCAGCCGACCCGGGACGCCGAGGATCCGGCTCCGCCGGTCCTCCAGCGTCGCCCCCCTGGGGGGGAAGCGCTCAGCGCTTCGGGGGGGTTCTATACGCCACGCAGTCGATCTCGACTTTCGCATCGACCACCAGGCGCGTTTCCACGCAGGCGCGGGCGGGCGGGTTCGCGCCGAAGTAGGACTTGAACACTTTGTTGAAGGACGCGAAGTCGCGTGCGTCGGCCAGCCATACGCCGCAGCGCACGATGTGTTCGGGGCCATAGCCGGCTTCGGCCAGGATGGCCAGGAGCTGCTGGATCGCCTTGTGCGCCTGCGGCACGATGCCGCCCTCGGTGACCTCGCCATCGTCCATGGGGACCTGGCCGGACACATACAGCCAGCCGTCGGCTGCCACGGCGCTGGAGAATGGCATATGGGTGCCGCCACCGCCGGTGCTGCCGGCCGCGCCGTAGCGGGTGATGCCGTTGGCGTCGGGTTTGGGGGTATCGCTCATGGAAGCTTCCTCGATGGTTCAGTGATTGAACAGGGTGTAGCCGCCGCGCAGGTCGCCCTGCCGCGGCAGCCAGCGGCCGGCGCGGTCGCCGGTCGCGGCGCCGTGCCAGTAGGACAGCGCGCCGTTGACCCATACCGCGTCGATGCCGGCGCAGGCCTGCATCGGCGCATCGAAGGTGGCGCGGTCCATGACCGTTTCCGGATCGAACAACACCAGGTCCGCCCAGTTGCCTTCGCGGATCAAACCGCGATCGCGCAGGCCGAAGCGCGCGGCCGACAGCCCGGTCATCTTGTGCACGGCCTCGGCCAGCGGAAACAGGCCGACGTCGCGGCTGTAATGGCCCAGCACGCGCGGGAATGCGCCCCACAGGCGGGGATGCGGATGCGGGTCGTTGGGCAGGCCATCCGAGCCGATCATCGTCAGCTTGTGGGCCAGCACGCGGCGCACGTCGTCCTCGCGCATGCCGTGATACACCGCGCCGGCGGGCTGTAGCCGGCGGGCGGCATCCATCAGCGGTACATCCCAGTCGCGCGCGATATCGGCCAGCTTGCGCCCGGCCTGTTCGGGATGCGGAGTGGACCAGGTGATATCGATGTCGAAGTCGTCGGTGACCTGCTTCAGGTCCAGTGTGGAAGAGCTGGCGGAATAGGGGTAGCAGTCGCAACCGACGTGCTGCATCCGGCCCGCGCCTTCCAGGCTGGCCAGGACTTCGGTGGTGCGCCCCCAGTTGCCGGCGCCGGCGCATTTCAGGTGCGAGATGACCAGCGGCACGCGAGCATGGCGCGCGACGTCGTAGGCCTCGTGCATGGCCTCGATGATCTCGGCGAATTCCGATCGCAGGTGCGTGGTGTACAGGGCGCCGAACTCGTCCAGCACTTCCGCCAGCGCCTTGACTTCGTCGGTGCTGGCGCTGAAGGCGGAGGCGTAGGCCAGCCCCGTGCTCAGTCCGATGGCGCCGTGGGCCAGGGCATCGCGCAGCTGCTCGCGCATCGCCTCGATCTCGGCCGGCGTGGCGACGCGGTCCAGGCGGTCCATGTGGTTGTTGCGCAGGGCGGTATGGCCGATCAGGGCGGCCACATTGACGGCGGGCCCGGCGCGGTCGACCGCGGCCGTATAGTCGGCGAACGTGGGGTATCGGAAGTCGTCCTCGCGGCCCAGCAGGTTCATCGGGTCCGGCACTTCGCCGCGCAGCCGCACCGGCGATGCGCTGATGCCGCAATTGCCCACCACCACGGTCGTCACGCCCTGCGAAAGCTTGGGCAGCATATCGGGGGTGCGGATGACGTTGGTGTCGTCGTGCGTGTGCACGTCGATGAAGCCGGGCGCCAGTACGCGGCGGCGTCCGTCGATCCGGGCCCGTGCCGGCACGTCGTCGGCTACGCCTATCGCCGCGATGCGGCCTTCGCGCAATGCCACATTGGCCTGGAATTCGGCCGCCCCGCTGCCGTCCAGCACGCGGACGGAGCCGATCAGGGTGTCGTACATCGTGTCAATCTCCAAGCGGCAGGCGGTTGGGCCCGCCGCGGTATTCGTCCAGCGCCAGCTTGATGCGGCGCAGGCGGTCGCGGGTTTCCTCTTGCCGCGCCATGGCCAGTTCGGTGGCCAGCAGGTCGATGGCCAGCATCATCGCGTAGCGCGACGACGATGGCTTGTAGATGAAGTCGGTTTCGTCGGTGCGCACGGGGATGACCACATCGGCCAGTTGCGCCAGCGGCGCGGTGGCGTCCGTCAGCGCCACGATGCGCGCGCGGTATTGCTTGACGATGCGCGCGCCGGACAGCATTTCCGGGGTCAACCCGGAGGCCGACAGCATGATCACCGCGTCGCGCTCGTCCAGGGTGGCGGCGACCATGCGCAGCAGTACGGCGTCGCTGTAGGCCGCCACGGGATAGCCCAGGCGGACCAGGCGCGACTGCATTTCCTGCGCCAGTACCGCGGACGCGCCCCCCATGCCGAATACATAGGTCATGCGCGCGCCGCGCACGATCTCCATCGCGTCCTCGAACAGGGTTTCCGTGTAAAGCGGCAGATGCGCGCGCAGCGTGCTTTCGATATCCGCGTAGATGCGCGCGTAGAAGGTGCTTTCCTCCGCCGGTACGCTGCGGTCGAGAAAGCGCGTGCCCACGGCGCTGGCCTGGGCCAGTTTCATCTTCAGGTCGCGCGTATCGTCGCAGCCCACCGAACGCGCGAAGCGGGAGATCGTGGCGATGCTGACGCCGGCCTTGCCGGCCAGCTGGTCCACCGTGGCGCCGGCCGCCATCGCGATGTCGTCCAGGATGGCGTCGGCGACTTTGCGTTCGGTCGCGCTGAGCGTATCGCGGCAGCTGCGGATCTGGTAGACGATGTCGCGGATCTGGGTCATGGCGGTTCTTCGTGGCAACGGGGGCTGGCCTTCAGGCCAGTTCGGCGGCGCGCAGGCAGGCCACCATCTGGCCGCCGCCCACCGCTTCGGGCTGCGGTACGGTTTGGGCGCAGGCGTCGATCGCGTGCGGGCAGCGCGTGCGGAACACGCAGCCCGAAGGCGGATCCACGGGGCTGGGGATATCGCCTTTCAACAGGATGCGGTTGCGCGGCGCGCGCGGGTCGGGCACCGGCGCCGCCGACAGCAGGGCGCGAGTATACGGGTGCCGCGGAGCCGCATACACCCGGCGCGTCGGTCCGCTTTCCATGACCCGGCCCAGGTACAGCACGACCACTTCGTCGCAGAGGTAGTTCACCACCGCCAGGTCGTGGGCAACGAACAGCATGGCCAGGCCAAGATCGCGCTGCAGGTCCTGCAGCAGGTTCAGCACCTGGGCTTGCACGGAGACGTCGAGGGCCGATACGGGTTCGTCCGCGACGATGAAGTCCGGCTCGACCGCCAGGGCGCGCGCGATGCCGATGCGCTGGCGCTGGCCGCCGGAAAACTCGTGCGGATAGCGCCTGGCGTGGTCGGCGTTCAGCCCGACGCGCGTCAGCAATTCGGCGATGCGTTCATGCCGGCGATCGCGCGCCAGTTTGTGCGTGTCCAGGGCCTCGCCCAGGATCTCGGACACGGTCATGCGCGGATTCAGGCTGGCATACGGGTCCTGGAATACGATCTGCATGCGGCGGCGCCAGGGCAGCATGGCGCCCTCGTCCAGGTGGCTCAGGTCGGCGCCGTCGAACAGCACGCGGCCGCCGGTGGCGGGTAGCAGGCGCAGCAGCGCGCGGCCGGTCGTGGTCTTGCCCGAACCGGATTCGCCGACCAGGCCGACGATCGAATTGCGCCCGACGTCGAAGCTGACGCCGTCGACCGCCTTGACGACGGGCGCGCCGCGGCGCGACGAGGTGGGGAAATGCACCCGCAGGTCCTGCACGCGCAGCAAGGGGCGGGCGTCGCCGGGCGGGCCGGCATCGGCCGCCGGGCCGTTTCCGGCGGTGCTGGCATGGGCGGAGGCGTCGGTCATGGCGTCCATCAGGCAGGAGTCACTTTGATGCAGCGTGCGCGGTGGCCTCCGCGCACGTCGGTCAGGTCGGGTACCGCCCGCGTGCAGGCGTCGGAAGCCAGCTCGCAACGCGGCGCGTAGGTACAGCCGGCCGGCAGGTCCAGCACGCTCGGCACGTTGCCCGGAATGGCCCGCAGCCGTTCGCCGCTGGCGAGCAGGGCGTCGGTGGGAATGCAGGAGAGCAAGCCGCGCGTGTAGGGGTGGCTGGGGCGTTCGAAGAGGTCGTAGACGTCGGCATCCTCGACGACGCGGCCGGCATACATGACGGCCACGCGGTGGGCGATTTCCGCCACCACGCCCAGGTTGTGCGTGATGAACAGGATGCTCATGCCCGATTCGGCCTGCAGGCGGCGCAGCAGGTCCAGGATCTGCGCCTGCACCGTCACGTCCAGTGCGGTCGTGGGTTCGTCCGCGATCAGCACGGAGGGGTTGCAGGCCAGCGCCAGGGCGATCATCACGCGTTGGCGCATGCCACCCGACATCTGGTGCGGATACTCGTGCACGCGCCGCGCGGCGGCGGGGATCTCGACGCGTTCAAGCATTTCCCGCGCGCGGTCCAGCGCGGCGGCGCGCGTACCGCCTTCATGCTGCAGCACCGCTTCGGCGATCTGGTCGCCCACGGTGTACAGCGGGTTCAGGCTGGTCATCGGTTCCTGGAAGATCATGGCGATCTCCTTGCCGCGGATGTCGCGCATGCGCGCCGCCGATGCCTTCGCCAGGTCGTGCTCCACGCCGTCGCGGCCGCGGAAGCGGATGCTGCCCGACTCGATGCGCCCGGCCGGCTTGGGCAGCAGGCCCATGATGGACAGGCTGGTCACCGATTTGCCGGAGCCGGATTCGCCGACGATGGCCAGCGTTTCGCCGCGCGCCAGGTCGAAGGTCACGCCGTCCACCGATCTGGCGATGCCGTCACGGCTATGAAACCACGTCTTGAGTCCTTCCACCGAAAGAACGACGTCGCGTGTGCTTGCCGTCATGGCTTACAACTCCTTGCGCAGGCGCGGGTCCAGCACGTCGCGCAACCCGTCGCCCACCAATTGCAGGGACAGCACCGACAACACGATGGCGATGCCCGGAAAAATCATGATCCAGTCCGCCGATCCCATGTATTGCTGCCCCGCGTTGATCATGGTGCCCCAGGTGGGGATATCAGGCGATACGCCCACGCCCAGGAAAGACAGGCCCGCTTCGGCCAGGATGGCGTAGGCGAAGATGAACGTGCCCTGCACCAGGATGGGGGAAACCAGGTTGCGCAGCACGTGCACGGCGACGATGCGGCGGGTCGGCACGCCCAGCGCGCGCGCGGCCTCCACGAACGGCAGTTCGCGGATCACCAGCGTGGACGCGCGCACGATGCGCGCCAGGCGCGGCGTATAGACGATGCCCAGCGCGATCACGACGTTCAGTACCGAAGGGCCCAGCGCGGCCACCAGCGAGATCGCCAGCAGAATGTCCGGAAAGGCCATCATGGCGTCGATCAGCCGCGACACGAATTTGTCGGCGCGGCGGAAGAAACCCGCAATCAGCCCCAGCACGATTCCCAGTATGCTGGACAGCACCACCACGGAAAAGCCCACCGTCAGCGACAGGCGCCCGCCGTAGATGACGCGGCTGAAGACGTCGCGGCCGAAATCGTCGGTGCCGAACCAGTGCGCGGCGCCGGGCGGCTTCAGGCGGTTCACGATGGACAGCTTGAAGGGATCGTAGGGGCTGATCAGCGGCGCCAGCAGGGCGGCGCCCACCAGCACGATCAGGACGATCAGGCTCAGCAGCACGGTCTTGCGCGCGACCAGCAGGCGCAGCACCTGCCAGCGTTCGCCGCCGGCTTGCGAGGAAATGGCCATGGACATCAGTAGCGCACCCGCGGGTCGACCGCCAGATAAAGCAGGTCGATGAGTAGGTTGATCAGTACGTAGATCGCCGCGACGACCAGCAGGGCGCCCTGGATCACCGGATAGTCCCGGCGCAGCACCGCGGACACCACCAGGCTGCCCACGCCGGGCAGGCCGAATACGGTTTCGGTAACCACCGCGCCGCTGACCAGCAGGGCCGTGGTCAGGCCCAGGACGGTCAGGATGGGGATCAGCGCGTTGCGCACGGCATGCTTGAGGATCACCTTGCGTTCCGGCAGCCCCTTGGCGCGCGCCGTGCGCACATAGTCGTCGCGCAGCACGTCCAGCATGCTGGCGCGGATAAAGCGCGTGATCAGCGCGGAATTGACCAGGCCCAGCACGACGGCCGGCAGGATCAGATGGCTGAGCCGCGTGCCGAACGAGGCATCCGGCCCGCCATAGCCCGACACCGGCAGCCAGCCGAGCTTTACCGCGAAGACCTGCATCAGCAGCAATCCCAGCCAGAAGCTGGGCACGCTGGAGGTGAACATGGAAAAACTCAGTACGGACTGGTCCAGCGCGGTGCCGCGCCTGACCGCCGACAGGATGCCTACCGGCAGCGCGATGGCGGTGGCGATCAGCAGCGACATCAGCGTCAGCCAGAAGGTCGGCTCGGCGCGATCGGCCAGCGCCGACAGCACCGGCTTGTTCAGAAAGATGGATTGGCCCAGGTCGCCGCGCGCCAGCTGGCCCAGCCACGTCACGTATTGCACGGGCAGTGGCCGGTCCAGTCCCAGGCGCGCGCGCAGGGCCGAAATATCCTGCTGGCTGGCCTCGGGACCGAGCATCACCGCGGCCGGGTCGCCGGGCGTGACCCGGATGATCACGAAGACGATCGTGGCCACCAGGAACATGACGGCGACCAGGCCGACCAGGCGGTTGAATAGATAGGACAACACAGGGAATCCTCGATGCGCCGCTTACTTCGACGCCTTCCACGCATTCCAGAAGTACGGCCAGGGCGCCGGCGTCACGCCTTCCAGCGCGGGCGACTTGGCCGCCACCGCGTTGAAGTCGCCCACCTTGATGAAGGGCACTTCATCGAATATGGCCTGCTGAACGTCGCTCCAGAGCTTGACGCGTTCTTCCTGCGACGTGGCGCGGTTGAAAGCGTCCAGGACCTGGTTGCGGCGCGGCGTGTCCCACCATCCCGGTGAGTTCTTGGACGGGAAGTCGATCAGCGCCGGTTCCGGCAGGAAGGGGCTGTGCGTAATGAAGATGTCCCACAGGGCGGGATCCTGGCGGCGCTGTGTCAGCGTGGCCCAGTCGACCACCTGCATGTCCACCTTGAAGCCGGCCTGCTTCAGGTACTCGGCGGCGACCAGGGCCATCTTGTAGTGGAATTCGTACTGCTGGCTGGTCAGGATGCGGATGGTGCGGTCGGGAATGCCGGAGGCGGCGATCAGCTTCTTGGCGCCCTCGGTATCGCCCTTGTTGTAGGCCTTGGTACCGCGATCGGTGTACCAGGGGTAGCCCTTGGGATACATGGCGCCGTCGACCGTGTAGTAATCCGTGCTGCCGAAGGCGGCGGCCAGCATGTCTTCTTCGTTCAGCGCCATTTGCACGGCCTGGCGCATCTTCAGGTTGGACATGATGCCCTGCTTGGTATTCAGGACCAGGCGGGGCCAGCCGAAAGGCTTGAGCAGGACGGCCTGCGACTTGCTCGACTTCAGCTTGCTGGCGGATTCCACGGCGATCGAATCGACGTAGTCGTACTGGCCCGCCACCGCGCTTTCCAGCCGCGTATTCGCGTTGGGCACCGGCACGAAGCGGATTTCGTCCAGGTTCTGCTCGCGCGCGCCACCGTAGCCGTCGGGCTGGCCGGCGCGGGACTTATAGCCCGGGAAGCGCACCAGTTGCAGGTATTGATCGGGCACGCGGGCCTTGACCATATAGGGACCGGTACCGATGTAGTCGGTGATTGTCGCCGCGATCTTGCTCTTGGGCATGATGACCGCCGCGGCGTTGTTCATGGCCAGCAGGGCCGTCAACGGCGCATAGGGCTGCGTCAGGCTGATGCGCACGGTGTGGTCGTCGGCCGCTTCGATGGCCTTGATCAGCGGGGCGGTCTGCTTGCCGCGCGTGGCCGTGGTGGTCCAGCGCTGCAGCGACGCGATAACGTCGTCCACGGTCATCTTGCTGCCGTCATGGAAGCTGACGTCGGTGCGCAGGGGGATGGTCACGGTCAGGCCGTCGGCACTGACGGTGGGCAGCGCCTGCGCCAGCAGCGGCGTCAGGTTCCACTTGGCGTCGAAGGTGTACAGCGTTTCGTAGATGTGCTGGCTGATCATGCCGACCAGGTCGGCGGTGCTGGCCATCGGGTCCAGCGTCGGCGGCTCGCCGATGGTGGCTACCGAGATCGTGCCGCCCTTGACGGGCGCCGCGTGTGCGGGACCGGCCAAAGCGGCCACGCCCAGCGCGGCCGCCAGCAGAAGGGTTTTCAGCCCGTCGCGGCGACGGGAGACCAATGCGTTCATCGGGTGTGCTCCAGAAGGTCAGGACGGACGGTGCCGCCGGGCGGAAGATTCCAGATCGGAAAGCGGTTGCGGCGACGGCGCCGACAGCGCGGTCAGAAAAAGGTTTGCGCGATATCCACCACGCGGTAGTCGTCGTCCACCAGCAGGACCTGCTTCCATTTGTCGAAAGTCAGGCAGGGATGGGAGATGTCGAAGCCGATCATGTCGCCGACCTGGATGTCGTCGCCATCGGCGATGCGCATGAAGGCGTGCTGGTCCATCATCGCGGTGACTTCCCAGCCGGACGGGGCCGGCGAGGGGGCCGGGCCGCCGCGCGGGGCGGCGCCCGGGCGGAAGTGCCGCGCGGGCACGGGCAGGCCCGCGTCGAAGGCGGCGTCGCGCTTGCCCATGCCGATGATGGCGCGGCCCGGTTCGGGCAGCGATTGCACATAGGCCCAGACCTGCAACGCCGGCATCAGGCCGGGTGCCATGCCGCGGGCCACGTCGTTGTCGCGGCCGATGCGTTCGGCGGCGCCGCGATAGATACCCACGTCGTGGCTGAGATAGCAGCCGGGCCGCAGCACGATGTCCAGCGGGCGGCCGATGTCCAGGCCGGAGAACTCCTGCGCCACGACGTCGAACCACGCCGACCCGGCACCGGTCAGGATCGCCGTGCCCGCCGCCAGCCGGCCCTGCGCCTGCAGGCCGCGCAGGGTGGACACCGCGCGGCGCAGGAAGTCGCGGATGCTGTTTTCGTCGGACAGCACGCCTTCGTACAGCTCCACGCCGGCCAGCGCCAGCGAGTCCGGCCAGCGTGCCACTTCGTCGGCCACGCGCTGGAGCGCGGCGTCGTCGCGCACACCGGTACGGCCGCCGGGCACGCCCAGTTCGACCAGCACCCGCAGCACGCGGCCCTGTCCGGCGAAGTATTCGCCCAACCGCGCGATATTGGCCGGGTCATCGACCAGGCAGCAGAATTCGAAGGACGGGTCCTCCAGCATCCGGGCGACCAGCGCCATGTTGGCGCGGCCCACCAGCTGGTTGGCCATCAGGATGCGCCGCACACCGTACCGGTAGGCCGCATGGACCTGCGGCGCGGTAGCCAGCGTGATGCCCCAGGCGCCGTGTTGCAGCTGGCGATGGAACAGGGCGGGGCTCATGGTCGTCTTGCCGTGCGGCGCCAACTGCACCTTGTAGGCGCGCATGAATTCCTGCATCCACGCCAGGTTGTGGCGGACACGGGACTCGTAAAGGACGGCCGCGGGCAGGCTGACATCTTCGGCCAGCAGGTTCCAGCCCAGGCTGGCGGCCTGGGCCGGCGTACAGCCGGCGGGAAGGGAACCGAGACCTTTTCCGACGGGGTCGAGGACGGGATAGGAAGGCTGGGAATCGGTCATGGCGCCACCGCTCGTGAAAACTTTTACCGGGAAATCCGTTTTTTGCGATTATCCTGAAAATTATTTACATGACGCCAGCCGGGGTTTACCCGAAGATGCGGGCTCTTCCGAGGATTGGCGGGCATTACCAACCCTACTCGCTGCTTTCGATCCCGCGCCGACGCCTAGAATGCGAGCCAAACGTTTTGTAACAACCGCGCGCAGTACAGAGGATGGCCCCTGGGCCGTGTGCCCGCGCTCCGAGTGCTCGCAGCGCCATGGACCACACCCAGATAACCCTCTATCCGCGCCGTCCTTCTTCGTTCCTTCGGCATCTCGTCCTGCTCGTCGCTTCCCTGGCCCTGGCCGGTTGCGGTACGGTGGCCCTGCATCCTTTGACGCCGGATGAACTGGCGCGCGGCACCGCCGAAGACAAGGCTGCCGCGCGGCAGGACGTGGAGCCCATCCAGGGGCCGCTATCGCTGGACGAGGCCATCGCGCGCGCCTTGAAGTACAACCTGGACCGCCGCGTCAAGATGATGGAAGAGGCGCTCGCGCTGGACCAGCTGGACGCCGCGAGCTGGGACATGTTGCCCAAGCTGATGGCCCAGGCCGGCTACAGCCATCGCAACAATGACCTGATCACCCGCAGCGTCGATTCGGTCACGGGCGAACCGTCGCTCAGCCATCCCTACATTTCCAGCGCCCGCACGCACAAGACCTACGACCTGGGCCTGACGTGGAACCTGCTCGATTTCGGTCTCGGCTACATCGAGGCCAAACAGCAGGCGGACCGCGTGCTGATCGCGGCGGAGCGCCGCCGCAAGGCCATGCACGTATTGGTGCAGGACGTCCAGGTCGCCTTTTGGCGCACGGTCAGCGCGCAGATGCTGCACGACCGGGTAGGGCAGGCCATCGCCGTGGCCGAACAGGCATTGCAGGATGCCCAGAAGGCGGAGGCCGAGCGCCTGAGGTCGCCGATCGATGCGTTGCGCTATCAGCGCCAGCTGCTGGAAAACCTCAATCTGCTGGAAAGCATCCAGATGGAGCTGGACGCCGGCCATATCGAACTCGCGCAACTCATCAACGCACCCTTCGATCAGGACTTCCGCGTGCTGGAACCGCGCGAGCCGGTCGACACCGCGCTGCGCGATATGCCGGTGAAGCGCATGGAGGAACTGGCCCTGAGCCAGAATGCCGACATCCGCGAACAGCACTACGCCAGCCGCATCGCGGCCGAGGAGACCTGGCGCACCCTGTTGAAGCTGTTCCCGAACCTTTCCTTCAACTTCGGCGTGCGGCACGATACGGACAGCTATCTGATCAACAAGACCTGGAACGAGACCGGTCTGCAACTGTCCTGGAATGTCTTCAATCTGCTGTCCGCGCCCTCGCAGAAGAAGCTGGCCGATGCGGGTGTGAAGCTGGCCGACCAGCGGCGCATCGCCACGCAGATGGCGGTGCTGGCCAAGGTTTACCTGTCGCGCTTGCAGTACGAGTCGGCGCTGCAGCAGTACACGCGCGCCGATGAGATCTGGCGGGCGGACGCGCAGATCGCGGAGTATGTGAAAAACCGCGCCGCCGCCCAGGCGCAGAGCAAGCTGGAGCAGGTCTCCAATGACACCGTTGCCATCGTCAGCCTGCTGCGCCGCTACCAGTCGCTGTCGCAGTTGCAGAGTGCCAGCGGCAGGCTGCAATCGACACTGGGCATGGAGCCCGCGATCGGCAGCGTCGGCGATCTGTCGCTGGAAGCGCTGACGAAACAGGTGTCCGCGGCGGGCGCCTGGGCGACATCCGCCGCCGCGCGCTGACGGAGACATGGCATGCGCCAAACGATCTTCTTCCGTCGCGTGGGCCGCCCGCGCGCGGCGCTGCTGATCGCCTTCCTGCTGGGGCCTGGCGGCGCGACGGCCCAGGGCGCGATGCCGGCCGCGGCGACGTCGACGGCGATAGAAAGGCAGGACATCCGCGCGGAGCTCGTGCCACGCCGCTATACCACCATCTCCGCCGAGATCGGCGCCAAGATCAACCGTATCGACGTCCCGGAAGGCGGCCGTTTCAAGGCGGGTCAAACGCTGGTCTCGCTGGACTGTGCCTTGCAGCAGGCACAATCCCGCAAGGCCCGGGCATCGCTGGCGGCCGCCGAACATACGTATGCCGCGAACAAGCGACTTGCGCAACTCAATTCGGTGGGCAAGGTCGAGCTGGAGGTTTCGGAAGCCGAGGCCGGCAAGGCGCGCGCCGAGGTCTCGCTGGCGGACATCGTGCTGGACAAGTGCCGCATCGTCGCGCCCTTCGACGGCCGTGTCGCGGAACAGCGGGTGCGCCCCCAGCAGTACGTGCAGCCCGGCCAGCCCATGCTGGAGATACTCGACGATTCCGCGCTCGAACTGGACTTCATCGTGCCGAGCAAATGGCTGGTCTGGCTCAAGCCCGACCAGCGCTTCCAGGTGGCGATCGATGAAACGGGCAAGACCTATCCGGCCAAGGTGCAGCGCATCGGCGCCCGGGTGGACCCGGTAAGCCAGTCCATCAAGCTGACCGCGGTTATAGACGGCACTTTCGGCGAACTCATGGCGGGTATGAGCGGCAAAGTACTGATGGCCCCGCCCAACGGATCGTAATCGACCATGAACGACCTTCACCTTCCCTTTCGCCTGATCCGTCAGTTGCGCGCGCCGGAAGCTTCCGTTCCCTCGCGGCACATCTTGCGGCGCGCCTCGCGCCTGCTGTCGCTGGAGCAGCGCTTCATGTTCGACGGCGCGGCCGTGGCGACGGCCGAGCATGCCGCGCAGGCGAAACCCGACGCTCATGCCGCGGCGGTGGCGGCGGAAGCCGCGGCGCCCGCGCACCAGGTGCGCGAAGCCGATGCCAGCCGCAATGGCGGCAGGAAGGAAGTCGCTTTCGTCGACACCTCGGTGGCGGATTACCGCACGCTGGAGGCTGGCGTGCGTGACGGCGTTGCCATCGTCGAATACGACGGCAACCAGGGCGGCCTGGCGCAGATCGCCGGCTGGGCGCAAAGCCACGGCGGCTACGATGCCATCCATATCCTGTCGCACGGTTCGGCAGGCACGCTGAATCTGGGCACGGACGCGTTGACCGATGCGTCGCTGTCTTCTTCCACGGTACAGGCGGAACTGGCGGATATCGGCCGCGCGCTCAATGCCGGCGGAGATCTGCTGCTGTATGGCTGCGACGTGGCGGCAGGCAGCGATGGCCAGCACTTCATCGAGGATATGGCGCGCATCACCGGCGTCGATGTCGCGGCGTCGACGGACGCGACCGGCGCGGCGGACAAGGGTGGCGATTGGTCGCTCGAATCGCATGCGGGAAAGATCGATACGCGTGCCCTGGATATCGCGGGCTATCAGGGCCTGCTTACCGTCGTGAATTTCACCGACGCCGACGCGGATTACTCGTCGCCCACGGTTACCAGGACGATCGACGGCAGGACCGTCACCTTCAGCGGTAGCACCGATCCGGGGAACGGCCTGGGTATAGACGACTTGACCTATGGCAGCGCCGGCCTCTACGCCTATTCAGGAACGGTCACGGGCAGCGATATCAAACTGACCATCTCGATCCAGCCGGGCTACGAGTTCGATATCGGCTCCTTCCAGGCCGGCACCGCTTCCGGCAGCCTGACGATCGGGGTGACGTACGCGAACGGCGCCACGGCCAGCTTTACCTTGAATTCCCTCAGTGATTCCTGGCAGACGCTATCCGGTTTCGGCACGCAGCTCGAACATGTCACGCAGGTTGTCCTGACTTCGAATGACTTCGGCCTGTTCCAGAATTTCGATATCCTGAACGTCAAGGCCATCCCGGCTTTTCCGGGGGCCACTGATGCGAATATCTCCATCACTTCGACCGGTTCCGGGACGGGCGGCGCCTATCGGATCGGCGACACCGTCACCGCGGTCTGGGACAACACCGCCACCGGCGACAACAATGCCGAATTGAACGGCGTGACGATGGACTTCTCGCAGTTCGGCGGTCCCTCCGCTGTCGCGGCGACCAATTCGGGCGGGATCTGGACGGCCAGCTATACGCTCGTGGCCGGCTCCGTGGATGCCAGCAACCGCAATGTCCGGGTCAGCCCGTTCAACGATGCCGGTACCGCTGTCGGCGCCGATACCACCAACTTGTCCGTGGACATCGTCGCCCCGATAGTGACCGATGCACGGATCAGCATCAGCGGCGGCAGTGGTCCCGGCGGGACCTATCGCATCGGCGATACCGTCACGGCCAGCTGGAACAATACCGCCGGCGGCGACAACAATGCCGACACCCTCAGCGGCGTCACGTTCGATTTCAGCCAGTTCGGCGGCGGCTCGGCCGTCACGGCCACCAATACCGGGGGGGTGTGGTCCGCCACGTACACGATCACCAACGGCGCTGTCGACGCCACATCGCGCAACGTCTCGGTCACGGTCACCGATAACGCCGGCAATTCCCGCACCACGGCCGATACCAGCAACGCCACCGTGGACAGCATCGCGCCGACGGTCACCGACGGCCGCATCGCCATCAGTGGCGGCAGCGGCCCCGGCGGCAGCTACAAGATCGGCGATACCGTAACGGCGACCTGGAACAATACCGGCAGCGGCGATAACAATGCCGACACCCTTAGCGCCGTTACCGTCGATTTCAGTCAATTCGGCGGCGGTTCGGCCGTCGCGGCCACCAACTCCGGCGGCGTCTGGACCGCGACGTACACCATCGTCAGCGGCACAATCGACGGGCTGTCCAACCGCAATGTCGTGGTTACGGTCACCGATAACGCGGGCAACGCGGTTACGACGGCGGATACGACCAATGCCACGGTGGACAACGTCCGCCCGGCGGTCACGTTCAGTGGCCTGTCGCTATCCGCCGATACCGGCGCCAGCAACAGCGACTTCCTGACCAGGGCCGCCGCCCAGACCATCAGCGCCACCTTGAGCGCTGCGCTGGGCGCGGGCGATGTCGTCTACGGTTCGCTGGACAACGGCGGCACCTGGACCGACATCACCAGCAAGGTGTCCGGTACGTCGCTGGCGTGGGATGGCGTGGTCCTGTCGGGAAGCAACGCGATCCGCCTCAAGGTGACGGATGCGGCCGGCAATGACGGCACCGTCGCCGCCCAGGCGTATACGCTGGATACCGTGGCGCCCGCCACGCCGTCGACGCCCGATATGACGCTCGGTAGCGACAGCGGCGCATCGTCCTCTGACAACATCACCAACGATGCGACCCCCACCTTCACCGGGGCGGCGGAATCCGGCAGCACCGTGACGCTGTACGACACGGACGGCGTGACCGTGCTAGGCACCACGACGGCGGCCGGCGGCGCCTGGTCGATCACTGCCTCCCCGCTCGCGCCGGGAAACCATGTCGTCACGGCCAAGGCCGTCGATGCAGCCGGCAATACCTCGACAGCCTCGTCGGGGCTGACCGTTATCATCGATGCCACGCCGCCCGCCGGGCCCAACCTGAGCGCGACGACGTTTGCCAGCCTGAACACGACCAGCGGTTCGGACGTCGCCACGCTGTCGGCCACCGATGGGCTCGCGGTGACCTACAGCCTGGAGGTGGGCAACGGCACCAACGATGCCGACAACGGCAGCTTCGCCATCGTCGGCAATGCCTTGCGCGTAGGGGGCGCTTCCCTGTCCGCGGGCACCTACAAGATATTCGTCGCCGCCACCGATGCCGCGGGCAATATCGCCTTGAGCGGCTTCACGATCACCGTGGTGGATGCACCCGCCGTCAGCGCCGTCGTGCGCACGGGAGGCGCTGCGGCCACGGTCGGCGCGTCGGACACTTCCATCAGCTACACCGTCACGTTCACGGATGCGGTAACCGGGGTCGACGCGAGCGACTTTGCCCTGTCGTCCACCGGCACGGCGTCAGGCCAGATCCTGGGCGTGACGGGCAGCGGCGATACCTATACCGTCGTCGTGGGGATGCTGTCCGGCGACGGCACGATCCGGCTCGACGTGAATGGCGGCGGAACCGGCATCCAGAACGGCGGCGGGACGGATATCCTGGGCGGCTATAACTCGGGACAGGCCTATACGTTGGACCACACCGCGCCCAACGCGCCCTCGGCGCCAGACATGACCGGCGGCAGCGACAGCGGCACCTCCAGCTCCGACAACATCACCAACACCACCACGCCGACGTTCACCGGCACGGCGGAATCCGGCTCGACGGTAACGCTGTACGACACCGACGGGACGACCGTGCTCGGGACGGCCGTCGCGACAGGCGGCAACTGGTCCATCACGACCTCCACGCTGAGCGCGGGCGCGCATACGCTCACGGCCAAGGCCAGCGATGCGGCCGGCAACGTCAGCAGTGCATCGACCGGACTGTCTGTCGTCATCGACACCGCCGCACCCGCCGTCGCCATTAGCAGCAATGTCGCGTCGCTTAAGGTGGGCGAAACGGCGACCATCACCTTCACCTTCAGCGAAGATCCGGGCGCGACCTTCACCGCCGCCGATATCGTGGTCAGCGGCGGTACGTTGAGCGCGTTTTCCGGTTCGGGCCTGACCCGCACGGCGATCTTCACGCCCACGGCGGGGGTCGACGGCGGCAGTGCCAGCATCAGCGTATCGGCGGGCAGCTATGCCGATGCCGCGGGCAATATCGGCGGCGGCGGTGTCTTGCCCTCGCTGGCATTCGACACGCGGGCGCCGGCCGCCCCCTCGACGCCGGACATGGCCAGCGCCAGCGATAACGGCGCCTCCAGCTCCGACAACATCACCAACACGTCCACGCCGATGTTCACCGGCACGGCGGAATCCGGCTCGACGGTGACGCTGTACGACACCGACGGAACGACCGTGCTCGGGACGGCGACCGCGACAGGCGGCGTTTGGTCCATTACCACGACGGCCCTGGGCCAAGGCTCGCACACGATCACGGCCAGGGCGACCGATGCGGCGGGCAATACGGGTACCGCATCTTCCGGCCTGACGGTCCAAATCGATACCACGGCGCCGACCACGACAGTCGCGACCGCCGCGTTCTCCGACGACACCGGCACCGCCGGAGACTTCGTCGTTTCCCAGGCCGCGCAAACCGTCTCCGGCACCTTGAGCGCCAACCTCGCCAGCGACGAAACCGTGCAGGTCTCGCTGGACAACGGCGCTACCTGGCATGCCGCCGTCGCCGCCACCGGCGGCAGCGCCTGGTCGTACGGCGCGACGCTGGCCGGCAGCGACACGCTGCAGGTCCGGGTCGTCGATGCCGCGGGAAATGCCGGAGCGGCTTATATACAGGCCTACGTGCTCGATACCGGCACGCCGACGGTCACCTCGGTCAGCGTGCCGGCCGACGGTACTTACTACGTCAACCAGAGCCTCGACTTCACGGTCAATTTTTCCGAGTCGGTAAGGGTGGACACCAGCGGAGGCACGCCGCGTGTCGCGCTGGTCATTGGGTCCACCACCGTCTATGCGACCTATCTGTCGGGTTCGGGAACCAGCCATCTGGTATTTCGCTATACGGTGGCGAGCGGCAACCAGGACGCCAATGGCATCACCGTGGGCGCCCTCAGCGCCGATGGCGGCGCGCTTACGGATGTCGCCGGCAACGATGCCACGCTCATCCTGAACAACGTGGGCAGCACGGCGACGGTCAATGTGGACGGCGTGCGGGCCGTCGTAACCGATGTCACGGCCACGGCACCCGATGGCCTGTACAAGGTGGGCGATACGGTGGCCATCACGGTCACCTTCAGCAGGGCCGTTACGGTGGATACGGCAGGCGGCACGCCCACGTTGTCCTTGAACAACGGCGGCATCGCCAGCTACGCCAGCGGTTCGGGCGGCACCACGCTCGTCTTCACCTATACCATCGGCGCGGGGCAGGATACCGCCGATCTGGACTACGCCGCCATTGGCGCGCTGCTATTGAACGGCGGCGCGATACAGCAGTCGGCCGGGATGCAGAACGCGACCCTGGACCTGGCCGCGCCGGGCGCCGCCGGCTCCCTGGGCGCGAACAAGGCCATCGTTATCGACGCGACGGCGCCATCGGCGGTCTTCGGCGGCCTGGCACTGTCCGCCGATACCGGCGCATCGCATAGCGATTTCATCACCGCCGTGGCCGGCCAGACCATCACGGCCACGCTGAGCCATCCGCTGGACAGCGGGGATCGGGCCTACGGTTCCCTGGACGGTGGCGCGACCTGGATCGACATCACCGGCAAGGTAAGCGGTACGGCGTTGGTTTGGGATGGCGTTACGCTGGCGGCCAGCGGCACGCTGCAATTGCGTGTCGTGGATGCCGCGGGCAATACCGGGCCGGTCCATGGCCAGGCGTACGAGGTCGACGCCACGCCTCCGACCGCGCCCACGGTGGTTTCCGTGCAAGGAGCCGGCGGGGCGCCGGTCCTTGTGGGCGATGCCTCCTTGGGTGCCGGGGAATCGCTTACGGTCACTGTGGCCGGCGCGGTTTACCACGTCGTGCCGGCCGGTGGGCACTGGAGCCTGGACCTGGCGTCGGCCACGCCGGCCAGTGGCAGCATCGCGCTGGCAGCCGGTGCCAGCTATGGCGTGACGGCCACGGTTATCGACGCCGCGGGCAATACCAGCAGCGCGAGCGGCGTACTGAGCCTGGCAGCGCCGCCGCAGCCGCCGCAGCCACCGGACCCCGCACCACCGACGACACCGGCGCAGGCCGTCCCGCCACCGCCGCCGCTCCGGCCGCCACTGCCCATGTTTTCCGCCGCGTCACCCACGCCGTTCGACAACGATCGCGCGGCGGATCGGCCATTGGCCGGTGCCATAACGCTGCAGGAGTCCGCAATCGAATTCCTGCCGCCGCGCCTGCAATCGTCGCTGCTGGCCGCGGGGCTGGCCGGGGATGTGAGCGCCGCCGTCTTCCCCTCGTTTGCGGGCACGGGCATCGCCTATCCCGGCGATGGCCTGCGCGACCTGGGTCGTCCGGACGGGGAATCCCTTACCCACGGCAGCAGTTTCCGGGTTGTCGTGATGCCGTCATCGGCCGCAAACCAAGGCCTGATGCTGAACCGCGGCATGGGCGATCTGATCGTGGCGCCGGCCGGCCGCATCGAAGTCAGTATTCCGTCCGATGCCTTCGCCCATACCGATCCCAATGCCGCGATACAGCTTGCCGCCCGCCTGCAGGATGGCAGGCCCTTGCCGGCCTGGGTGCGGTTCGACAGCCGTGCCGGCAAGTTCGTCGTCGACGCGCCCAGCGGTATGTCCGGGGACATCGCCATCCGCGTGATTGCGCGGGATGGAGCGGGGAACGAAGCAGCGACGGTGTTCCACGTCCGGGTGGGCGCGCGGCAAGCATCCGTGCCGTCCGGGCACGAGGGCCGCGCGGGCCTGAGCGAGCAGCTACACCAGGCCGCGCAGCAGCGCGGCGGTGCGGGTGTGATCGATCGCCTGGCTGCATTGGCCAGGTCCCTGCCGGGGACAGGCGCGTGACCATCGCGACGCCCATCCCGTCCTCCTTGCGGAGGCCAGGGACGTGAACGCCGCCGCGCAGGCATCTGCGGCCACGCATCCCCTGCTGGTGCTGCTCGACTTGTGTCGGCGCGCCCGCGTGGCGGACAGCGCGGCGGAGCTCGCCTTCCTGGTCGTCAATGACACCCATGCCCTGGCGCCTTACCGGCAAGGCGCGCTGTGGCTGGCCGACAAGGGCCTGGAATCGCTGTCCGGCGTCGTGGAGCCGGAAGCCAATGCCCCATACGCGCAATGGCTGGCCAAGGTCTGTCGCGTCCTGCACGACAGGTCCGCGTCCGCGATGCCTGTAACAGCCTCCGATCTGCCCGCTGTCCTGGCCGCCGAATGGACGGAATGGCTGCCGCCTTACGGCCTGTGGCTGCCCTTCAGCGGTCGTGCGCGCGAAGGCGCGGGCGGCGGCGTATTCCTCGCGGCGGACGTTCCATGGTCCGGCGACGCCCTTGCCTTGCTGGTGGAGTGGGTCGATGCCTGGCATCACGCCTGGCGCGGGCAGGGCGGCACCGCGGGATGGTCCTGGCAGCGCGCCAGACTCGCCGCGCAGGCCATGATCGGGCGCAAGCCCGGCATGCCCTGGTGGAGACAGCGCCGCACCCTGGTCGCCGCGCTGGTGCTGGCGATACTGTCCTGCCCGGTGCGGTTGTCCGTGCTGGCGCCGGGCGAGCTGGTGCCGGCGGATCCAGCCGTTATCCGCGCCCCCGTGGACGGGGTGGTCGCGCAATTCCAGGTCCAGCCCAATCAGGCCGTGAAGACGGGCCAGGCGCTGTTCAACTTCGATGAAGCGCCCATCGCCACCCGATTGGAAGTCGCCAGGCAGACGCTGGCCACGGCGCAGGCCGAATACCGGCAATACGCCCAGCAAGCTTTGTCCGATCCCAAATCCAAGGCGCAGCTGGCCATCCTGAGCGGAAAGATCGAAGAAAAACAGGCCGAAGCCGCCTACGCGCGCGGCCAGTTCGAGCGATCCCGCGTCACCGCGCCCCGCGACGGTATCGCGCTCTTCGACGACCCCAGCGAATGGATAGGCAAACCCGTCCAGACGGGCGAACGCATCATGCGCATCGCCGCGCCGGACGACGTGGAAGTCGAGGCGTGGCTACCCATCGGCGACGCGATCCCGCTGGAGAGCGGGGCCATGGTCGAACTCTATCTTGCTTCCGCGCCGTTGGACTCCGTGTCGGCGCGCGTGCGCTACGTCGCCCACGACGCCGTGCCTCGTCCCGACGGCAGCTACGCCTACCGCGTGCGGGCCCGCATCGACGGCGGCGCCGGCCAACGCGTGGGGCTGAAAGGCACCGCCAAGCTGATCGGCGACCGGGTGCCGCTGGTCTATTGGATGCTGCGTCGGCCATTGGCCACGATCCGGCAGCACGTCGGGCTATGAGCCGGCGCCCATGAAGGAAGTCCTGCCACCGCTGCGCGAGGAGCTCGCATTGATGCCGGGGCCGGTGCTGGCCGACGGCCAGCCCAGCCATACGCTGCACGATCCCGTGCGCAACCGGTTTTTCCAGATCGATTGGCCCACGTTCGAGATCCTCAGCCGCTGGCACCTGGGCGAGCCGTCCGCGATCGCGGCAGTCGCCAGCCGCGAGACGACCTTGCAGATCGAGCATGCCGACGTCGCGGACGTCGTTGCCTTCCTGCGCGACAACGAACTGCTCCGGCCCCAGCCCGGCGCCGCCGCGGACTACGCCAGTCGGCTGCGCCGGCATCGTGGGGGACTCGGCACCTGGCTGCTGCATAACTATCTGTTCTTTCGCATACCCCTCGTCAGGCCGGATGCCTGGCTGACCCGATGGGCGCCGCGCCTGTCTTTTTTGTATTCCCGCGCGTTTCTCTGCCTCACGCTGGCGGCGCTGGGCTGGGGCCTGGTCGAGGTCTATCGCCAGTGGGACCGTTTCACCGCTACGCTGGTGGATACGATCTCGTGGTCCGGGCTGGCCAGCTACGCCGTCACGCTGGCGGCGGTCAAAACGCTGCACGAACTGGGCCATGCCGTGACTGCCAAGAGACTGGGCTGCAAGGTGCCCGCCATGGGCATTGCCTTTCTCGTCATGTGGCCCGTCGCGTATACCGATACCAACGACGTCTGGCGGCTGACGCGGCGGCGGCAGCGTCTGGCCGTGGTCGGCGCAGGCGTGGCGACCGAGCTGATCGTCGCCGCCTGGGCGACCTGGGCCTGGGCGGTGCTGCCCGACGGCACGCTCAAATCGCTGGCTTTCCTGCTCGCCACCACGACCTGGTTCGCGACCGTCGCCATCAACATGAGTCCCTTCATGCGCTTCGACGGCTACTTCCTGCTGTCGGATTGGCTGGAAATGCCCAACCTGCATACCCGCGCGTTCGCGCTGGCGCGCTGGGACCTGCGCGAACGGCTGTTCGCCCTGGGCGAGCCGCCGCCGGAACATTTTCCCCGCCATCGGCAGGCCGGCCTGATCCTCTTCGCCTACGCAACCTGGATCTATCGCCTTGTGGTTTTCCTGGGCATCGCGGCCCTGGTGTATGCCTTCTTCATCAAGGCCGTGGGCATCCTGCTTTTCGCCGTGGAAATCGGCTGGTTCCTGCTGCTGCCGCTGTTTTGCGAATTGCAGGCCTGGCGCAGGCTATGGCCGGCGATCCGGACGCGACGCCGGGCCCGCCATAGCGCCATCGTCGCGCTGGCGCTCGTGCTCCTGCTGGGCATGCCCTGGCCCAGCCGGGTCGCCGTCAGCGCGCTGCTGCGTCCCGCCGATCAACTGGTGATCTATGCACCCGCCCATGCGCGGGTCCAGGCCATGCCGGTCGCGGACGGCCAGCGCGTGGAGCCAGGCGCGGTTCTGCTGCAGCTGTCGTCTCCCGATCTTGCCGCCCGCAGGCAGAGCGCCCTGGCCCGTATCGAAAGCCTGCGCTGGCAAACCGCCGCCGCGTCCTTCGACAAGGAACAGCGTACCCAATTGCAGGTATCGCGCGAACAACTGGGTGCGGCCGAGGCCGAGATCGCGGCGGTCGACGCGGATGCCGCCCGCTACGCGCCGGTGGCGCCTTTCGCGGGGGTGCTCACCGATGTGAATCCGGAGGCGCGGCCGGGGGTATGGATGGCCAAGCAGGAACCGCTGGCCCGCCTGGTCTCCGATCAGGGGCAGGTGGCGATCGCCTACCTGGATGAGGATGAGCTGAACCTGATTTCGGTCGGCGACACCGGAAAGTTTTATTCCGACACGCCCGAGGGGCCCGTCGCCCGCGTCGAGATCACCGGCATCGATCGCGATACCAGCCGGACCCTGTCCGAGCCGGAGCTGTCCAACCTGTTCGGCGGCAGCGTGGTGGCGCGGGAAAAGAACGGCCAGTTCTATCCGGAACGCCCCATCTACCGCGTCAGCCTGAAAGTGCTGTCGACCGACGCGACCGCGGCCCAGCATGCCTGGCGCGGCAAGGTCGTGGTGTTCGGCAAATGGGCCGTACCGAGCTGGCGCTATCTGCGCAGCGCAATGGCGGTGCTGCACCGGGAAATCGGCTTCTGAGGGATCCCTCCGGGGCCGGCCGGGGCTTGGCCAAAGGCATCGGCGCCCCCATATCTGGTGTAATACCTTCTCGATTCGGTCTCTTTCCATCCCATGAGCAACGATCTGTTCGCCGCGGACCCGACGCAGCGGGCCCACGTGCCGCTGGCGGAACGCCTGCGTCCGCGCACCCTGGACGATGTCGTCGGGCAATCCCATCTGCTGGGCGAAGGCAAGCCCCTGCGCGTGGCCTTCCAGTCCGGGCGTCCGCATTCCATGATCTTCTGGGGGCCGCCGGGCGTGGGCAAAACCACGCTGGCGCGCCTGATGGCCGATGGCTTCGACTCCCAGTTCATCGCCATTTCGGCCGTGCTGGGCGGCGTCAAGGACATCCGCGACGCGGTCGCGGTGGCCCAGGTCGCCCAAGGCCAGGGACGCCGCACCATCCTCTTCGTCGACGAAGTCCACCGCTTCAACAAGGCTCAGCAGGACGCCTTCCTGCCCTATGTGGAAAGCGGCCTGTTCACCTTCATCGGCGCCACCACGGAAAATCCCTCTTTCGAGGTCAATTCCGCGCTGTTGTCGCGCGCCCGCGTGTATGTCCTGCAATCGCTGACCGCGCAGGAACTGATGCAGCTGATCGACCGCGCCCTGGTAGAGCTGAATGCCACTTTTCCGGACGACGCGGCCATGCGCTTTGACGACAGCGCGCGCGAACAGCTGGCCGGCTGGGCCGACGGCGATGCGCGCCGGCTGATCAACGCCGTCGAAGTCGTCGCGGAGTCGGCGCGTACGGCGCATCGCGACATCGTCGATGCTGAATGGCTGGAAACGTCGCTATCGCAAAACCTGCGCCGCTTCGACAAGGGCGGCGATGCCTTCTACGACCAGATCAGCGCGTTGCACAAGTCGGTGCGTGGCTCGGACCCCGACGCCGCGCTGTACTGGTTCGCGCGCATGATCGATGGCGGCGCGGACCCCCGTTATCTCTCGCGCCGCCTCGTGCGCATGGCCATCGAGGATATCGGCCTGGCCGATCCGCGCGCGACCGAGATCGCCCTGAACGGCGCGGACATCTACGAACGCCTGGGCTCGCCCGAAGGAGAACTGGCCCTGGCCCAGGCCGTCGTATACCTGGCCTGCGCGGCCAAGTCCAACGCGGTCTACAACGCCTACAACGCCGCGCGCCGCTATGCGGAGGAACACGGCAGCGCGCCGGTGCCCATACACCTGCGCAACGCGCCCACCAAGCTGATGAAGCAGTTGGGGCACGGCCACGCCTATCGCTACGCCCACGACGAACCGCACGGTTATGCCGCGGGAGAAGATTACTTTCCCGATGGCCTGCATCCCACCTTCTACCAGCCGACCGATCGCGGTCTGGAAGCTAAAATCCAGCAGAAGCTGGCCTTCCTGCGCGATTTGGACGCCCAGGCCAAGTCCGGCAAGCGGTAGGGCCCCGCGGCCCCGCCCCCCTGTAACCCGCCCCCCCAGAGAACCATGCTTGACCCCACCCTGCTGCGCAAAGACCTGCAAACCGTCGTCGACCGGCTCAAGACCCGCGGCGTCCAGTTCGATATGGAACGCTTCAATGCGCTGGAATCTCGCCGCAAGTCCGTGCAGACAGAGACAGAGTCCTTGCAGGCGCGGCGCAATGCCCTGGCCAAGCAGATCGGCCAGCTCAAGGCCAAAGGGGAAGACGCCAGCGCCGTGATGGCCGAATCGCAGGCCCTGCCCGCGCGCCTGAAGCAGTTGGAAGAAGACCTGGCCGAGGTGCAGGAATCGCTCACGGAGCTGCTGCGCGTGGTACCCAACCTGCCGCATCCCAGCGTGCCGGTCGGTGCGTCCAGCGACGATAACGTGGAAGTCCGCCGCTGGCTTCCCGCCGAGGCCGGCCCGGACGGCAATCCCCCGCCTTTGCCTTTCGAACCGAAGGACCACGTCGCCGTCGGCGAGCCCCTGGGCCTGGATTTCGATACGGCGGCCAAACTGTCAGGGGCGCGCTTTTCCTTCATGCGCGGCCAGATCGCGCGCCTGCATCGGGCGCTGGCGCAATTCATGCTGGATCTGCACACCGGCCAGCATGGTTATACGGAATGCTATACGCCCTACATCGTCAACAGTTCCACGCTGTACGGCGTGGGCCAGTTGCCGAAGTTCAAGGACGATATGTTCTGGGTGACCAAGGGTGGCGCCGACGACGACCCCCGCGTGGATGACGCAGGCAAACCGTACGTCCGCGAAGACCAATACCTGATTTCCACGTCGGAAGTCACGCTGACCAGCGTCGCCCGCGACGCCATCCTGGCCGATGGCGACCTGCCCCTGAAGCTGACGGCCCATACGCCCTGCTTCCGTTCGGAAGCGGGCAGCGGCGGCCGCGACACCCGCGGCATGATCCGCCAGCACCAGTTCGATAAAGTTGAAATGGTGCAGATTGTGCAGCCGGAGAAGTCCTATGCGGCCCTGGACGAGATGGTCGGCCACGCCGAACGTGTCCTGCAACTGCTGGGGCTGCCGTATCGCGTCATGCTGCTGTGCACGGGCGACATGGGCTTCAATTCCGCGAAGACTTTCGATCTGGAAGTCTGGCTGCCGGCCCAGAATACCTGGCGCGAGATCTCATCCGTATCGAATTGCGAGAACTTCCAGGCGCGTCGGATGCAGGGGCGTTTCCGCAATGCGCAGGGCAAGCCGGAGTTCGTCCATACTTTGAATGGCTCCGGCCTGGCGGTGGGCCGTACGATGGTCGCCGTCCTGGAGAACTACCAGCAGGCCGACGGTTCGGTGCTCGTCCCCCAGGCCTTGCAGCCCTATATGGGGGGCGTATCGGTGCTGCGTCCCTGAGTCCGCGCAAGCCGGCCCGGCCGGCGCCGTCGCCCCGTTCGGGGCCCCTGGCCGCAACCCCCAAAAACAAACCCGCCGAGGCGGGTTTGTTTTTGGGCCGGACGGCGCGGCACCGTCATGGGCGGGAGTTACCCCCGCCAGGGGATCAGTGGCGATGGCCCTTGCCGTGATGGCCGTCCCAGCGCTCGTGATAGTAGCGCGGGCCGCCGTGGTAACGGGGACCATAGTAAGGGCCGGGGTAATAGTAGGGCCGCGGCGCGACATAGACCGGGCGCGGGGCCACCACGATGGGAGGCGGCGCCACGTAGACCGGGGGCGGCGGGGCGACATAGACCGGGGCGGGCGCGGCATAGACCGGGGCGCCGACGATCAGCGGCGGAACGCCGATGGAAATCCCTACATCCACACGAGCCATCGCGACACCCGAGGCCAGCAGGGCGGCGGCGCCAAGACCAGAGACTATCCAACGTTTGATCATGATGTTCCTGCGCTTTGCTGCCAGGCAGCTGTGGAAAATGACGGCCCCATTGTCGGGGAAAACGCGAAGCCGCGCCCGCCGTGCAAGTCATCAAAAGGCGACAATCCGCTACATCGGCCGGCGCGTTCTGTGTGATTTTAGGGTTTTGTGGTTTTTCGTGTGGCAAATTACCGAGGGCATCCCCAGTGGCGAAATGGGGTGAAACAGGTCTGCTCATCCGTAGTCGACGCCCTCGTATTCACACGCCGTTACAAAGAGCGGCCCAGCCGCAGTGCCGCGCCGACGTTTTTTCGCCCGAATGGCTTTCGTACTCAGAAAATCTTTATCGCTTTTAGTTTCCAGGCCGCAATAAAGGCGTCCTGGTTGGCGCGGCAAAATGCCGCTCACTGGCCGCCATCCCGGCGAGCTGCTCACTCAAGGGAGTTCACATGGAGACTCGTACGGTCAATGGATTTCGTGTGCGTTGCGCGGTGGCCGCCGACGAGGACCGCAAATACCGGGTGCAGGTGTGGACTCGCAAGATCGGCGTCAACGCGCCGGAGAAGTGCTGGACCCTCGCAGGCGGCCGAGCCTTCGCGTCGCAGGACGAAGCGGAACGCAATTGCCGCCAGCTGTTCCAGGGCATACGCGGCGTTCGCTACAACGGTGAGCCCGAGTATTCGCGCAACGGGTAATTTGGCCGTTACACTGCCGCTTTTCGTCCGAAGGCGGCCATGCGATGGCGTATGAAAGTCTGTTCTGGGGAATGGCCACGGTAGTGGCCATCGCCATTTTGGGCGGCGCATTATGCGCGCGCGCCAGTCGTCTTGGGGCCACCCTTACCGGATGCGCGGCGCTGGCGGTCTTGAATGGCGGCGGCGTATTGTTCGCGACGCTGACCGGCGACTTCATGGACCAGGCGCCCATCCTGGCGGTGGCCGCCTTCATGTTCACGCTGGTCATAGGCGTCGCCGCGGCCCTGGCCATGCGACGCCTTTTGCACAGATAGTTCAGACCACGAAACCGGCCTGCCTGCGCAGCGCCAGGGAGTCCGCGCCGCCCAGCGCGTCGACGAAGGCCCTGGCGCCCGCCGGATCGGCCGCCTTGCTGCAGCATGCCGCCGTGTATACGGTGCTCAGGCCATATTCCTTCGGCAGTTCCCCCACCAGCGTAACGCCCGGCGTGTACAGGATCTCGGTAACCTGCGTGCAGCCGATCATGCCGTCGCCTGTCGTCCGGGCCAATTCGCCCATCGCCACGGCGCCGTTGGGATACTCGTGTATGCGGCCCGCCAGGGCCCCGTCCAGCCCCAGCCTGCGCAGCACGTTGGCGATGTGCTGCCCGGCGGTCGACTGCTGCAGATGGGGCACGTACAGCCCACGCGCCGCGGCCAGCGTGGCCTTCAGCGCGGCGCCGTCGTCAACGGCGACGGCCGGCTCGCCGGTGCGCACGGCCACGCCGGTTTCGACCCGTCCCAGGGGACGGGCGCTGCCGGCGACCACGTGCCCCTGCTTTTCCAGGTCCTTGATCAGCGCATCGGAAAGAATGATCACATCGCAGGGCGCGCCGGCCAGCAACTGGTCGCGCATCGTGCCCACCGCGCCGAAGCTGGCTTGCAGCGTGGCGCCGTGGCGTTGTTCGAACTCGGCCTGCAGGCCGGTGACGACGGCTTTCGCGGCTCCGCCGCTGAAGAGGTTCAGTTTCATCCGTATCCTTGGTTGATTCCGGGTTTTCTTCCGCGCGGTATCGCGCGCGGATCTTGGTTTCAGGGCTCGTCTTCCATGGCGGCGGCGATGCGTTCGAAGGTCAGCGGCAGGTCGCGCACCCGCACGCCCAGGGCGTCGAAGACGGCGTTGCCGATCGCGGCCGCCGTGGGGCCGAGCGATCCTTCCCCCGCACCGACCGGGTCGTCGCCGGGATGCTGCACGATGGCCACTTCCACTTCGGGCACCTGCGAGAATCGCAGCATGGGGTAATCCTGCCAGTTATCGCCCAGCATACGGGTGCGGTCGAAGCGTGCCGCCTCCATCAGCGTCCAACTGACCGCCTGCAGCGCGCCGCCTTCGATCTGCTGCCGTACGCCATCGGGGTTGATGACCAGGCCGACGTCCACGGCGATCCACAGGCGACGCACGCGTACCTGCTCCTGCACGTCGACATCGGCGACCACGGCGCAGTAGGCGCCGGTATTCTTGTAGCGCGCGAAACCGATACCCATGCCCTGGCCTTCGCCGCGCGGCTCGATACGGGTTTCCCAGTTCGCCATCGCGGCGGCCTGTCGCAGGACGGCGATGCCTCGCGCATCGGCCAGGTGTGCCAGGCGGTAGGCCAGGGGGTCGGCGTGCGCCGCGCGTGCCAGTTCGTCCATGAAGGACTCGATGGCGAAGACGTTGCCATAGGCGCCGAGCGCGCGCAGGGACGATGTCCGCAGGGGGACATCCAGCACCCGGTGGCACAGCACATCCGTGGTTTCGAATCGATAGATCGGTTCGGCGTTGCGATCGGCGCCGCCGCCCGCCGCGCGTGGCGCATCCACCGAATGCAGCCGCTCGAAAGGCCGCTCCAGGTACCAGGAACCCAGCAGCGTCGGCGTGGACGAACGGCCGGGCCGCAGGCCGTGGCCGGGACTCCATAGCTCATGCCGCCATGCCACGATGCGGCCGTCTTCGTCCACGTCGGCCCGCAGTTCGATCGACATCGCCGGGCCATGCGGCGACCAGTTCAGTTCGTCGGCGCGAGACCATTGCACGCGCACCGGCCGCCCTGGACAGCGCCGCGCCAGCCAGGCAGCGTCGTAGGCGACGTCGTCCGCGCCGTTGTGCCCATAGCAGCCGGCGCCCTGGACGTGGCGGACGACGATGGCCGTCTCCGGCAATGCGAACGCCAGGCTCAGGTCCTTGCGCAGATTGAAAATGCCTTGCGTATGGCTCCACACCTGAAGCGTGCCCTCGCCAGCCAGCGCCAGCGCGCAGGACGGGCCGATGGAGCCATGCTTGATGAATGGCTTGCTGTACGCGGCGCGGAATGTCCTGCGCGCGGCCCCGGCCGCAGTGTGGCCAGCGGGGCTCGTGTCGCTGTTGGGATCGGGCGCGGCGTCTCCCGCGTTGCCCAACCGCATGTCCACCGTGCGCAGCGTCTTGAGCCATGCGGGTAGCGCATCGACGTCGGGCAGCGTGGCCCGCTCGCGCCAGCGGGCGGACTTGGCCAGCGCGGCGGCGGCCCGCTCGGCCAGCGCCTCGGTTTCGGCCACGACACCGGCCAGCGAGCCATCGCGGCACACCGCCAGGATGCCGTCCCACGCCGAGACGCCATCCGCGTCCCAATCCAGCAGCTCCGCGTCGGGCGATGGCGGGCGCACCATGCGTCCGTGGACCATGCCGGGCAGCGCCAGGTCATGGATAAAGCGAAACTGTCCGAAGACTTTCTCGGCGATGTCGGCCCGCGCTTGCGCGTTGCCGACGATGCGATAGGCGTCGCGCCGCTTGGGCGCGACCTGCGGGCTCGCGGCACGGTCCAGCAGCGCCTCGTCGGCCAGCTCCCAATACGCCGCCAGCCGCACGCCGCCGCGATGAATGGCGCCGTCGATCACGGTCAAGGTATCGACGGCGACGCCGTGCCGCGCCGCGGCCGTCTCCAGCAGAAGGGCGCGCGCCTGCGCGCAGGCGTGCCGCAAGGCCGAGCCGGAGTGCTGGATGGACAGGCTGCCCGAAGTCACGGCTTCGTCGGGGCTGTTCGCCGTGTCCGCGGGCACCATGCGGATGCGGTCGAACGCGACGTCCAGCTCCTCGGCGGCGATCTGCGCCAACGCCGTCAATATGCCCTGGCCGATTTCTACTTTGCCGGAACGGACTTCGATATAGCCTGACGGATCCACGCGCAGCCAGGTCGACAGTCTGGCGTTGGCCTGCAGGCTGGGGGGCAGGGAAGGGGGCGTTGTCATCGGGAGTCGTCCCCCTGGCCGCGATTCGCGGCGTCCGCATCGCTCCCGTCAGGCCCGCCGGCGCTGACCTTGGCCGCGCGTCGTATCGCCTTGATGACGCGCAGCTGCGTACCGCAGCGGCACAGGTTGCGTTCCATGCCCTCGCGGATCTGGACATCCGAGGGCCGCGGACAACGCTGCAGCAGCGCGGCACCCGCGATCAGCATGCCCGATGTGCAGTAGCCGCATTGCGCGGCCTGTTCCGCGATGAACGCGGCCTGCAGCGGGTGAGGGTCGCGCGGCGTGCCCAGGCCTTCGGACGTCACCACGCGTTTGCCCGCGACCGCCCACATCGGCGTATCGCAGGCGGGAACCGCGCGGTCGTCCAGCAGCACGAAGCAGGCACCGCATTCGCCGGAACCGCAGCCGTAATGGCTGCTTTTCAGGTCCAGGTCATTGCGCAGCACATCGAGCAGCCGCCGTTCGCCATCCACGCTCAGCTGCGCGGGCCGGCCGTTCAAGGTGAAAGCGATCGCGGCGTGCTCTGCCATGACGCTCAATCCACCTTGATGTTCGCCGACTTGACGATCGCGCCCCACTTGTCGATGTCGCCCTTCAGGAAGTCGGTGAACTGCGCGGGCGTCATTTTCATCGGCGTCACGCCGCTCTTGGCCCATACCGCCACGATCTGCGGATCGCTGACGATCTTGCCGATCTTCTCGTTCAGGAAGTCGACCACCTCCTTGGGCGTATTCTTCGGCGCCAGCAGGCCCAGCCACAGGGTAGCCGTGTAGCCCTGCACGCCGGCCTCGGCCATGGTGGGCACGTCCGGCAGCACGCTGGAGCGCGTATTGCCCGTGGTGGCCAGCGCCCGCACCTTCTTGGTCTGGATCAGGTCGGTCATCGTGCTGACGGCGTCGAACATCATATCGACCTGGCCGCCGAGTACGTCGGTGCGCGCGCCGCCGCTGCTCTTGTAGGGGATGTGGACGATATTCACGCCGGTCAGGCTTTTGAAGAGCTCGCCGGCCATGTGGTACGGCGTACCGGTGCCGGACGATGCGTAGTTGAGCTGGCCCGGCTTGGCCTTGGCCGCCTTGATCAACTCCTGCACGCTGTGGATCGGCAAGCCATCGCGCACCACCAGTACCAGCGGCGCTTCGTTCACCGGCGCGACCGCCGTGAAGTCGCGCATGAGTTCATACGGCTTATTGTGCAGCAGCGTTTCGTTGACCGTCTGCGTATTGGACATCATCAGCAGCGTATAGCCGTCGGGTGCCGCTTTCGCGACGTACTGCGTACCGATGACGGCGCCGGCGCCGGGACGGTTCTCCACCACGAAGGATTGACCGGTTTCCTGGCCCAGGTGCTGCGCCAGCACCCGGGCGTAGACGTCGGCCGATCCCCCCGCGCCGAACGGCACGATGATTGTCACGGGGTGATTGGGGTAGGGCGCGGCCGCCGCCGGCGCGCTTATGCCGACGGCCGCGCACGCGGCAAGGCTCGCGGCCGCCAGGCCGCGCAGGAAGGTCTTCATCGATGTCTCCTCGGAGGGTATAGCGTCTTGCTGTGTTTTGCGCCGTGTCCGTGCGCGATTAGGCGACCGCGTTCTGCAGCACGCCGATGCCCTGGATCTCCATGCGCATCACGTCGCCCGACTTGACGAACTTGGGCGGATTGAAGCCGATGCCCACGCCGGCCGGCGTGCCGGTGGCGATCACGTCGCCGGGTTGCAATTCGATGCCCGCCGAGATCGTTTCGATCAGGGTGGGGATATCGAAAATCAGCAACGAGGTATTGGAGTTCTGGCGCAGCTCGCCGTTGACCCAGCACTTCACGTCCAGATTGGTGGCGTCCAGCGCGTCATTGGTGACGACGTAGGGTCCCATCGGGCAGAAACCGTCCAGGGCCTTGCCCAGGAACCACTGCCGATGCAGCTTCTGCAAGTCGCGCGCGGTGAAGTCGTTGACGATGGTGTAGCCGAAGATGTGCTTGAAAGCGTCGGCCTTCTTGATGCCGCGGCCCGGCTTGCCGATCACGATGGCCAGCTCGACCTCGTAGTCCAGCTGCTTGGCGACTTCCGCATGCGGGGGGATCTTGTCGTCGGGACCGATCACCGTGCTGGCAGGCTTGGTGAACACGACCGGCGCTTCCGGCGCGTGCTCGCCTTCCTTGGCGCTGCTGTCGAATCCCGACTTGCTGAATTCGGCCGCATGTTCGTGGTAGTTCTTGCCGACGCAGAAAATATTGCGGCGCGGCTTGTCGATCGGGGCCAGCACCTTGGCGTCCTTCAGGGGCTTGCCGGCGCCGGTTGGCGTCAGTTTGGGCTTCAGTGCCTCGTATTCTTGTACCAATTGGACCATATCGCCGGAAAACCCGGGCGCCAGTTCGGAAACTGGCCAAAATTGGCCTTTTTCGGTGTCGACGACGGCGATCGTGCGTTGGCCCTGATAGGAAAGCTGGGCGAATTTCATGGCAACTCCATAGTCCAATTGGTCAAAACAGCGCGTAATGTAGAACCAATTTGGCCCTGATGCAAGCCAATATCCAAAATTATTGACCAATTGGTCCTCTTTCTTTAAGCTCGCCGTATGGATACGAAGACCAAGGTAGAAGCGCCCGACGCCGGCGCATCCCTGCGTGCGCCGGGAGCGAAGGCGCTATCGCGCTATCTGCGCGATGAAATCCTCGGCGGCAGGCTGCGCCCCGGGGTGAAGCTGCCGCCGGAACGCGAGCTGAGCGTACGCTTCGGGGCCTCGCGCGGCTCCGTGCGCCGCGTGCTCTCGGACCTGCGAGAGCGCGGCTTGATCGTCCAGTCCGTGGGCAGCGGGACCTTTGTCTCGGAGCAGGCGGACGCCATGGCGCAAGAGCCCGCCTTGCCGCGCTTCGACGGCAACGTCAGCCCCGCCGAACTGATGGAGGCGCGCCGCCTGATCGAACCGCTGTTGCCGGGGATGATCGCGCGCAACGCGACGGCCGCCGATTTCTCCGCGATGGCCAACTGCCTGGAGCAATCGGAGGCCGCCACCTCGATCGAAGCGTTCGAATACTGGGATGGCGCCTTGCACAAGGCTTTCGCGGTAGCCACGCACAACGCGTTTTTCATGCAGATCCTGGAGCTGATGAACCAGGTTCGCGAGCAGGGTGAATGGGGCAGGCTCAAGCGCAATTCCCTGACGCCCGCGCGCCGGGCGCAGTACGAGCGCCAGCATCGTGCCATGGTCAACGCCCTGCGCGATCGCGACGCCGCGCAGGCCGCCAGCCTGATGGTGGAGCATCTGGACCAGATCCAGCGCAATCTGTTTGGCGAATAGAGGGAGGGGGCGGGTCGTTCAGCGCGGCGGCGGCGCTGCCGGCTCTGGCTCCGGCAGCGTGCGCAGGACGCGTTCGCGCAGCCCGCCCGCCATGCGGCAATAGACCTGTGGGTCGTTCCAGGCGCGTGCCAGGACCAGCGCCCCTTGGATGCCGCCCACGATTTCTTCGGCCAGGTCGCGCGCCGGCGCGGGCGGCACACCGCCCTTTTCGAGCACAGCCGTCACGGCAGCCGCCCACGCGCGGAAATAGGACGAGACCGCCTGCGCGAACCGATCCCGCTCGTTGCCCAACGCGAATACGCCCACCAGGCAGGCCTTGCGCCCGGAAAGGAAATACGCGGACACCTTGTCGAACATGGCGGCGATACCGTCGCGCGGGGATGGCGCTTCCCTTAATGGCGCGTAGATATTGCGCTGGAACCAGTCATCGATATGCGCCAGCACCGCCGCGGCCATTTCGTCCTTGCCGCCGGGAAAGAAGTGATAAAGGCTGCCCTTGCCAAGGCCGGTGCCTTCGGTAATGCGGCTCAGGCTGGTGCCTTCGTATCCATAGCGCCGGAATACCTCGACCAGGACCGGAATCACGTCCTGCCGCTCCGCGACGGTTCTTGGCATATCTGCTCGCGTTACGGGCGCATCCTTGCGGGCGCCCTGGTTGAATCTTCGTCTACAGCCCGAGGTCGCTCAGTCCGGGGTGATCCGCCGGGCGCGGCCCCAGGGGCCAGTGGAACTTGCGCTCCGTTTCCTTGATGGGCACATCGTTGATCGACGCGTGGCGATGCCGCATCAACCCCGCGTCGTCGAATTCCCAATTTTCGTTGCCATAGGAGCGGAACCAGTTGCCCGAATCGTCGTGCCACTCGTAAGCGTAGCGCACGGCGATACGGTTGCCGTCGTGGGCCCACAATTCCTTGATCAGCCGGTAATCCAGTTCCTTGCGCCACTTCCGGGTCAGGAATTCCACCACCTGGGCGCGCCCGTGGGCGAATTCCGCACGGTTACGCCATGCGGTGTCCTCCGTGTATGCCAGGGAAACCTTCTCCGGGTCGCGGCTATTCCAGCCGTCCTCGGCAAGGCGGACTTTCTGGATGGCGGATTCGCGGGAGAAGGGGGGAAGCGGCGGGCGCGTGCTCATGGGAAACCTCGGAGGCGTAGTGAAGGAGGGAGCAAAGACGGTCGGCTGTACCGATCAGACATGACTGTACTGTACGGTACAAGAAAGTGCAAGCATATCCGCCGTCAATCCCGTGCTTATTCCTTGTAAAGGTATTCCTCAATTAACCCTAAACCACCAGGGCGAACTGTTCCGATTGCGTGGTGAAAATACAGCCGTTGGAGCACTGAACTGGAATATTGTTTTCTTTTCCGTAGAGCACCGGAATGAGAAAAGTCTCCCGGCCGGGGCCCTCGTACTGGCGATGCGGGACGGAAATATGCAAATCGCTGGACCAGCGAGCCATGGTATCCGCGATACGGAAGCTGAACCGTGCGTCCTCCGGCATGGATTGCGCGATGCGGGGCGGGTGGTCGTATACGCGGATGGCATCCACCTCATCCGCCCATAGTATGGTTATGGCGTCGTGCGCCTGGTCCACGGCGGCGGGATGACCGGCCGGTGCCGCCGCGGGGGCGCGATTTTGAATCAGCTTCCCGTGCAGCAGCGGATGACGCCATAGGCAGTGGAAGAAGTCCGCCGGGTCGCCCAGGGCCATCGAACAGCCTTCCAGCAGCGGTCGGCATAAATCAAAAATGCGGCCATAATAGCGCTCCATCACGGCAGGCAAGTCGCCGTCCGCGCGATTCTCGTATTGCGCCCCGTCAAAAATCGACCGCCTGTCCACAATGTAGCGATTTACTCCTTCCCCTGTGAGCGAGGCAATTTTGAATTCTGGCGAGAATTCGAACTGGCTTAATGAGCACAGGTAGACTCGGCGTAGCAGGGCATGAGGTATGCGGTGTCCCGCCAGGTAGAAAAGGCCCGTATTGCGGGCCGCCGCGCGGATGTTGGATACCGTCCTCTGCATTGCCCTTAGATTGTCTCGCCGCAATAAGCAGGAAATGTCGACAATCGGGATGCCGCCACGCGCCATGCTCGATTTGGCGAGTTTTCCAATAGCTCGCAATCCTGGGCTTGGCTTTGTGCGGCGCGTCGAGTATTTTTGCGGCATCTTGTTGTACCGAACGTTATAAACTAAATACAAATGTCGACGCACACTTTATCTGCCGGGGTACCGATCTATCATCAGATCGCGCAGGTCCTGCGACGCAGGATCGAGGCAGGCGAATGGGGCCAGGGTAATCATTTGGCGACTGAGCAAGCGCTGTGCCGGGAGTTCGGCGTAAGCCGGACCACCGTCCGCCATGCCCTCAGCCAGCTCAAGCGCGAAGGGCTGCTCAGCAGTCAGCGCGGGGTGGGGACGCGCCGCGTCGGGGAATCCGCCCGCTCAAAATACGTTAGTAATCTGTCAGATCCGCTGCATGCCACCCTGGACAGCGATCCGCGCATCATTTCCTCTGAGATGGTATCAGCGCGGGGCGCCATTGCGACTTTTCTCGGCCTGGAAGAAGGTGCGCCGCTATTCAAGCTGATACGGGTCCATTTTCTCGATGACGAGCCGCTTTCGGTCGTCGAGAGCTATTTGCCGGCCATTATGGAGGGCGCGATCGCTCAATTTCCGCATCGCAGCCTGCACGACATCATGTGGAACGACTTCGACCTGAAGGTCGCGAAAAGCGTCCACACCATCAGCGTCTCGCGCGCCGAACCCCACATTGCCGACCTGTTGCGCATCGGCCTGGGCGACCCGGTGATGCACGTCCAGGCGTCCACGTATCTCCAGGACGGACGTCCCATCCGCTGGACGGACAATTTCTTTCGCGAAGACCGTTACCAGTACTCCGCAGAATTTTTCTGGGAGCCGCCCGCGCCCTCGGCGGGATCTTCCGGCAGTTAACAGGAGAAGTGATGAAAGTGCGTCATCTTGTCGTCGGCCTCTGCCTGGCGGTATGCAGTGCCGCGGCCAGCGCATACCCGGACCGGCCCATCAGGATAGTGCTTGGCTTCCCGGCGGGCGGCGGTGCCGATGTCGTCCTGCGCACGGTCACCCCCGGGCTGGCCGAGGAGCTGGGCCAGCCGGTATTCGTCGATAACCGGCCCGGCGCGGGCGGCAACCTGGGCATGGATGCCGTGGCCAAGGCGGCGCCCGACGGTTATACGCTGTTGATGGCGGCCCCCGGGCTGGCGACCAATGCCAGCCTCTATGAAAACCTGCCCTTCGACCCCGCCAAGGACTTCACCGCCGTAGGCATGGTCAGCAGCGTGCCGAACGTACTCGTCGTGAATCCGTCGCTGCCGGTCCATTCCGTCGCCGACCTGATCGCGTACGCAAAAAGCCATCCCGGCGAACTGAACTATGCGTCCTCCGGAATCGGCACCTCTTTGCATCTGGCGGGGGCGTTGTTCGAACGTGACGCGGGCGTCAAGATGACCCATGTGCCGTACCGCGGCGGACCGGCCGCCATCAACGACCTGATCGGCGGCCAGGTGCAACTGATGTTCAGCGTGCTGCCTTTGGCGACGCCGCAAATCAAGGCCGGCAAGCTGCGCGCCCTGGCGGTGACCGGCCAGACGCGCTCGGCGGCGCTGCCCGATGTACCCACGATGATAGAAGCGGGCCTGAAGGGCTATACCGCGACCACCTGGAATGGCCTGGTAGCGCCGGCCGGTACGCCGGCCCCGATCGTCGACAAGATCAACGCGGCCTTGCAGAAGGTGCTGGATCGGCCGGATGTGCAAAAGACCTTCGCCGGCATGGGCCAGGACGTCGTCAAGGACACACCGGAACAGTTCGCCGCCATGCTGAAGGCCGAGACCGAGAAGTGGCAGCAGGTCATCAAGGCCGCCGGCATCAAGGCCGAGTAGTTTGCGCGGCAACATGGGGCCTGCCGGAAGGCCATGCCCGCCGGCCCCGTGAGCAGTAACGTTTCAATCACGCCAAGGAAAGTCCATGCAGCCCCGCCGTTATGGCCCGTTCCCGTATATTCCCTTGCCCGCGCGTCCACGCTTCGTCCTGCCGAACAACGCGCGGGTGGCGTTATGGGTGAATCCCAATGTCGAATTCTTCGGCCTGGACGACATCATGCCGGGACGGCTTAACGAGCGCGTGCCGCGCGACACCGCGAAAGTGCCCAATGTGCGCAACTGGTCCCTGCGCGACTATGGCAACCGTGTCGGCGTCTGGCGCCTGATGGATACCCTCAGCCGCTACGGTATCCGCGCCAGCGCCGCGTTGAACAGCGAGATGTGCGACCAGCATCCGGAAGTCATTGCCGAGGCGGTGCGCCGGGGCTGGGAATTCCTGGGCCATGGCATCACCAACGCCGTGCGGCTGGACGAGATCCCTCCCGACCAGGAACGCCAGCTGATTTTCGACATGATCGATCGCATCGAAAAGGCCTCCGGTACGCGCCCCGTGGGGTGGCTGGCACCGGGGTTGTCCGAAACCTGGAACACGCTGGAATACCTGTCCGAGGCCGGCATTCGCTACGTCTGCGACTGGGTGAACGACGACCAGCCTTACACCATGGAAGTCGGCTCGCCCCGCATGGTGTCCGTTCCGTACAGTGTGCAGACCAACGATGTGCCGGCCTACTACGACATGAAGGTCTCGGTGCCCGAATTCGAAGCCATGATCAAGCGTCAATTCGATGTGCTGTATCGCGAGGGTGCGACGTCGGGTCGCGTGATGGCGATCGCGGTGCATCCCTTCGTCACTGGCCTGCCGCACCGTATCGGCGCGCTGGATGCGGCGCTGGAATACATCTGCCGGCATGAAGGCGTGTGGCTGGCCACCGGGCGCGAAATCATGGAGCACTACGTGCAGAGCGATTTCGCCAAGGCGATGTCGCCTTCCTGAGGCTGCCCGGCGTCTGCGCCGCGCGATGCGCGGTGGGCGGCGAGCGCGCGCCGCCCGGACGCATACGCTAATGCAGCGTCAGCCCGGCGACCGACATGAGCCAGCGCACGACGAGCGCGACGCCGCCCATCACTGCAACGCTGGCCGTCCAGATCATCACCAACCAGGCAAGTTTTTTCCACATTCGCATGCGTCGCGCGGCGTAGCCGCCTCAGTGATAGCCTTCGCCTTGCCGGACCTTGCCCCGGAACACGTAATAGCCCCAGGCCGTGTACATCAGGATGATGGGCACGATCAGCAATGCGCCGACCAGCGCGAAGCCCATGCTTTGGGGCGGCGCGGCCGCATCCCATATCGACACGCCGGGCGGTATGACGTTGGGCCATACGCTGATGCCCAGGCCCGTATAGCCCAGGAATACCAGCCCCAGGGCACAAACGAAAGGCGCGGCGTGCGCGTCGCGCCGTACGGTCCGGATCAGCATTGCCAGGAACAGCAGCACGAGCAGCGGCACCGGCGCGAAATAGAAAATGTTGGGCACGCTGAACCAGCGCCGCGCGATGTTCGCGCCCAGCAGCGGCGTCCAGATGCTGATGGCGACGATCGCCGCCAGGACCGCCCACGCCGAGCCTATCGCGACGGCGCGGGCGCGGCCCAGCAGCTCGCCTTCCGTTTTCATGACCAGCCAGGTGCTGCCGAGCAGCGCATAAGCGCCCAGCAACGCGAAGCCGGTGAACAGGCTGAATGGCTTGAGCCAGTCGAAGGGCTGCCCGGCATAGACGCCGTCGACCACGCGCAAGCCGCCGATATACGCCCCCAGCGTCACGCCCTGGAAGAATGTCGCCAGTATGGATCCGCAGATGAAAGCCTTATCCCACCAGTGGCGGCGCGCATCGCTGGCCTTGAAGCGAAACTCGAAGGCCACCCCGCGGAATACCAGGCCCACCAGCATCAGGATGATGGGCAGGTAAAGGGCGCTCAATACCACGCCGTATGCCAGCGGGAACGCGGCAAGCAGGCCCGCCCCGCCCAACACCAGCCATGTTTCGTTGCCGTCCCAGACCGGCGCCACGGTATTCATCATGGTGTCGCGGTCTTCCTTGGCAGGGAAGAATGGGAACAGGATCCCTATGCCCAGGTCGAAGCCGTCCATGATGACGTACATCATGACCGCGAACAGGATAATGATGGCCCAGATCAGCGGAAGATCGATACCCATGGTCAGCTCCCCGACACCGGCGTGGCGGCCGGCAACCGGTTTTCGTCAGGCGCCGCGGACAGCGGGCGCATCGCATGGTGCTCCAGGCCGGGCCCGCCCTCCGGGGGCGAGGTAGCGGCCTCGCCGGGCGTCGGGCCTTGCCGGATCAGTTTCAGGATGTAGGCCACCCCGGCCCCGAACACCAGGAAATACACCACGACGAACAGCGCCAGCGTGAAGCCCAACTGGCCGGCGCCGTGGGGCGATACGGCGTCCGCGGTACGCATCACGCCATAGACGATCCAGGGTTGGCGGCCGATCTCCGTCGTCATCCAGCCTGCCAGTATGGCGACCAGGCCCGCCGGCCCCATGGCCAGCGCGAAGCGCAGGAATCCGCGATGCGCGTACAGGCGTCGGCCCCGGCGCAGCCACAGTCCCCACAGGCCCAGCAGGATCATCAGCAAGCCCAGTCCGACCATGGCGCGGAAGGTCCAGAACACAATGGCCGCATTGGGCCTGTCCCGCGCCGCGAACTCGTCCAGGCTGGGCACCTTGCCGTCCCAAGTGTGGGTCAGGATCAGGCTGCCCAGGTGCGGGACCTCCAGCTTGTAGCGGGTCTCGCCGGCCGCCATGTCGGGGATGCCGAACAGCAGCAGCGGCGCGCCGGCACCGGGGGCGGGCTGTTCCCAATGTCCCTCGATCGCGGCGATCTTGGCGGGCTGGTGCTGCAGCGTGTTCAGGCCATGCATATCGCCGATGAAGGCCTGGACGGGCGCGACCAGCAGGGCCATCCACATGGCCATGGACAGCATTTTGCGCGTGGCGGGCGTGTCCTTTCCGCGCAGCAGGTGCCAGGCGGCGGCCGCGCCCACCATCAGGGCGGTACTCAGGTAGGCCGCGACGACCATATGCCCCAACCGGTAGGGGAAGGACGGGTTGAAGATGACCTGTATCCAGTCCACGGGCACTGCGCGGCCGCCGATGATTTCGTAGCCCTGAGGCGTCTGCATCCAGCTGTTGGACGCCAGTATCCAGGTCGCCGAAATCAGCGTGCCGATGGCCACCATGACGGTGGACAGCATATGCAGGCCCGGACCCACACGGGTCCAGCCGAACAGCATGACGCCCAGGAAGCCCGCTTCCAGGAAGAATGCCGTCAGTACCTCATAGGCCAGAAGGGGACCGGTAATGCCGCCCGCGAAGGTGGAGAAGTGGCTCCAGTTGGTGCCGAACTGATAGGCCATGACCAGTCCGGATACCACGCCCATGCCGAAGTTGACGGCGAAGATCTTCAGCCAGAAGTGATACAGATCGCGGTATAGGGTCTTGCGCGTGGCCAGCCACAGGCCTTCCAGTACCGCCAGGTAGCTGGCGAGGCCGATCGTGATGGCGGGGAAGATAATGTGGAAGGAGATCGTGAACCCGAACTGTATCCGGGCAAGAGTCAAGGCATCCAGGCCTAACATGTTCGCTTCCCCCCGTGCGTGTGGCCGGGCTGCTGCTGTGATGACTGCGGCAGGTTACCGGCATCGGCAGCGTGTGTACAGGATCAGTAAGGGGGCAGCTATTGCAGTGCAGTTGGCCGCCATGCCGTCGTCGCGGCGGTCGTGCGCCGCGACGACGCCGCGGCGGCTTAGTAATGCCGCCGCGAGCCGGGACCCTGCTGGCGGCTGCTGTGCTGATCGGAGCCGGTACCGATCTGGCTGGTGTGGCCGTCTTTCTTGGTACGGTGCTGTGCGTCGCCGTGACTGCGCTGGTTTTCACGCGCCCGGTCGTCGGCCTGCTTGTCGGACGGTTCGTTTTGCGGATGGGCCATATTCGCGCTCCTGTAAATGGCAAGACAGGGCTCGGCGCAGCACGTGGCATGCCTATGGCAAGCTTATGGCAGGGTCATGCCGCGCATCAGGGCACGGCAATGCCGCGCCATCTGGCGCTCTTCCTCGGTAGGTACGACCATGACGCCCGGTCCGGGCACCGCGGGGCCGAGTCCCAGGAAATCCAGTCCCGCAACGATGCGCCGGCGTAGCTCGGCGCTATGCTCGCCGATGCCGCCGGTGAACACCAGCAGATCGATTCCGCCCATCAATGCCGCATAGGCGCCGATCTGCTTGCGCACCGACGTCGCGAAGATGTCGACCGCCAGCGCGGCATGCGCATCGCCCGCGGCGCTGCGCGCAAGCAGCGCCTGCATATCGCTTTCGCCGTCGGCGATGCCGGCCAGCCCGCTCTCGCGGTTGATCAGGGTTTCCAGGTCATCCGCGCGCAGCGCTTCGGTGCGCATCAGGTACAGGACGACGCCCGGGTCCAGGTCGCCGCTGCGCGACCCCATGGGGATGCCGCCCGCCGGGGTCATGCCCATCGACGTATCGATCGATTTGCCTTCCCGAACCGCGCACAGGCTGGCGCCGTTGCCCAGGTGCGCGAAAACGGCCCGCGGCGGCAGGTCCGCGCCGAGGCGGCGCACCAGCGATTCATACGACAGGCCGTGGAAGCCGTAGCGCGCGACGCCGGCGTCCGCGTAGCGCGCCGGCAGGGGCAGGCGCTCGGCACGGGGCGGCATGGTTCGATGGAAGGCCGTGTCCAGGCAGGCGAACTGCGCCGCATCGGGCCATCGCGCTCTTGCGCCCTCCAGAAGCTGCAACGCGACGGGAATGTGCAGCGGCGCGAAATGTATCGCGCGGCGCAACTGCTCCTCCACCTCGGGCGTGAGCGCCTGGTGCGTGCGCAGCTGTGGGCCGCCGTGCACGATGCGATGGCCGACGGCCGATGGGGCACCCAGGCCTGCGTCGGCCAGCGTGCGCGCCAGGATATCCAGCGCATGCGTTTGCGTGGGCATGTCGTGGTCCCGTTCGGCCAGTATCCCGCCCCGCGCGTCGCGGATACGCAGATGGCCATCGGGCCGCCCGATGTTGCTCGCGGCACCTTCGGCCACGGCCGCTTCGTCATCGCCGCCAGGGAGGAACAGCGCGAACTTCAGCGACGATGATCCGCTGTTCAATACCAGGATGGAGGGCGCGTCGACGGCCATGGCGGCATGCTCGCAGCAAGGATGGAAAAGGATTCAGGCCCAGGTCCAGTTGCGGATTTCGTCCCGGTCTATGCCCTCGGTGTGCGCGTAGTCCGTGTGGATGATGATCTGGTCGCGCAGCCATTCCTTGACGTGCGCGCCGCGGCCTTGCAGCGCCGGGACGCGATCGATGGCATTGATGGCCAGATGGAAGCGATCGATCTGGTTCACGATGGCCAGTTCGAACGGGGTATTGATACTGCCTTGCTCCTGGTAGCCATGCACATGAAGATTGGCGTGGTTGCGGCGGCGGTACGTCAGCTTGTGCACCAGCGCCGGGTAGGAGTGGAAGTTGAAAATGACCGGCTTGTCCGCGGTGAACAGCGAATCGAAGTCGGGATCCGAGAGACCGTGCGGATGGTCGGTATCCGGCATCAGCCGGAAGAGGTCGACGACATTGACGAAGCGGATCTTCAGGCCCAGGAACTTCTCTTTCAGAATTTGCACGGCGGCCAGGGCTTCCATCGTCGCGACGTCGCCGGCGCAGGCGACCACCACATCGGGATCGCTGCCATGGTCCGTCGAGGCCCAATCCCAGATCCCGATGCCCTTGGTGCAATGCCGGATCGCGGCATCGCGGTCCAGGTATTGCAGGTGGGGCTGCTTGTCCGCGACGATGACGTTTACGTAGTCGCGCGTGCGCAGGCAGTGGTCCGCCACGCTCAGCAGGCAATTGGCGTCGGGCGGCAGGTAGACGCGCACGATGTCCGGGCTCTTGTTGCAGACGACGTCCAGGAAGCCGGGATCCTGGTGCGTGAAGCCATTGTGGTCCTGCCGCCAGACGAGCGACGTGATCAGCAGATTGATCGAAGGAATGGGGGCGCGCCAGGACAGCTCCAGCTTGGCTTTCTCCAGCCATTTGGCGTGCTGGTTGAACATCGAATCGATGACGTGGACGAAGGCCTCGTAGGTCGCGAAGAAGCCATGGCGGCCGGTCAGCACATAGCCTTCCAGCCAGCCTTCCAGCGTATGCTCGCTAAGCATTTCCATCACCCGGCCGTCCGTGGCCAGCTCGCCGCCGTCCTCGTCCACCGGCAGCATCTCCGCCATCCAGGTCTTGCGTGACGCTTCATATACGGCTGTCAGCTTGTTGCTGGCGGTCTCGTCGGGCCCGAACAAACGGAAGGTCGTCATGTTGCGTGCCATGACGTCGCGCAGGAATTTACCCAATACCTCGGTCGGCGACAGATAGGACGATGCCGGCGCGGCCACGTCGATGGCGTATTCGCGGAAGTCCGGCAGGTCCAGTGCCTTGCACAGCAGCCCGCCGTTGGCGTGCGGGTTGGCGCTGATGCGGCGATCGCCTTCGGGTGCCAGCGCCCGCAGAAAGGCCATCGGGGCGCCGTGCTCGTCAAAGAGTTCTTCCGGTCGATAGCTGCGCATCCAGTCCTCGACCACCTTCAGGTTGGCGGGATTCGTGACCGGGTCGGCCACCGGTACCTGATGCGCGCGCCAGTAACCCGCGACACGATGGCCATCGACGGTTTCCGGCCCGGTCCACCCCTTGGGCGTGCGCAGCACGATCATGGGCCAGCGCGGACGCTCCATCCGGCCTTCTTCGCGCGCGCGGCGCTGGATGGCCTCGATCTCGTCGAAACAATGGTCCATCGCGATCGCCATGGCATGGTGCATCGCTTGCGGATCGTCGCCTTCGACGAAGTAGGGGCGATGGCCGTAGCCTGTCAGCAGGGCCTCCAGTTCAGGCCGCGGGATGCGCGCCAGGATGGTGGGATTGGCGATCTTGTAGCCGTTCAGGTGCAGGATGGGGAGGACGGCACCGTCGCGCGCGGGATTCAGGAATTTGTTGGAATGCCAGGATGTCGCCAGCGGCCCGGTCTCCGCCTCGCCGTCGCCGACCATGACGGCGGCGACCAGGTCCGGGTTGTCGAACACCGCGCCGTAGCCGTGCGACAGGCTGTAGCCCAGTTCGCCGCCCTCGTGGATCGATCCCGGCGTTTCCGGCGTGCAGTGCGAGCCTATGCCGCCAGGGAAGGAAAACAGCCGGAAAAAACGCTGCATGCCGGCTTCGTCCTGGCTGCGGTCCGGATAGATCTCGCTGTAGCGGCCTTCCAGGTAAGCGTGGGCCAGCGTGGCGGGCGCGCCGTGCCCGGGGCCGGAAATGAACATGACATTCATGTCGCGCTGGCGGATGACCCGATTCAGATGCACCAGCGTGAACGATTGCCCGGGGTCCGACCCCCAATGGCCCAATAGCCGGCGCTTGATGTGTTCCGCCTTCAGAGGTTCGCGCAGCAATGGATTGGCGCGCAGATAAATCATGCCGACGGCAAGATAATTGCAGGCGCGCCAATAGGCTTGCATGCCCTGCAATTCTTCGTCGGACAGGGCCCTGTCAGGCGGAACTTGCAACGGGGGTTGGGATAGGGTCATCGTACCGGCTCCTCTGCAAGGTGGATGCCGCGACGGGCTTTTACCAAATGCGCGGGCGGCGCTAACATCGTGCCGCCCGCGCGCGGTCCTGGCAAGCCCTGTTACCGAGCGCCCCCAGCCATCGGCGTGGCTGTTTCGATTGGAATGTGGATGACTACCTCAGGCAGACAGATAGAGATTCCCGCGTTGTACATGCGAGGCGGCACCAGCAAGGGCGTGTTTTTCCTGCCGCAGGACCTGCCGGCCGACGCGGCGCGTCGCGACGCGGTGCTATTGCGCGTGGCGGGCAGCCCCGATCCCTACGGCAAGCAGATCGACGGCATGGGCGGGGCGACTTCCAGCACCAGCAAGGTGGTGATCGTCGGCAAAAGCACGCGACCCGATTGCGATGTCGATTATTGGTTCGGCCAGGTCGCCATCGGGCAGGCTTTGGTGGACTGGAGCGGCAACTGCGGCAACCTGACCGCCGCGGTCGGCCCTTTCGCCATTCATCGCGGACTCGTGCGGGCTCCCGCGGATGGCGTGGCAACCATACGCATCTGGCAGGCCAACATCCAGCGCCGGATCATCGCGCAGGTGCCGATGCGTGACGGCCAGGTCCAGGAACTGGGCGACTTCGAACTGGACGGCGTGACCTTCCCGGCGGCGGAGATACCGCTGACCTTCCTCGATCCCGGTGCCGGTGGCGACGAGCAGGGTGGCGGCATGTTCCCCACCGGACGGCCCCGCGACATGCTGTCGGTGCCGGGCGTGGGTACCATCGAAGCGACGCTGATCGATGCCGGCAATCCCGCCGTACTGGTGGAAGCGGCGGCACTGGGCCTGACCGGCACCGAAAGCCAGGCGCGCATCAACGGCGACGCGCCGTTGCTGGCGCGCCTGGAACTGATACGCGCGCATGCGGCCGTGGCGATGGGCGCGGCACGCACGGCGGACGAAGCCACCGCGACGCGCCAGCACACGCCCAAGCTGGCCTTCTTCGGCCCGCCGGCCAGCTACGTCGCCTCCAGCGGCAACGCGGTGGAGGCTTCCGACATCGACATCGCCGCGCGCATCATGTCGATGGGCCAGCTGCATCACGCGATGACGGGGACGGGCGCGGTGGCCATTGCCGCCGCGGCGGCCGTGCCGGATACCATCGTCAGCCGCATTCTGGGGGGCGCCCGGGATGCCTTGTGCTTCGGGCATGCATCCGGCCGCCTGCGGGTCGGCGCGGAGGCGCGCCAGGCGGAAGGCCGTTGGGAGGTCACCAAGGTGACGCTGAGCCGCAGCGCGCGTCGCCTGATGGCGGGTACCGTGTTCGTGCCGGCGGCGGTGCTGGGCGATCAGGCCTGAAGGGCAAGCTGCCCTTGCGCGGGGGCATCCCGCCCGGTCTGCGCCCACGCGCGCACCGATCGCATCAGCAGCGCCAGTTCTTCCTGGGCGGCATGGCAGGCGCTGCGTGCCGCGGCAAACCCGTCGCGCTCGAGCGCCTTTTGCGCCGTCACGCATGCGGCCGCCAACGCCGTGGCGCCGACCATGCGCGCCACGCCGTTTACCGCGTGCAGCACGTCGCCGGCCGCCGCGGCGTCGGCAGCGGCCAATGCATTGCCCAGCGTGACGGCGTCCTGTTCGCCGGTTTCCCAAAGCGCGGCCAGGAACCGATCCGCGATGGCGCTATCGCCAGCGGCCAGGGATTCGATCGCGCCTGGATCGAAACGCAGGCCATGCCGCCACGCGCCTTCGATGCGTACCCGCGCATGCCGCAGGCCGGACAGCCGATGGCGCAGCGCGTCCAGGCTCAGCGGCTTGAACAGACAGGCGTCCATGCCGGCTTCCAGGCAGCGCTCGGTCTCGTTCCGCCGCGCGCTGGCCGTGTAGGCCCATATCGTGCACGAGCCGCCACCCTGGGCCGCCTCGGCATCGCGTATGCGGCGTGCCAGCGCGTAGCCGCTGCCATCGGCCATATTGCAGTCCGTGATGACCAGGTGGTATGCGCCGGCGCGCCATAGCCGCCATGCCGCCCTGCCGCCGCGGGCCAGCACGACGCGATGTCCCAGATGTTCCAGTTGCTTGCACAGCAGCAGGCGGCTGGGGCCATTGTCGTCGACCGCCAATATCTGCAACGCCGGGCCGGCGTCGGCACAGGCTCGCGCAGGCTCGCCCGCGTGCGCCGGCGAGGACAGGATTTCCGCGTCGAAATCGAAACGTATCGTGCAACCCTCGCCACGCGCGCTTTCCAGCTGCAGGGTGCCGCCCATCAGCGACGCCAGCCGCCGGGCGATGCTCAAGCCCAGACCGCTACCGCCATGGACGCGCGCGCCCTCGCGCGTCTGGCTGTAGGGGGCGAACAGCTTGTCCTGGTCCGCCCGGTCTATGCCGATACCCGTGTCGGCCACGACCACCGTTGCGGACAGCCGGGCGTTGTCCTGCCGGCGTGTGCTGACGCGGACCTCCACACGGCCCGTCTCGGTGAACTTGACCGCATTGCCAAGGAGGTTCGACACGATTTGCCGGAAGCGTACCGCGTCCACCATGATGTCCGTATCGGCGCCGCGATCGGCCTCGAAGCGCAGTGCCAAGCCCTTGTCGCGCGCCATTCCATTGAAGACCTCGACAACCGATTCCACCAGCGCGCGCAGATTGGCCCGCCGTGGCAGGAGCTCGAGCTTGCCCCGATCCAGTTTTTCGAGGTCGAGAATGTCTCGCACCAGATCCAGCAATCCTTGCGCCGCGCCATGCGCCACACGCAGGTGGTCCTGTACATCCTGGCCGGCGGCCGCTTCTTTCAGGCCGAGCTCCAGCATGCCGGCCATGGCGTGCAGGGGGGTGCGGATCTCGTGGCTGGCGACGGCGAGGAAATCGCTTTTCGCGCGCGATGCGGATTCGGCGGATTGCGCCGCGGCCTGCAAAAGATGTTCCCTGCGCCGGCGCTTGCTGATCTGGCGGCGCAGATGGCTGTTCCATCCCGCCAGCATGGTGCCCGCCAGCATGGCGGCGCCCAGCATCGGGTCGACCAGCAGCCATTGTTCTTCCAGCAGCCCCGCGATCCACGCGGGGCCTTCTTCGTCGTCATACGGTACCTGCGCCGCATCGGCGCTGCAGGTCAGCAGCAGGAACGCCGAGATCCATGCCGCGCGTCTAAGCATGGCGCCGGGCATGTCGCTACACCAGGCCGTTGCGTCTTGCGATATCGGTAAGCTCGAGCAGCGTGGCGGCGTTCAACTTTTCCTGCAGCCTGCTTTTGTATGTGCTGACCGTTTTCTCGCTAAGCATCAGGGTGGCCGCGATGGTCTTGTTCAATGCGCCGCGCGCGAGGTGCTGCAGGACCACCAGTTCCCGATCCGACAGCTGTTCGATCAGTGCCGCTTCGCTCATGGCGGTGCCACGTTCGCCGCTGGGATGCAACGCAACGGTGGGAAAGTAGGTATTGCCCTGCAGCACTGCCTTGGCGGCGCTGACCAGCTCCTGCAGTTCCTTGCCCTTATACACAAAGCCCGAGGCGCCCGCGTGCAGGCAGCGGGCCGCGAGATGATCCGGGTTCTGGGCGGTCAGCACGACGATCCCGGGCTTGTGGTCGCGTCCGTCCGCGCGCAAGCGGCTGATCACCATCAGGCCGTCCATCTTGGGGATGCCGATATCCAGCACGATCAGGTCCGGGCGATGTTCGCGCGCGGCGCTCAATGCGTCGACACCGGTCGATACTTCGGCGACGACGTCCCAACCGCTCTGTTCCAGTATCGTCCTGACCGCGAAGCGGATCATGGGGTGATCGTCAACGATCACGACGCTTCCTACTCTTTGCACTTGAACCTCATCTTCGATCGCGGTAATCCCCGGGCCGCGCGCTGCCGCGGACGAACGCGGCGGGATCGTCAGGCCGTGCGGCATGCTCCCGTGCCGGCGAGGCGCGTTCCATGCTGCGTTGGGGCATCGCACGCGGCGCGGGCTGCGGCGTGGTGGACTTTCCCCAAGGGAAAGCGCGGCAAAGTATACGGAGGGAGGTGGCGTGGTGGCACGCAGGTCACACGAGCGTCGTTGCAGAAGGGCTACTTATTGCGACTAGTTGCAAAAGCCTGCGCATCGAAGATGAAAACGCCACGGCCGAAGCCGTGGCAAAACAAGCACGTGTGGTCGCCCGGTATTCCCGCGCACATGGCCCGGCAATGTCGGTCGACAGCGCACGGTATCACTGCTTGGCGAATCGGGCAGCGCGGGAATGTTTCCAAAGAAAACGAAAAATCATCGCCGCGTATACGCTTATTGCCCCCGCCATTGCTTGACAACGAAAGTGCGGCGACGGACGCTAGCGCACTCGCGGATGAAGGTACGAGGGCCTCGAGACATGTGGCGCACGCAAGTCAAGAGGGAGTTGCCGGGATACCTGGGGTTGGCGGGCGCGTGCTATAGAACTGCCTTTGCTGAAGGGGAGAATATGGAACTTTATATGACGATGGGCGAGGGATATCGCCTGACGCTCGATGTGGAGGAATCCACCGCGGGCTATGGCTGGTATATCTATCTCGCGCTGTCGAAAGAGCAGGGCAAAGGTACCCTGGTGGCCAGCGACGACGCCTGCGAATCGGCGTCCGAGGCCGCGGCGGCCGGCATGCGCGCGCTCGAGCGATACAAGCTGGAACAACCCATCTCGGTTGTGACACCGCCGGCTGTCGCGGTGTATTGACCGCTGTCCGGCGGGAACGACGTATTCATCTTTGCCGGCCTTCCACCGTCAGATTTTTCTGACGACGCGCTGAATCCGCGCGGCGTTACGAGGCGGCTCGTCCCGGCGCTCCCATGCGCCGTGTGCTGATGCGGTCATGGACGTGAACGCCAAGGGCCAGCAAGGCCAATCCCAATCCCAGCAAAGACACGGCGATCCATCCGCCGCGGTGCCATGCGACGCTGGCCGCGCCCGAGCCGAACGCGCCGCCGAAAAAGATGGAGGTGACATACACCGTGTTGATGCGGCTGCGCGCCTGGGCATCCAGGCCGAGTATCAGCGATTGATTCGATACCTGCGCCAGCGATACGCCCAGGTCCAGCAGTATGACGCCGACGACCAGGCCGGTCATCGAGGGAGCCAGGGCGAACACGACGAAGGAAAGCGCGCATGCGAGGATGCCGGCGCCGACGCCGTTGCGGGCGCCGTAGCGGTCCGCGAGCTTGCCGCCCCACGACGCGGCGCCCACGCCGATGAGGCCGACGATCCCGAACGCGCCGGCCACCGCCGATCCCATCCCGTAGGGCGGCTGGGCCAGCAGCAGCGCGAGTACCGACCAGAAGGCACTGAACAGGCCGAACAGGCACGCCTGCGTCGCGCAGGCCCGCCGCAGCGGCGCATGCGTGAACAACAGCCGCACCATCGAACCCAGCAGTTGCGTGTAGGGCAGGCGCGACTTCGGCGCGACGCGGGGCAGCAGCATGAACATCATGGCCCCCAGCGCCAGCGCGATGCCGGCGGCCACCCAGAACATGGCACGCCATCCCATAAGCTGGCCGACCGCGCCGCTGAGCGTGCGCGCCAGCAGGATGCCGGCCAGCAGGCCGCTGAACACGACGCCGACCGCCTGCCCGCGCGTGGCGTCGGGGGCCAGGTCGGCCGCGAAGGGAATGATCAATTGCGTGATGGTCGCCCCCACGCCCAGCATGATGGACGCGGCGATCAAGGCGCCGAAGGACGGGGCCACCGCGCATGCCGCGGCCGCGGCGATCAGCAGTACGCATTGCGACAGGATCAGGCGGCGGCGCTCCAGGCGGTCTCCCAGCGGCACGAGCAGCACCAGGCCGATGGTGTAGCCCAATTGCGTGCACATGGTGATAAGGCCGATTTCCTCGCCGGCTTGAAAGGTGTCGGCGATGAGGGCCAGCATGGGCTGGCTGTAGTACAGGTTCGCCACCGCGGCGCCCGCGGTGATCGCCAGGGCAAACAGCAATCCGCGCGTCAGCGGCGGTTGTGTGGACGGGAGCGGGGATACGTCGGAAGGGCGTTCTACTGTCATGGGGATAAGCGTAAAACAAAATCCGCCCGGTATCGGGCGGATCGGGAACGGAACGGGATGGCGCGATCAGTCGCGCGTGCCCTCCGTCAGCAGGCGGCGTCGCGCGTCGCCCTGGCGTTCGAGCATCCAGCCCGGATACTCGGCGGGCAGGGCGCTGACCTGGGCCAACGCGGCCAGTTCGTCATCGGCGAGCTCGATGGCCGCGGCACCGATGTTGTCCCGCAGTTGTTCGATGCGCTTGGCGCCAATGATGACCGTGGTGACCGCGGGCTGGTGCAGCAGCCAGGCCAGGGCGATCTGGGCGACCGATACCTTGCGCGCTTCGGCGATGGCGCGCATGGCGTCCACGCAGTCGAAGGCCCGTTCGCGATTCACCGGCGGGAAGTCGAAGGCGGTGCGGCGGTTGCCTTCCTCGCCCTGTTTGTCGCGCGCGAACTTGCCGCTCAGCAGGCCGCCCGCCAGGGGGCTCCATACCATCAGGCCCAGTCCTTCGCTGCGCAGCAAGGGCACGATCTCGCGTTCGAGGTCGCGTCCCGCGATCGTGTAGTAAGCCTGCAGCGATTCGAACCGGGCCAGGCCGTGCCGCTCGGAGATGCCCAGCGCCTTCATGATCTGCCACGCTGCCCAGTTGGAGACGCCGATATACCTGACGTGTCCATGCTGGACCAGCGTATCCAGTGCGCGCAGCGTCTCTTCGATGGGCGTGGCGGGGTCGAAGCCATGGACCTGGTACAGATCCAAATGGTCCAGATTCATGCGCTTGAGCGAGGCCTTCACGCTTTCCATGATGTGAAAGCGCGACAGGCCGCTCGAGTTCACGCCGCCGGTGCCCGTCTGGCCCATCACCTTGGACGCCACCACGATGTTCTCGCGCGGTACGTTCAGGTTGCGGATCGCCTGGCCGGTCAGGATTTCGGAACGGCCGCCGGAATAGACATTCGCGGTATCGATGAAGTTGATGCCCGCGTCCAGGGCGGCGCCGACCAGGCGGTCCACCTCGTCCTGCTCCAGGCTGCCGATCTGCCCCCAAAAAGTGCCGTTCTCGCCGCCGAAGGTCATCGTGCCCAGGCACAGTTCCGACACGAATAATCCTGTACTGCCCAATCTGTTGTAGCGCATGGCATGCTCCTGATTCGTCTACCGCTGCCGCGATGCGGAAGTATGCGCGCGCGGCCGGTTCCAGGTGTGCTCGATCCTGTTCGATTCCTGCCTGATCCTCCAGGGATCCCTATCGGCGGTGGGGTCGCGTCTCTCCTGACAGGAAACTGGCGCTATGCTTGCATTGCATAAAATTCCGCACGGGCGAACCATGGGCTTGAACGAGATACCCGATTCTTTCTTGCATCCCTCTCCCGCCGTGGACGGCGTCGACGCGATACTCGACGCGCCCCGGCGCGAACTGGTGTGGCGGCTGACCCGGCTGACGGGGACGCTGGAAGGCTCGATGGCGACCGCCGTGCCGGGGCTGTACCTGCATCGCGTCACTTGCCCGGGAGGTCCGCATCACGCCTTGCAGTTGCCGATCTTCGGCGTCATCGCGCAGGGTTCCAAGCGGCTCCTGGTAGGCGACCAGGTGTACGAGTACGATCCGTTGCACTACCTGGTGTCGTCCGTCGATCTTCCGGTCGCCGGCAAGGTCGCCGTCGGGAGTTCCAGCGAACCTTACCTTGGCCTGCGCCTGGACCTCGACGTCGAGGCCATAGGCGCGCTGATCCAGGACGTCGAACCGCTGCCCGCCGCGCAGGCCGAAGCGCCGCGCGGCCTGTACGTCAATCCCCTCAGCGACACGCTGCTGGATGGCGTATTGCGGCTGCTGCGCCTGCTCGATACCCCGGTCGATATCCCCGTGCTGGCGCCCATGGTCAAGCGCGAAATCTTCTACCGGCTGCTGATGAACGGGCAGGGGGCGGTACTGCGCCAATTGGTCCAGAAGGACAGTCATACCCAGCGCATCGCGCGTGCCATCCGCCTGCTGCGCGAACATTATGTGCGGCCGCTGCGTGTGGACGACCTGGCACGCCAGGCGCACATGAGCGCCTCTTCTTTCCACCATCACTTCAAGGCCGTCACCGCGATGAGCCCGCTGCAGTTCCAGAAGCAGTTGCGACTGCAGGAGGCACGGCGCCTGATGTTTACCAGCGACACCGACGTCGCCGTGGTGGCGCATCAGGTCGGCTATGAAAGCCCGTCTCAGTTCAGTCGCGAGTACAGCAGGCTGTTCGGCTGCGCGCCCTTGCGCGACAAGCGCCGCTGGATGGGCGACGGCGTGTCGCAGTAGCGGTCCTGGCCCGCGGGCGGTGGCCCCGCACCCATCCACGCTGGCGTTATTTCACCCTTTGCTTTTCCAGCTTGCGGGCGAGCGTGCGCCGGTGCATGCCCAGGCGCCGCGCCGTTTCGGAGATATTGAATCCCGTCGAGGCGAGGGTTTCGTGGATATGCTCCCACTCCAGGGTCTTGATCGAAGTGGGACGGTCGCTCAGCTCCGTTTCGACGTCGCCGCTGTCCCGTCCGAAAGCCTGTTCGATATCGTCGGTGTTCGACGGCTTGGCCAGGTAATGCCGCGCTCCGAGCTTGATGGCCTCCACCGCCGTGGCGATGCTGGCGTACCCGGTCAGCACGACGATGATGGTGTCCGGATTGTGCGCGTGCAGCGCTTGTACGCAGGCCAGGCCGGAGGCCTCGCCCTTGAGCTTCAGGTCCACGACGGCATACCCCGGCTGGTGCTCCGGCAGTATCGCCTGCAGCGATTCCAGCCCTGTCGCGTGCAGCACGCGGTAGCCCCGCCGTTCGAAGGATCGGCCCAGCGTGCGGGCGAAGGTTTCGTCGTCCTCGACGATGAGCAGCAGGCGCTCCTCAGAGGCCGGGGTGGACGTCATCGTCTTCCTCCAGGGTAATGGCGGAGAGCGGCAACCGCAGGGTAACGCGCGCGCCGCCTTCGGGCAGGTTCTCGGCGGATACCGTGCCGCCCAGCGTGCGTGCCACGTTCACCACAAGGAACAGCCCCAGTCCGCCGCCGGCGCGGCCCTTGCTGGATTGGTACGGCTTGCCGAAGTGCGCCAGCATGGGCGCGGCGAAGCCGGGGCCGTCGTCGGTGATTTCCAGTACCAGCGCATCCTCCTCGCGCCGCACGGTCAGCGCGATGCCGCGGCGTGCCGCTTCCAGGGCATTGTCCAGCACATTGCAGATCATCTGCTTGAGCGCCGAATCCGAAACGATGCGCAAGTCCGCGCCGAAGGCATTGTCGTAGCGCAGCTGTTCGTCGAAGCCCCGCGTCGCGCGCCAATCGGCGACAAGATCGTCCAGGAAGGTATGCACGGTGGTTTCGGCCGGCGCTTCGCCGCGCGCTTCGCCGGCCGACAGCAGGATACCGCCGACGATCGATTTGCAGCGCGCGACGGCCGCCTGCATGTCGCCGATCTCCTGCAGCAGCTGGGGGTCGCCCTTGAAGGGCCTCATGTGGCGCCAGTCGCCCAGAATGACGGCCATGGTCGCCAGCGGCGTGCCCAGCTCGTGCGCGGCGCCGGAAGCCAGCAGCCCCATGCGAACGATATGTTCCTCTTCGGCGGCCCGCTGGCGCAGGTCCGCCAGATGGGCGTCGCGCGCCCGCAGGTTGCCGTTGATGCGCGTGATAAAGACCACCAGCAGGGATGCGTTCAGGGCAAAGCAGATCAGCATGCCCTGCACGTACAGGCTGGCAAGGCCGTTGCCGTGGTCCAGCGGCAGTGTCAGCGGCCGCCCGGCGGCGGCCAGCAGCATGAAGCACAGGGTGGTGACGATGACCAGCAACCAGGTGCTCCAGGGCTTGAGCAGCACGGCGCCCAGGGTGACCTGGACCAGGTACAGGAAAACGAAGGGATTGGTGGCGCCGCCGGTCAGGTAGAGCTGGGCCGTCAGCGCGACGAGGTCGACCAGCATCGCCACCATCAGCTCGGTATTGCTGACCTCCGGCGCCAGGCGCAGGCGCAGCATGCCGACGATATTGAAGGCGATCAGCCCGCCCAGTACGAGGGCCATGTAACTTAGCGGCAGCGGTACGCCGAATCCCATCGCCACGACGTAGATCGTGGCGATCTGCCCCAGCACGGCGATCCAGCGCAGCGTGATCAGCTGCTGCATGTTCTTGTGGCCGGTGGTGTCGTACCGTCGCCGTCCGCCGGGGGCCGGCACGGAGGGCTCGAGGTGTCCGGCGGACACGGCCGCCGTCACGGCGCGGTCGGGCTCGGCGTTCATCGGCCGCGCGGCGCCCGGGGCTGCCGCTGCCGTCGTTCGTCGCGGACGACGTAGAACGCCGCGCCGGCCACCATCAGCGCCAGCGCGTACCAGGTGATGGCATAGACCAGGTGGCTGTTGTGGAAGGCGATGACCGTCATTCCGCCCCGGGGCCAGGTATCCGGTGCGGCTGCCGGGGCAGCCGCGGCGTCGACGAAATAGGGCGCCGTGTCGGACAGCCCGCGCGCCGACGCGATCGCCTGCACGTCCCGCGAATACCAGCGATTGGCCGCGGGGTCGTTGTGGCGCAGAAAGCCGCCGCCCGGTTCGGTGATGCGCAGCAGGCCGGTTACCGTGACGGCCTCGCCGGGTTGGGGATGGGCGATGCGGTCGCGCCGGTCGCCCGGCACGAAACCGCGATTGACCAGCACCGTGCTGCCGTCGTCGCGTCGCAGGGGAGTGATCACCCAGTAGCCGCTACCGAGTTCCGTGCTGGCCTGTGTCAGGGTTTCCTTGCCGTATTCGTAGCGACCCGTCAGGGAAACATGACGGTATTCGTCGGTATCGGTGCTGACGGCCGGCCAGCGGCCGCGCTCCGGCGCGGGCATCGCGGGCGCATGGACGCGCTGGTCCACGCGGGCGATCAGATCGAGCTTCCATGCACGCCGGTATACCTGCCAGGTGCCCAGCGCGCAGAAGCCCGCAAAAAGCAACACCGCCACGACCGCCATGCAGAGCAGTGCTGCGGGGCGGCGCCGGACGCCGGTTTCGGCGTCCAGCCGGGCGGTGGATGGGGTCTCGGGCTGCATCGATCGCATCGACTCGCTGCTTTCCGCGGGGCCCCCGTTGGACAAGGCCATGCTTAAGGCATGTTCTTCATGTCGGTCATCGACGGCATCATGTTCACGTTCAGGTGATACATGACCCAGAGCGATCCGGCCAGGGTGATGACGACGATCACCACGGTGAAGATCAGGGCCAGCATGGTCCAGCCGCCTTCGGACCGGGTGTTCATGTGCAGGAAGTAGACCATGTGCACCACGATCTGCACCGCGGCCAGGCCCAGGATGACCATGGCGGTCGTGCTGGACTGATCGAAGACCTTGCCCATGACCACCCAGAACGGAATGGCCGTCAGGATGACCGACAGGATGAAGCCGGTCATGTACCCCTTGAAGGTGCCGTGCGCGGCGCCGTCGTCATGGTCGTCGTGATGATCGTGGCCATGGTTGTGATCGCCATGGGCCAGCGTACCGTTATGCGTGCTCATGGCAGCACTCCCATCAGATAGACAAAGGTGAACACGCCGATCCAGACGACGTCCAGGAAGTGCCAGAACATCGACAGGCACATCAGGCGGCGCTTGTTGGCGGCGGTCAGGCCGAAGCGGCCGACCTGCACCATCAGCGTGATCAGCCAGATGATGCCGCTGGTGACGTGCAGGCCGTGCGTGCCCACCAGGGTGAAGAAGGACGACAGGAAGGCGCTGCGGGTCGGACCGTTGCCTTCGTGGATCAGGTGCGCGAACTCGTACAGTTCCAGGCCGATGAACGCGGCGCCGAACAGGCCGGTGATCAGCAGCCAGAACTGCGTGGCGCCCACGCGGTTGCGGTTCATCTCCAGCATGGCGAAGCCATAGGTGATGGACGACAACAGCAGCATGGAGGTGTTCAACGCCACCAGCGGCAGGTCGAACAGGTCGGCGCCCGACGGCCCGGCCGCATAGCTGCGGCCCAGCACGCCGTAGACCGCGAACAGGCTGGCGAAGATGAGGCAATCGCTCATCAGGTAAACCCAGAAGCCCAGCAGTGTGCCGTTCTTCGGGTGGTGCTCCTCAGTCAGGTAAAAGCTGAGGGCTTCCGGCGACGCCGCGCCGCCGGGTTGCGTGAGGACGGTGGTTTTAGACATGGTTTGCTAGCAGACGGGTACGCTCGGCTTCGACGCGAACGACTTCGTCCGCGGGGATGTAGTAATCGCGCTTGTAGTTGAAGGTGTGGCCGATCGCCACCGCCAGGACGGCGACGAACGATACGATCACCAGCAGCCACATGTGCCAGATCATGCCGAAGCCGAAGACGGTGCTCAGGCCGGCCAGGATGATGCCCGCGGCCGTATTCTTGGGCATGTGGATGGGGATGAACCCTTCCGTCGGCCGCTGGGCGCCGCGCTGCTTCATCTGCCACCACGCGTCGCCCTCATGGATCTGCGGGGTGAAGGCGAAGTTATAGGCGGGCGGGGGCGACGACGTGGACCATTCCAGCGTGCGGCCGTTCCAGGGATCGCCCGTCACATCGCGCAGCTGTTCGCGGCGGCGGATGCTGACGTAGATCTGGATCAGGAAGCTGGCGATGCCGAAGGCGATCAGCAGGGCGCCGAAGGCGGCGATGACGAACCAGATCTGCAGCGACGGATCGTCGAAGTGGTTCATGCGGCGCGTCACGCCCATCAGGCCCAGGACGTACAGCGGCATGAAGGCGACCCAGAAGCCCACCAGCCAGAACCAGAACGAGCACTTGCCCCAGAATTCGTCCAGCTTGAAGCCGAAGGCCTTGGGGAACCAGTAGTTGATGCCGGCGAACATGCCGAACACCACGCCGCCGATGATGACGTTGTGGAAGTGCGCGATCAGGAACAGGCTGTTGTGCAGCACGAAGTCGGCGGGCGGGACGGCCAGCATCACGCCGGTCATGCCGCCGATGACGAAGGTCACCATGAAGCCCACCGTCCACAGCATCGGCACGTCGAAACGGATGCGGCCGCGATACATGGTGAACAGCCAGTTGAAGATCTTCGCCCCGGTCGGGATGGAGATGATCATTGTCGTGATGCCGAAGAACGAGTTGACGCTCGCCCCCGAACCCATGGTGAAGAAGTGGTGCAGCCACACCAGGTACGACAGCACGGTGATCACGACCGTCGCGTACACCATCGAGGCATAGCCGAACAGGCGCTTGCCGCTATACGTGGACACGACTTCGGAGAACACGCCGAACGCCGGCAGGATCAGGATGTACACCTCCGGGTGGCCCCAGATCCAGATCAGGTTCACGTACATCATCGGGTTGCCGCCGAAGTCGTTCGTGAAGAAGTTCGTGCCGACGTAGCGGTCCAGCGTCAGCAGGGCCAGCACCGCGGTCAGGATGGGGAAGGCGGCGACGATCAGGACGTTGGTGCACAGCGCCGTCCAGGTGAAGATGGGCATCTTCATCATGCCCATGCCGGGGGCGCGCATCTTCACGATGGTGACCATCAGGTTGATGCCCGATAGCAGTGTCCCCAGGCCGGCCACCTGCAATCCCCAGATGTAGTAATCCACCCCCACATCCGGACTTTGCAATATGCCCGATAGCGGCGGATACGCCAGCCAGCCCGTGCGCGCGAATTCGCCGACGAACAGCGAAGTCATCGTCAGCACGGCGCCGCCCACGGTCATCCAGAAGCTGAAGTTGTTCAGGAAGGGAAAGGCGACGTCGCGCGCGCCGATCTGCAGCGGCACGACGTAGTTCATCAGACCCGTGACCAGGGGCATCGCCACGAAGAAGATCATGATGACGCCATGCGCCGTGAAGATCTGATCGTAGTGGTGGGGCGGCAGGTATCCGGCCGAATCGCCGAAGGCGATGGCCTGCTGCAGCCGCATCATGATCGCGTCGGAGAAGCCGCGCAGCAGCATGACGATCGCCAGCACGATGTACATGATGCCGATCTTCTTGTGGTCGATGCTGGTGAACCAGTCTCGCCACAGCGGGCCCCAGCAGCGGTAGTACGTCAACGCGCCCAGCAGCGCGAGGCCGCCGATGGCGACGAAGATGAACGTCACCACCAGGATCGGTTCGTGGTAGGGGATGGCCTCTAGCGATAGGCGGCCAAGTAATAGCTTATGCAGGTCTAGGTTCTCAAACATCTCGATTCCCGTGACGGGACGCGCAAGGCGGAAAGAAGGGCGGGCGGCTTAAAGCGGTACGCGGTTGTCCAGCACGCCGGTCCCGGTGGGATTGGCGGGCGTGCAGACCGCGCCGACGTAATTGCGGGCGGGCATCTCGGCCAGGCCGAGGCGCACGCGGGTCGAAGCATTGGTGGCGAGGTTATACGTGCCGGACTTGCCCAGGCCGCCTTGCTCGTCGATGGCCATCATGTCTTTCAGGCACATGCGGTTCGACTCGACACAGCGGTTCAGGATGGCGTCGTACAGGTCCGCGTCCACCTTCGCATAGCGGTGCACGGGCTCTTTCTCGCTGGGTTGCTCCAGCTTCAGGTAGACCGCGCGGGTCAGGTCGCCGCCGCCTTCGCGCGTCTGCTGGACCCAGTTGTCGAAATCGGCGGGGTTCATGCCGTAGAACTTGAAGCGCATGTCCGAAAAACCGGCGCCGCTGTAGTTGGCGGAGAAACCTTCATAGACGCCTGCGTGGTTGATGACCGCATGCAGCTTGGTTTCCATGCCGGCCATGGCATAGACCTGTCCCGCCAGCGCGGGAATGAAGAAGGAGTTCATCATCGTCGACGACGTGATCTTGAACTGGATCGGCCGGTTGACCGGCGCGACCAGCTCGTTCACGGTGGCCAGGCCTTCCTCTGGATAGATGAACAGCCATTTCCAGTCCAGGGCCACCACTTCGACGGTGAGCGGCTTGACGTTGGTCGGCAATTCGTGGCCTTCGGCGATGCGGTCCAGCGGGCGGTATGGGTCCAGCCGATGCGTGGTGACCCAGGTCAGGGCACCCAGCGCGATGATGATGAGCAGGGGGGCCGACCAGACGACCAGTTCGACCACCGTGGAATGGTGCCATTCCGGATCGTATTTGGCGTTGGTGTTCGAGGCGCGGTAACGCCAGGCGAAGACCAGGGTCAGGATGATGACGGGGATGATGATGATCAGCATCAACATGGTGGAGATGATGATCAGATCGCGTTGCTGCATTGCGATATCGCCGGACGGGGACAGAACCACCGCCTTACACCCGCCAAGAAGGGCGGTGAGGACAAGGAGGGGGAACAGGATAAGTCGGCGGGGGAGCTTGGAGGATGACATGCCGGGCGACAAAAGCCTAAACAGGAACTGAGCGGAAGCCTGACGGGTGTGTAAGCACCGCGTAAGATGAAAAGAAAAAATCACGCGAAATGTACAATTTTTGACGCACTGCGGAAAGTGGACATTTTGTCCTACCTATGGCGGCAAGCGGAAAGTCATGCCATGCTAAGGCTTGCCGGGCCTGATAGAGGGCAATTTTCGGTAAGCAGCAGGCCCGCGCGATAGTCGGGAGCGGTCTCCAGAGACAAAGACCGCCGGTGTAGCAACAATCGCGAGGAAATAAGATGTCCATGACTGCAGGATTCCCCCATGCGTCCTCGACTTCGCTCGAGCACGACGCCAGGTTGACTACCGCCGATCATTCCAAGGTCGCGCCCGGAGAAATCGCCATCGGCGTCGTCATCGGCCGAGCATCCGAATATTTCGATTTCTTCGTGTACGGGATTGCCTCGGTACTCGTCTTCCCGCAGGTATTCTTCCCGTTCCTTACGCGGCTCGAAGGCATACTGGCCGCCTTCGTCATATTTTCCTTCGCCTTCATTGCCCGGCCTTTCGGCACGGCCTTGTTCATGGCCATGCAGCGACGCTGGGGCCGGGCGGCCAAGCTGACCGTCGCCTTGTTCCTGCTGGGAACGGCCACCGCCGGCATTGCCTTCCTGCCCAGCTATGCCACCCTGGGCGAACGCGCCATTATATTGCTTGCCGTTTTCCGCTGCCTGCAGGGGCTGGCGACGGGCGGGGCCTGGGATGGGCTGCCGTCGCTGCTGGCCCTGAACGCGCCGGCCGAGCGGCGCGGCTGGTACGCCATGCTGGGCCAGTTGGGCGCGCCCATCGGGTTCCTGCTGGCGGGCGCCCTGTTCCTGTATCTGCATACCAACCTGAACGCGGACGACTTTTCCGACTGGGGCTGGCGCTACCCCTTCTACGTGGCCTTCGCCATCAACGTCGTGGCCCTGTTCGCCCGGCTGCGCCTGGTGGTCACCCACGAATACACCCGGCTCCTGGAGGAAGGGGAACTGGAACCCATCCCGGCCACCACGCTGATGCGGCAGCAGGGTTACAACATTTTCCTGGGGGCCTTCGCGGCGCTGGCCAGCTATGCGCTGTTCCACTTGGTAACCATCTTCCCGCTGTCCTGGCTGGCCTTGCAGTCCACGCAGTCCATCGACGCCATCCTCAGCGTCCAGGTGGTCGGGGCCGTACTCGGCATCCTGGGCACGATGGCCTCCGGCTGGCTGGCGGACCATATCGGCCGCCGCAATACCCTCGGGGCGCTGGCCTGCCTGATCGGCGTATTCAGCCTGTGCACGCCCTGGCTGCTGGATGGCGGGACGGCCGCCCAGGATGCCTTCATCCTGATCGGCTTCTGCCTGCTGGGCCTGTCGTATGGCCAGGCATCCGGCACCGTGACCGCCAATTTCAGCCGGCGTTTCCGCTACACGGGCGCGGCGTTCACGGCCGATTTCGCCTGGCTGTTCGGCGCGGCCTTCGCGCCGGTCGTCGCCTTGAGCCTGTCGGCGCGCTTCGGCCTGGCGGCGGTCAGCGTTTATCTGTTGTCCGGCGTCGCCTGCACGCTGCTGGCGCTGCGGATCAACCGATCGCTGGAATTGCAGACGCGGGATTGAGCACTCGCCGCGCCGGCCTGGCCGGCGCACTCAGCGGCAAGTAAGCCGGGCGGAGGCCCGGCTTTTTTGTGCGAATTTGTAATTTCTGTGCAGGGCCAAATCGCCCTATTTCCCTCGGCAACGGGGGAGATGGCGGCATTTTGGCAACCGTACGACACACTAGGCACAATATGGTGCCAATTCCGTGAATGCGTTACATTAGCGCGGCCCGTAGGGATGAGGTGGGAATAGCACGAATGGTGCATACATCGCCATAAGCCTCGTCTTCCACGTCCCTGCTTCATCCAAAACGGCATCGCCTTGCATGCCGATGGCGAGAGGATTCCATGCATTTTGCGCTTCGACGCAACGCAAACCGCGTAGTAATGCCCTTCATGGCCTTCACCGCCGCGGCGCTTCTCCTGGCGGGTTGCGGCGAACGGCCTCAGTTGAATCCAGGTCCGCCGCAAGTCAGCGTCATTACCGTCCAGCCCGAACGCGCACCCAGCGTGGCCGATCTGCCCGGCCGCGTGGACGCCGTGCGGGACGCGCAGATCCGCGCGCGGGTAACCGGCATCATCCAGAAGATCGTTTTCCAGCAGGGCGGCGACGTCAAGGAAAACCAGTTGCTGTTCAAGATCGATCCGGCGCCGTACCAGGCCGCCTACGATCAGGCGGCAGCCCAGCTGAAGCAGTCGCAGGCCGATCTGTTCAGCGCCAAGGCGCTGGCCGATCGCTACGCGCCCCTGGTAAAGGCCAACGCCGTCAGCAAACAGGAATACGACAACGCGGTCGCCAGCTACCGGCAGGCCGACGCCGCGGTGGCGGCCGCCAAGGCGAATCTGCAGAACGCGGCCATCAACCTGGGCTACACCAAGGTGACTTCCCCGATCACCGGCCGCATCGGCAAGCCGCTGGTGACAGAAGGCGCGCTGGTCGAAGCCACGTCCGCGACGCAGATGGCGCTGGTACAGCAGCTCGATCCGATCTACGTCGATTTCACCCAGTCCACCACCGATCTGGCCGCGCTGCGCAAGGCCTTCGCCTCGGGGCAGTTGCAGAAGGTCGGCGATAACGCGGCCTTGGCCGAGGTCGTGCTGGAGGACGGTTCGACGTATGCGCACAAGGGCAAATTGCTGTTTACCGGCATTACCGTGGATCCCACCACGGGGCAGGTGAACCTGCGCGCGGAGTTTCCCAATCCGGAGACCGTGCTGTTGCCCGGTATGTACGTGCGTGTCCGCTTGACGCAGGGTGTCGACGACAAGGCCTTGCTGGTGCCCCAGCAGGCGCTGCAGCGTACGCCGGACGGCATGCAGAGCCTGATGCTGGTGAAGGACGGCAAGATCGACCAGGTCACCGTGACCACGGGCAACGCCCTGAACGGTCGCTGGGTGGTGACCAGCGGACTCAAGGCCGGCGACGTCGTCGTCGTGGAAGGCTTCCAGAAGGTCCGTCCGGGCGCGCCCGTCAAGGTTTCCCAATGGGCCCCAGGCCAAGGCGGCGCGCCCGGCGCCCCGCAGCAGGCCGCGCCGCAACAGGCCCCGGCGGCCGGGGCGGGCGCCGCCCCGGACAAGCAGCCGGCGCCGGCCCAGCCCGCCGCGCCTCAGCCGCCCGCCGAACAGAAGTCGTAACCGGCCGGGCGCCGAGCCGGGGCGCCGAGTCCCCTGCTTCATAAGTATTGTCTTCGGGGTCAACCCTCATGCCGCAATTTTTTATCGATAGACCGATTTTTGCCTGGGTTGTCGCGCTGTTCATCCTGCTCGCGGGTTTGCTGGCGATCCCGAATATGCCGGTTTCGCAGTACCCCAACGTCGCGCCTCCGGCCATCGAGATCACGGCGACCTATCCCGGTGCATCGGCCAAAGAGGTCGCCGACTCGGTCACCAGCCTCATCGAGGATCAGCTCAACGGCGCCAAGGGATTGCTGTACTACGAATCGGTCAGCGACTCGAACGGACAGTCGACCATCACCGCCACCTTCGCGCCCGGCCGCGATCCGGACCTCGCGCAGGTCGACGTGCAGAACCGCGTCGCCAACGTGACGGCCCAGTTGCCGGCCGCGGTCGCGCAGCAGGGCCTGCAGTTCCAGCAAACCAGTACCGGTTTCCTGATGATCGTGACGGTGTCGTCCACCGATGGCACGATGGACCAGACGGCGCTGGCCGATTACGTCACGCGCAATGTGAAGAACCCTGTGTCGCGCGTGCCCGGCGTGGGCCAGTTCCAGTTGTTCGCCGCGCCGCGTGCCATGCGCATCTGGGTCGATCCGCAGAAGCTGGTGGGCTACAACCTGAGCATGTCGGACGTCAATCGCGTCATCGCGCAGCAGAACGTGCTTATTTCCGGCGGCAATATGGGCGGCCCGCCCAACCCGGCGGACCAGCGCACCACGGCCACCGTGATCGCCAACGGCCAGTTGTCCACCGTCGAAGGCTTCGGCAACCTGGTGCTGCGCGCCAATACCGACGGTTCGCTGGTGCGCATACGCGATGTCGCGCGTGTCGAAATCGGCGCCGACAACTACTTCTTCGGCGCGCGCCTGAACGGCAAACCGACCGCAGCCTTCGCCATCATCCTGTCGCCGGACGCCAATGCGCTTGCCACGGCCAAGGGAGTGCGCGAGCAGATGGCGCAGTTGTCCAAGTACTTCCCCGCCAACATCAAATACGACATCCCCTACGACACCGCGCCGTACGTGCAGACGTCGATCTCCGACGTGGTCAAGACGCTGCTCGAGGCGATGGTGCTGGTGTTCCTGGTGATGTTCCTGTTCCTGCAGAACGTCCGCTACACCATCATCCCGGCCCTGGTCGTGCCGGTGGCCATGATGGGCGCCTTCGCGGTCATGCTGGCGCTGGGATTTTCCATCAACGTGCTGACCATGTTCGCGATGGTGCTGGCGATCGGCATCCTCGTGGACGACGCCATCGTGGTGGTGGAAAACGTCGAGCGGATCATGGCCTCCGAAGGCCTGTCGCCCAAAGAGGCGACGGCGCGCGCGATGCCGCAGATCACCGGGGCCATCACCGGTATTACGCTGGTGCTGGTCAGCGTGTTCCTGCCGCTGGCCTTCATGGGCGGCTCGGTGGGCGTCATCTACCGGCAGTTCGCCGTGGCCATGGCGGTGTCGATCTTCTTCTCGGCTTTCCTGGCGCTGAGCTTCACGCCCGCCTTGTGCGCGACCATCCTGAAGCCGGTGCCGCATGACCGGCACGAGGAAAAGCGCGGCTTTTTCGGCTGGTTCAACCGCCGCTTCGACAGGGGCACGCACGCCTACCAGAACTGGGTATCGCGCATCCTGCACAAGGGCGGCCGGATGATGGTGATCTACCTGGTGCTGGTGCTTCTGCTGGGCTGGCTGTACTGGCGCATGCCGTCATCCTTCCTGCCCGAGGAAGACCAGGGCTACGTGATCAGCAATATCGAGCTGCCGTCCGGTTCCAGCGCCAATCGCGCGGTGGACGTCCTGGAGCAGGTGGAGAAGTACTTCATGGCACAGCCGCAGGTGCAGAACATCATCGCGGTGCAGGGGTTCAGCTTCAACGGCAACGGTTTGAATGCGGCCATCGCCTTCACGACCTTGAAGGATTTCGACGAACGCAAATCGCGAGCGGATTCGGCGCAGGCGGTGTCGTTCCGCGCATTGAACAACCTGTTGATGGGCATCCACGATGCCATGGTGTTCACCGTGATGCCGCCGGCGATTTCTTCGCTGGGCAACGCAACCGGCTTCGATTTCCGGTTGCAGGATCGGTCCGGCGCCGGCTCCGCGGCCCTGGGCGAGGCCACCGGCCAGTTGATGGGGCTGGCCATGAAGAGCCCGGTGCTGTCGCAGGTGCGCATCTCCGGGCTGGGGCCCAGCGCGCAGTTGTCGCTGACCATCGATCGCCAGAAGGCCGCGGCGCTGGGTGTGGATTTCGATGAAGCGGCGACGTTGGTGTCGACCGCGGTCGGCAGCGCGCTGATCAACAAGTTCCCCAACTTCGGCCGCATGCAGAACGTCTGGGTGCAGGCGGACGCGCCCTATCGCATGCAGGTGGAAGACATCCTGAACCTGAACGCGCGCAATGGCAGCGGCGGCATGGTGCCCCTGTCCAGCTTCGTTACGGCGAAGTGGGGCCAGGGGCCTGTGCAGATCGTGCGCTACAACAGCTATGAGTCGATCCGGATTTCGGGCGATGCGGCGCCGGGCCACACCAGCGGCGAAGCCATGCTGGAAATGGAACACCTGATGACGCAGCTGCCGCCGGGCTTCGGCTACGAATGGAACGGCCTGTCCTATCAGGAACAGCAGGCCGGCAGCCAGGCGCCCATCCTGATGGGCCTGTCGCTGCTGGTGGTGTTCCTTGTCTTGGCCGCCCTGTACGAAAGCTGGGCGATTCCCTTGTCGGTGATGCTGGTCGTGCCCCTGGGCATGCTGGGCGCCGTGGGCCTGGTGGGCTTGCTTGGCATGTCCAACGACGTGTACTTCCAGGTCGGCATGGTGACGGTGATCGGCCTGGCGGCAAAGAACGCGATCCTGATCGTCGAGTTCGCCAAGGACCAATACGCGCGCGGCGCCGGTATTTACGAAGCGGCGATCGAAGCCGCCCGACTGCGTTTCCGGCCCATCCTGATGACGTCGCTTGCCTTCATCCTTGGCGTGATTCCGCTGGCCATCGCCACCGGCGCGGGCGCGGCCAGCCAGCGGGCGGTGGGCCTGGGCGTGCTGGGCGGCATGCTGGCGGCCACGCCTTTCGCGGTGATCTTCGTGCCGACTTTCTTCGTCGTGGTGCTGGGGCTGTTCAAGACCAAGCCCAGGCTGCTCGGCGCGGAAAAGCGCGCCTTCGATGAAGAGCAGGCCGCCAAACGGGCAAGGGAAGGCACACCGCCCACCCCCGCCACGGAAGGGGAGGGCGAATGATGCGCACGCCGTCCATGCTGAAGACCAGCGCGCTGGCGGCCCTCGCCGCCGCGATCAGCGGCTGCACGCTGGCGCCGACCTACGAGCGGCCCGCCGCGCCTATTCAGGCGGATTGGCCGGACCAGCCCAAGCTGGTCTACAGCGGCTACGACAAGGCGACCACGGCCGGCACGCAACCGGCCGCCGCGCTGGCGCCCGCCAGCGACATGGCCGCGGCCGATATCGGCTGGCGCGATTTTTTCCGCGATCCGCGCCTGCAGGCCCTGGTCGCGCTGTCCTTGCAGAACAACCGCGACCTGCGCGTGGCGGTGCAGCGCGTCGAGGAAGCCCGCGCGCAATGGGGCGTGCAGCGCGGCGCCCTGTTTCCCAGCATCGGCGCCGGTATCCAGGGCACGCGCCAGCGCCTGCCCGCCGATCTGCGGCCGGGCGGTGCGGATTCTCCGTCCATCAGCAGCCAGTACCAGGCCGGCCTGGGATTGACCACCTTCGAGATCGACGTCTTCGGCCGCCTGCGCAGCCTGTCCGAAGCGGCCTACCAGCAGTACCTGGCCACCGAGCAGGCGCGCCGCAGCGTGCAGATTTCGCTGGTGGGAGAGGTGGCGCAGGCCTATCTGAACCTGCGCGCGGCCGACGTGCAGCTCGAGCTGACGCGCAGGACGCTGGAGTCCCGGCAGGCATCGTATGACCTCGTCAAGCGCCGCTTCGATGGCGGCGTGTCCTCCGAACTGGACCTGAACCAGGCCAAGTCGCTGCTCGATGGCGCGTCGGCCAATCTGGCCGAACTGGCGCGGGCCCAGGCGCAGGCCATCAATGCCCTGGTGCTGCTGGTCGGCGCGCCGCTGCCGCCGGACCTGCCGGCGCCCGCGCCCTTCGACGACGCGCAAGTCCTGGCGACCATTCCCGCCGGCCTGCCGTCCGCCTTGCTGGAGCGGCGTCCCGACATCCTCGCGGCGGAAAACAACCTGCGCTCCGCCAACGCCAATATCGGCGCGGCACGCGCGGCGTTTTTCCCGACGATCTCGCTGACCGGGCTGTTGGGGGCGGCCAGTCCGTCCCTGGACGATCTGTTCAAGGGCGGCCACGGATTCTGGAGTTTCTCGCCTTCCATCACCACGCCCCTGTTCGCCGGCGGCGCCATACGCTCGAATCTCGCGTTGGCCAAGGCGCGCGACAACATCGCGGTGGCGCAATACGAGCAGGCCATCCAACAGGCGTTCCAGGAAGTCTCGGATGGCCTGGCGGGCGAGGCCACCTTCGGCACGCAGGTACAGTCGCTGCGCGCCCTGGAAGCGTCTTCCGCCCGTAGCGTGGAATTGTCGACCATGCGGTACAACGGCGGGGTGGACAGCTACCTGCAGGTGCAGAACGCCCAGATCACCTACTACAACGCGCAGCTGCAATTGGTCCAGGCCGGGCTGGGGGCGCTGCTCAACCGCGTGGCGTTGTACAAGGCGCTGGGCGGCGGCTGGGAAGAGATTACGAAGAAGCCGGACCAGACCGCCGGGGCCCAGGACCCGCGGACCCGGCCCTAGAACGACGCAGGCCGCGGCGCCAAAAGGGGGGCCGCGGATACCCTCGCGGCGTGTAGCAGGGCGCCGACGCCCAGGGCCGCGGACACCACCGTAGCGACGGAGCGGACCTCGGGCGCCCGGGGGTCATGGAACACGGTTTGCTGCGCGGTGGCGACCGTCCGGCGGCCCAGGGGCCGTCCGGTGTTCCCGCGCCGCCCTGTAGGGGCGGCGGCCGTGCCGAGGTGCTCCCCATGCCTGAAACCCCCGTACTGCTGCGCACGCATGCGCGGCCCGACCAACCCGGAACCACCGATGCGGACGTGCCCGCGCAGGAGCTGGCCGCACGGCCGCCGCACCGGGTCGTCATCGTAGGGGGCGGCGCGGGCGGCCTGGAACTGGCGACCGGGCTGGGCCGCCGCTACGGCGGCCAGCACGTCACCCTGATCGACAGTCACATGCTCCATATCTGGAAACCCACCCTGCATGAGGCCGCCGCGGGCACGGTCGACGTCCAGCAGGAAGGGCTGTCCTACCTGATGCTGGCCAGCCTGTCGCACTTCAGTTTCGTGCTGGGGGCCATGCAGGGCGTGGATCGCGCGCGCCGGATCGTGCATGTCGGCGCCGTCCCCGGCCCGGCCGGTCCGCCCCTGCTGCCGGAACGCGAGATTCCCTACGACACCCTGGTCATCGCCGTGGGCAGCACGTCGAACTTCTTCGGCACGCCCGGCGCCCGCGAACATGCGATTACGCTGGACACGCCGGAATCGGCCGAACAATTCCGTCTGACGATGCTGCAGGCCATGGTCAAGGTCGACCAGGCCAAGGTCCGCGATCCCGCGGCGCGGCTGCATATCGCCATTGTGGGCGGCGGCGCCACGGGGGTCGAACTGGCGGCGGAGCTGCGGGAAGCCAGCCGCCTGGTGGCTGCCTACGGCCTGCCGAATTTCGACGCGGGCAAGGATCTGCGCATTCGCATCGTCGAAGGGGCGCCGCGCATCCTGGCCGCTTTGCCCGAGCGCCTGTCGCGCGCCGCGCAGCGGCGGCTGGAGAGTCTGGATATCGCCATCGAAAGCGGCTGCCTGGTATCCGAAGTCACGGACGACGCCCTGCACACGAAGGACGGGCGCACGTTCCCGGCCGATCTTTGCATGTGGGCCGCGGGAATCAAGGGACCGGACGTGCTGGGTACGCTGGACCTGCCGCGCAACCGTGCCGGGCAATTGGAGGTGGATGCTCGCCTGCAGACGGAAGATCCCCATATCCTGGCCTTCGGCGATTGCGCCGCCGCGCCCCGGCCTGACGGCAGGGTCGTACCGGCGCGCGCCCAGGCGGCCCACCAGCAGGCCGGCTATCTGCTGCGCCGGCTTGGCGCCCGCATCGCCGGCAAACCCGAGCCGCGCGGCGATTTTGTCTACAAGGACCGTGGCTCGCTGGTGGCGCTGGGCCGCGAGCGCGGCGTTGGCAGCCTGATGGGGGCGTTGCTGGGCCGGGGGTTTTTCGTCAGCGGCACGTTGGCGCGCTGGATGTACGCCAGCCTGCATCTGCTGCATCACCGTGCCGTGCTCGGGGTTTCACGCACCGTCTCGCTGGCGCTGGCGCGGCTGTTGACCCGGCGCACCCATCCGCGAGTCAAATTGCATTGAGCCAAAAAAAAGAGGCCACTGCAAACGCGGTGGCCTCAAAGCTCGTGTGCGGGTCCACGACGTACCAGCTGCATGAAATACAGCCCGTCGACCCGCCGAAAAAGTAGCATCGCGCTACGGGGCTTCCCAATTGCCACCGTCACCATTTGTAAGCGCCGCGTCGCCCTCCGCACCCGGCTTCGGCGCCCGCATATAACTGCCAGGCCCTTTGTTTGCGATTCAAGGCAAGGCCAGGCGCTGACGGGAATATACATATTAAGTAACGATCAAAGGGCTGAATCGCCCGTCTGGCCTCTGTTCCGGGGCTTGCCCGCAAGCGCTACAAAGACGGTAAGCGGTGCCGATCCTTGAAGCCGCCGCCGCGCGAAAGACCGGCGCGCACACCCTGGGGACAGGGAAATCCGGGCATGAGTCCTGCCGGGCACGCCTGTTGCCTGATCAGCGCTACTGACCATAGGGGGCGCATGATGACCGAGGAACGCAAAACCAGCCGCAAGCCGAGAGGCTTCGCCGCGATGGATCCCGAGTTGCTGCGGGGTATCGCGGCGCAGGGCGGCCGCGCCGCCCACGCCATGGGAAAGGCGCATCGATTCGATTCACAGGAAGCGAAGCAGGCGGCCGCGAAGCGGCATGCCGGCAAATCCGTCAAGCCGGATACTTCCAACACAGACGTGGCCGAGCGCGATCGGGAAACCGAGGGCGCGCATACCACGGCGGAGCACAAGTCCTGACGGGGCTCCAGCCCACGCCCGTGCGCAGTCTTTGCCGGCCGATGCAGCCCTTTTCAGCGCACGCGGCGGAATCCGACATAGCCGGCATCCGCGTCGAACAGGTAATCGAAGACGTTCAGCGCATGCACGCTGGTATTGACGAACGTCGGGCGCTGGTTGCCCTGGACCAGGACGATGCGCGCCGGCGCGGCGGGGTCGCCCGTATCGCCCGCGGCGAAGCCGTAGGCAGGGGATCGCGCGCTGCCGTCCGTGCCCATGCGTATCGTTACCCGCGTACCCGGTGCCAGCGTTTGCCCGGACGCCGGGTCGATGTGGCCGGCTTGCCGGTCCGGCGGCACCGTCAAATACATGACCGATACCCCGGTGTCCACCAGCGCCGTGCCGCAGGCGCTCGTGCCCCGATCCAGCGCGATGCAGGCCGGCAGCGGTGACCAGTCCCCGCCGTCCGCCGCCTTCGCCAGTTTGACGTAGCGATATTCGCCGCGGGTATTGGCCGCGGTCAGCCCCACATGTACGCCTTCGCGGGTGACCACATAGCCGCGTCGCATGGTGCCCGGCTGGCGGCCGTCGCCCATGCCGGGCAGGTTCAGGAAAGGATTTTTGTCCGGTGTGCTTTGCGCCTGATGATCGGCCTCGCGGGCAAAGCCGATGCCTATCATGGCGACATGGCGAGGATGATCCGTGGGCTGGCAGTCTCGCGCATTCTGGAAGCAGTCGATGCGGTCTATCGCCAGTACGGGCAGCGGCCGCGTGGTGATGGATGCGCCGTTGGCGCCGGCGACGGTCGCGGCGGTCACGACCCAGCGGCCGCGCATGATGCGTCCGGAACTGGAGTAACTCAGCGTACCCGGTCCGAGGGTCCGCAGGCTGTCGACGTCGGGTATCGACGAGGCGGCGACGACGATGCCGGTGGACCCGGTATCCATGACGGCATGGACCGCTTCGCCGCCGAAGGACAACGCCAGCGTCGGCGGAACGGATCGCGGTTCGCCAGCTGGCGGGCTGTTCAGGAAGAGCAGGTAGACGCCCCGGTGGTAGCCGTCATAGGCCGGCTGCGCGCCGGCCGGCGGCGCGAAAAGGGCGACAAGGGCAATGGCGGCGGCGAAGAGGCGAAATGGGTGCATCGGGCGATCTTAACCGCGCGCATCGGCCAAGTGGGCGAGGACGAAGCCATAGGCTAGCCCGCCGGAGGGCGATGCCGCGTTCGGGCTAGGGCGGATGCCTATCTATCTTTGGCGGGCACCGGCCGCGACACTGCATGCCATCCCGACCTGTCGACGGGACGGGTCGATCATCCCGGGAGCGCACGATGACTCAAACGACGGCAATGCACACGAATGGCGATTGCGCCGGCAACGATTCTCCCTGGCCCTGGCACAGCGGCCAGGTATCCAGGACGGACCTGGGCAGCCTGTCGATACCGATCCACGCTCCGGTGGTGACCTTCCTGCTGGGCGATCTGATCGGCCGCGCCCTGCGGATATCCTCCGGGCCCGTGTCGGCGGATCGGGAGCCGGGCCGCGTCACCATCCTGACCGACGCGGCGGGCCGCATCACCGATATGTGGGTGGATCCGGACGACGCCGACGAAGGATGACGCCTGCCGCGCCCCGCCGGCTCGCATACCCATTCCTGGATAAATTTGCCCGCCCTGTAACCGGTACGCCGTTTCCACCGAATTAGAGAAACAGGCGCAGCCCTTCATAGGGCGGGCGAATCATTTCAAAACCGGGGCGCGGGATGCGGATCAAACGGGTGTCATTCGGACGGCTATTGGGCGCGGGGTTCGCGATGGTGGTGGTGCTGGGCTGCTCGGCGTCCATTCTGGCCCGTCACTACCTGACAGGTATCGCCGGGGACGTGAATCTGCTGGCAAACGTCCCCGTCGACAACCTGATCTACCTGCAGCAGATCAAGGACGGAATCGGCCAACGGTCCGCGCTCGCGCGCGACGAGATCCTGGATGCCGACCGGGGCAAGCGGGCGGACAGGACGACGCATCAGGCCGATCTGGCGCGCCAGGCCGGGGCAGCGATCGAGCAATTGGGCGAACGCGTGATCGATAGCCAGGGGGCGGATTTCATCAAGCGGCTTCAGGCCGCCCGGCCGGCCTACGACAAGCTGCTGGAAAAGGTCGCCCAGGCGGTGGCGGGAAACGATATCGCGGCGGCCACCCGCATGGTCCTGACCGAATTGCCCGAAGTGCAGGCGGCGTATCTGAATGTCCTGAACGAGATGGCGGCCTACCAGCAGGATCAGGCGCTGTCGGTGGCCGGTGACGCCGCCACAGCGGTCGGGCAGGCACTGAAGATCATGACCGCATTGGCGATTTTTTCCGCTGTCTTCGGCGCCGCGGTCGCGATCGTCATTATCCGGAGTGTCCGGCGCCAGTTGGGTGGCGAACCCGCCTATGCCGCGGAAATCGCCCGCAGGATCGCGGAGGGCGATCTTTCCGGGCATGTGCGCGTCAGGCGGGCCGACGCCTCGAGTCTTCTTGCCAACATGGAGGCAATGCGGCGCAGCCTGGCCGACATCGTGGGCCAGGTCCGGCAAAGTAGCGTGTCCATTTCCGCGGGCGCGGCGCAGATGACGGCGGGCAACGAGGACCTGAGCCGGCGCACGGAAGCGCAGGCCGCGAGCCTGGAGCAGACGGCAGCCTCGATGGAGCAGATGACCGCCACGGTGCGCCAGACGGCCGACACCGTGCGGGAGACTGCTGCCCTGACCATGAAGGCCAGCGAGGCCGCCGCGAAGGGCGGCGATTCGGTCAAGGACGTTGTGAAGACCATGGACGACATCACGGCAAGTGCCACGAAAATCGGCAACATCATCAGCATCATCGACTCGATTGCCTTCCAGACCAACATCCTGGCCCTTAACGCGGCCGTGGAGGCGGCCCGGGCGGGAGAACAGGGCCGGGGCTTCGCCGTCGTCGCCAGCGAGGTGCGCGCACTGGCGCAGCGGTCGGCGCAAGCCGCGCGCGAAATCACCGAGCTGGTTCAGGAAAGCGTGGCGAAGGTCAGGGCTGGCAGCCAGATCGTCGGCTTGGCGGGAGCGCGGATCAACGATGCCGTCGAACAGGTGCGCCATGTGGCGGGCCTGATCTCCGGCATGGGGACCGCAGCCCATGAACAGGAACAGGGCATATCGCAGGTCGGCGTGGCGGTCACGCAGTTGGACGAGACGACGCAGCGCAATGCCGCGCTGGTGGAGGAAGCGGCGGCCGCGGCCAAAAACCTGGATACACAGGCCGCCCGCCTGGTGACGCTGGTCAGTGCTTTCAAGGTCCCGGCCGCGCAGCCGGCTCATTGAGCGCGTGTCCGGCGTCCCGGCTCGGTCCCGCTCCCACCGGTCCGGTCGCCTCGGCGCACTTGCGCAGCTTATCGAAGGCGCGCAGCACCTTCCCGACCGTGGTCGCTTCGCGCCAATACTTGCGGCGCATCCAGTGCATCGGCAACCACCACGGACGCACCACCGTGCCGGGCGCCCATATCGGCCGCCAACGGTTCATGTTCCTGACGCGGTCGACGATGGTGACGGTCGGAACCCCGCACGCCGACGCGAGATGCCCGATGCCGGAATCGGTGCCGATGAACCAGCCGGACTCGTAGATCGCCGCCGCGGTATGGGCCAGATCGGGCGCATCGAGTATGGGCAGGCCGTGCCGCGCCAGCAAGTCGCGCCACGCCGCGCGTTCGGCGGGAGCCAGCACGAACATGGGTTCGAAGCCACGCTCGCGCAGCATGCTTGCCAGGGCCGCGTACTGGGTGGGTTTCCAGCATCGGGTCGGTTCGGTCGACGTCGGGTGGATGATCACCCGTCGCGCGTGAAACCGGGCCCGCAGTGCGTCGGGCGCCCGCAATCCGCTATCGGCGACCCAGTCGTCCAGGCCGAACCGGGTCCGCGCGAAGACACGGAAGCTGGCCATGACGCCATTGGACGGGGCACCGTCGCGCGGATTGTCGCCGAGGCGGGCGTGTTTGGCGTCCGCCAATGCTTGGGCATCGCCCCGTTGCCATGACTTGATGGCGACGAAATGGGCAAAGCGTTCGTCCAGGCCGGCGAGCGGGCCATTGGCCGACATCTGGACGATGACGCCGAAGTCCTCCAGCGCGGCGATCTCGTTCTCGCGCGGCAGCGGCCGGATGTCGAACCCGGGATACCAGTCCGCCAACGCCTGCGCGTAAGTGCCGAAGACAACCACGCGGCGCCCGGCGCGCCGCAGGTTGTTGGCTATGGTCATCAAAAACAGCGAATCGCCCAGGTAGGCGGACAAGATCAATGCGATCGTGCCATCCTTCCCGGCCGGATATCCTTCCCGTTCCATCACACACCTATTCACCGGCCGACATGTGGCTTTTGCCCCGGACCGTCTTGCTGGGTCGCGCCATGCCGCCTGGAAAAAGGGGGCGTCGTCGGCGCGACAGGCTGGCATGCCCGTCGCGTCGTCGGTACGCGCGCGCCGGGGCCGTCGGCTTTATAAACCGGGCCGGCGCATGAGGGAAAGCCTTTTGTGGAAGGCCTGGATTTTCCGTGCTGCCGCGCTATTGCCGGAAGTCGATGACGATGCGTCCCTGGATGTCGCCGTGATGCATGCGCGCGAAGATATCGTTGATGTTTTCCAGCGTGTCGGTGGCGATGGTGGCCTTCACCTTGCCCTCGCCGGCGAAGTCCAGCGCCTCCTGAAGATCCAGCCGCGTGCCGACGATGGAGCCGCGCACGGTGATGCCGTTGAGCACGGTATCGAAGATGGACAAGGGGAAATCGCCCGGTGGCAGGCCGTTCAGCGACACCGTCCCGCCGCGGCCCACCATGCCCAGCGCCTGTTCGAAAGCCTTGGGCGAGACCGCCGTCACCAGTACGCCCTGGGCGCCGCCGATCTGCTTCTTCACGAACGCCACGGGATCTTCCTTGCGCGCGTTCACGCCCTGCGTGGCGCCAAGCTGGCGGGCAAGGTCGAGCTTGGCATCGTCGATGTCGACGGCCAGGACGTTCAAACCCATGGCCTTGGCGTACTGCACGGCCAAGTGGCCGAGGCCGCCAATGCCTGAAATCACCACCCAATCGCCGGGCTTGGTGTCGGTTACCTTCAATCCCTTGTAGACGGTCACGCCCGCGCAGAGGATGGGCGCGATGTCCACGAACGAGACGGTGTCCGGCAGATGGCCGACATAGTTCGGATCGGCGACCACGTATTCGGCGAAGCTGCCGTTCACCGAATAGCCGGTGTTCTGCTGTTCCATGCATAGCGTTTCCCAGCCGCCCAGGCAATGCCTGCAGTGGCCGCAGGCGGTGTACAGCCAGGGAACGCCGACGCGATCGCCTTCCTTCACGTGCTTGACGCCGGCGCCGACGGCGGCGACATGGCCGACGCCTTCATGGCCTGGAATGAAGGGCGGCTTGGGTTTGACCGGCCAATCGCCTTCGGCGGCGTGCAGGTCCGTGTGGCAGACGCCGGTGGCCGCGATCTTGACCAGGATCTGGCCCGGCCCCGGTTTCGGCACGGCGACTTCTTCGATGGCCAGCGGCTTGCCGAACTCGCGGACGACCGCGGCTTTCATGGTGTTGGACATGAGCACTCCTTGGAATCGTTGGCCGTGGCCCCGTTATTCAGTGCGCCGGTGCGTTTGCGTGACGACCGGGCGGTGGGAGAGGGGGCCGGCTGGTGCGCGGCAGGGGTAAGCCGCGATGTCGAAGCACCCAGCTTAGGCCTCGGTCGAAGCGCCCGTTGTGATTTGGATCAAGGCCGCGGCGATGCCTTACTTTCTGGGAGATGCGGTCTCGGCCGAAGGCGTCGACGGCGCCGGGTTCGTATACGACTGGAGCGAGATCAGCGCGCCGAAGCCCACGACACTCATGCCGGCGGACACCCACAGGGCGCCGGCCCCCCAGCGGTCCAGGCAAAGGCCGAACAGCCATGGCGCCAGGGCCTGCGCGATACGCGCGGGCACCATCAGCATGCCTTGCCGAGCGCCGTATCCGTGCGATCCGAACAGCACCAGCGGCAGCGTGCCCTTGGCGATCGTCAGGATGCCGTTGCCGGCACCATGCAGGATCACGAAGACCGAGGCCAGCGGCGCCCCGAACAGAAGCAGCAGCATCGCGCCCACTGGATGGGTCAGCGTGGCGAGGCGCGCCGAGAGCAAGGGATGCACCTTGCGCAGCAGGCCGAACTCCAGGATGCGCGCGCCCACCTGGGCCGGTCCCATCAGCGCGCCGGCGGCCACGGCGGCCGTGAATGTCGCGCCCGCCGCCATCAGCAGACGAGGCAGGTGGGCCGCCAATGCCGTGCTGATAAACCACGTAATGGCAAACACGACGGCCAGGACGATCGACGGCCAGGCCGTGACCGGCGATGCCGGCGTGGGGGCCGGATGTTGTGCCGGCGTATGCGCTGCGGCGGCGGGGGTGGGCAGCAGGGAATTCAGCGGCAAGGCCAGCACCAAATGCAGGCCCGCCCACGCCAGGCAGGCCTCGCGCCAGCCGAACTCGACCTGCAGGAAGCTCGTCAGGGGCCAACCCACCGTGCTGGCGAAACCGGCGAAAAGCGTAATGCCGGAGATGGCCCCGCGCGACTGCTGGCCGTACAGGCGCACCAGCGTGGCAAATGCCGCTTCGTAAAGGCCGCTGCCCATCCCTATGCCCAGCACCGCCCACGCCGCGAACAGCCCCACGGTGGAATGGACATTGCCCAGCCAGCCCAGGCCCAGCGCGAAAAGGACATTGGTGGCCATCAGCACCGGGCGCCCACCCCACCGGTCGATCGCCTGGCCCGAATACGGCCCCAGCAGGGCCGATATCAACAGCGCGAAGGAAAAGGCGGCGAAAACCGTGGGGACGCCGATGCCCAGGTCGCGCGCCATGGGCGCGCTGAGCATGGCCGGCAGGTAATAGGACGAGGCCCAGGCGAGCGTCTGGGTCGTGCCGAGCGCGGACACCACGCTGGTGCGATTCGAGAGGCGCATCGGAATCAAATGGACCGTTGATTTACCCGCTTGGACAGCTGCTCGGCATTTTCCTTTCTTTCGCTGTAGCGATCCACCAGGTAGCCGGAGACATCCCGCGTCAGCAGGGTGAACTTCATCAGTTCTTCCATCACGTCGACCACGCGATCATAGTAGCTCGAAGGTTTCATGCGGCCGGCCTCGTCAAATTCCAGAAACGCCTTCGGTACCGATGACTGGTTCGGGATGGTCAGCATGCGCATCCAGCGGCCCAGCACGCGCAGCTGGTTCACGGCGTTGAAGGACTGCGATCCGCCAGAGACCTCCATGACGGCCAGCGTCTTGCCCTGGGTGGGACGGATGGCGCCCAAAGTCAATGGAATCCAATCGATCTGCGCTTTCATGATGCCGCTCATCGCGCCGTGGCGTTCGGGGGACGTCCACACCATACCCTCGCACCATTGCACCAGGTCGCGCAATTCCCGGACCTTGGGATGCGTGTCGGGCGCATCGTCGGGCAGCGGCAACCCCGAAGGGTCGAAGACCTTTACCTCGCCGCCCAGCGCCTGCAGCAGGCGCGCGGCCTCGCGGGTCAGCAGCCTGCTATAGGATCGCTCCCGGACCGAGCCATACAGCAGCAGGAACCGTGGGGGGTGGCTTGCCCGCTCAGGCGGCGACAGCAGGCGCGCGGTATCCGGCGCGTCGAGCAGCGCCCCGTCGATGTTGGGCAGGGAGATGCCTTCACGCACGATGGCCCTCCGTATCGGCCACTGCCCGGCCGTCCTTCTCCGTGAAAACGGTATCGCTCATGGATAGCTCCGAGGAACGGTCATTGACGTGATCAGGCATGCTCGTACCAGTTCCGCGTCCGGTTGACGATCCGCACGACGAGCAGCATCACGGGGACTTCGATAAGAACGCCCACGACGGTGGCCAACGCCGCCCCGGATTGGAAACCGAACAGGCTGATGGCCGCCGCGACCGCCAGTTCGAAGAAGTTGCTGGCGCCGATCAACGCGGAAGGGCATGCCACGCTGTGCGCTTCTCCAGCCCGGCGATTCAGCCAATACGCCAACGCGGAATTGAAGAAGACCTGGATCAGGATGGGTACCGCCAGCATTGCGATGACCAGCGGCTGTTGCAGAATCGCCTGGCCCTGGAAGGCGAACAGCAGCACCAGCGTCAGCAGCAAAGCCGCGACGGACAAAGGGCCTATCCTGCTCAGCGCGCTATCCAGCGCGGATTGGCCTCGACGCAGCAAGGCCCGGCGCCATGCCTGCGCAATGAGTACCGGGACGATGATGTACAGGCCGACCGACGTCAGCAGCGTGTCCCAGGGCACGGTGATGGACGATAGCCCCAGCAGCAAGCCGACGATGGGGGCGAAGGCGAACACCATGATGGTGTCGTTCAAGGCGACCTGCGACAGCGTGAACAAGGGGTCTCCGCCCGTCAGCCGGCTCCAGACGAAGACCATGGCCGTGCACGGGGCGGCAGCCAGCAGTATCAATCCGGCGATATAGCTATCGAGCTGCCCGGCGGGCAGCCAGGGCGCGAAAACCTGCCGGATGAACAGCCAGCCCAGGAACGCCATCGTGAACGGCTTGACTGCCCAGTTCACGAACAGCGTGATGCCGATACCGCGCCAGTGCCGTCGTACCTGCCCCAGGGCGCTGAAGTCGACCTTCATCAGCATGGGAATAATCATGATCCAGATCAGCAGGCCCACGGGCAGATTGACCCGGGCGATCTCCCAATGGCCGATGGACCGCGACACGGAGGGCGCGAGCTGCCCGAAAGCCACGCCCGCGACGATGCAAAGGAAGACCCAAACCGTCAAATAACGCTCGAACACGCTCATGGGACCCGGGGCGGCCCCGGCGATAGTCTCTGCCGGCATGCGCTTTCCCTTCATGCCTTGCCGATGTCGCGCAGTTCGCGCTGCAAGGACATGGCATCCAGGCGCGCCAACGGCAGGGACAGGAAAAGCTCGATGCGGCGCTTCAATACCACCGCGGTTTCGTTGAACGCCTTGCGCCTGGTCTCCTCGCTGCCTTCCACGGCGGCGGGGTCGGGCACGCCCCAGTGGGCCGACATGGGTTTGCCCGGCCATACCGGGCAGACTTCCCCGGCCGCGTTGTCGCATACCGTGAAAATGAAATCGAAGCGCGGCGCATCGGGTCCCACGAACTCGTCCCAGCTCTTGCTGCGATAGCCTTGCGCGGGCATACCCAGGCGTTCCAGGGTCGCCAACGCCATCGGGTGGACGGAATCCTTGGGATGGCTGCCGGCCGAGTAGGCACGGAATCTTCCCTGGCCCAGCCCGTTGAGCAGGCCTTCGGCCAGGATGGAGCGGGCGGAATTGCCCGTGCAGATGAACAGCGCGTTGTAGACCGTGGACATGATGTTCCTGGACGAATGCGGGTTTTATGGGGCTGGAAGGAAAAGTTCTATCGGGGTGGCAGAAAAAAGGGCGGGCGGCTGTCCGCAGATGCGCGGGCGAACACGCGATCGCTTCATGCGGCGCCCGCTCAGCAGTCCTGGCAAAGCCCCGCGGCGTCGGGAACCATGCAGGCCTCGCCCTGGCAGCAGTTTTCGGTCAGGTAATCCATCAGCCCGGTCATGTGGCCGAACTCCGCGCGATAGATCAGGTTGCGACCTTGTTGTTCCGCGGTTACCAGGCCCGCGTGGGCCAGTTCCTTCAGGTGAAAGGACAGCGCATTGCGCGCCACGCCCAACCGATCGGCCAGGACGCTGGGCGTCATTCCCTGGGGACCGGCGACCACCAACGAGCGAAACACCCGCAAACGCTGCACATGTGCCAGCGCCGCCAGGGCCGAAACGGCTTGGTCTTCTGTCATATCAGTTCAATAATTCAAGAATTATTGAATTCTAGGCCTGAACAGCCAAGCTTTCAACATGCCTTTGAGCAAAGTCCCCGGACGACTTCAGCGCGAGGTCTCAACGGGCATTCCGCCCGCCCGCCAAATCCGCCGCCCGGTTCGCGGAGGCAGCTGCATTATTTGTTAATAATTGTCAATATGTTGCATTATGGGCTACAAAATGTGGCAACCTGCTGTCCGGCTGAGCAAAACCCAGCCACGGTCGCAACCAGGTACATGCGGCGCGATCCCGTCCGTCCCAAGCTACGTGCGACCACGCGCAGCCGTCGCCTTCGTGCGCTCGTGCACAGCCCAGCGGACATCCACAGAACACGCAAATATCGACCTGGCACGGCGGGTCGTCCCCATGCATGCGTCGGCGACATATAGCGTGTCGTACGACCGGCACGGGATACATGTCACAGCAGCGAGGCATCCAATGGCAAACAAGGACACCGCCCCGGAGCTCAATTCCAAGCCGCAATCCCGGCCCCTGCTTTTGTCGACAGCGATCGCGCTGGCGTGGGCGGTCGACTGCTGGGGACCCGCGAACGCGCAATCGGTGGTGGGTTCCGGCAACCTGGATCCGGTCGTATCCAGTGTGCAATCGCCGAACTGGTCTGTCGGCGGTGATCTCGTCGTTGGCGATACGGCACTTGGTACATTGGTCATCGACGCCGGTGGCACGGTCGGCAACGTCAACGACGCGTACTTCGGCAACCATGACCAGGGAATGGTCACGGTCCAGGGCGGCAACGGCGGTGGCCTGGCTTCGGGTTTGACCATCTCCGGCCAGACCCAGATCGGCGTCGAGTCGGGCAGCAATGGCACGCTCAATGTCCTTGGCGGCGGTGTGGCGACCAGCACCAGCAACGTTGCCATCGGCCGCGATAATGGCAGCACTGGCATGGCGCTGGTCTCCGGGCCCGGATCGATCTGGACGAACTCCAGTGGCGCTGCATTTGTGATCGGCGCTGGCGGCAGTGGGACCCTCGACATCGATAATGGCGGCGCAGTGCACAGCGGGCAAGGTTCGATCGGACTGGATGCGGGCGGCGATGGGCACGTCACAGTCACCGGCGCCGGATCGTTATGGGACCCTGTTGGCAACATCTACGTGGGTGCCGCCGGCACCGGCGAGCTGCATGTCCGGGACGGCGCGGCGGTGAGTACTGCCGGCCCTGATGCGCTGCATCCGAGCGCGGCTATCTATATCGGCTACGCTAACGGCGGCGCGGGCACGGTCACCATATCGAGCGGCACTGCCGACACTTCGACGCTGAGCGCTACCGATTTCATCGCGGTTGGCTGGGATGGCGCCGGCACGTTGAACATTCAAAAAGGCGGGTTGGTGGAAGCCGGCAGCAATGTCCGAATCGCTGCCGGGTCCACGGCACAAGGGACGCTCAATCTGACTGGCGACTCTACCGGACGCGGCATCCTCGAAACAGGCGCCGTCATCAAGGGCGACGGCACCGGCCCACTAGTGCTTAACCTGGACGGCGGCATCCTGCGCGCGAACCGCGACCAGCCTGACTTCCTTAAGGGCTTCACGACATTGTCGGTGAACACCGGCGGCGCCTGGTTCGACACGAACGCACACGACATTGGCATCGGCACCGCGTTTTCGGGAACGTCAAGCCTTAACAAGTTGGGAGCCGGTACTTTGACGCTGACGGGCGATAGCTCGGCATTCAGCGGAAGCACCGAGGTCCAGGCCGGAACGCTGCGGGTGGACGGCATATTGGGAGGCCCGGCCAATGTGTGGGCAGGGGCGCGGCTGACCGGTATCGGCCAAGTCGGATCCACCGCCAATCGTGGCACGATCGCACCCGGTCCTCCTGGCGGATTCGGGACCCTGACAATCGCCGGAGATTACGCGGGACAAGGGGGCAACCTTGAAATCAGGACTGCGCTGGGCGACGACGCATCCCCCACCGATCGCCTGGTCATCACCGGCGCCACCTCCGGCATCACGCCAGTCACCGTCATGAACGTGGGAGGCTCGGGCGCGCAAACCCGGCAAGGCATCCAGGTGGTACAGGTGAATGGTATCTCCGCTGGCCAATTCGACTTGGCGAATGGAGACTATGTCATCGCCGGTAAGCCGGCCCTGGTGGCGGGCGCCTACGGCTATGTGCTGCAGAAGGACCAGGGCAATGGCAATTGGTACCTGCGCTCCTCGCTGAAGGCGGTCGACACTTCGGTTTCGGCGGGCGGGGACGCGCCAACGGACGAAGGTGCCGTTGCGCCAAATGGCGGGAGCGGCCCCATGCTGTACCAGCCGGGCGTGCCGGTCTACGAGGCATACGCCAATACGCTGATGTCATTGAGCCAGCTGCCTACCTTGCGGCAGCGCGTGGGCAACCGTCAATATGATCCGGCGGACACCGGTCGCAACGGCGTCTGGGCCCGAGTGGAAGGCACCACCGCACACCTGAAACCGGCGCTCTCCACCACCGGCGAGCACCAGAATATCGACAGTTGGAAAGCGCAGTTCGGCGTCGATCGCATCCTGGCCGGCGAGCAGGGCGATTCGCGCCTGGTCGGAGGCTTCACCGTCCACTACGGCACGGCCGACACCGATGTTTCATCGGTCTATGGCAATGGCAGCATCGATACCAGGGCCTATGGCCTGGGCCCGACCCTGACCTGGTACGGCAAGGATGGTACCTATGTGGACGCCCAGGCGCAGGCAACCTGGTTCGATAGCGATCTGCGTTCCGGCCTTGCCGGCAAGCTGAAGGACGGCAATAACGCGCACAGCTATGGCCTAAGCATCGAAGCCGGCAAGTCCTTTGCCGTTAGGGAGGGCTTCGCCATCATCCCGCAGGCTCAGCTAAGCTACGTGTCCACCGATTTCAACCGCTTCGACGATCAGTTCGGCGCCCGGGTCGACAGCGACAAGGGTGACAGCCTGCTGGGCCGGATCGGCGTGGCCTTGGACTACAAGCGCAGCCTGGACGACGGCGGCGGCAAGCCGCGCCAGGCCAGCGTCTACGGCGTGATCAACATCAAGCACGAATTCCTGGACGGGACGCGGGTGCAGGTCTCCGGCGTGCCCGTCGACAGCCGCCTGGGCCGTACTTGGGGCGGCGTGGGCGTTGGCGGCAATTACAGTTGGGGCGGCCGCTATGCGCTCTATGGAGAGCTCGGCACCGACGCCGATTTCTCTGGCAGTTATGCCGTGACGGCAAGCGCTGGCTTCAGGATGACGTTCTAGCTGACTCGCGAGTCATCCGGGCGCTCGAAACCGAAAGATCAAGTGGGTTTGGGGTTATGCCATCGCGCCGATACCCATCCAGCCATGGATACCGACGTAAACCCCGACCGCGACGATCAGCAGGCTGGACAGATAGGGCGCCCGGCTTGCCACGGTGGAAAACCAGCTATACCGCTTGGTCACGTGCCGGACGCTCCAGGCCGCGGCCACGCCGACCGAAACCAGCGTCAGGGCGAGCCCCACGGAAAAGCACAGCACCAGGGCCGCCCCCAGGGACACCTGTTTGAGCTGCAGGCACAGCAGCAGTACGGTGATGGCGGCCGGACAGGGGATCAGTCCGCCGGTCAGTCCGAAGCCGAGAATCTGCCAGTTGGTGACCCTGCGGTCGGCGAACCTGCGCCGGATATCGTTGGCGTGCGCCAGCGCGTGCGCATCCTGGTACTCGCCCCCCGACACGTCCAGCCCGCGCAGTTCTTCATGAATGTGGTCATGCTGATTGGGGGCGTCCTCGACGAAGGCCACATCGTAGCTGTGGGCATGATGGCCGTGGGCAAGTTCCAGCCTGGCCATGAACTGGTGGGGTTCCGGAATCTCGTCCACCGATTCCAGATAGCCATCGCGCGCCGCGAAGCGGAATCGCTGCTTCGCGCCGTCCGGCCTTTCCGTTTCCACGCTTACGTCCTCGGCCCGCCAGTGTGCGCCCCGCTCCACCGTCAGCCGCCAGCGGGGCGGGGCGCCGGCTTCATGGATACGCAGCGCGACCACGCCGTGTCCGGTATCGATACGCCGGCTTTCGTCGTGGGCATGGCCATGATCGTGGTCGTGATCGTGAGAATGGGCGTGGTGATCATGCCCGTGGTGATCGTGGTCCTGCGAGGCCGCCTGCCGCAATCGCTGTTCCTTCAACGTGCGCATGAACATCCACAGCGCGATCGCAATAATCACTACCGCGGAAGCGACCTGGAAGTAGGGCTCCAGCGCCTCGGCATCGACGCCGCGCCATAGATACATGCCGCCCAGGGCGATGCCCCAGACAATGATGGTGTGCGACACGGTGGCGCTGACGCCGAGCAGGACCGCCTGCCCTATCGTGCCCCGGATGGCAACGATGAAGGCCGCCATCATGGTCTTGGAGTGGCCCGGCTCCAGGCCGTGCAAGGCACCCAGCACGATGGCGCTGGGAATGAAAAGCCAGGCATGGCTGGTGCCCTGCTGGATAAGCTCGGTGAACGACAGCATCTTGGGGGTGTGCCCTACAGGTACTTGGTGATTTCCTTGAACTCGTCCACGGTGCGGCGGCGCGCTTTGTCCACGTCGCCCACCACGTCTTCCAGGCAATGGTCGATGTGGTCCTGGATGAGTATCCGCTTTGCCTGCGTAATGGCCTTCTCGACGGCATGCAGTTGCTGCGCAATATCCAGGCAGGGACGTTGCGCTTCGATCATCTGCACGACACTGCGCAAGTGTCCTTCAGCCCGTTTCAGGCGCTTGGCCACGGTTTCGTGGTGCAGGTGGGGATTGGGTGTATCCATGCTTGCTATGCTATCCCCCTGGAGGGGATATGTACAGCCCGGGTGACACATGCGGCGGTACGGTGGCTCCCGCGTCACGCTTATGTCGGGAACAGACGATACGGAAGGCGCTTCCGGCAACGGCTGCGGGACCGCGCGGTAAAGGCCGGCCGCTTCACGATGAGGGAACGACGTAAAGCGGCGACCTATCCGGAGGGGCGCTCGCCCATATCAAGCGGCCATGCGCGGCGGCCATTGGTGTGTTTCATCCTGGCATGACCGGCACCAGGCATAGAGAGCGTCGTACATCACCATCCCGTGCTCCAGCATCTGGTGGTCGTCCTGGTATAGGTTCGACAGGCCCAGCGAGATGGCGTACAAGCCGCCCGACTGCAAGGTCAGGTCGAGGCGGGATGTATCGGCTCCGCGCACGATGGCCGCCAGTTTTTGCAGGGCGGGGTCCTGCCCCAGCTCATACCTGGCCAGGAAGGCATCGAAGCTGCACTGGTCTCCGACATGCGACAGCTCGGCGCCCGGGATGTCATAGGGAATCGCGTTCCGTTCCTTCGCGGTGCGCAGCACTTCGTTCGCGGGCACGTATAGGAATTCCGGTTGCTGGTCGATAAAGCGGGCAATCAACCATGGGCAAGCGATTCGGTCGATCTTGGGGTGCTCTCGGGTAATCCATTTCATGATCGTCTCCTTGGGTAATGTCCAATTCAGTCCATATATCGATCAAGCCCTCCATGAAAAGTCAGGTGGAATGCAGCAAGGGATAGATCGCCAGCCCGATCGCCGCGGCAACCGCCACGATCGCCGGCTCCGGCAATTTCTTGAACCGCAGCAGCAGCGCCGCCGTGGTCGCGGCCAGCAGCAGTGTTGGAAGATCGACGATCGAACGTTGCGCCAGAACGATCACCGCCCCCGTGATGGCGCCCACCGCGGCGGCCGTGACGCCATCGACAAAGGCCAGGATGGCGGGCACCTTGCCGTATTTTTTGAAGTACGGCGCCGGTAGGATGGTGAACAGATAGCACGGTAGAAACGTGGCGCCGGCGGCCACGACCGCGCCCGGCAGCCCGGCGACCAGATATCCGATGAAGCCCACGGTGATGACCACCGGTCCGGGCGTGATCATGGCAACCGCCACCGCATCCACGAATTGCTTTTCACTCAGCCAGTGGAACTGCGTGACCACGCTGCCATAAAGAAATGGCACGATCGCCAACCCGGAGCCGAAGACAAAGGCCCCGGCCTTGGCGAAGAAAATGCCGATTTGCCATAACAAGGATGCGTCGATCGTGTTCAGCGTGCCGCCCACGGCGGGCAGGGCGGTGGCCGCGACGGAATGAAGGTTTCCCTGCCTTAGCCATTTGGGCGGCGCCCGCCGGAACCACACGACGATGCCCGCGGCCAGGAAAAGCCATGCGATTTCCGTTTCGGTGGCAACCGTCACCGCCGCAAGCACCAGGTAGACGGCCCATAGCAGCTTGTCCCTGCCTACGCTTTTGACGGTGAGCTTGTACGCGCTGATGGCGATAATGCCGATCACCGCGGCGCCGACTCCATAGAAGACCGATCGCATCCAATCCAGTCCCCCGAAGCGGGTGTACGCCCATCCCAGCGCCACCACCATAAGGAAGGAAGGCAACACGAAGGCGATGCCTACCAGGGTGGCGCCCACGATGCGGAAATGCACGTATCCCAGATAGATCGCCAACTGCGCCGCGAGCGGCCCGGGCGCCAGTTGCGCCAGCGCCAGGCCTTCCTTGTAGTCGCCTTCCGCGATCCACTCGCGTCGTTCCACCAGATCGCGGTGCATGTAGCCGGCCAGCGCCACGGGGCCGCCAAAACCCAGTGTTCCCAGCCGCGCGAAATAGGCGACCAGTTGCCAAAGCGTATATCGCGGCGGCGCGGCGGCGGACGGCGCAGGATCGGCCGGTGGGGATGCGTTCATTGAAGTCTCCGTCAAGCCAAGGGACGGGGGCAGGCGCCCATAGTCCCTACGCCATCCGCGAATTCGAGAAATAGGCGTAAAGCGAATCCAGCACCACGCCGATTTCCGCCACGAGGGCGTCGTCGTCGTCCAGGCGCTTGCGGGCCCCCGTCAGCAGGGCTTCGAAACCGGCCGCCTCTGGCACGGTTGCACCTCCCACGTCCAGCGCATGCACCATCGCGCCCAGGCGTTTCAAGCCCCTGTTTTCATCCAGGCCGAAGCTGGCCGTCAGTACTTCGAAGGACACCCGGTCGCCCACGTGGGTAAAGGTCGCGCCATCGAAGTCGAAGCCCAGCGCATCCGCCGGGCAATCGGCGGGGGTGTCCAGCCAGAGGAAGCGCGCACCCGTATCGATAAAGCGCTGGATCAGCCACACGCAGGCGACGCGATCCACCCAAAGATGGCGGCGGGTCGCCCAAACCCGGCCCTGATGGCGCATCGGGTCGCGCCTTGGAATACTGCCGATGGCCGCATGCGGCTCTCCGGGCGACAGAATGGCGTCCACAGCATTGGAAAAGTCGCGCCATTGCGCTTGCGCGCTTGCGGACGCCGCGGTCGGAAAGAAGTCGATCCTGCGAATTGCCTCGTAGGCACGTTCGTGGCGGCGTAGCGAGCGGGCAAGTTCCGCGGCCGGGACCTTGGACAGAGATAGGCGTGCCTCGGCCAATCCGGAAAGCCAGGCCGCATAGTCCTCGGAGCGGTCGAACAGCGCCTGCAAGGCAGTCGTCTCGTCCTGGTCTTGCGCGAGCACCTGCAACACCCATCCCTGCCCGCCGTCCTGCCTGGCCTCGCCGGCCAGTGCCCTGAATTGCCCGGCTTGCTCGGCGTCCGCCGGAAGAAGATATGCGCCATCTCGCAACGGCACGGCGCCCAGCATCTTGACCGCGCGCCATATCCGCATGCGCGCCGTTGCGCCCGCGGTCGGAAGGCTGACGATAAGGAGCAGCCAGTGGGTGGGTAGGGTAGCCATGGGCGCAGCATAGGGTGGCGTAGGGGGTACTGCAATGATGTAGTGATATCTACAGAGCCGGCCCGTTCAAGTCGGCCAGGCAAATTGTTAACAATTATTAAATTCCGCCATTTTTCCGCGGTGATCGGAAATAATCCGGCTTCAAAATGCAACCTACCGCAACCGTTGGCGCAACATATGCCCTGCATCTGGTCGTCGTACGCGAAGTGCATAGCTGTCAGCGTCCATCCAGCCTGCGGGCCTTAGTGGTTTCCTCATCTGTTCGCGCTCGATAGCGCGAACGCGCCGGACAAGCCTCCCGAATTCAAAAAAACACCATTGCTACGCCATCGCCGTAGCTCGGATCTGTTCGTCCTCGTCATTCAAAAGCTGGGGCACGGCCCCGTGGAGAAGCTGCAATGCCGCCCCTGTCAAAGAAGCCCGATGCCCGTCGCGACCAGGCTGTCCATCCCGTTCTTCCAACCTTGCGCTTAAAGGTATCGGTGGCTGCGCTTGCCGCGGCACTATCCGCGACGGCGTGGGCGGGCAACGGCGGCACGGGCGGGACGCGTACAGCCTCGGACTCTCTGGGCGGTGGCGCGGCCGGTGTGAATGGCGCCTCGCCTGATGGCGGGTACGGACCTTTCACCGGCACCACCCGCAAGGGCGGTGGCGGTGGGGCAACCAATCTGACGACAGGTTTTGGCGGCAGCGGCGGAATGAGCGTGAGTTTCACCAATGATCCCACCGTGGTCGCGCCTGCCAGTACAGGAGGCGCAGGCGCCGAAGGCATTTCAATCGTCGACCACTCGATCACGGGCGGTGCAGGGGCCAACGGTGCGGCAGCGAGTGCAACAGTCAATAGCGCTGGCGGCGGCGGTGGGGGTGTTGGCGTTACCAGTGGCGTTGATCTGCTCGTGCAAAGCGGCACGACAGTAACGGGTGGGGCCGGAGGAGCCGCCTTCGGCAGCCTCGTCTCCGATACCGGTGCGGGCGGCGGCGGCGGCGGTGGCGCGGGCGTTTTTTCGTCTGCCAATGTGACCATCCAACAGGGCGCTGCCATCGTTGGCGGCCAGGGGGGAGCGGCCACCGGTTCTATCGGCGGCGGCGGCGGTGGCGGTGTCGCCGTCATCCTCAGCGGCCACGGAACGGTTTCGAACTCGGGCACCCTGACCGGCGGTGTAGCGGGACGCGCCAGAGGTGCTACCGCTGGGGTGTCGGGGCAAGCCGGTTCCGGCGGTGAGGGCGCCTGGATTTCGAATGGCGGCACGCTCATCAACACATCCGGCGGCGTGATCGCCGGCGGTGCGGCCGTACAGTTCACCCAACTCGGCGCCGCTTACCCTAAACCCGTCGGTGGTATCGGGGTCGTGGGAGCAAACGCCACGGTAATCAATGCCGGTGCGATCACAGGCGGACAAAACTGGATTGCCTCGGCCGGGATCGCCAATGCGATTCAGTTCATCGGTGGCGTGAACTCGTTGGAACTGCAAGCGGGCTCGACGATTACCGGTAATGTGGTGGCATTCAGCGCGGCGGACACGCTTAAGCTGGGCGGAACGACCAATTCGAGCTTCGATGTCTCCGCGATAGGCGCGAACGCCCAATATCGGGGTTTCGGAGTTTTCGAGAAGACGGGAACCAGCACGTGGACTTTGACGGGTACGTCCACCGAATCGACGCCATGGACAGTGCAGCAAGGAACGTTGGCACTCGATAGCGCGGTCTCGCTTACCAATTCCACCTTCACCGTCAACAATAGCGGCACGCTGGCACTCAATGGCGGGACCTCGCTTACCAATTCCTCTTTCACCATCAACAACGGTGGCACGGTACAGGTGGGTGGTTCGAACACCAATTCCGCCGTCGCGATCAACTCGGGCGGCAGGCTGATCGGCAACGGCACGGTCGGCGCGACCACCGTGCATGCCGGCGGCATCGTTGCGCCAGGCAACAGCATCGGAACCCTGAACGTCAATGGCGCCTATACGCAGGAAAAGGGCGGCGTCTACCAGGTCGAAGTCGATCCGAACTCTTCCGCATCCGACCGCATTGCTGTCACGGGCACGGCGACGATCCAGGATGGCGCGATCCTGAACGTCACCCGGACGACAGCGGCACCTTATGTGCTTGGAACAAAGTACACCGTGCTGACGGCGACCAACGGCGTAACCGGCAGCTTCGATGTGACCGGCGACACAGCCCTTACCGCGTTCTACGGTCTGGCGCCCACCTCGGATGCCAACAATTCCTATCTGGAAGTCAAGCAAACGAAGTCCATCACGGATATCGCGACGACGGGCAACCAGGCCGCGGTAGCAAGCGGGTTGGATTCGACAGGGCCGAACAGCGCGGCCGCCGCGCCTGTGCTCAATCAGCAAACAAACGACAACGCGCGCATGGCGCTCGATCAATTGTCGGGCGAAGTCCATGCGTCGGTGCAAAGCGCGATGCTGGAGAGCAGCCATTTCACGCGCGATGCGGTCAGCGACAGGCTTACCGACACGTTCACCTGTCCGGCCAACGGCGATAACCGCATGAACGCGCAAGCTGCCGGCACGACCGGCTGCGGCACGTCGCGTCCCACCGGATGGGCGCGTTTCTATGGCAACTGGGGGCATATCGATGGCGATGGCAATGCCAGCCGCTTGAATACGTCCCTGGGTGGCTTCTTCATCGGCGCGGATATGCCGGTCGCCGCCAACTGGCGCGCGGGTGTGCTGGCCGGATATAGCCATGGCAGCTATAACGTAAGCGGCCGTAGCGCCTCTGCGGAGAGCGACGACTACCACCTCGGCCTGTACGGCGGCACCCAGTGGGGGGCCTTGGGCTTCAGGACGGGGGCGACCTATACGTGGCACGACATCAGCGCGGATCGCAGCATGGCGGTACCGGGATTCGCCGACCATATGAGTTCCAACTACAACGCAGGCACGGCCCAGATATTCGGCGAGCTGGGATATCGCTTCGACATGGGGCGCTCGTCTGTGGAACCGTTCCTGAACGTCGCCTACGTGAGCCAGCACGCCGAAGGCTTCGATGAAAGCGGGGGCGCCGACGCGCTGCACGTTGGCAGCCAGGACATGAACACGGGCTTCAGCACCCTGGGGCTGCGCGGCAAGACCACGTTCATGTTCAACGGTACCGAAGTCCTCGCCAAGGGATCGGTGGGCTGGCGCTATGCGGTGGGCGATGTGAAGCCTACGGTGTCGGAATCGTTCGCGGGCGGCTCATCGTTCGATATCTCTGGTGTGCCGATTGCGCGCAACCAGGCGGTAGTCGATTTTGGCCTTGGCGTTCATATCACCCGCAATGCGACCATCAGTCTTTCATACAACGGGCAGTATGCGTCGGGTGTGACGAATCAGGGCGTGATGGGGGCGCTGAATATCGCTTTCTAACCCGAGGAAAGGGCAGGTCAGCGCGCATCGGTAGCGGCGACACGGTTGGCTGCACCAAGTCTGAATGGCTTGGGCTTGGATATCCAGCTCAGCCGCGTTTCGCAAGCCAAACTGTGCGACCGCCGCCCGTGTTCCAATCGTTCGCCACGTGGGCAACGACCTTGAATCCGATCCCGTGGAGTAGCGATCTATACTCATCGGCACTCAGACTCGCGTGATAAAGCGGATCGCCTCGATACTCTCCGACCGCTTCGCCTTGTGCTGGTCCGCTATTGAACATCAGCATGGCTGACGCCCCAGCATGTAGGTCAAACACCGTGAACATGCGCCGCTGGTCGTCGGGCGTGAGGTGAAAGAAGCTATCCCAAGCAAGCACACCATCGAATCGACGGGCGAGTCGGAGCTTGCGCATGTCTTCTGCAAGCCATTCCTGATCGGGCAGGCGTTGGCGACATAGCGAAATGAGAGTGGGTGACGAGTCTATGCCTGTCACACGCAAGCCATGCGAAACCATCTGTCGGGCGACGGGGGAACCGGAGCCACAACCCAAGTCGAGGATGCTCGCACCGTTCGGCAGCGCAGCGATGAAGCGGTCGTGCCATGGTTTGTCGTTCCAGCCAGCCATGCGCCGATCTGCATCCCACGCGCTGGCGTGACGCTCGTAATGGTCGATGATGCGGCTGGCTAGTTCGTGCATACGCGAAATTTACCCTACAGAGGTGCCATCTCGTATTGGCGCGGCGCCGTTATGCAGGCTGTCCAGCAGCACGGTCCGGCCCGTATCGTTGCCATATGCCTTCATTTCCGCTTTGCCCGGGGCAGGCTTGCCATCGACCTCGGTGGAGAAGCCGAGGTCGTTATCCCTGCCGGGAAAAGGCCTGGACTGGTTAGGACAGAGACCGGTCGTCGACAAAAAGCCTGATGGTTGATGCATCGCCCTTTACCCAGGCATAATGCCGCACCACGATGCCGTGGAGCAGCGCTTTGTACTCCTCTGTGCTCAGGCTCGCGTGGTAGAGCGGGTCACGCCGATACTCTCCCACCGCTTCGCCTGCCGCCGGGCCGCTGTTGAACATCAGCACAGCCGACGATGCGGCATGTTGGTCGAATACCGAAAACATCTTCCGTCGGTCATGCCATGGCTTATCGTTCCAGTCGGCCATGCGCCGATCGGCATCTCATGCGCCGGCGTGACGCTCGTAGTGATCGATGATACGGTTCGCTAAGTCGTGCATATTTCGACTTCGGTAACTTAATGCTGGAGGAAGAAGTGATGAATCGGGGATCGGCTGCCTGTGCACTGCCGCTGTTTCTCTTATCCCTTTTCGGTAGCGCGCTGGCGTCCCCGCCGCCGGCCGTAGCCACGGCGGGCAGCGCTCAAGGCTACAAAGCGGAGTCCAATGACGACGGTACCGTGATCAACGGCGTCGCCATCATGCCGGGCGTAGAGCGGCTTTCCTACGTATCACCACGCTATTACGGTATCAGGCCAGACTATGATGCGTGCATCAAGGCCACGCAAGGCCAGGTGCCGGGTCAGGGGGATTGTGCAGACGCTGAATATACCTATCAGGATGCGCGTCTGAATAAAGCTTATAAGGCGCTGACTGCCGCCGTTACCAGCGTGGAAGGCAAGGACGCTCTCCAGGAGATACAGGCGGCGCAGCGTGCGTGGCTTGCCTTCTATGAAAAGGATTGCGCGGTAAGGGCCTATCGATTTGGATCGACGTCGGGGCCGAGTACGTTGTCGACCTGTCGAATGGAAAGAACGGCCATACGTGCCCAGGAACTGGAAGACTGGCGAATCAGCTACACAGCAACGCATCGACATTGAGCGCGTTACGCGGGACTTCCTAAAAAAGAGCCACGGCCTAGGGCCGTGGCTCAACTGCGTTACGTCCGGTGCGGTTACTGCGTTCCCGCACCGGCGTGAACTCAACATATCAAACCCCGACGGCGCATCGGCTCAGATCGGCGGTACGTATGTAACCAGGCGCAGGGGTATATCGAGGCTCCTCTGGCGGGAGCGGGCGAGGCCAGATTTCCCATTACATCGTTGCGGAACATTGCCTCCAGGCACGCTGGCAGGCTCGTGCAATCAGGCGTGGGTTCGCCACCGCAGCACGCAATGACGACCCGGGGTATAGCGAATTTTTGATCTTACTCTTCGTTTCTACGACGGTTACCAGAGGTGAACCCAGGTGATATATTGCGGCCCACTGTGATCTCCTGCCCTTAAAGCAACGTCGAGAAATCATGAAACGCTTTGGAAGCATGTTTCGTATTGCCCCCGCGATTTTTCTTCCTGTAATGCTCTCAGCTTGCATGGGACTATCTCCATGGTCCCCGACCCGGAACAAGCTGGACGCGCAGGTCGGTAAGAACATCAAGGAACTGTTGCCCAAATGGCCCGAGCCCAACGGTGCGACGCCATTCGTGAAACAAGAGGACGCCCAGACAAAGTCGTACACCTACATTTATGGTTATCAGGCCGCGCATTACGAGAACAAGGGTTATCAGGTGATGACCTCGCCGGGCGTCATCCAGAACGGGCGATACGATGAATATCATCCGGAATCGACCGACTGCTGGGTCATCTTTTATACGAATAACGAGGGCACCATCCTTCGCTACAAGATGATCACCAACGGCAAGATCAACTACAACTCCTGCGGTAGATACATCAGCGGCTACGGCTTCTGACAATCACCGCGCCAGGGCGATGAGAATGACCCCGTTCGCAACAGTTTGCAGACTCTTCTGCATCACGCTGGGCGCGTGCCTGTGTTTATGCCAGGCGCCAGCCCACGCCCAGAGCCAGGCCCGTGCGGTCGCGAGTCGGGAAGCTCGCCTCAATCCTTCACCCCGACTCCGCTACAGCGTCAGCGCCGTCGTTCATGCGGCGCCGGGGCCGTTCGAACACGTCGAAGGCCACGTGAATTATCGCGTCGACACGCCTGCCTGCGTGCCATTGACACCGGTGACCGGCGCAACGGTGGTTCCTGAAAAACGAGTGCCGGTGTCCTTCGTCGCTGCGGGCGAAAACACGTATAAGGCTGACGTCGTGATTGACCGTTTCCTTGACGAGGACTATTTCGGACAAGGGATATGCCACTGGTCGATCGTGGGCATCACGGTAGAACTTCATCATTCCAAGGTGATGTTCAGCCCGGCGCTTTACAACGACGACTTGCTTGCTGGAAAGAAGGTCACGCGATTCTTTTCATTAAGATCCTACGGCCATGCCGAAAACGAGCGCATCGATATCGGCGCGATGGACGCCAATGCATTCGGCAATCCCTACGCGACCTTTTCGATCAGCATGCAGGCTGAGCGTGCTGCTTCCAATGCATCTCCTTCCATGGGGGCGGCAGGCTTTCAGGGGGATTGGGTATACCAGCAGACATGTGGTTGGCGGCATGCGGCCGGCGTCAGCCTGAAGGTCCGCGATGGGAAGGCAACTGGCAACTGGAGCGACGGCTCCGGCCGCGGTATCGGCGAGCAAGGATCCTTGCAGGGCGATATTCGCGACGGCAAGCTGTATGCGCATTTCTGCACGGACAGTCCCGAACAGATGGCCTCGGACGTCGGATGCACGAACTTCGATACGACACAGGCAGATTATTTTGTGCTGCGGGGCGACCAATTGGATTGGTATCAGCCGTGGGGAAAGAAAAATGTGAAGTACCTGACGCTGCACCGGAAAATCGCAGGCAAGCGAACGCCAACCGACAATCGCTGCGAAGGCGAGCAGTAAGACAGCGAGCGTGGGTGTAATCGGGCGTTATCGATCCGCCGGGTCCAGCGCCTGGGCCCAGTTCTTTCGCATCGCCGCCAGACGTGCGACGTAGACGGACTCCAGGCACGCCGCGTCTTTACAGCGGTCCCGTACCGTGGTGCGCCAGCGGGCGGCGTGAACCACGCCCGGCGGCAACAGCGTGGCAAGCGCGATCGCCGCGCTCGTGCCAGGGTGCGCGCTCAGGCGATGAATGCGCCACGTGAGCCGTCGCCGTATCCGTTCAAACTCGTTGGTGGACATCATTGCACTCGGACGGCGTCGCTGCAGGCACTATAGACGACCACGCATGCGGACTTTCCGCCACATGCTTTCACCGCCATGTCGCCAGCCTTTTTTTCATCGGCGGAACGGGCGACGGAAACCGGGCCTCCACCCGGGCGTTGTGCCACGGCGGCGCATTGGTTGTAGTACGACACGAGGATCTCACACGCCCGTCCTCCGTTTCGACGGCATTGATCGAGCGCTTCGCGTGTCGCCGCCTGCTTATCCGGGAGGCCAATCACCGTACCAGACTGGGCGGTGTTAGGGTCCATCGCAATGGCTCCCCAACTGTCTCGCCACACGGGCGGCGGGGTTGGCGACGGAGCGGAGGCGCCGCCACCTTGGTTATAGGGAGAATTAGGGGCCGAGGGAGGAATACAACCAGGATTTCCCGCGCCAGGAATACCTGGGGCGCACTGCGCATGAGCCATCAAGGGAGCGGCGAGCAACAGCCAAAGCCCGAAGGCGATGAACGGGATTTTCTTTCGCTTGGTCATGATGAAGTCATTGCACTCGGACGGCATCGCTGCAGGCGCTGTAGACGACGGCGCAACGCGCCTTGCCCCCACATCTCTCCACGGATCGTAGTTCGGCCCGGCTTTTGTCCGGCCCGGTAAAGGTCACAACATCCCCGCCGCCTTTTTGCTGGGCGAGGGCGACGCACTGGTTGTGGTACGTGGTCTTGATCTCGCATTGGCTACCGCCTGCGCTCTTGCATCGGGCCAGCGCGACCGAGATAGCGGAATCCTTGCTCATTTCCGTATCCGACATGCCCGCCCGGCCGACGCCCATGTCTATGGCGATGGCTCCCCAGGTTTCGCGCCAGACAGGCGGTGGTGGCGACGGGGCATCCATGCCCTGGTTGTAGGGCGAGTTCTGCATCGTGGGCGGGATACATCCCGGATTGCCGGCACCCGGGATGCCGGGCGCGCACTGCGCATGAACCGTAAAGGGAGCGGCAAGCAAAATCCAAAACCCGAAGGCGATAAATTTCATCAGGCGGTTCCTGGAAACGAAGGGCAGGGCCCTCCCGGGCGCTGTCCCATGGGTGGGCAGTTCTGGCCCGGTAGGCCGACGCACATTATGCGTTGCGACCGCCTCGAAAATTACCGCGTCGGCTTGTTTGGTCTCCTTTCGGGCCAGCATAGGATCTTGCGTCTTGCGCTTCTGGGCATGACGATAGTCCCAGCGCCAATATTTACCTGTGGCGTTGACCAGCAGATAGAGACCGCCGGCATCGGTGAGTTTATTTGGCTTTTCTTTGGGCTTTGCTTGGCGGCAAGCGGTGTCGCTCAAGGGCATGACGGTATCTCTATTGACGGTATTTGAGGCGTGCCGTCAAAACTACCGTCAAAAGGATGAGGATGGCAAGAGACGTTCGGGCGCGTTGCTGGCCAAAACAAAGCCCGCTGTCTCAGCGACTAGCGGGCCTTTGGTACTTCGATGGATTCATCGAAATAAATATGTGGCGGAGAGGGTGGGATTCGAACCCACGGTACGGGGAAACCGTACGCCTGATTTCGAGTCAGGTACATTCGACCACTCTGCCACCTCTCCTGGGTGCTTTCGTCGCGGCGGCTCCCTGATCCTGCCAATCCTTGCCACCGCGATACTTGCGCACCAGGGGAATGATTGGCGCGATGACGGGGTGGTCAACAGACGCCGCGAGGCTGCCCGTCAATAAACATCCGGCGAGCAGCAAAGCCAGCTATTCTACCAGCAATTTGAAACTTTGTGCGGGCTGCGTCAACGCGGCGGGCCGCTTTCGTCACGAGCGGGAAGTCGGGTTCCGCCACCCCAGCGCACGGTCGAGTCGCCGGCGCCGCCCCGCCCAAACGGCATAGGAAAAAGTCGCTCTTCCCCGCGAGCCCCGTCCAACGGTTCCCCGGGTACCCGCTCGCCAACGGCTTCCGCCCCTTCTTCACTAAGAGAAGACTCCCGGGCCTCGTAATTTTTTGTCAGAATGTGTGTTCTGTCCGGCCAGGGTGCTCATGGAACTCGTCGTCGTCCTTCTGCTAGCCGCGGTGATTTGCGTGCCGCTGACCCAGGTACTGGGCCTGGGTACCATCCCCGGCTATCTGTTGGCCGGCATTCTGATCGGCCCGTCCGCCCTGAAGCTAGTTACCGATGTGCCCGCCATCATCGATATTTCCCAGTGGGGCGTGGTGATGATGCTGTTCGTCATCGGCCTGGAGCTGGAACCCTCCCGTCTGTGGGGCATGCGGCGCGAGGTGTTCGGCATCGGTATTTTCCAGATGGTCGCGTGCGGTGGCGTGCTGGCCTTGCTGATGGGGTTGTTGCTGCGCCATCTGATCGATATGTCATGGACCGGGGCAATCGTCTGCGGTGTGGCCGTGGCCTTGTCCTCGACCGCGGTGGCCATGCGGCTGCTGGACGAACGCCAACTGACCCGCACCCCCATGGGCCGCACGGCGCTGGGTGTGCTGCTGCTGCAGGATATGGCGGCGATTCCCCTGCTGATCGCATTGGGCATTATTGGCGGCGGCGGTACGCGGGCGCCGTCGTTCGTGTCGTCGCTGATCGCGGTGGCCGTCGTGCTGGTCGGCTACAGGTTAAGGGTCATCAGTTGGGCGGAGCGCGCCCAATTGCAGGAGCTGTTCACGGCGGCGACTTTGCTGGTGGTGATCGGTACGGCCCAGTTGTTCGATCATGCCGGCCTATCGGCCGGCCTGGGCGGGTTCCTGGTCGGGGTGTTGCTGGCCAAGTCGAAGTACCGCGAATCGATGGAAACGTCGATCGAGCCGTTCAAGGGATTGCTGCTGGGCCTGTTTTTCCTTGGCATCGGCATGTCCATCAATCTGGACGTCGTGCGTGAGCATTGGCGTTTTATCGTTTTCAGCGTAATGGCCCTGCTATTGGTAAAAGGGGTGATCCTGTACGGCATCGCGCGTATGTCCGGGTTGCCTGCCTATCACCGGCTGCCGTTCGCCATCTCGCTGGCGCAAGGCGGGGAGTTCGGTTTCGCGCTGTTCAACGAAGCCTGGGACAACGGTTTGCTCAGTGCGCCCCATCGAGATCTGATCTCCGTGGTGGTGGCCATTTCCATGGCGGTGGTCCCCGTTCTTCTCAAGATGGTCGAGCGCATGCAGCCCGGCCGCGTGGAAGGCTACACTTCCGGGGCGCCCTGAGCGGGGCGCCGCTACGAAGGGCTGCCGTCCGCCACCCGCGACTCGTCGCCCGATCCCATCCCAACCCGCAAGGAGCACCGTCATGCTGAAAGGAAAAGTCGCCGTCGTTACCGGATCCACCAGCGGTATCGGCCTGGGTATCGCGACCGCGCTGGCCGCACAGGGTGCCGACATCGTGCTGAACGGGTTTGGCGATGCGGCCGAGATCGAGAAGACCCGCGCGGGCCTGGCCCTGGCGCACGGCATCCAGGCGACTTACGACGGGGCGGATCTGTCCAAGGGGTCGGCGGTGCGGCAACTGGTGGAAAATGCCGTCGCGGCGCACGGACGCATCGATATCCTGGTGAATAACGCCGGCATCCAGCACACCGACCTGATAGAGAATTTCCCGCCGGAGAAATGGGACGCCATCATCGCGCTCAATCTGTCGGCCGTGTTCCACGGTACCGCGGCGGCGCTGCCGCACATGAAGAAGCAGAAGTGGGGGCGCATTATCAATATTGCTTCGGCGCACGGTCTGGTCGGATCGGCCAGCAAGTCGGCCTATGTGGCGGCCAAGCATGGCGTGGTGGGCTTGACCAAGGTGACCGCGCTGGAGACCGCCGGGCTGGGCATTACGGCCAACGCGATTTGTCCCGGCTGGGTGCGTACCGCGCTGGTGGAAAAGCAGATCAGCGCCATTGCCGCCAAGGAGGGCGTGGACCAGGAAACCGCGGCCCGCGAACTGCTTACCGAAAAGCAGCCGTCGCTGCAATTCGTGACGCCCGAACAATTGGGCGGCACCGCCGTCTATCTGTGCTCGCCGGCCGCCGAACAGGTGACTGGCACGTCGATTTCCGTCGACGGTGGCTGGACGTCGCGCTGATCATCTGAACAAGGAAAACTCCGAACATGCTGTTCCTGCTGTCTCCCGCCAAGAAGCTCGACTACGACACGCCGCTGGGCGTCGATCTGCATACGCAGCCGCTCTTTGTCGATCACGCGGCCGCGCTGATCAAGGTGCTGAAGAAGAAAAGCGCCGAGGACATCGCCCAGCTTATGGACTTGAGTCCGGCGTTGGCGGACCTGAATGCTCGCCGCTACGCGGCATGGAAGCCGACGTTCACCCAGCAGAACGCGCGCCCGGCAATCCTGGCTTTCAATGGCGATGTGTACGAGGGCCTGCAGGCCCCCAGCCTGAGCGTGCCGCAATTGCAGTGGGCGCAGGACCATATCGCCATTCTTAGCGGCCTGTACGGGGTGCTGCGTCCGCTGGACCTGATGCAGCCCTATCGCCTGGAGATGGGGACCCGCCTGGAAACGCCGCGCGGCAAGAACCTGTACGAGTTCTGGGGCACCGATATCGCCGAATACCTGAACGAACGCCTGGAGGGCGACAAGAAGCCTGTCGTCGTCAACCTGGCATCCGAGGAGTATTTCAAGTCGGTGGACCTGAAGGCGTTGAAGGCTCGGGTGGTGCAATGCGTCTTCCAGGAAAAGAAGAACGGCGCTTACAAGATCATCAGCTTCAACGCCAAGCGCGCGCGCGGCCTGATGGCACGCTATGCCATCCAGCACAAGATCGCCACGCCCGAACGCCTGCGGGCGTTCGACAGCGAGGACTACGCGTACGACGAGTCGGTATCGACGCCCGACAAGCTGGTGTTCCGTAGAGGGTAGAGGGCCTCCCTCGACGCGCTGCGCGCTTTCAACCTTCTAGTGCGGTGCTTTCCTGGCGGATCATCTGGGCGGCCCGCACCATCAGTTTCAGGGGATAGGCCAGGGAAGCGAGTTCGCCCTGCGTGTCGATCTGCTCGGGCAGGGGCGGCACCGGTGGGTTGGCCGGGTCGATCATGGCCGTGACGGCCTCCAGGGTGTCCTTGATCGACTTCGGCGGCTCCTGGCTCAGCGTGGCCAGCGTGGGCACCGCGGCCGTGGTTTGCGACGCCAGGACGTGGTTCTGGATAAGCAGGTTGTTCAGTTCGGGCACGTACTGCTGCCGCGACTGCGGCTCGCTCATCATGCGATAGAACGCCTCGGCGAAGTTGCTGAAGGCGATATGCACGTTCTTGCGGGCCAGTCGCCAGTTCAAATCCGCGTCGATCTCGGCCTGGGTGGCGGGCGGTTCGGGCACGGGGCCTTGCGCCTGGTCCGGGGTCTCGCGGCGCGCCTGCTTTTCCCGCATGACGCTGGCGTATTGCAGCCCGGCACGCAGATATTCGCGGTTGGCCTTGATTGCCGCGCGCGCCAGCGGCGGCAGGTAGCGCGCCTCCCACCACGGGAAGGCGTAGCTGCAGGCCAGCGAGAGCGCGCAGCCGATCAGGGTGTCCAGCGCGCGCTCGCCGATCACGTTCATGGATACGGTGCCGGGCGATACGAAATGGAAGACCAGCACCACGAAGATGGTGTTGAAGATCGCGCTGGCCATGTAGTTCAGCTGCACCAGGCTGTTGCCCATGATGCACGCGGCCAGCAGGGCGGCGAACAGGATCTCCGGGCTGCTGGTCAGGTTCAGCAGGATCAGCGCCATGACGCAGCCGATCAGCGTGCCTGTCAGTCGCCAGCTATTGCGCTGCCGTGTCAGCGCGAAGCCCGGCTTCATGATGATGACGATGGTCAGCATGATCCAGTAGTTATGCGCCGAGAAGGTCTCCGATACCCATAGCTCGCTGACGGTCATGGCCAGGGCGGCGGCCAGGGCCACGCGCAGCGCGTAGCGGAAATTCGGTGAATCCATGCGCAGGTTGCTGGTGATCATCCCCAGCCTGAATTCCTGCCGCGTCATGAAGCGGGTCAGCGACTTGTCGATGCGCAGGGCGCTCGTGGGCTTGGCGTCGGGGCGGTTCAGGGTGTGATCGGCCAGGCGCTCGACGATCCGCGCCGCATTGCGCAGGCGCCGCTGGATCTGGATCAGCAGGGCCAGGATTTCCGGCTCCCGTTCGCCCAGGCCCTGTTGCTTGAGCTGGTCGAGTTCATATTCGATGGCGCGCAGTTCGGCCTTGATGCTGATGCTGCGCTTGACCGGGCCGCCATGGGAAACGCCCAGCGCGATGCGGTCCAGGTTCAGCGACATCTTCAGCAGCGCATCGCGCATGAACACCAGCACGTCATTGCCCGTCAGCGCGCGGCGCAGGGCGGCATAATCCGTGTGCGTGGCAAAGAGGGTGTCCACCAGTTGCAGCATGTCGACGAACATATTCCAGATCATCACGCGGCGGGAATCGCCCCAGCCCTTGCCGCGCGGCAGCGCGCGCAGCACCACGTCGCGGGCCGCCTGGTGCTTTTCCGTCATGACCGACTGGCGCTGGATCAGCGCCCGGTAGGAATCTTCCAGGTCCTCGCTTTCGTCATAGAAGGAGGCGCGCGCCGCGACGTAGTCCGCGGTGGCGAACAGGGCCACCGACATCGCCTGCTGTTCCTCGCGCAGCCAGAACAGGCGGCTGAAGCCCACGCTGAAGGCCAGGTAGAACAGCGCCCCGCCCAGGGTGACGGCGGCGTGCAGCAGCACCTGGTCCGCCGGCAGGGGCGAGTGCATGGTCAGCGCCATCACCAGCAGGCCGGCGAAGCCGATCAGCCCGCCGCGTTTGCCGAACACGGTGAACAGGGAATAGAAAAAGCTCTGCGCGATGACGACCAGCCATAGCGCCAACCGGTCGTTGGAGGCGAAGCCGGTGATGCACACCGTCAGCGTGGCCAGGACGGCGCCGCCCAGCATCTCGTTGGTGCGGTGCTGCTGGGGGCCGCCCGGCTGGTCGATGATGGCCACGCACTGGGCGCCGAAGGTGGCGACCAGGCCAAGCGTGTATTGCCCGAACAGCACGCCAAGGATGAGCACGGGCAGCAACATGCCCACGCCCTGGCGAACTCCCCCGAAAAAGTAATGGCTGTAGATGAAGCGGCGGAGATTCGCGATGCGCAAGTCCATGGGTGACGGCTTGGTACGAATGGGGACGGGACAGTCGCCAAGTATAGAGAGTCCCCGGTTATTTGCCGTCATGGCGCCGGTCGGGGGCGAAAACGGGGCCTCCGCCCCCGGGGGCGCCCATAGGGAAAGGCCGCCGGGGCCGGGCTGCGAACGGCGTTGGCGTTGAACCTGCCCGGTTCCGTAACTGCGTCCGATTTGCTAGATAACCCGCAAACACGGTAAATTCACCGGTTGCCGCGGTCCGTCATCCAGGACCGGCGGTGATGGTTTGCCAGTTTCCCGGTCTACCGACCGGTTTCGAAGCGCCAGCAGTACCCTGCCATTGGCCGTGCCACAAGCGCGTAGTCAGAGGCTTCCATTTCGATCTCCGGCGCCCATGTGGGCGCATGCACTGCGTGCTGGATGGACGCGTGCCGGATCGGCAAGGCATCCGGGTGGAGCGATTCCGTGAATCGCGAAGCGCCGGGCTGTGTTGCCGGGGCCGGTATCGGGTCCCGCAGCCTGATACTTCAAAGGTATGCAGGCGCCGCACTCCCGAACGCAAGGCCGGAACCCTGAAAGGAACGACAACATGGAACTCAATGGCGCCGACATCGTCGTGCGCTGCCTGGCCGATGAGGGCGTGGAACACGTCTTTGGCTATCCTGGCGGCGCGGTGCTTTACATCTACGACGCAATCTTCAAGCAAGATAAATTCCAGCATATCCTGGTGCGCCACGAGCAGGCCGCCGTGCATGCCGCGGATGCCTATTCGCGCTCGTCCAACAAGGTGGGCGTATGCATCGTCACCAGCGGCCCGGGCGTCACCAATGCCGTGACCGGCATCGCCACCGCGTATATGGACTCCATCCCGCTGGTCATCATCAGCGGCCAGGTGCCCACCGCGGCCATCGGCGAGGACGCTTTCCAGGAGTGCGACACCGTCGGTATCACCCGTCCCTGCGTCAAGCACAACTTCCTGGTGCGCGATGTCAAGGACCTGGCCGACACCATGCGGCGCGCCTTCTACATCGCGCGCACCGGCCGTCCCGGCCCCGTGCTGGTGGACATCCCCAAGGACATTACGCTGGCCCCGTGCAAGTACGTGCCGCCCAAGGGCGAGATCACGATGCGCTCGTACGCGCCGGTCAACAAGGGACACCAGGGCCAGATCAAGAAAGCCGTGCAGATGCTGCTGGCGGCCGAACGTCCCATGATCTACACCGGCGGCGGCGTCATCCTGTCGGACGCCGCGGCCGAGCTGCGCGCGGTGGTGGATCTGCTGGGCGCGCCCTGCACCAACACCTTGATGGGCCTGGGCTCGCTGCCCGCCGATCACCCGGCTTTCCTGGGCATGCCCGGCATGCACGGCACCTACGAAGCCAACATGGCCATGCAGCACTGCGACGTGCTGCTGGCCATCGGGGCACGCTTCGATGACCGCGTCATCGGCAATCCCAAGCATTTCGCGCAGAATCCGCGCAAGATCGTCCACGTGGATATCGATCCTTCGTCGATTTCCAAGCGCGTGCGCGTGGACGTGCCCATCGTCGGCAACGTCAAGGACGTGCTGATCGAAATGCTGGCGCAGCTGCGCGTGGCGGACGTCAAGCCGCCTTCGCTGGAAAAGTGGTGGCAGCAGGTGCAGGAATGGCGTGGCAAGGAATGCCTGAAGTACGCCGGTTCCACCAGCGTCATCAAGCCGCAGTTCGTCGTCGAAAAGCTGTGGGAAGTAACCGGCGGCAAGGCTTTCGTGACCTCCGACGTGGGCCAGCACCAGATGTGGGCCGCGCAGTACTACCGCTTCGGCCAGCCGCGCCGCTGGATCAATTCCGGCGGCCTGGGCACCATGGGCGTGGGCCTGCCGTACGCGATGGGCGTGCAGATGGCCAACCCGGGCGAGGACGTGGCCGTCATTACCGGCGAAGCGTCGATCCAGATGAACATCCAGGAACTGTCGACCTGCCACCAGTACCATCTGACGCCCAAGATCATCTGCCTGAACAATCGCTTCCTGGGCATGGTGCGGCAATGGCAGCAGATCGATTACGGCTCGCGCTATTCCGAGTCGTACATGGATTCGCTGCCGGATTTCGTCAAGGTCGCCGAAGCCTACGGCCATGTCGGCCTGCGCATCGAAAGCCCCTCCGATGTCGAACCCGCGTTGCGTGAAGCCTTCAAGAAGCACAAGGACCGCCTGGTGTTCCTGGACTTCATTACGGACCGTACCGAAAACGTGTGGCCGATGGTCAAGGCCGGTCGTGGCTTGACCGAAATGCTGCTGGGTTCAGAGGATCTGTAAGGGGGCATCATGAAACACGTGATTTCGGTTTTGCTGGAAAACGAACCCGGCGCGCTGTCGCGGGTGGTCGGCCTGTTTTCCGCGCGCGGCTACAACATTGAAACGCTGACCGTGGCCCCCACCGAGGACGCCACGCTGTCGCGCATGACCATCGTCACCGCCGGATCCGACGAGGTCATCGAACAGATCACCAAGCACCTGAACCGCCTCGTCGATGTGGTCAAGGTGGTGGACCTGACCGAAGGCGCGCACATCGAGCGCGAGCTGATGCTGGTGAAGGTGCGCGCGGTCGGCAAGGAGCGAGAGGAAATGAAGCGCATGGCGGACATCTTCCGCGGGCGCATCATCGACGTGACCGATAAGTCCTACACCATCGAACTGACCGGTGTTCAGGAGAAGATCTCGGCCTTTATCGAGGCGCTGGATCGCAGCGCGATTCTCGAAACCGTTCGTACCGGGGTTTCGGGCATCGGCCGCGGGGAACGCGTGCTCAAGCTTTGACCGGCTCCGGCCGATCGATCATTGATTGTTTATCTGTTTACTGAAGAAAGAATACTGGAGCTCGTCAAATGAAAGTTTTCTACGATAAAGACTGCGATCTTTCCCTGATCAAGGGCCGCACGGTCGCCATCATCGGTTACGGCTCGCAGGGCCATGCGCACGCGCTGAACCTGCATGAGTCCGGCGTCAAGGTCGTGGTCGGCCTGCGCAAGGGCGGCGCCTCGTGGAACAAGGCCGCCAACGCCGGCCTGAAGGTCCAGGAAGTGGCCGAAGCCGTCAAGGGCGCCGACGTCGTCATGATGCTGTTGCCCGACGAGAACATCGCTAAGGTCTACCGCGACGAAGTGCACGCCAATATCAAGGCCGGCGCCGCGCTGGCTTTCGCCCATGGCTTCAATGTGCACTATGGCCAGGTCGTGCCGCGCGAAGACATCGACGTCATCATGGTGGCCCCCAAGGCGCCCGGCCACACCGTGCGTTCCACCTACACCCAGGGCGGCGGCGTGCCCCACCTGGTGGCCGTGTACCAGGACAAGTCCGGCGCCGCGCGCGACGTCGCGCTGTCCTATGCCAGCGCCAACGGTGGCGGCCGCGCGGGCATCATCGAAACCAACTTCCGCGAAGAAACCGAAACCGATCTGTTCGGCGAGCAGGCCGTGCTGTGCGGCGGTACCGTGGAACTGATCAAGGCCGGTTTCGATACCCTGGTGGAAGCCGGATATGCGCCCGAAATGGCGTACTTCGAGTGCCTGCACGAACTGAAGCTGATCGTCGACCTGATTTATGAAGGCGGTATCGCCAACATGAATTACTCGATCTCGAACAACGCCGAGTTCGGCGAATACGAGACCGGGCCCAAGATCGTCACGGCGCAGACCCGCGAAGCCATGCGCCAGGCGCTGGCCGACATCCAGAACGGCGAATACGCCAAGCGCTTCATCCTGGAAAACGCCGCCGGCGCCCCGACGCTGACGTCGCGTCGCCGCATCAACGCGGAATCGCAGATCGAACAGGTCGGCAGCAAGCTGCGGGCGATGATGCCCTGGATCGCCGCCAACAAGCTGGTGGACAAGTCCAAGAACTAAACCCGCGCCCGGCCCCGGCCGGGTACGCGGCTTGCGCGAGCGGCATGCCCCTGCATGCCGCTTTTGCTTTTCGCGGCCCGGCCGAATTTGTCGCATACTCGCAGCGACGGGCGGACCCGCCCGGGCACTAACGGGGTCATATCGGTTAACCTTCGCCTACGATGAATAAACCCCCTTATCCCCATCCCATCATCGCCCGAGAGGGCTGGCCGTTCCTTGCCGGTGCGGTCATCGTGGCGATACTGGTCACGCTTTGGTCGCCGATGGCGTCGATCGTCTTCTGGATCATCGCGCTGTTCGTGCTGCAGTTTTTTCGCGATCCGCCCAGGATGGCGCCGGATTCGCCCGCCGCGGTGCTTTCGCCGGCCGATGGCCGCGTGGTCGCCGTCGAAACGGTGCGCGATCCCTATGCCGACCGGGACGCGCTGAAGATCAGCGTGTTCATGAATGTCTTCAACGTCCACTCCAACCGCGCGCCGGTCGACGGCCAGGTCATGGACGTCCAGTACTTCCCCGGCAAGTTCTTCAACGCGGCGCTGGACAAGGCCTCGCTGGAAAACGAGCGCAACGCCATGGTGCTGCGCACCCCCGGCGGCCACGTCGTCACGGCCGTGCAGGTGGCGGGCCTGGTGGCCAAGCGCATTCTTTGCTATGCCAGGAAGAACGACACACTGACGCGCGGCCAACGCTACGGATTCATTCGTTTCGGGTCTCGCGTGGATGTCTACCTTCCGCCCGCCGCCCGGCCCCGGGTCGCGCTGGGAGACAAAGTCAGTGCGACCAGCTCCGTGCTGGCGGACCTGCCTGCAACCGACGATGCGAGCCATGCCTAAACTGTCGATGCGCGATCCCGAGAACCGCCACCGCAGCATTTACCTGCTGCCCAATGCGTTCACCACGGCGGCGCTGTTCGCCGGTTTCTATGCCGTGGTGCAGGCTATGAACAACCAGTTCGAGGCCGCCGCGATCGCGATCTTCACGGCCATGGTGCTGGACGGCATGGACGGGCGGGTGGCCCGCCTGACCAACACCCAATCGGCGTTCGGCGAGCAATACGATTCCCTGTCGGACATGACTTCCTTCGGCGTCGCGCCGGCCCTGGTCATGTACGAATGGATGCTCAACGAACTCGGCCGCTGGGGCTGGCTGGCCGCCTTCGTATACGTGGCCGGCGCGGCTTTGCGCCTGGCGCGCTTCAACACCAATATCGGGGTGGTCGACAAGCGCTTCTTCCAGGGCCTGCCCAGCCCGTCGGCCGCCGCCCTGGTGGCCGGCTACGTCTGGCTGGCGGTGGACAACAAGCTGCCCATTCATGACGCCTTCATGGCCTGGACGGCGTTCTGCGTCACCATGTACGCCGGCATCGCCATGGTCACCAACGCACCTTTCTACAGCGGGAAAAGCTTCGCCCTGGGGCGCAGCGTACCTTTCTGGGTGATCCTGCTGGTGGTGGCCGCGTTCGTTTTCGTTTCCAGCGATCCGCCGGTGGTCCTGTTCGGCCTTTTCGTGGTCTACGGCATATCGGGCTGGTTCATCCTGGCCTGGCGCTGGAACAGGGCGCGCCGCTTGCAGCGCAGCCGCGGCCGCGCCGGCGGGTTGGAGCCGTAGCAACACACGGGGCGCCAGGGCCCGTTCAGCGGGCGAAGTCCCAATCCTGGTCGTACATCGGGTCCGGGCCGGGGTGGTGCCGTGTGACGCGGTCGCCCTTGCGGCCCATGTACACGTACATCAAGGAATTCCAGGAATCGTTCTCCCGGTAGCGGTACGACCAGACCACCTGGCGGACGCTGGGCAGCCCGACTTCATCGACGATGGCAGGCGGGCCGAATTCGCACAATACGCGGTTGGCCGGCCAGTCTCCGCTGGACAGCAGGGCGAAGTGCTGGTCCGTCAAAAGGCGTTCCACCCGGTCGATCCGGCCATCCGGACCCACGTTGCCGCCCCAGGCATACTGGCCCAGCGGCTGCTGGGTCCAGATAACCCGTTGGCCGCCGTCGGGCAGGGGGCAGGTGAAGTTGGGCCGGCCGTACTGCGCGACGACCTGGCTTAACGGGGTGTCGGGCGGCGTGCGCGCCGCCATGTCGGCACAGCCGGCCAGCGTGGCCAGCAGCGCGGACACGAACACGGCCGCGCAACGGCGATGGAATAGGGGGCGGGTCTGCTCAGCCATGGCTCCTCCAGAGGGTGCGGCCAGGCTTGGTGCCGGCCCGCGGCCTGCCTCAGGCCGGATGCCGGGGCAGCCTGGCGGGGCCCTGACAATTTTCACCGATAAGTTATAATCCGTCGGTTTTTGCTGTCGAACAACGGCTATTTCCGTTTTTCAACTGTTTTTCCAACCCACGCCATGGCACCTCGGCCCTGGCGCATGTCCGAAGAGGTCAATAAATGTCCGTAGCTGACATCAAGAAGTCCGATATCGTCGCGCAATTCCAGCGCGCTCAAGGCGATACCGGCTCCCCCGAAGTCCAAGTGGCGCTGCTCACCGCTCGCATCAACGAGCTCACCGGTCACTTCAAGGAACACATCAAGGATCACCATTCGCGCCGCGGTTTGCTGCGCATGGTCAGCCGCCGCCGCAAACTGCTCGACTACCTCAAGGGTCGCAACCCCGATGCTTATCGCGCTCTGATCGAAAAACTCGGTCTGCGCAAGTGATCGACGGGGTCGGTTCCCCATGACGCAACCGTGGCCGGTGCGACCTTGTCGCAGCGGCCACGGTTTTTCATTTGCAAGGAATAATCGTCATGTTCAATAAAGTGACAAAAACGTTCCAGTACGGCCAGCATACGGTCGTGCTGGAGACCGGAGAGATTGCCCGCCAGGCATCCGGTGCCGTCGTGGTGTCCATCGAGGACACGGTAGTGCTGGCCACCGTCGTGGCCGCCAAGAAGGCCAAGCCGGGACAGGATTTCTTCCCGCTGACGGTCGACTACATCGAAAAGACCTACGCTGCCGGCCGTATCCCGGGCGGCTTTTTCAAGCGCGAAGGCAAGCCTTCGGAAAAAGAAACGCTGACGTCGCGCCTGATCGATCGTCCGCTGCGTCCGCTGTTCCCGGAAGGCTTCTACAACGAAGTGCAGGTCGTCCTGCACACGCTGTCGGTCAATCCTGAAATCGATCCCGACATCGCCGCGATGATCGGCGCCTCGGCCGCGCTGGCGATTTCCGGCATTCCGTTCAACGGCCCGATCGGCGCCGCGCGGGTCGGCTATGTCGACGGCCAGTACGTGCTCAATCCCACCGCTTCGCAACTGAAGCAGTCCAAGCTGGACCTGGTCGTGGCGGGCACCGAAACCGCCGTGCTGATGGTCGAATCCGAAGCCGACCAGTTGTCGGAAGAAGTGATGCTGGGCTCCGTGGTGTTCGGCCACGAACAGATGCAGGCCGTCATCAACGCCATTCACGAGCTGGTGCGCGATGCCGGCAAGCCGGAATGGGACTGGAAGCCGGAAGCCAAGAACGAAACCCTGATCGCCGCGGTGACGGCCGCCGCCCAGGATGGCCTGAACGCCGCTTACCAGATCCGCGAAAAGCAGCTGCGTACCACCAAGCTGCGCGAAGTCTATGCCGACGTGCAGGCCCGGCTGGCCGCGCGTGCCGCTGAAACGGGCGAGGGCATTCCAGATTCGGTCACCGTGGACAACATTCTGTTCGACCTGGAATCGCGCATCGTGCGCGGCCAGATCCTGAATGGCGAACCGCGTATCGACGGGCGCGACACGCGCACCGTGCGTCCCATCAGTGTCCGCCTGGGCGTGTTGCCGCGCGCCCACGGCAGCGCGCTGTTCACCCGCGGCGAAACCCAGGCGCTGGTTGTTGCCACGCTGGGCACGAAGCAGGACGAGCAGATCATCGACGCGCTCATGGGCGAATACCGCGACCGCTTCATGCTGCACTACAACATGCCGCCTTTCGCCACCGGCGAAACCGGCCGCATCGGCGTGCCCAAACGCCGCGAAATCGGCCATGGCCGCCTGGCCAAGCGCGCGCTGCGCTCGCTGCTTCCTGCGCCGGAAGAATTTCAGTACACGATCCGCCTGGTATCGGAAATCACCGAATCCAACGGTTCGTCGTCCATGGCGTCCGTGTGCGGCGGTTCGCTGGCCATGATGGATGCCGGTGTACCGGTCAAGGATCACGTCGCTGGCGTGGCCATGGGCCTGATCCTGGAAAACGGCAAGTTCGCCGTGCTGACGGACATCCTGGGCGACGAAGATCACCTGGGCGATATGGACTTCAAGGTGGCCGGCACCAAGCAGGGCGTGACCGCCCTGCAGATGGACATCAAGATCCAGGGCATCACCAAGGAAATCATGCAGGTCGCGCTGGCGCAAGCCCGCGAAGGCCGCCTGCATATCCTGGACAAGATGCAAGAGGCTCTCGGCGCCTCGCGCGGCGAACTCTCCGCCTTCGCGCCGCGCATGCTGACGATCAAGATCAATCCGGAAAAAATCCGCGACGTCATCGGCAAGGGTGGTGCCACCATCCGCGCCCTGACCGAGGAAACCGGCACGCAGATCGATATCTCGGATGACGGCACCATCGTCATCGCCAGCGTGGACGAAGCCCAGGCCAAGGAAGCCCAGCGCCGCATCGTGGAACTGACCGCCGACGTCGAAGTCGGCCAGGTCTACGAAGGCACCGTGCTGCGCCTGCTGGATTTCGGCGCCATCGTCCAGGTGCTGCCGGGCCGCGACGGCCTGCTCCACATCTCGGAAATCGCCAACTACCGCATCGCCAACATCAACGATGTGTTGAAGGTCGGCCAGAACGTCCGCGTCAAGGTCATCGAGGCCGACGACAAGGGCCGCCTGCGCCTGTCCATCAAGGCGATCGGCGGCATCGAGCAGCAGCAGCAGCCCCAGCAGGGCGAGCCCGCGCCTGCTTCGGCTCCGCAATCCGAGCCGCAGCAGTAAGCGGTCGGGTCAGCGCCAGGCCGTCGTTGGCGGCTTGGGGCCGGACTACCGGCATCGTCAAGGAAACGGCACCGCGAGGTGCCGTTTTCCGTTTGGGACGGGCCGTGCGCCGGCCCGCCGGACGGGCCCGGTTGCCCGCTTTTTCGCGCGGGTGCGGTAAAGTGCAGGCGCGGCGTACGCCCATCGGGGCGGCGCGACGCATCAGGCAGCATCGGGAATACAGGCACATATGGCATGAAGCGACGCGGGCGCATGGCCTTGGCGGCAATCGGAGCGAGCATGACGCTTGCGGCTTGCATGTCCCCGCAAGCGCCATCCGTCGACGGGCGCAGGCCGGACGCGGAATCCATGTCCGCGGACCAAGTCATGCAGACGGATTTCAACCGTACCGTCACCCTGGAAATGCGCGACAACCTGAACAGCCTGTATGCGCTCGCCGACAAGCTGTACCGCCGCAATCCCCGCGAGTGGCGCAAGGCGGGCGTGGCCAACCAGGCCGCCGCGGTGGCGCGATTGCGCACGATGATAGACAACCGCACCCCGCCCCCTTCGCTGGCCGGGCTGCGCGACATCCAGATCCTGGCGGTGTCGCTGGACCCGGGTTTCCAGGGCGACCGCGTGGCCGTTTTCATCTATGGCCTGGCCGACACCATCATCGCGGCGCACAATGGCAAGACGCGCTTCTATGTCTCCGATGTACTGGACAGCCAGCGCGTCTACAATGCCGCTCGTAACGTCGAGGCTGCCGCGTGGCTGCTGGCCAGCCGCCGCGACAGCGCCGGCCAGCCGCTGCTGCTGGCCAACGAAATCAGCCCCAGCGTGACCAATTTGAGCTTCGAGCGCGAGTTCGGCGCGATCATCGGCAGACTGGACCTGATCGCCAACCTGCTCGGCGAAAACGGCCGCCGGGTCGGCATCAATTACGCGCAAGGGCTGATGTTTTTCAATTTCTTGCCGGTGCGCTGACGCACACGGCCCGTGAGCCGGTCCATCGGATTTACCAGGAGCCCTCCGTGATCGATCTATCCGCAATCGAATCCGCGCATCGCCGGTTACAGGGCCAGGTACTGAACACGCCGTTCTCGCACTCGCGCACGCTGTCCGACATACTGGGCGCGGAAGTCTGGCTGAAGTTCGAGAATCTGCAGTTCACCGCCTCTTTCAAGGAACGCGGCGCCCTGAACCGCATGCTGAATTTAGATGCGCGCGAGCGCGCCAGCGGCGTGATCGCGGTGTCGGCCGGCAACCACGCCCAGGGCGTGGCCTATCATGCCCAGCGCATGGGTATTCCCGCGGTCATTGTCATGCCGCGCTTCACGCCCACGGTCAAGGTGGCCAATACCCGCCGCTTCGGCGCGCAGGTCGTCCTGGCCGGAGACACCTTCGACGACGCAAAGACCCATGGCTACCTGCTGGCGCAGGAGCGCGGCCTGGTCATGATCCATCCCTACGACGACGCCGATGTCATCGCCGGGCAGGGGACGATCGCGCTGGAAATGCTGCAGGTCAAGCCGGACCTCGATACCCTGGTCGTCGCCATTGGCGGAGGTGGGCTGATATCGGGTATCGCGGTGGCTGCCAAGGCGATCAAGCCGGACATCGAGATCGTCGGCGTGCAGACCGAGCGCTTTCCGTCGATGTATGAAGCCACCCAGGGCGTCACCCTGCCGCATGGGCAATACACCATCGCGGAGGGCATTGCCGTGCGCTCGCCCGGCGAACTCACGCGCGAGATCGTGGGGCGCCTGGTCGACCGCATCGAACTCGTCAGCGAAGCCGATATCGAACATGCCATCGTGGTACTGCTCGAAATCGAGAAAACCGTGGTCGAGGGCGCGGGCGCCGCAGGCCTGGCGGCCATGCTGCGCGACCGGGAGCAGGAAAGTACGCGGTTCCAGGGCAAGCGGGTGGGGCTGGTACTGACGGGAGGCAATATCGACCCGCTGATGCTGGGCGAGCTTATCGAGCGCGGCATGGTGCGCGCCGGCCGGCTGGCGCGTATCCGCGTGGATCTGCGCGACCTGCCCGGCGCGCTGGCGCAGGCCACCGCCATCATTGCCGATGCGCATGCCAACATCACGGAAGTCCATCACCAGAGGGCCTTCACGGCGCTACCGGTACGCAATGTGGAAGTCGATTTCGTGCTGCAGACGCGTGGGCCCGAACACATCGCCGAAGTCATCGAGCGCCTGAATGCGGCCGGTTTCGCGGCCAGCAATCACGATCATTGACGCCGCTCCAGGCCATGTGCCTGGGTGCCACGATCTTGGGGCTTCCGGCCTTCGCGCCGCTGTCTCGGTCTGGCTTCATGCCTGCGCGCCGCGGCGTCAGCGTCCCGCGACGAACGCCGCTTCCGGGTGTTCAGCCTGCGTGCGTCGTCGAAGCGGTGGGTCCGGGCGTGCCGCGCGTTGCCTCGGCCTCGTCCTGCGCCACCAGTGCGCGAAGCCGATAAAGCCGTTCGCGATGCAGGGTGGTCGTGAGCGGCTGCGCCTCGCGCCCCAGGGCGGCCGCGTCGGTGGCCACGCTATGTAGTGCCATGCGTATCGCCGTGCGAGATTGCCCCCACCACTGCGACAGCAGCCTGTCGGGATTGAAGGCGTCCACGCCAAGGCGCCGCATTTCCGATCGGTTGAAGTCCTTCAGGTTCCAGGTCATCACCAGGACCGTTGGCGGCTGCTGCAGGCCGCAACGCGCGCGCTTCGCCAGCCCGGCGGCGATCACGTGGTGATCCTTGGGGTCGCTATAGCGCAGGCCCGTTTCATACGGGAGGACGTCGCCGGCGTCGGCGTCCGGAAACTGCTGCTGCATGGCTTCCCATAATGCGGCGACGTCGTCGACGGTGACTTTCCATAGTCTTGCCGCGTTGCGTATCCATTCTTCGCCGATGCGGGCGCTCCATACCGGTGCGAACACCCCTTCGGCCGCCAGGCGCAGCAGCAGCGGGCGCAGGATGGATGACATCAGGACGCAGGCATCCAGGACGACCAGGGGAGGGGAGGGAGGCACTTGAACGGTAGAGGGCATGGACATACCGCCAGGCGGCGGCTTCGCGCGATGGAGAGCGGCGGGGCGACGACCGCTATCGTAGCGCCAAACCGCCGGCGTCGAAGCGAAGGCTCTTCCTTGTGCAGTCAATGCGTCCGATATCGGCTGGCGCCAGCCATCGGATTCGTCCGTGCCGGAACCCGCGGCTCGATGCGGGAAACCCATCGCCGCATTGCCACCGACAATTATGGAGAAATGACCATGTATGGAACTGCCATAACGAATCATCCTGCCGGCATCGTCCCTTCCAGCACGATCGCGGGCGGCGTCGCCATCGAGGGCAGCGCGGTCAGGCCGTTGGTCGCCACCTCGCCCGCCATCGATACCTTGTTTGCCTACCAGGCGGCACGCGCCGAATCCGTCGTCCAGGCGCGTCCGGGCCGCGACGCTTCGAACGTGAAGTTCACCATCGAGAAAGTCGACGGTCCGGTGGACGAGTTGCTCCAGGACGACCGGGTCCGCCAGGCGCTCGACCAGGTGGTCAACGCCGCCAAGGACATGAATGTCCGGGAAATCGAGATCAAGAGCTTCTTTCCTTTCTTCAAGGAATTCGCCAAACCGCGCGCGGAAGCCGTGAAAAACTTCCTGGTATTCCGGGGCATCGACAAAGACGTCATCGTCCTTACCCCCAGGGGCGTCGGCTATGGCAGTAAACATGCCGCCCTCGCCAGGTCGCGGTCCGTCGTCATCGAAATCGCCGGTACACCCAAGCAGGACGCCAACCCCGCGATGCAAGCGCAGTCGGCGGAACGTCCAGCCCGCTATCTGCTGGCCTGAGACCCGGCAAGGAAAGGGGACGCGCTCGATCAGGCGCCCCGGCCGGCGGTCCGCCAGGTCTTTCGTCGCCAGCCGGCACGAAAACCATCGGGACGGCCGGCCGTTTCTTTTCCGGGCGTGTCGGTTCGTGACGCGGTGACACTGGGACCCCGCGCAGGCGCGGTTACGCGCCCGGATGTCCCCCAAGCTATGGTTCAATGTGGGTGCACGGGCGTGGCGCGGTTCCGGCCACGCCCTTTCTTTGGCTCCGTTTTCCCTAGGTACCATGCACCGACGATCACTGCTCAAAGCCTCTACGGCCTTGGCGGCCTGCACGGGCTTGCCAGCCTCTTTCCTGCTTGCCTCGCCCGCTTTCGCGGACATTGCCGACGGCGAAGCCAAACCCTTCAGCTTCGAACGCCTGCAGGATCGCGCCAAGGCGCTGGCCACGCGCCCGTATGTGGACACGCGCGAGGTTCTGCCCCCCACGCTGGCGAACATGACGCCGCAGCAGTTCAATGCCATCCAGTACGATGCCGCGCATTCCCTATGGGGACGCAAGGGCAAGCTGGACGTGCAGTTCTTTCATGTCGGCATGGGGTTTCGCACGCCGGTCCGCATGCATAGCATCGACCCGAAGACCCGCATCGCCAAAGAGGTGCATTTCCGGCCGGAGCTGTTCAATTACGACAGCAGCGGCGTGGACGTGGGGCAGCTCAAGGGCGACCTGGGATTTTCCGGCCTGAAGGTGTTCAAGCAACCGAATATCGACAAGTACGACATCGTGTCCTTCCTGGGCGCCAGCTATTTCCGCGCCGTGGACAACACCGGGCAGTATGGGTTGTCGGCGCGAGGCGTGGCGGTGAATACCTACATCGGAACGACCGAGGAATTTCCCGACTTCGTCGAGTTCTGGTTCGAGACTCCGGCGCGGGACAGCACGCGCTTCGTGCTGTATGCGCTGATGGATTCGCCCAGTATCACCGGGGCTTATCGCTTCGACATCAATTGCCTGTCTGACCGCGTCATCATGGACATCGACGCGCATGTCAACGCCCGCAAGGACATCAAGCAACTGGGCATCGCCCCCATGACCAGCATGTTCAGCTGCGGCACCAACGAACGCCGCATGTGCGACACGATACATCCGAAGATCCACGATTCGGATCGGCTGTCCATGTGGCGCGGCAACGGGGAATGGATTTGCCGGCCGCTGAACAACCCCGAACGCATCCAGTTCAATGTGTACCTGGACAACAATCCGCGCGGCTTCGGCCTGCTGCAAACGGACCACGATTTCAGGTCGTACCAGGACACCGTGGACTGGTATAGCCGCCGTCCCAGCCTATGGGTGGAGCCCACCACGGCGTGGGGAGAGGGGGCCATCAACCTGATGGAGCTGCCCACCACCGGCGAGACCCTGGACAACATCGTCGCGTTCTGGAACCCGAAGGAACCGGTCAAGGCGGGGCAATCCCTGCATTACGGCTACAAGCTGCACTGGGCGGCGCTGGCACCCGTGCAGCCTACGCTGGCGCGCGTGCTGGCAACGCGCACCGGCATGGGCGGCTTCACCGAAGGGTGGGCTCCGGGTGAACACTATCCCACTGTGTGGGCGCGCCGGTTTGCCATCGATTTCGTCGGCGGGCCGCTGCACGGCATGGACAAGAACGAACGTATCGAATCCGTGATCACGGTCTCGCACGGCCGCACCCAGGACTTCCAGATCTTCGCGCTGCATCCCGAGGTGGAGGGCTTTCGAGCGATGTTCGATTGGTATCCCACCAGCGACAGTACCGACCCCGTGGAAATGCGCGGCTTCATCCGGCGCATCAGCGACAAGCAGGTACTTAGCGAGACCTGGCTGTATCAGTATTTCCCGCCGCCGCCGGATAAGCGCCGGTATACCTGACCGCCCAGGGGCCGTGGACACGGTCGACCGAGTCGGGGGCGGAATCGCCCGATGAAGGGACGCCCGGCAGGCAACTGCCGGGCGTTTTGCCGTCTGGCGCCGAAGACGCGGCGCCGCATTCCGGTAAAGGCAATCGCCAGGGTCTTGAAGCCGCTGCCCCGGCCCAGGGGGAATCTCCAGGGACGGTCACGCCTCTGCCCGCGCCGCCTGCGCGGCATCCGCTTAAGCGGTCTGTCATGCGGGATAACGCATCATTGTCGATGCGGCAACGATGGTATACCGTAGCATACTAATAAACATGGCCGGGTCCCAGAGACATCGGCCGATTCCAAGGTGATCGGAGACAACGATATGAAGCTGCCTTGCCGCATGGTCCTCTACGCCCTTATGACCCTGGCCCCATACTCTGTCGCGCACGCGGATACGGCGTCCGGCGGGTCCTATCCCAACCGGCCGATACGCATGATCTCGCCCTATGAGCCGGGAGGCGGGGTGGACATCATGGCGCGCATGGTGGCGCGGAACCTGACCCAGGAACTCGGCGTGTCCGTCGTGGTGGAAAACCGTCCTGGCGCGGGCGGCGTGGTGGGCACCCAGTCGCTGACCGCCGCCGCGCCGGATGGCTATACCTTGATCCTCGATTCGCCATCCCCGCTGGTCGTCGCTCCCTACCTGGTAAAGAAACTGAACTACGACCCGCAGAAGGATCTGGAGCCCGTCAGCCTGATCGCCGACGTCCCGGCCGTCCTGCTGGTCAAGAACGACTCGCCCATACACACAGTGAAAGACCTGTTGGATCTGGCGCGCAAGGAGCCTGGCAAGTTGACCTTCTCGTCCTCCGGCCTGGGCGGCACGGCGCACCTGTCGGCGCAGTTGCTGAAGGTGCTTTCCGGCGCCGATATGCTGCACGTCCCGTACAAGGGGACGGCGCCGGCCATCCAGGCCGTGATGACAGGCGAGGTGACCATGACCTTCGCCGATATGACGGCCGGGCTGGCGTTCGTGAAAAACCATCAGCTGCGCGCGGTGGCGGTGACGACGCCGCGGCGCAACCCCGCGCTGCCCGATGTGCCGACCGTCGCGGAAACCGTGCCGGGGTACGCGTCCAGCGTTTGGTACGGCGTGCTGGCGCCCAAGGGTACGCCCAAGCCGGTCATCGACAAGCTGCAACGGGAAATCGTCAAGTTCGTGCACGCGCCGGCCGTGAACAAAATGCTGGTCGACGAAGGCGCGGAACCCAAGGGATCGACGCCGGAGGAGTTCAGGGAATTCATTCGCAGCGAAAGCCAGCGCTGGGGAGACGTCATACGCAAGTCCGGCATTCAACCGCAGTAGCTGTACGTCGGCATGGGCGAAATTCGTGGTGCCGGCCGGTGTTCCTGGAGAAATCATGCTTTTGATCAATAACGAAGTCGTCGAGAAAGTGCTGACCATGCGCGAGTGCATCGAGGCACAGGAACGCGCCTTCGCCGGCCTGCTGACCGGCGCGGCGATCGGCCGTCCGCGCATCGACATGTATGTGCCCTGCGACCGCGACGACGGCTACTACCGCTGGGGAACGGTGGACGGCACCAGCGACGGTATCCTTGCCGTGCGCCTGAAGTCCGACATCCTGGTCTGGCCGCGCAACGAGGGCGCGGGCGGCAGCGAGCAGAAATTCTGCATCGAACCCGGCACCTACTGCGGGCTGGTGTTCCTGTTCAGTACCGGCAACGGCCAGCCGCTGGCACTGCTCAACGACGGTCACCTGCAGCATATGCGCGTGGGGGGTGCCGCCGGTATCGGGACCCGGCTGCTGTCGCGCGAGAACTCCCGCGAATTGGGCATCATCGGCTCGGGCGGCATGGCCCGCACCTTCCTGGAGGCCATCCTTGCCGTGCGCGCGATCGCGCGTGTGCGCGTCTTCAGCCGCAACCGCGAAAACCGCGAGCGTTTCGCCCGGGAATGCGCCGAACGTTTCGGCGTGGAAATCGTGCCGGTCGATACGCCGCGCGATGCCGTGCGGGGTGCCGACATCGTCGCCACCTGCACGGACAGCATGGCGCCGGTGCTGCAGGCCGATTGGCTGGAACCGGGCATGCACGTGGTGGTGCTGACGCCGCGCGAGATCGATGCCTCCATCGTGCAGCGCTTCGACGTCGCGGTCCAGCAGGGCAGGGAAGAACTGCCGATGCCCGAAACCGAACGCTTTCGCAAGGGAATATCCGGCAGCCCGGGCGCCTACGTGGCCGGAACGGAAGAAGAACAGCAGCGGCTGCCCAAGCCGAAGAAAGCCCGGCTGCCGACCCAGGATTGGCCCGTGTACACCGACGTGATATCCGGCAAGGCACCGGGCCGCACGCGGGATGACCAGATCACCTTCTACTACACGGTGGGCAACTGGGGCGTGCAGTTTTCATCGGTAGGCGGGGTGGTGTACAGGAAGGCCAAGGCGCAGGGCCTTGGCCACGAATTGCCGCTGGAGTGGTTTATCCAGGATATCCGGAACTAGAGGCGGCGCGCGATCGCTCGAACAGCCAGCGTCGCTGCGGAGCCATGCAAGCCCCTTCAGTACCGGTATCCCAGTGTCAGCAATACCGTACGGTCGTCCCCCAGCGCGACCGCGTTGCGCAGCCCGCCGGCGAAGTACTGCTTGTCGAACAGGTTCCTGACGGTCAGCGCGGCGCGCCAGTGGTCCGCGTTATAGGCGATGCCGGCATCGGCCACCGTATAACCCGGGATTTCGTAGCCGTAGGCGTGGCGGCTGCTTTCGCCGCGCACGCCGCCATTCAGTTCCCACCCCAGCAGGGCGCCATGCAGGCGGTAGCGGGCGGTCATGGTAAAGCTGTGGCGCGGTACGTTGTCCAGTGGATCGCCCTGCGTCGACGGTGACTGGCCGCCGTCATCGGTGATCACGGCCGCCGTGTAGGCATAGCCGCCCAACAGGCTCAAGCCGTTGCCCAGGTCCGACACGATGCCGAATTCGGCGCCGCGGGAGCGTTGTTCGCCCACGGCGATGCTGAAGCCATCGTTGACGGGGTCGGCCTGCAGCACGTTGCGCCGGCGCAGGTCGAAAACGGCGAAGGTCAGGTTCGTATCGCCGTCGTCCAGGTCCACCTTGACGCCGGCTTCCCATTGGCGACCGGTTTCCGGATCGAAGGCATTGCCGTCGACGTCCGTACCGCTGTTCGGAAAGAACGAGGTGGCATAGCTAACGTAGGGCCGTACGCCGGGCCACAGCTCGTACATGATCGCCGCCGAACCTGTCGTGGCATTCGACGGATTGTCGGTGCGGGTGCCGTCCAGCGTATTGGTGGCATAACTGGATGCGTCATCGCGGCGCAGGCCCGCCAGCACCCGCCAGCGTTCGCCCAGTTGTACCTGGTCGCGCACATAGAAGCCCAGCGACCGTATCGTGCTGTCGCTGGCGGTGCGCGGGGTGGCGGGGCAGACAATGGGGCTGCCGTATGTCGGGTTGTAGACATCCAGCGTGCCGACCCTGCAATTGAAATTCTGCACGGTTTCGCGGGTGCGCAGGTAATCGGTGCCGAATGTGACTTCATGCTTGCCGAAGGCGGTGGCGAACGTCCTCTGGGCATTGGTGTCCAGGGTGATCGTGTCGCCGCTCCAGCTTTGATCCGTGGCGGTGCGGCTCAGCGTGCGGTTATCCCGCGCCAGCGTGCCGTTGGTCACGACCTGGCCGGTTACCGAATACTCCTGCCACCGAAGGTTCTGATTCACGGTCCAGCCGTTGTCGAAGCGGTGGGTCAGCGCGTATCCCACGCGGGTTTCGAAGGCACGGTATGGGTCCTGGCCCGGCTCGCCGATGAAGCGGTCGCGCGGGATGCTGCCGTTGGGGTTGGGCAGCACGGACCCGGCCAGCGGCAGGCCCTGCTGGCGCACGTAGCGGCGTTCCTGGTAGCTGGTCAGTATCGTGAAGTCGGTGCGCGACCCGAGGTCCAGCGACAGGGACGGCGCGATCCATCGGTTCTTGAACCACACGTAATCGGTTGCATCGTGCGAGTTCTCCGTCAGGGCATTCAGGCGGAACGCGGCTTTACCGTTGTCCGAAAGCGGCGTACCCATGTCGATCGCGCCCTGGTACATGTCGTGGCTGCCGACGGTCACGTCCGCATTGGCGAAGGCCTCCGGTTGCGGCCGCTTGCTGACCATATTGACCAGGCCGCCCGGCAGGACCAGTCCGTAAAGCAGGGAGGCCGGCCCTTTCAGCACCTCGACCTGCTCCAGGCCGTACAACTGTTCGGCCACGCGACTGGTGGCCGATGTGCGCAATCCGTCCAGGAACAGCGAATCGGAGGCGACCTGGCCACGAATGATCAGGTCGTCCCAGCCTCGACGGCCGAATTGGTTGGCCACCACGCCCGGTACATTGTGCAAGGCATCCGCCAGCGTTTGCGCCTGCTCGCTGTCCAGCACCGACCGCGGCACCACCGTGATCGACATCGGGGTTTCCGACAGCGGCACGGAAGACTTGTTGACCTGGGGCGGCGTGACGGGATTGAACGGGGCGTCGGCCTCGCCGTCGCTCACGACATGCACGGTCGGCAGTTGGGCCGTTCCGGCATGCGCGGCAGGCGCCGCCTGGGCAGGGTTCGATGGGGATGGAGTAGCGGGTACGTTTTGGGCCAGTGTGTTTGCCGGCGCGAGCGCGACCAGGCCGACGAGGAAAAGCCGGGAGGGGGAGGATGCCATGGGGCCAGGATGCGAGCCGATTAGATACAAAAATGATAACGATTCGCATTAATAGTAACGTCAGTGTGCAAAAGGTGCAAGGGACGGATGGCATCCGCGGCCCAGCCTTAGTCCGGGAGAACCCACACGATTCCCTTGGGGGCCAGCCCGACGTTTCGGCCGGCCCAATGAAAAAAGGCGGCATTCGCCGCCTTTTTGCCGGTAGGGACCCTTACTTCTTCATCGCGTCGCCTTTGCCCATGGCGTCGTGCTTGCCCATGGCATCGCCCTTGCCCATGGCGTCATGCTTGCCCATGGCGTCGCCCTTGCCCATGGCGTCATGCTTGCCCATGGCATCGCTTTTGCCCATGGCGTCGCCCTTGCTCATGGCGTCGCCCTTGCCCATGGCGTCGCCTTTGCTCATGGCATCGCTCTTGCCCATCGCGTCGTGTTTCATCGCATCGGCGGCGAAGGCGGAGCCGGCGGCAAAGGCCATGCAAACCGACAGGACGGCAGCGGAAATCTTCTTCATAACGGTACTCCTTCAGGTGGATCGATAGGGTCGAGAATGCGCGGAAAAACCCGCGCGGTTGAGAAAATCAGCTGCCACCGAACCAGTTGTAGCCCTGGTCTTCCCAGTAGCCGCCCGGGTACGAGTTGGTGACGAAGATCGCCTGGATATGCTTGGGGTTCTTGTAGCCAAGCTTGGTCGGCACGCGCAGCTTCATCGGAAAGCCGTACTCGCGGGGCAGCGTCTTGCCGTCGTAAGTCAGCGCCAGGATGGTCTGCGGGTGCAGCGCGGTAGGCATATCGATACTGGTGTAGTAATCGTCGGCGCACTTGAATCCGACGTACTTCGCCGTCGTGTCCGCGCCGACGCGATGCAGGAAGTCGGAAAACTTCACGCCGCCCCAGCGGCCGATGGCGCTCCAGCCTTCCACGCAGATATGCCGCGTGATCTGGTCCGACTGCGCCATCTGGCGCAGCTCCTCCAGTTTCCAGGACCGCTTGTCGGCCACCATGCCGGTCACTTCCAGCCGGTAGGTTTCTTCGGCGACGGTAGGCGCCTGGTCCACGTCGTAGAAGGCATTGAAGGGGAACGGCCGGGTGATCATGGATTCCGGATACGTCTGCGCCATCGATGCGGGCCGGAATATCGCGTCCTGCACGCGGTCGTTCCATCGCGATACAGCCGTCAAGGCCTTGCCGACACTTTCGTTGTCGTCCAGCGAGCAGCCCGTAAGCATGGCCAGTCCGCCCAGTGACAGTGTCCGCGTCAGGAACGCACGCCGTGCCGGCTCGTCTACCCGCCGCGCCAGGATGCCGCGCGCTTCCTTCAGTGCGAGTTCGCCGTCGATCGCCTTGTTGTTGCCACGTTTGAATATCATGGGGATCTTCCTAGCGTCCGATGATCATGGTGCGCAGCGTGCGCGGCACCAGGGCCACCATGACGACGTGCACGATGACGAAGGCCAGCAGCAGCGCCATCGCGCTGAAGTGCACCACGCGACCGGTGTCGTACCCGCCCATCAGCGCAACCAGGACGCTGAACTGCACCGGCTTCCAGATGGACAGCCCGGACAGCACGAGCACCGCCAGGTCGGCGATGACGAACAGATACGCCGCCTTCTGGACATGGTTGTATTGGCGGAGGTCCGCGTGCGAGAGCTTGCCCCGCAGCGCGGCGACGGCGTCATGCACGATGCCGCGCGGGGTAAGCGGGAAAAAGCGCCGTGCCAGGCGGCCGCTGGCCAGGTTCACCGCCAGGTAGACCAGTCCGTTGCCCACCAGCAGCCACATGGCGGCGAAGTGCCATTGCAAGGCGCCGCCCAGCCAGCCGCCCAGCGTCAAGCCATTGGGAAACCGGAAATCGAACAGCGGCGAGGCGTTATAGACGCGCCATCCGCTCATTACCATCGCAAGGACCGCCAGCACGTTGATCCAATGGGTCAGGCGCAGCCAGCCCGGCTGCACGCTTCGTCTGTCCGTCCGTGGCGGATCCGCGGGATTCGCTGGGTTTGACATGGCTTCTCCTGACATGCCGGGTTGATTTGCGCCATTGTGCGATGGGCTCGATATCCAAGTCCTCACGGTCTCTTAAATTAAATGTGATAACCGGGCGGGCCGGAATTGCCGACAATGGCATCGGTATTTCCTTTCCATTCCATTGCTTCCGGGACGCTGGCATGAAACGCCTCACCCTTACACAGAGGCTGTCGCTGGTCTTCGCCGTGTCGTTGCTGGCTTGCAGTGCCGTATCCGCCTGGTTGCAGATCGGCACCAGCGCGCGTCACGAGCAGGAAGTCGTGCAACGTGTTTCCTTCGGCCTGGCCGGGCATATTGCCGGGACGGCCCAGCTCATGGACAGCAACGGCTGGCGTCCCCAGGCGGCGCGCACGCTTTTCGATCAGCTCATGGCGGTCAATCCGTCGGTGGAGCTCTATCTGCTGGACAACAGCGGGCGTATCGTCGGCGATGCCGCGCCGGCCGGGCATTTGAAGCGCGGACGTGTCGACCTGGCGCCCGTCGCCCACTATCTTGCGGGCGAACGGCTGCCCATCCTGGGCGACGACCCGCGCAGCCTTTACGGCAGGAAAGTCTTCAGCGCGGCGCGCGTACAGGTCGACGGCGCGAACGCGGGATATGTGTATGTCGTTCTCCAGGGGGAGAATCACGACGCGGTGGCCGATGCGCGGGCGGGCGACCGCATGCTGAGGCTCTCGCTCTGGATCCTGGGCTTCATCGCATTGCTGGCGCTCGCCATGGGGCTGATCGCCTTCCGCTCGATCACGCGCCCCCTGCGGGCGCTGACCGACGTCGTCCGCGGCTTCGACGCCAATGGCGAGCATGCCGCTGCATTGGGCGAGCCGGGGGCCGGGCGGACTCCCGTCGACGAGATCGCCGTATTGCGAGATGCGTTCGGCCAGCTCGGTCGACGCATCGTCGAACAGTGGGGCGAGTTGTCGCGGCAGGACCAGCAGCGGCGCGACCTGATCGCGAACCTCTCGCATGACCTGCGCACCCCGCTGACATCGCTGCACGGTTATCTGGAGACGCTGCGCCTGAAGGACGCAGTCCTGGACGCGCCGCAACGCAGGCGCTATCTGGATATCGCCCTGGACCAGAGCCGCAAGGTGGGCCACCTGGCGCAGGAACTTTTCGGTCTGGCGCGCCTGGAGTCTGGCCTGGTCCATCCCGATCTGGCGGTGTTTGCATTGCCGGACCTGGTGCAGGACGTCGTGCAGAAGTGCGAGCTGGCGGCGCACGCGCGCCGCCAGCGCATCGATGTGGATATCGCCCAGTCCTTGCCCCTGATCCGCGCGGATCTGGGCATGATCGAACGGGTGCTGACCAATTTGCTGGACAATGCCATGCGGCATACGCCGGAAGGCACGCATGTCCGGCTCAAGTTGAGCGTTGCCGGCGGCAGGGTCGCCGTGGAGGTGGCCGACGATGGGCCGGGAATTCCGGCGGCCCTGCGCGACAATCTGTTCGTCCATGCCTGCGCCCTGCGTCGGCCCGGCGGGGAAAGCGGCGGACTGGGCCTGATCGTCGTGCAGCGGCTGCTGCAGCTGCAAGGCGGTACCATCCAACTGATCGGTAGCGTGCGCGGGACGACGTTCCGCTTCCACATTCCCATCGCCTGAATGCCCCGCATCATCCGGGGGAATTCGTGTCGGCCATGACTCCACGGCGCCGGCCCGGGTGAACCCAAGGGCAGCCCTGCCTTTTCGCCACTTCACCTATGAGGCTTGAAATGAAACCTGTAAAAGCAGTGGTCTTCGATCTTTATGGCACGCTTTATGACGTGCATTCGGTCGCCCGCCAATGCAGCGGGTTCTACCCCGGCCGCGGACTTGAAATCAGTGCGATGTGGCGGCAGAAGCAGCTGGAATACACCTGGCTGCGCACCCTGATGGGACAGTATCTGTCCTTCGAGGCGGCCACGGAAGATGCGCTGGTCTTCACCTGCCGGCAACTGAAGCTGGCGCTGGACGACAAGACCCGGGCGACGCTGTGCGATGCGTATCTGCACCTGCAGCCCCACCCGGAAGTTCCGGCGGCCCTGTCCGCGCTGCAGCGGTGCGGCTTGCCCCTGGCCATTCTTTCCAATGGCTCGGTGCATTCGATCGACAGCGTGGTGGGTAACTCCGGGCTGCGGCATCATTTCGCGGAACTGATCAGCGTGGACAGTGTGCGGCTTTTCAAGCCGCACACGAAGGTCTACGAGTTGGCGGAGACCCGTTTGGGGCTGCACCGCTCGGACATTCTTTTCGTGTCCTCCAATGCCTGGGACGCCGCCGGCGCACGCCACTTCGGCTTCCCGGTCTGCTGGATCAACCGCGCCGGCAACAGTTTCGATGAACTGGGCGTGCAACCTGACATGACCGCTACCTCTATGGATGCCTTGCCCGGCCTGGTCGACCGGCAAGCCGGCGCAGCCTGATCGCGGGATCAGCCCCCCGGCGCAAGTTGAAAAGCCATTTGCCTCCGGTTAAAAGCGAGATTCATCCCAGCTTTGACGGAGATCGAGATGGCGACAACAGGCGCTGCCGGGGCGACCAAGAGCGCACGGGGAAGCAAGCTTCCCATGGGCCTGATCGCGGGGATCGGGGCCATGGTGGTCGTGTTGCTGTTGCCATTGACGCCCGACCTGCCCGCGGCGGGGCACCGTATGCTGGCCATCCTGGTATTCGCGGTGGTGGTGTGGGTAACGGAAGCCGTCTCGTACGAAGCCAGTGCGATCATGATCACGACGTTGATGGCGTTCCTGCTGGGAACGGCGCCCGTCGTCGGCAATCCCGCATCGGTATACGGCACCTCGGCGGCCATCGGCATGGCATTGACCGGTTTTGCCAATTCGGCGCTGGCGCTCGTGGCGGGCGCGCTTTTCATCGCCGCAGCCATGACCTACACCGGGCTCGACCGCCGGATCGCGTTGGTGACGCTATCGAAGATAGGAACCAGCACGCGGCGCATCCTGATCGGCTGCATCGCGGTGACCATCGTCCTTAGCCTGGTGGTACCCAGCGCTACCGCTCGCAGCGCGGCGGTGGTGCCCATCATGATGGGCGTGATAGCGGCATTCGGCGTCGATAAGCGGTCGAATATCGCCGCCGGCATCATGATTATCGTGGCGCAGGCTACCAGCATCTGGAACGTCGGTATCCAGACCGCGGCGGCGCAGAACCTGTTGACGATAGGTTTCATGGAGAAAATGCTGCACGCCCGCGTGACCTGGTCGGACTGGCTGGTCGCGGGTGCGCCGTGGGCCGTCGTGATGTCCGCCGTGCTGGTCTTCCTTGTGCTGAAAATGCTGCCCCCTGAAAGCGACAATATCGCCGGCGGAAAGGAGGCCGTCGAAGAATCGCTGCGCGAGCTCGGTCCCATGACGGGCGCCCAGAAGCGCCTGATGGCGGTTTCCGTGCTGCTGCTATTGTGCTGGGCCACGGAAGGCAAGCTCCATCGCTTCGACACGACCTCCACCACCTATTTCGGCCTGGTGCTGTTGCTGCTGCCGCGCATCGGCGTGATGACATGGAAGGACGTTCAGTCGCGGATCCCGTGGGGAACGGTCATCGTGTTCGGGGTGGGCATCAGCCTGGGGACCGCGCTGCTGACGACCCATGCCGGTCAATGGTTGGGCGCGAAAGTGGTGGAAAACACGGGCCTTGCCCAGCTGGGGCCGCTGGGCATTTTCTCGATACTGGCCGCCTTCCTGATCGTGATTCACCTGGGCTTCGCCAGCGCAACGGCGCTGACCTCGGCCATGCTGCCGATACTGATCTCGGTGCTGGCGACGCTGCCCGGCGATTTCAACCCCTTGGGCATGACGATGCTGCTGGGCTTCGTGGTCAGCTATGGATTTATCCTGCCGATCAACGCCCCGCAGAATATGGTCTGCCTGGGAACCGAAACATTCACGGCCAGGCAATTCGCCAAGGTGGGAATCGCCGTGACCGTGATCGGTTATGTGCTGATGCTTGGATTCGGACTGACGTACTGGCGCTGGCTGGGCTGGATGTGATGGCTGGGCGAACCGCCGCCCGGCATCAGAACGTGTAGCGCCCCTGCAGCTGGAAAGCCTGCGCCGAGACATTGCCGGTATCGAAAAGGCGATCGTAACTCGCCGTGATATCGACCGCCTTGCCGAGCGGCAGCGTCAGGCCCACGCCAGCCGTCAGCATGCCGCGCGACGGTGCCACGCCGGGCAGCGTGAAGCGCGTGCCGTCGCTGGCCGCGGCCGCGACGGTGCGGCTGGCATCCAGGGTTTCATAGGCATAGCCCACCCGCGCCTCGACCAGCGCGGGCCGCGCCGCCCCCGTGGTGAAGGGCAGGCCCACGGCCAGCTGCGCGTACGGCTGCAGGCTGTTGATGTCCTGCGAGCCGACGTGCAGGTTCTGGCTGGTCGAACCGTTTTCGCCGAAGCTGTCGGCATGGAAGTACTGGTAGCGCAGGCCCACGCGCGGCGTGATCGTGAAGCGGCCCGTCGCCAGCGGCAGGCTGGCCTGCAGCCCGGCGGTGATCTCCTGGCCGTCCGTATCGCCCTTGGCGCTGCCCAGTCCCGCGAAGGAGCGCCGCGATTGCAGGAAGTCGTAGGCCGCGCCCACCGTGGCAGCCACGTCGACCGGCCCCAGCCGGCGGCTGCCATAGCCGGCCACGCGCACCGTGTCGATCTTGCCGCTGGCATCGTCCTCGGAGACATCGGTGTGGCTATAGCCGCCGGCGATACCCAGCGTCCAGTCGCCCACCTGGTGATCCAGCCCGGTCAGGAAACCGTAGTGGCTGTCCTTGTAGCTGGGCGCGTCGTCGTTGCCGCGCACATGCGCCGTATCCGAGACGATCTGCGCCCAGGCCTGGCGGCCGGGGCGTGCGCAGTCGGCCGCCGACGCGGCGTCCGCGCAGGCTTGTCCCAGGCGCGAGAGCAGCGTTTCGTTCACTCGCTGGCCTTCGCGGATGGCGGCCGAGCCCATGGCCCCGAAGATGGTGGCGTTGGTGGGCTTGACGACCACCGTGCCGCCGCCCGTGCCGCCACCGTTATCCGTACCGCCGTTATCGGTGCCCGCCGGCGACAGCGTCAGCGTGCTGCCATCGGCCAGCCTCTGCACGCTTTGCGCGAGTTCGGCCGGCGCGTTGCTGGTCACGCTGGAGAACTGGCCGCTCACGCTGGACGCATCGATGATGCGGTAGGACGCGGCGCTATAGGTGCCCGGCCCGTACAGCACGTTCAAGGTCCCGCCCAGCGTCGCCGTTCCGCCGACCTTCAGCTGCGAGGCCGCGGTGGGGCTGACATCGACGAACAAGGTGCCCGAGGGCGACTGCGTATAGTTGCCCGCGATGGTCAGCGTGCCGATGGATCCGCCCGGCCGCACCACACCGTTGTTGGTGACGCTGCCGCCGATCGTGCCGTGTCCGCGCAGGGTCCCGGCCGATCCCACGGCAACGTCGCCCAGGATGCTGGCGCCGGCGTGGTCGGCATCGCCGATCTCCAGCGTACCGGCATCGACCGTCGTGCCGCCGGAGTAGGTATTCGCGCCGTTCAGGATCAGCAGGCCGTTGCCCGTCTTGGCCAGCCCGCCGTTGCCCTGGAGCACCGAATCGATGGTGGCGTTGACGTTGTCGTCCACTTCGATGGCCGAGGCGGCGGCGGTCAGGTTGATCGGACTGCCCGTGACCCGGTAGCCGTCGGTGGAAAACTGCATGCCGCTGACCTTGATCGCGCCCAGGCTGTTGTCCACCGTGACGGTGCCGGCGGTGCCGCCGAATACCGGGCGCACATCGGCGGTATCGAGCTTGCCATTGCTGGTGCCATCGGTACTGGTCCAGTTCGTGCCGGTCGCCGTCCAGGTGCCGGAGCCGCCGGCGATGGTGCCGTCCGCGGCGGTGTTGGCGCCGTCCCAGTAATGATGCTGGGCATCGGGCGCCAGCGTGGCGACCAGGTTGCCGCCGACCGTGCTCAGCTGCGCGAGCAGGCCGTTGTTCACCGAGACGAATGCCGTGTTGCCGCTATAGGCGGCGCTGCCCGCCGCGCGCACGACGGAGTAGGTCTGTCCCGCGGCCAGGCTGCTTCCGCTCAGGCTGATGGCCGAGTTGCTGACCGACGCGCTGCCACTGACGTCCAGATACCCGTACGTCGTGGCGTTGGCCGCGTTGATCGCCAGGCCGCCGCCGGTCTGGGTGTAGTCGCCGTGCACGGTGATGGGATTGTTGATCTGCAGGGTCGCGCCGTTGTTGATCACGGCATAGCCGGCATTCACCCCGATGTCGTCGTTCAACAGCAGATTGCCGCTGGTGAACACCAGGTTGGCTCCCGTGAGCTTGATGAAGCCTTTGTCGGTTTCGGCCAGGCCGCCGCTCAGGCCGGTCAGTGTGCCGATGGCCGTGCCGCTGCCGCCCGCGATCATCAGGTCCTGCGTGCTGGCGGACGTGATGTCGCCGGCGATAAGACCGCTGTTGGCGATCGTGCCGATCGCACTGCTGGCGTCGATCTGTATGGCGTTGTACAGGCCAGTGATGGTGCCGCTGTTCGTGACCGAACCGATGCTGCCGCCCGTCCGCACCAGCAGGCCTGTATAGGGCGATGGCGTGCTGACACCCAGATCGGTCACAGCGGAAGCGATCGTCCCCGTGTTGTCGATGGCCTGTATGGTGGTGGCGGCTTCGGCCACCACGCCCGCGAAAGCGCCCCGGATCGTGCCGCCGTTGTCGATGAGTCCGATAGAGCCGCCATTGGCATCGATACCGTAGGCAGCATCGCCGGCAGTGCTGGTGCCGGCGATAAGGCCGTGATTGCTGATCGTGCCGATGGTGCCGTTGTTCAGGATGCCCGCCGTGACACCGGTGATGCTCCCGCTCGCCGCGTTGATCACCGTGCCGATGGTGCTCCCGGCGGCGCCGCCTATGCCGGCGCCCCCCGTGGAGGTCGCCAGGATCGAACCGTTGTTGACGATGGTGCCGATGCCGGTGAGCGTTCCGACGGTGGCCACGGCCGCGATGGCGGCCTGCGTGCTGCTCGACGCCGTGATGGTCCCGTTGTTGGCCACTGTGCCGATGCCCGATATGGCGAAGCGACCGTCGGCTTCGACTCCATACCCATCCGAGCCGATGATGATGCCGGTGCTCGCGTTCGTGAGGCTGGTGACCGTGCCAACGTTCCGAAGCGCGGTCGGACTGATTATCGTGCCTTCGTTGATAATGGCCGGCACCAACGTTCCGGCGCCGATCCCGACGCCTTCCGAGCTACCTCCGCGGATGATCCCCTGATTGAGCAACGTGCCGACCGAACCGGAGGCATTGAGCGCGTACGGGAGGGGATTTGCGGTCCCATCGACGACGCCGGTGCTGGTGATGATGAAATCGCCGGCGCTCCAGGTCACGCAGCCGGAGTTCGTCGTTACCGGCCCCGTGGTCACGCACTGGGCAAGCGCTCCACCGGCCCCCGCGAGGAACAATCCCGCGCCGAATGCGGCCCGGGAGACGGTCAGATACTTGGAGTGGCGGCGCTGGCGCCGGAAATTGCGGATTTTCATCGATTCAACACCAGGGCTACGAAGGTGCGAATGTGATCGCCGCCTTGTCCGTTTATTGCAATTTGAATCGAGAGTAACAAAACATAATTATCATGTCTTGATTTTGGTACGCGATTTGTCAAATTACAACGGCGCCCCGCATGGCAAAGCCCTATGGACCGTGCCGCATGCTCATCCGTTTGTGGAGCGGGAGCCACTCGCGACGATTTATCGACGGGTCTTTCGCACCAGGCGCTCGGCCTGGGAAAGCAGTGCCCCGTAATCGTATGGCTTGTCGACGACCAGATCGAACAAGTGAGGGCTTTGGCGAGCCAACAGGCCCTGGCCGCCGGTACAAAGAATGATCGGCAAGTCCCGCGTGTTTCCGTCGGCGCGTAGGGCCTGGGCCAGTTCGAGCCCCGTCATCACGGGCATCATGAAGTCCGTGATGACCAGATCCGGTCGCTGCGCTTGCATGAGCTCCAGTGCCGCGCGCCCATGCGGCGCCGTAAGGGCGACGTGGCCCGCGTCCCGCAGCATGACGGCCAGCATCTCCGCGAGCAGGATCTCGTCATCCACGACCAGGATCAATGCCATGAGGAGCGGTCTCCTTGCGGTTTTCCCTTCATCGTCAATATGCGCCGGGGTTTTCCGCCTCATCGCCCGTGTCGCGGTCCTCTCCCCACCTGGGGCCTATCAGCAAGCCGCTGTCCGTGATGGCGAGAATGTGCGTGTGGCTGTCGAATGCGCTGTCGCGCATCTTCTCGATGGCGATCGTGCCCTCAGGGCCATGGTCCGTCTCGATCCGGCGCATCATGACGATGTTGTCGAACATGCCGGAGAGCTGTTCCATGGGCGCTTTTGCACTTTGGTCGAGGATCTCGCGCGATTCCCACGTCACCAGAGTCGTCACACCGGTAGCGCGCAGGCGGTTGGTAAGCGCCGTGAAAAATTCGACCAGCCTGGAGCGATGCGTGGCCGCTCGTTCGAAACCTCCGACGCCATCGATGAACAGCCGCGTCACGCGATGGCGCGTGACCAGCGCGAGCAATTCATGGCCCAGGCGATCGAGCAGGTTTTCCGCCAGGGGCGTCCACGCCAGATGCACGTGGTCCGGCGACAAGCCGATGCCCAAGGTGGAGGCTTTGCGTTGCAGCAGCGCCAGCTTCTCGAAGAAACCGAAATGCAGGGCGGGCTCTTCGGCGCAGCCCGCGCTAAGGAAGTGCAGTCCCAGGGTGGTCTTGCCCGCGCCTGTCGGTCCGGCCACCAGCGTGATGGACCCACGCGGGAGGCCGCCGCACATCAGGCCATCCAGGCCGTGGTTGCCGCTGGTGACGCGTTGCCCCAGCATCGCGGGCGCGGGTGGGATCAGCGGCCATGCGACGGCCTCGATCCGCGGATAGAGGGTCACGCCGGATCGCGTGATTTCATACTGATGCAGGCCGCCGATGGCGGGGCTGCCGCGCGATTTGCGGACTTGCAGCTGGCGGACCGTGCGTACCCCGAAGATTTCGTCGCCGAGGTCGATCACTCCGTCGACCATGGTGTGTTCCGGGCTGCTGTCGTCCAGCCGCGTGCTGGTCAGGAACAGAACCGTACATCCGACGAAACCGGCCTGCCCCTGGACCTCGGCCACGAAAGTCTTGACGTCCAGATCCGTCGCGGCGCGATCGCGGGCGTTGAGCAGGCCGTCGAAGATCAGCAAGGTGGCCTGGTGGCGCCTGGTTTCCTGCCGCAGCAGCTGCACTACCGCGCCCAGGCCTTCCTCGCGCAAGGACTGGAAGACGCTGACATAGGTGACTTTTTGGCCCAGGTACTCCGCATTGAAAAAGTCCAGCGTGGACATCGCCTGGAATAGCCGTTCGTGGGTTTCAGCCAGTAGCGTCACGTAGAGGACTTTGCCGCCGTTGGCGGCATGCGAAAACGCGATCTGGTTGCACAGGATGGTTTTCCCCGCCCCCGGGCGGCCCTGGATGATATAGGAAGCGCCTTCGACGAATCCGCCGTGCAGTATGCGGTCCAGCCCGTCTATGCCACTCGCCGTGCGTGCGAGATGCCGTGCCACTGTTTCCTCCCTTCTTGCCGCCGCGCTCGTGGCGGTCCGTGTTTCAGACGCACGTCGCCAGCGCCGTGCCCAGCCCCGGCGGGCGTTCAGCTTGAGGCCGGCCTTTCGCACTTGTCGTGCCCGGGGCTTGGGGATTGTCGGCACGCGGGTTCTACAACCTTGGGCCTAATCCTTTCTGGCGGGCGTACCGATGAGCCTGGGGGACTCTTGCCGCGGTGCAGCATCGAAATTCACGCATCGCCACGTTGTAAACGTTTTCGAAAACGTTTACATTGCCACATCGTCATTCGTCCAGGCAGCGAGGTCATGCCCGACATCCGCGACGTCGCCCAGCACGCAGGCTGTTCCATCGCGACCGTATCGCGCGCCCTGAACGCGCCGGAACAGGTGCGGCCAGAGATGCGGGCGCGCGTGGAAGCCGCGATCGCGGCCCTGAAATTCCGCCCTAATTCCTTGGGCCGCCAGTTACGTGGCGAAAGAACCGGCTTGATTGGCGTCATGTTGCCGACCCTCTCCAACCCGGTATTCGCCGATTGCGTCGAAGGCATCGAAGCCGCGCTGGCCGGCACCGACAGCCGCGTGCTGCTCGTCACCACCCAATACGACCCGGACCGCGAACGCAACGCGATCGAGACACTCTTGCGCCAACGTGTGGACGGGCTCCTGCTGACCCTGGCCGATGCCGGCCGCAACTCCCTGCTTGCGGACTTCGCCGCCGAAGGCGTTCCGTATCAATTGCTCTACAACGACACGCCGAACCAGCCTTGCGTTTCGGTGGACAACCGCCGCGCCGCCGCGGATGGCGTGGCCATGCTGATTGAACAGGGACATCGCGATATCGCGATGGTCACCGGCGCCCTGCATGCGTCCGATCGCGCGAAACGGCGCTATGAAGGCTACCGCGATGCCATGCAGGCCGCCGGCCTGATGCCGTGGCCGGCGGTGGAGGTGGACTTCAACGTCGGCGCGCATGCTGAATCCATGCGGGAAGCCCTGACGCGCGGCACCGATGCGCGCTGGCATCCCACGGCGCTGTTCTGCAGCAACGACCTGCTGGCGCTGGGCGTCATGCGCGCGCTGCGCCAGACCGGCATGCGGATCCCGGACGACATGTCCATCCTGGGTTTCGATGGCTTGGTCTTCGGCGAACTGACCGCGCCGACCTTGGCGACTGTGCGGCAACCCAGCGCTGAGATCGGGCGCCGTGCCGCGCAAAGGCTGCTCGCGCATATCGGTGGCCGGGACGCCGCCGGCGACGCCTTGATCCTAGAACACGAGGTGCGGCTGGGCGGAACCGTCCGTCCATGCGAAGCACCGCTTCGATAGCGTTCACCAAAGGAGAGACAAGATGAGCTTCAAGACAAGAATCAGGCAGGCGTTGTCCGCGGGAGCGGGCGTCCTGGCCTTGCTGGCCACGCTGGCCGCCACGCCCGCGCAGGCGGATCCGACGGTGATCTGCTACAACTGTCCGCCCGAATGGGCGGACTGGGCAGGCCAGGTCAAGGCCATTGAAAGCGATCTGGGCATCCGCGTGCCCCTGGATAACAAGAATTCCGGGCAGGCGGTGGCGCAAATGATCGCCGAACGCAACTCGCCGGTGGCCGATGTCGTTTACCTGGGCATTACGTCGGCCATCGAGGCGGCTAAGAAAGGCTTGCTCGCGCCGTACAAGCCGGCGCACTGGGACCAGATCCCCACCGACTTGAAGGACCCCGACGGCCTGTGGTTCTCCATTCATTCGGGCACCATCGGATTTTTCGTCAATCGCGATGCGCTGGAGGGCAAGCCGGTGCCCAAGTCGTGGGCGGACCTGCTCAAGCCCGAATATCGCGGCATGGTGGGCTACCTGGATCCCAGCAGCGCCTTCGTCGGCTATGCGTCGGCCGTGGCGGTCAACCAGGCCCTGGGCGGCACGATCGATAATTTCGGCCCGGCCCTGGAGTACTTCAAGAAGCTGAAGCAGAACGACCCCATCGTGCCCAAGCAGACCTCGTATGCGCGCGTGCTGTCCGGCGAAATCCCCATCCTGCTGGACTTCGATTTCAACGCCTACCGCGCCATTTACAAGGACCACGCCAACGTCCAGTTCGTCATTCCGGCCGAAGGGACGGTGGCGTTGCCGTACGTGATGGCGCTGGTCAAGGGCGCCCCGCACGCGGCCGACGCGAAGAAAGTGCTGGACTACACGCTATCCGACAAAGGACAGGCGCATTGGGCACAGGCCTACCTGCGGCCGGTGCGGCAGGGGGCGATGGACCCGGAACTGGCCAAGAAATTTCTGCCAGCGAGCGACTACGAGCGGGTGCGACCCGTGAACCTGGAGCAGCTTGCCGCCAGGCAGGCCTCCTTCGGCCAGGACTACCTGAAGAACGTTCGCTGATCGCGCCGCCGCCGGCCAAGAGACAACCATGCAAGACTTGACCCTGCCGCGCGGTTGGCGCGTGGCCATGCTGCTGCCCGCCCTGGTGGTGTTCCTGGCGTTCTGGCTGATGCCGATCGCCGTGCTGGTGCGCATTTCCGGCAACGGCGACGCGATCCAGGCGTACCGGGCCGTCCTGACCAATCCTCGGTACCTGGACAGCCTGTGGCAGACGGTGCTGCTGTCGCTGCTGGTGACCCTGGCAACGCTCGTGCTTTCGGTGCTGGCCGGCCTGTTCCTGACGCGGCATGAATTCCGCGGCAAGTCCATGCTGATCTCGATGCTGACCTTGCCGCTGGCCTTTCCCGGCGTGGTGGTGGGTTTCATGGTCATCATGCTGGCGGGTCGCCAGGGCCTGATCGGCGACCTGACGCTCAGGCTGTTCGGCTTCAAGGCCGTGTTCGCCTATTCCCTGGCGGGACTGTTCCTTGGCTACCTGTATTTCTCGATCCCGCGCGTGATCCTGGCCGTGATGGCGGCGGCCGAATCGCTGGATGCCTCTCTGTACGAAGCAGCCGCGTCGCTGGGCGCACGTTCGTGGGCGCTGATGCGCGACATTACGCTGCCCGCGCTGGCGCCCGCGCTCATCGCGTCGGGGGCGATGTGCTTTGCCACGTCGGTGGGCGCCTTCGGCACGGCCTTCACGCTGGCCACCGACATCGATGTGCTGCCGATGACCATCTATACCGAGTTCACCCTGAACGCGAACGTTGCTACCGCCGCCGCGCTGTCAGTGGTGCTCGGCGTAGTCACCTGGGGCGTGCTGATGCTGGCGCGTAATTTCTCCGGCCCTTCCGTGGGCGCCGCGGGCTAGGGGCGGCGGCCCCGTGAAGGAGCAATCGATGAAGCGTGTTCTTTTCATCCTGCAGCTGGCGCTGACGCTGCTGATGTGCGCATTCCTGCTGGTTCCGGTCGGCATGTCCATCATGGCCGGGCTGACGCAGAACTACTTTCGCGGCATTTCCTCCGGGTTGACGCTGAAGTGGGTGATCCAGGTCTGGCACGATTACCAGGGCGCCATTCTCAATTCCCTGTACGTCGCCCTGGCCACGTTGGCCATCGTCGCCGTGCTGGGCGTGCCGGCCGGATACATCCTGGCCCGCTGGCGCAGCCGCTACGCCCGCTGGATCGAGGAACTCCTGACGCTGCCCATCGCGCTGCCCGGCCTGGCCAGCGCGCTGGCGCTGATCAGCGTCTATGGCGGCGTGCGTGCCTTCCGCGAGAGCTTGGCGTTTATCGTGGCCGGCCATGTCGTCTTCACCTTGCCGTTCATGGTGCGCGCCGTATCTGCCGCCTGCGCGGACGGGCGCATCAAGGTGCTGGAGGAGGGCGCGGCCAGCCTGGGCGCGCGCTTCCTGCGACGCTTCTTTACCGTGGTGCTGCCGAACATCCGGTCGGAAATCGTGGCGGGGGCGTTGATTGTCGTGACCCTCTCGCTGGGCGAGTTCAATCTGACCTGGATGCTGCATACCCCGGAAACCAAGACCCTGCCGGTAGGGCTTGCCGATGCCTATGCATCGCTGCGCCTGGAGGTCGGCAGCGCCTATACCGCCGTGTTCTTCCTGATCATCGTGCCGCTGCTGGTGCTGCTGCAGGTCACCGGACGCGGTAGGCCGCGCACCGCCAAGCGCTAGGGCCGTCTCCCTGAATTTCCATCCATGAAACTCACATCCATACCCATCCGCCTGGAGCGGTGCAGCAAGACCTTCAACGGAAACATCGTCCTGCAGCCGCTGGATCTGCAGATCGGCGCGGGCGAAACCCTGGTGCTGCTGGGGCCGTCGGGGTGCGGCAAGACGACGACGCTGCGCTTGATCGCCGGACTGGAACGTCCCGATGCCGGCGGCCGCGTGCTGTTCGGCGACGACGACGTCACGCGGCTCGCCATCGAGGACCGGCGCGTCGGCATGGTCTTCCAGAACTATGCGCTGTTTCCCAACTTCACCGTGCGCGGCAACGTCGCCTATGGCTTGAAATTGCGGCGGCTGCCTGCCGCGCAGATAAAGCGCCGCGTCGACGAATTGCTGGACATGGTCCAGCTGACGGCCCTGGCCGACCGGCCGATCGCCCAGCTGTCCGGCGGACAGAAACAGCGCGTGGCGCTGGCCCGTGCCCTGGCCCCGGAGCCGCGAGTGCTGCTGCTGGACGAGCCGCTTACCGCGCTGGACGCCAAACTGCGCGAGACGGTACGCGCCGACATGGATAAGCTGCTGCGCGACCTGGGCGTCACGACGGTCTATGTCACGCATGACCAAGACGAAGCCATGGCCCTGGGCGACCGCATCGTGGTGATGAGCGCCGGCCGCATCGAACAGATCGGCACGCCGCGCGACATCTATTACCACCCGTGCAGCCGGCACGTGGCGAACTTCGTCGGTACGCTGAACAGGCTTAGCGGAGACTGGCGCGATGGCGCCTTTCACATGGACGGCGGCGCGCTGGACTATCCGGGCGGCGATACGGCGACACGCGAACTGTTCTTCCGGCCGGAAGACGCCATCGTGGGCGCGGCCGACGGCGCGGCGCTGGCCGGCACCGTCGATGCGGTGCAGTTCCTGGGCGACCGCACGCGGCTGTCGCTGGCAGGTATATCCGGCGCCGGTCCGGTCCTGGTGGAAGTCTCCAGCCGGACTTCGTATGAACGCGGCCAGCGCGTCGGCCTGACGCTGGCCTCCCAGGCGGTATTTCCCCTGAACGGATGAATCATGCTGTTCGCACAAATCACTGATCTACATATCAAGCGGCCTGGACGGCTGGCCTACAAGAAAGTGGATACAGCGGCATATCTGGCGCGCTGCGTGGACAAGCTCAACCGCCTGCAGCCTCGGCCCGACGCCCTCGTGCTGACCGGCGACCTGGTCGACTTCGGCGCGCGCGAGGAATACGAACACTTGCGCGCGCTGCTGGCGCCGCTGCGGATTCCCTACTACCTGGTCATGGGCAACCATGATGGACGCGACGCGTTGCGCGAGGCCTTTCCCGATCACGCATACCTTCGGCAGCATCCGGATTTCGTGCAATACGAGGTGGCGCTCGGTCCGCTGCGCCTGCTGGCTCTGGACACGCAGGACCCGCCCAAGGGCGGCGGGCGCCTGTGCGGCGAGCGCCTGCAGTGGCTGGCGGATAAGCTCGCGGCGGACCGCGCCACGCCCACCATCGTGGCCCTGCATCATCCGCCATTCCAGTGCGGCATACGCCATATGGACATCCAGTCGCTGGACCTGGGCGACGCCGCGGCGCTGGCCGGGATCATCGCGCAGGCGCCGAACGTCGAACGGCTGATCTGCGGCCACGTGCATCGTGCGGTGCAGGCGCGCTTCGCGGGCACGATCGCCAGCATCTGCCCGTCGCCTGCCCACCAGGTTGCGCTGGACCTGGATCCCCAAGGCCCGTCGGCCTTCGTCATGGAGCCTCCGGCGTTCCAGCTGCACCGCCATGCCCCCGAAACGGGCCTGGTGACCCATCTGGCCTACGTGGACGACTTCGGCGGCGCATCGCCGTTTTACGATGCGAGCGGCAACTTGATCGATTGACGCCCGGCCGTATCGGCCGACGCGCGTGAGGACGGCACGCGCGTGGGCGCGATTCCGGTCGCAAGAGCTGAAACAAAACGCCATTTCCGCGCGCTACCTTTTACAATTCCCGCGCGCCGGCCTACGTCGTTCAGCCTAATCCATCCCGGTGGTACGCCAGTTCTGGCGTGCGGGCGCACACGCCGCTTCCCACTTGTTCGTCCCGCTATGAAAACGAAAAACACTCAAGGAAGTCGCATCCTCCGGCATGGTCGCGGTCTCGATCAGCCCTTGCCCACGCTGAAGCTCGCGCTGGCCGCCGCCCTCGTGTCCGCGGCCGCGCCCATGGTGGCATACGCGGCGCCGGGCGATATCACCAGCGGCGGCGGCCAGGGCGGTAAAGGCGGCGATTCGAGCTCCGGCAACGGCGGTGGGGGCGGCGCGGGCGGCCTGGCAGGCGGTGGCGGCGGTGGCGGCGGTGGACAAGGGGTCATGCTGCCCTCCACGTCGGTGGACGGAGGGGGCGGCGGCAGCGGCGCGCCGCTGGGCGGCGCCGCCGGACCCGGCGCCAACGGTGGCAATTTCAGCTCCGCGGGTGGTTTCGGGGGCCAAGTTCTGGGCGGGGATGCCAGCTCCGGCGGTGGCGGTGGCGGCGGCGCTGGCGGCATTGCCGGACCGGGCGGCGCTGGGGGCAATAGCTTGTCGCCGTCCGGCAACGTCAGCGGCAGCCTTGACACGGTGCTGTCCGGCGCGGTGGGCGGCACGAATGGAGATGCCGGCAGCGCGGGCATCTCCGATGCGGGCGGCGGCGGCGGCGGCGGCGGCCAGGGCGGCCTGGTCCTGACCGGTGCGAATGCAGTGCTCTCCACCGGCGGAACCTCCGTCGCGGGCGGCACAGGCGGCGCCGGAAATACGGCGATCGGCGGTCCCGGCGGCGGCGGCGGTGGCGGCGCCGGTGTGGTGCTTGTGTCCGGCGGGACCATCCAACACGACGGCTCCGTGATCGTCGGCGGCACCGGCGGCGCGGCCGGCCTGGGTCCGGACTCGGGCGGCGGCGGAGGCGGTGCGGGCGTGTTCCTGGTCGATGGCGGCACGCTGTTCAACAATGCCGGCACCGTACAGGGCGGCCTGGGAGGCGACGCCACGAGCGGGGCGGGCGGCCTGGGTGGTGCCGCCGTGCTCGCCAACCGCGGGGCAGTGAACAATGCCGCTTCCCTCCGCGGTGGCGGCGGAGCCACCGGGGCCGCGGCCGGGACGGGCGGCGATGCCATCGTCGCCAATGGAACGGCGATCGCCAATGATGCGGCGGGCCAGATCATCGGTGGCAGGGGAGGCGACGCATTCGGACCCAGCGGGCAGCCTGGCAACGGCGGGGCCGGCGTGCGTTTCATCAACACCGGCGGATCCCTGCGGAACTCCGGAATTATCTTCGGCGGCGCCGCGGGCAGTCCGGCCGGCGTCACCCTGGGCGCCGGCGGGGCCGGCGTGATCGTCCAGGGCGGCGTCACGGTAGCCAATAGCGGCACGATCGTGGGCGCCATGGACAGCTTCAACGGGAACCGCGCCAATGCCGTGGAACTGAGCGGTGGGGCCAATCGCCTGACGTTGCAGGCGGGATCCACCATCCTGGGCAACGTCGTCAGCACCAGCGGGGCCACGCTGGGCGGCGATGTCCTGGCGCTGGGCGGCGACACGACAGACGCCAGCACCACATTCAATGTCGGCCAGATCGGCGCGGTGGGCGCCGCGGTCCAGTATCAGGGCTTCAATGCCTACGAGAAAACGGGTGCCAGCACGTGGACGCTGACCGGCTCGACCGCCGGCGTCACGCCGTGGACCCTGAGCGGCGGCACGCTAGTAATCGGCGCGGACGCCGCGCTGGGCGATGTTTCCGGTGCCTTGACGTTCAATGGCGGCACGCTGCGCAATACCGCTGCCATCGATACGGCGCGTTCCATCGCGGTGGGCGCTGGCGGCGGCACCCTGGATACGCCACAGCCGCTGGCGCTGCAAGGCGCGCTTTCCGGTAACGGCGCGCTTGCCAAAACCGGCGCCGGCACCTTGACGCTGAACGGCGCCAGTACGTATACGGGCGCCTTCGCGCTGCAGGCCGGCAAGCTGGTGGTGGGCGACGCCACCCACGCGGGCGCCATCCTGCCAGGCATCGTGACCGTAGGCAATGGCGCCACGCTGGGCGGGCAGGGCACGGTCGGCGGCGCGGTGATCGGCGCCGGCGGCATCGTGGCGCCCGGCAACTCCATCGGCACGCTGCATGTCACCGGGGACTTCGCCATGGTCCCCGGTGCGGTCTACCAGGTGGAGGCGGATTCCACGTCGTCGGCCAGCGACCGCATCGTGGTGGGCGGCACGGCGACGCTGGCGGGTTCGGTGGTGCACGTGGGGCCGGACGGTAATTTCAGTCTGGCGCGCGACTACACCATCGTGACGGCGGCGGGAGGCCTGCATGGGGCTTTCAATAGCGTGGCCAGCAATTACGCCTTCCTCGACCCCAAACTGAGCTATGGCGCGAACGATGTCACCTTGCGGATGCAGTTGAAGCAGGTGCCGGGTAACGGCGGCTCGGACAATGGCGGCGGCGATGGCGGTAGCGGGAGCAACGGCGGCGATGGCGATGGCGGCGGCGATGGCGGCACCCGGCCCATCCGTTTTGCCGACGCCGCGGAGACGGGCAACCAGCGCGCCACCGCCAACGCCGTGCAAAGCCTGCCGCAGGACAATGCCGTGTATTCGCGGGTGCTCAACCTGCCCGTCGGCGCGCCGCCGGCGGCATTCAACGCCTTGTCGGGCGAGGTCCACGCCAGCACCATCGGCGTGCTCCAGGGCGTAAGCGACACGGTGGCCACGTTGCCGATGGCGCGCTTGCGCGCGAACCTGTACGCGGGCCAGACGGCCGGCGAGCCGACCGCCCAAGCGGGACCTGGGGCCGCGGACGCGGCGGTCCTGCCGCGGTCGGCCGCGCAGCCTGTCTGGGCCCAGCTTTTCGGCAGCTGGCGCACGCTGGACGGCAATGGCGACGCGGGGCGCGTGCGGCAATCGGATGGCGGCCTGTTCGTGGGCGGCGATCGGGCGTTGGGCGCGGGCTGGCGCCTCGGCGGGGCGCTGGGCTACACCGGCAGCCACGCCTCGCTGCACGATCGCGCTTCCACCGCGGACGTGGACAGCTACAGCGCCACGCTCTATGGCGGCAAGGCCTTCCAGGCCGGGCCGGGCCACATCGAATGGACCGCGGGCGTGGCCTATACCTGGCACGATATCGACACGCGCCGCGATACGTCCGCCGCGGGACTGGCCGATACGCTGAAGGCCAGCTATCACGCCGGCACCGCGCAAGCGTTCACGGAACTGGGCTACCGCTTGCCCGTGGGCGATCGCATGGCAGTGCAGCCTTTTGCCGGCGTTAACTACAGCGACCTGCGCGTGCGCGGGTTTTCGGAATCCGGCGGCGTGGCCGCTCTGGATGGCGACAGCCAGCGCAGCGCGGTCACCACCACCACGTTGGGCCTGCGCGGCGAGCTTCGTTTCGAGTCAGCGGGAATGCCGGGCCGCGTGCATGCCATGGCCGGTTGGCGCCATGCCTTCGGCGACCTGGATCCCGACACCACCATGGCCTTCGGCGACAGCGTGCCGTTCACGGTGGCCGGCGCCCCCATCGCGCAGGATGCCGCGGTGATGGAGCTGGGCATCGACATGCGGCTGACGAAATCGACGACCGTGGGCGTGGCCTACAACGGCCAGCTCGGCGGCGGCAACCGGCAGAATGCAGGCAGCGTGAATCTCGCATGGCGGTTCTAGCGCGGCCGCGCTCGCGTGCTGTCCGTGTGCGAGCCCGTCCCGATACGATCCCGCCGATTCAGTAAATGATATTCGGCGCCAGTCTTTCCCCGGTCAGAAAGCGTCTATGCGATAGATGCCGGAGGTCGGGGGCCGTATTGCCGCTGTTGATCAGTTGCGCGAGCATATGCCCCGCCCCCATGGCGCTGCTGAATCCGTGGCCGCTAAAGCCAGTGCATAGATACACGTTACGGATTCCGTCCACTTCCGACACGACCGGAATGCCATCGGGCGTGTTATCGATCGCGCCGCCCCAGGCGATATCGAGCCGCTCCGGGCCCAATCCGGGGAAGACCTTTTCCGATGCCTCGTAGGCCGAGCGCACCAGCGACATATCCGGCGCAGGGTCGAGGATGCGATTGCGTTCGAACGGAGAGCGATTCAGGTACAGATAATTGAACTCGCTCCAGAGCTGGCGGAAGAATTCGCGGCCGAACTGAAGCTTTATGCTCTTGCGGCGGCTCGTATAGAGCCCCATGAATCGCCTGCCGTATCGCAGGCTGTTGGGGACGATGGGAACGGAACCGCGTCCGCTCTTTGCCAGGGTGTACCCGCCATCCTGGCGCTCGCGCAACGAGAACTCGGGCGCTTTCAGCGGGCCGCTGAAATCCAGCTGCATATCGTCGCGGGTTTTGGACGCGGACGAGTAGACGTTCAATGTCGGCAGCACAATCTTGTGCTTGACACAGAACAGGGAGGACCAGGCACCGCCCGCGATGACCACCGCGCCAGCCCGGACGAGACCGCGCTCGGTTTTGACGCCTGCGACCTTGCCGCCCTCGAAGTAAAGTTCATTGACGGCACAGTGCTGTTGCACCGAAACACCCATACTTGCGGCATGGCGCGCGATAAGCGGTATTGCGCATGACGGATCGGCATAACCGTCATGAAAAGTGCGCACCCCGCCTATCCAGGGGCTGCCGTTCGCCGCATAGACCTTGTTGGCCTGTTCGCGGGTGAGCATTTCGGCGGCAACGCCGGAGCGTTTCGCGAACTGGAACCAGTCTTCCCAGCCGGCGAGCTCCGATTCGCTTTGCGTGACGAACGTAATGCCGGTCTCGCGAAAGCCGACATCCGCGCCGATCTCCGCGGATATCTCCGACCACCGCTTTACGCTGAGCTTGGCCATACTGAGCTCGCGCGTATCGCGACCCAAAGTACGGCACCAACCCCAATTCCGGCTGCTCTGCTCGGCGGCGATTCGTCCCTTCTCGAAAACGCCTACGGTTCGCCCCAGCTTCGCCAGTTCATAAGCGGTGATGACGCCCGCGGCGCCTCCGCCGATAATCGCAACATCCACGTGCTTGGGAAAGGGGACATCGAGGTCGATCTTGAGTAACGGCTGCTTCATGATGCTGAAAGTTGGATGGTTACGCGGTCGCCGGCTGCAGTTGCGGATACTCGGTCTTGAGCTCGTCGAAGATCGCGAAAATCACCGCGGCCCCCGCGGGGACATCGCCTTCCTTTTCCTTCGCTTCGAGCGCATCGAAGATCTTGATCTTCAGGAAGTGGCGCCAGTTGGCCGGCACGCTGGAGAGCAAGGATGTCAGTGCTTCGTAGCGTTCCTCGGTCCAGGACCGTTCGAATTCATCCCGGCCCGGGCCGTAGTCGAAGTGTCCGGCCGCCGGCGCCTGCGCCGTGCGCAACCTGGCACGCAGGCTCTCGGTAGCCTGGACATCGACGGCCCCATCCGACATCACGACAAAGTAGTCGTCCCTTGCCGATTCCACCGACACGTATCCGCAGCGAACGTCATGGGCGACGCTCTCCGGGTCGCGCTCGATGGCGGGACCATAACCGCCGCCGCCGCAGCCTTCCAGGCGGATGACGTCGCCGGGCTGGCAATGAATCAGGTCGTTCACGCCAAGGTTCTCTTCACGCGCCGACCCGGGATTGCGCAGGAATCGGGATACCGAACCGGCTTTGCCTCCAAGTACGCCCCAGGATGCGAAGCGGGACTTGTCGCGGTTGCGCGCGGTCACGATGGAGTTGGGCGCGAAGACCTTGAACTCCATCACAGTGCCCAGGCCGCCACGGAACTTGCCGACGCCGGCGCTGCCCGGAACCAGCCCGTAACGGGTAATGCGTATCGGCACTTCCGCTTCGTTGATCTCGACGGGCGTGTTCCGCAGGAACGCCACGATGGCGCCGGAGGCTTCCGACCCATCGCCGTTGAGCGCGCCGCCCGCCCCGCCGCCGACCGGGCCGATCGCGGCAATGACGTTTTGCCCGCTGCTGGAAGCGGTGCGGACGTTCATGATGCTCATGCCGCCCGCCGGCGAGGCAGGCATGCGCTCGGGCAGTGCCTGCGAGAACGCGCCGATGGTCGCGTATTGCACCAGCTTGCACGTCAGGCTGCGCATGCCGACGGCCGCCGGGGGCAAGGGATTGACCACCGTGCCTTCGGGCAGCACGCAGCGCGCGACCCGGATCATGCCAGCGTTCAGCATGATGCCCGGATTAAGGGTATAGAGCACATAGTTCAGGCCGACGAGGGCCAGGACGTGTCTTTCCTTCCCGCCTGTCGGCATGTTCAGCGAGGAGTTCAGTTGCGGGTCGCTGCCTGTGAAATCGAATTCCAGTTCGGAGCCGCGCACGCGCAGGTTCAGGGCGACCCTCAAGGGCTTGCCGTTGACGGAGTCCTCGTCGGCGAATTCCGAGAATCGATAGTCGCCGTCCGGGATCTCCGACACCAGCACGCGGGCCTGCTCTTCCGAGTAGTCCAGCAGCGCCTGGATGCCTTCCTTGAACGCGGCGATGCCGAAGCGCTCGATGATCTCCAGAATGCGCCGTTCGCCGGTCATGAGCATGGATATCTGGGCATTCAGGTCGCCCCGGTTCTGCTCCGGCGAGCGGACGTTCACCTCCATGAGCTTCATCAGCTCTTCATTCAGCACGCCGCCCCGCACGATCTTGCTTGGGATGAAGCGGATCCCTTCCTGGTGGATCTCCGTCAATGTGCGTGAGAGGGATGCCGGGACCGCGCCTCCCATATCGGTGTTGTGTACGTGGCCGCCCACATAGCAGACGATCTCGCCCTCGTAGAACACGGGCTTCCACATCATGACGTCCGGCGTGTGCGTCGCGACGTAGCCGCTATAGGCATCGTTGGTCATGCCCACGTCGCCGGGTTCGTACGGGCCCGCCATGTCGATGACGGAACTGAAATCCAGGCCCGGATACCAGGTCGCTCCGAGTGTCTTGGGAGAAGCGAACGTCAAGCCCTGCGGGGTCATCAGGGTGCAGGAAAAATCCTCTGTTTCCTTGATGAACGCGGAGTGTGCGGTCCGGACCAGGGTGTACGCCATGCTTTCCGCCGCCGCCACACAATAGTTGGCGAAAATCTGCAGCGTGGATTTGTCGAAACTCATTTCTCAGTGCTCCTCGCTACCGCCAGCCTGTATTTCCAGATTGCCATAGGCATCCACGTCTACGATATAGCCGGGCAGCACAGTGGTCGTGCAATCGTCCTGCGCAATGACGGCAGGGCCCGCGACGCGATGTCCCCCAAGCAAATCCGTCCTGCGATACAGCGGGACATCCCTGTTTTCGCCGTCCATCCATACCTGCATGTGCTTGAGCGGTTCGGGAACGCCTTCGCCGCGCGCGACCTCGCGCAGGCTGGGCTTGGGCGTGCGCGACGTGATGACCAGCCGCAGCGCGACGATCTGCAGCATGGCGTTCGCATCGCTATGGCCGTACAGGCGCCTATGTTCGGCGTGGAAGGCTTCGGCGATGTTCTTCATGTCGCCGTTTCGTATCCACTCGGGGTCCAGCGGCGTATCGATCTCGAACGATTGGCCGCGATAGCGCATGTCCGCCGAAACGGCGATGGCCGCCTTGCCGGTGTCGCCGCCTTCGGATGCCAGCCAGTCCAGCGCCTGCCTTTCCAGCAGGGCTCGCTCTCGCTCCAATGCCTGCAAGGTCCGCGGCGTCACGTCGTAATACGTGGTCTTGACGAAATCGTTCTTCAGGTCGGCGATCAGGCCCCCCAGCGCCGACAGCACGCCGGGCGTGGTGGGAACGAGCATCTTGCCCACATTCAAGGCGCGCGCCAGATAGCAGGCCATCATCGGGCCCGCGCCGCCGAATGGCATCAATGTGAATTCGCGGGGATCGATACCGAAGCGCGAAACGATGCGGCTTACGCCGGCGTACATGCTGGAAACCGACACGTTGACGATCGCTTCCGCCGTCTCGCCCAGGCTCTTGCCGAGCTTCTGCGCCAAGGGCGCGATGGCATCGCGCGCGGCTTGCACATCGACCTTGACCGCGTTGTAGCCGAGTTCGGCCCCGCCGATGATGCCGAGGACAGCAAAGGCATCGGTGATGGTCGGTTGGGTGCCGCCGCGTCCGTAGCACACGGGCCCAGGATTCGAGCCGGCGCTGTCCGGGCCGACTTTCAGCACGCCGAAGCGGTCCACCCAGGCAATGGAGCCGCCGCCGTCGCCGACCGAAGACACCGAGACGGACGGGATATGGATCTGGAAGTCGCCGATGTACTCGCCTGTGGCGTACTGGGGTTCCCCATCGATGATCAAGGCCATGTCCGCGGTCGTGCCGCCTATGTCCAGGCTCATGCAGCGCTTGACACCGCATTGCTGGGAAACGTAGGCGGCCCCGATCACGCCGGACGCGGTGCCGGACAGGATCATCTGCACGCAGTTGCTCTTACCATACTCGGCGCTCATGACGCCGCCATTGGATTTCGTGACCTTGAGATCGACCCCCACGCCGGCTTGCGCAAGCGCGCTTTGCAGGCGGGTCAGGTAGTTGGCCACACGAGGTTGCACATAGCCGCCTATGACCGCCGTCAGCGTGCGCTCGTACTCGCGGATGATGGGCCAGACTTCGTGCGAGCAGGAGACGAACATCCCCGGCAGTGCGGCCGCGATAAGTTCCTTGACCTGCTTTTCGTGGGCGGGATTGCGATAGGAGTGCAGCAGAGAGACCACGATCCCCTCGCAACCCGCGGCTTGGGCAGCCTGTGCCGCGGCGAGCACGCTTTCCTTGTCGACGGGGGTTTCTTCGGAACCGTCCGCCGCGAGACGCTCGATGACGCCGAAGACACGGTCCCGCGTGATCAACGGAGCGGGGCGCTTCGAGGTCAGATGGTACATGTCCGGGATCTTCAATCGCGCGATGTCCAGGACGTCTTCGAAGTTTCGGGTCGTGATCAGGCCGAGCTTGAGACCGCGCCGCTGTACCACCGCGTTGACGCCTACGGTCGTGCCGTGCGTGAAGTAGGCGACGTCTTTCGGATCTATGCCGTAGCGCTCTCCCAGCTTGGCCATGCCGGCCAGTACTTCGCTGCCGGGCTCATCCGGACGCGAGAAGACTTTCAACGTGCGGATCGTACGCGTTTCGTCGTCCAGGACGGCGAAATCGGCGAAAGAGCCACCGATATCGACCCCGATTCTCAATCCCATTTTCTGTAGTGCCTCATTAGATTCCCCACGGTAGCGGGCAGTGTAAGTAGCGCCACCATGCAGCGACAAATTCGAATACATCAGGAGGCCATACATTTTCGGTATGTGGGCGCGCCGCGGATTCCGGACGGCACCCAGCTGCCGCTATCGGGGTCGAGGGACATTCCGACCGCGGCTTTTCCGCATATATCAGAAATGTATGCCCCTCTCAGGTATTCGAATTTGAGGTGGCTGCGACACGGTCCTATGCTTATTTCCCGGGACTTGCGTCGAATCCGGCATCTCGCTCGTCATTCGCCTTCCCGACATTCGGCATAAGTCCAAGAGACGAAAGGGGAACACCATGAAGACCACCAGAAGGGATTTTTTCTCGGTATGCGGCTCGGTTGGCGCGCTTGCGGGCCTGCCGTCGTTCGCATGGGCGCAGGAAACTCCCAAGAAGGGCGGAAACGTACGGTTTGCCGTCCAGAATGGCTCCGTATCCGATACCCTGGATCCGGCCAAGGGCGCGCATTCCGGTGACTGGACCAAGCAGTTCTGCGTGTTCAATGCCCTGACCGAATTCAATGATTCATTGATTCCGGACCTGGCGCTCGCCGAACGCCTGGAAAGCACCGACGGTATGAATTGGCACGTCACGATCAGGAAAGGCGTCCAGTTTCACGATGGCGCGGAGCTGTCCGCCGATGACGTGGTGTATTCGTTGATGCGGCACAAGGATCCGGCCCTGGCGTCAAGAGCCTTTTCTATCGCCAAGGAGTTCGCCGACGTCAAGGCGAACGGCAAGTACGAGGTCGCGATCACGCTCGTGCGTCCCAACTTCGATTTTCCCTCGGTACTGGGGGCCAGCTACTTTCTTATCGTCAAGAACGGCGCCACCGATTTCGCGAAGCCGGTCGGGACGGGTCCCTTCATCGTGGACAATTTCACGCCGGGGCGGGGGTTTTCCGGCAAGCGCAACCCGAACTATTGGAAGCCGGGGCTGCCTCATCTGGATACGGTCGAAATCGTCAGCGTCCCGGACAATGCCGCCCGCGTCAATGCGGTGCTGGCGGGCGACGTCGATATCTGCTCCCTGGTGACTCACGGCTATGCCGACCAGGTCAAGCGCAGCAACAGCGCGGATCTGGTCGTGAACAAGCTGGGCCTGTACACCGATCTGATCCTGCGGCAGGACAACCCGATCGCCGGCAACGCGGACTTTGTCGCGGCGGTTCGCTACATGCAGGATCGCAAGCGCATGGTCGACTATGTCATGCGCGGCTATGGCCTGATCGGCAACGATCACCCTGTGGCGCCCTGGGACCCGTACTATCTGGAAGGCTTGCCGCAGCGTGCGTTCGATCTGGACAAAGCCAAGTTCCATATGAAAAAAAGCGGCCTGGCCGGCCAGTCGCTGGAGGTCATCTGCCAGCCCGGCATCGCGGCTTCCGTCGAGGGCGCACAGTTCCTGCAAGGCTACGGCGCGGCGGTGGGCTTCAACTTCAAGGTGAAGCAGGTGCCTACGGATGGATATTGGTCGACATACTGGACCAAGTTTCCCATCACCTATGGGTCGATCAACAACCGTCCGAATGTCGGGATGATATTCGAGCTGTTCTACACGTCGACTTCGACACTCAACGAAGCGAAATGGATCAATCCAAAGATGGATCAGCTGCTGGATGCCGCCCGGGCACAGGGCGATTTCCAGAAGCGCAAGGCAATCTATGGGGATATGCAGGTACTTGCGCACGAAAGCTCGGGCACGGTCATCCCGGTTTTCGACATGATCCTGGACGGTGTGTCGAAGAAGGTACGAGGCTATAAGCCCAACCCCTCGGGGATGAGCATGGGATATCGTTTCGCGGAAGCCGTCTGGCGGGCCTAAGCGGGCAAGCGGAAGCCGCCGTGGCTCCGGCCGTCTCGCACGGAGCGCAAATCGCAAGGGCCGCAATCGCATGTCGATTGCGGCCCTTTTCCAATGGCGCCGACAGGCGCGTCAGCGTATGGCTTATAGCGCCAGCCGCCGTTCATTGATACGTTCGCAGGATGCCTCGAGCCAGCCGGGACGCAGTTCCGGCACGGAGTCGAGCAACAAAGAGGTATAAGGATGGCGCTCCGGGCCGTTCAGCGCGGCCCGCTCGCAGCTGTCCACCTTGCGGCCCTTGAACAGGACCGTGATGTCGTCGCATACGGTGCCGACAGTCGATATGTCGTGGCTGATGAACAGGTATGTCATGCCCAAGGCGCGCCGCAGTTCCACAAGCAGGTCCAGGATGGCCGTGGCCACGACCGTATCCAGGGCGGACGTCACCTCATCGCAGATGATGATGTCCGGTTCGGCGGCTAGGGCCCGCGCCAGGTTGATGCGCTGCTTCTGGCCGCCGGAAAGCTCGCCGGGACGGCTGCCCGCCATGCTGGCCGGCAGTTTCACCATATCCAGCAGCTCGGAGACGCGGCGGGGGATATCTTTTTTGGCGCATCGCTTGAACAGCAGCAGCGGACGCGAGAGGATGGTCGCGACGTCATGGGCGGGATTGAGTACCTTGTCCGCGTTCTGGAAAACCAGTTGGATGCGGCGGTGCAGCTCCGCGCTGCGTTCGGTGACATTGCCTGCAAGGGGCAGACCGTCGAAATGCACCGAACCGCGTGCGGGGGCCAGCAGTCCGGCCATGACGTAGGCAAGGGTCGATTTCCCGGATCCCGATTCGCCGATGACGCCCATGGTGGATCCACGGCGAACCGTCATGTTCACATCATGCAGGATGGGCACCGCCGGCAGGCCCTCGCGGTCTTTCCTGCCGTAACCGGCAGTCAAACCCTTGACCTCCAGCAGCACGGGCTGTTCGGCGGCATTGCTGGCGTCGGTGTCGTCCAGTCGCGCAACTGGAGCGGCCACGGCCATCAGGCTGCGGGTGTATGCATGCGCGGGTGTATTGACGATCTGGGCGAGGTCGCCCATTTCCTGGATTTCGCCATTGCGCAGGACGATGGCGCGATCGGCGACCTGCGCCACCACGGCAAGGTCGTGCGATACATAGACCGCGCTGATGTTGTGGTCTTTGATTGCTTTCTTGAACGCCAACAGGACTTCGATCTGTGTCGTGACGTCCAAAGCGGTGGTGGGCTCGTCGAAGATGACCAACTCGGGATCCGACATGAGCGCCATCGCAGCCATCAGGCGCTGCAGCTGTCCGCCGGATACCTGATGTGGATACCGATTGCCTATCGTTTCGGGAGAAGGCAGCGCAAGCGACCTGAACAGGTCCACCGCCTTGCGGCGGGCGGCATCGGGCCCCATGAGGCCATGCACACGGACGCTTTCCGTCACCTGGTCCATGATGTTGAGCGACGGGTTGAACGATGCGGCGGCGCTTTGTGCGACATACGCGACCTTGTTGCCACGCAGGCGGCGCAACGTATTGCCCGGCGCGCTTGGGATATCGGTCCCGCCGAAGACGATACTGCCCCCGGCGATGCGGCACCCCGTTCGCGTATAGCCGAGCAGCGCCAACGCGATGGTGGTTTTCCCGGAGCCGGACTCGCCGATCAGGGCCAGCACTTCTCCCTTGGCGATGTCGAAGCTGACGTCCTTGACGATGGGGGTGTCCCCAGCGGGCGTGCGGGCGACGACCCGCAGATCGGTGACCGAGACGATACCTTGCGTCATGCCTGATGCTCCGTGCCGCGGCGTTTGCGTGCGGCCAGGCTGTCGATGAACAGGTTGGCCCCTATGGTCAACGTGGCGATGGCCACGGCCGGCATCAGGATGGCCAATGCGCCGGTCGACAGGCCGGAGAGGTTTTCGCGTACCAGCGAGCCCCAGTCCGCATACGGAGGCTGGACGCCCAGCCCGAGGAAGCTGAGCGCGCTCAGCATCAGCACATTGAAAACGAAGCGCAATCCGAAATCCGCCAGCATCGGATGAATCATATTGGGAAGAATATCGCGGCAGGCGATGTACAGATGGCTTTCGCCGTTCAACCGGGAGACCGTGACATACTCCATCGCGTTCAACCCGACGGCCTGGGAGCGGGCGATCCGATAGGCGCCGGGCATGTACGTCACCGCCGCGGTCAGAACCAGGACAGGCAGCGACGATCCATAGATGGCGATCATCAGCAGCGCCAGGATCTTGCTGGGGAGTACGAGCAGGGTGTCCATCAGCCGGCTCGTGACTTCTTCCAGCCATCTTCCAACCACGGTGCACAGCAGCGCCAGCAGCGTTCCCATGGTGCTGGCCAATATCGTGGCGGCCAGCGCCAGGCCGATGGAGTAACGTGCGCCGTACAGAATGCGGCTCAGCATGTCGCGCCCCAGATAGTCGGTGCCCAGGGGAAACGCCATGCTTGGCGAGCCGAAAATCTCGCCGCCGGAAAAATCGTTGATGCTGTAGGGGGCGATCCAGGGCCCTATGACGGCCATGAGGAGCCAGAACAGGGTGATGCACAGGCCCAGCCGTCCCGAGCCGGATAGGGAAAGAAAGAAGCGCCAGGCGCGCGTAGCGAAGTTCTTGCTTGCTTTCATATCAGCGCAGTTTCGGGTTGAGTACGATCGTGACGATGTCGGCTATCAGCAGAAGAAGCAGATAGCAGGCGCTGAAGAAGATCACGCAGAACTGGACGACCGGCAGGTCGCGGTTGCTGACGGCGTCGACCAGGGTGCTGGCCAGGCCGGGGTAGGAAAAGATGGTCTCTACGATGACCACCCCGCCAAGCAGGTAAGACAGGCTCAATGCCATGGCGTTGACGATGGGGCCGATCGCATTGGGCAGGGCGTGCCGTAGAACCGCCCGGGTCGTGCTCAGTCCTTTCAGCACGGTCATTTCGATATAGGGCGCGTCGAGCTGATTGATGAGCGCGGCCCGCGTCATGCGCGCCATCTGGGCGATGACGACGCAGCACAGCACGAGGACGGGCAGGCTGTAGGCACGCATGAATGCGATCAGGCCGCTGCCTTCGGGGCCGAAGGACAGGGCGGATACCCAATGCAGCTTGACCGCGAAAAGCAGTACGGCCAGCGTGGCCACGAGGAACTCCGGGACGGCCACGATCGACATCGTCGAAAGACCGATGAAGCGGTCCAGCCGCGAACCGCGGTACATCGCCGCCAGTATGCCCAGGACCAGCGCAATGGGTACGGACACCGCCGTGGCGGCGGCAGCGAGGGACAGCGTATTGGGAATCCGCGCGATGACGATATCCCGCACGGCCACGCCGCTTGCATAGGAAATGCCGAAATCGCCCGTCGCCAGGCCGGTCAGCCACTTGACGTAGCGCCACAGCGCCGGCTGGTCCAGCCCGAGCTTGTGGCGCAGGGCGGCCACGGTTTCCGGAGTGGCGGCTTGCCCAAGGGACATTTGCGCGGCGTCGCCGGGGAGCAGGCTGGCCATGAAGAAGACCAGCGCCGAGACGAGAAAGAGCGTGAGCAGCCCAACGAAGATACGTTGACGCAGAAGACGCGGGATCGGGCCATTCATATGACGTATATCCTTCCAGGGTTGTCGCCCCAAGGCGGCGGCGAACCGGCGGCGCCGTGCACGCCTAGTACAGCACATCCTTGACGCGGTAATAGGCGCCCACGAAAGGAAGGAACCAGGCTCGGACGGCGTAACCCGGCAATGCTTGCCACTGGTCGCGAACCCAAGGGTTGGTCCTTGGTTTTCCGAGCAGGGTATCGGCCATCAGGTCGCCCATGTAGACGGACATCTGCGTGCCATGCCCGCTGTATGCCATGGCGTAGTACAGGCCCTCATGTTTGCCCGCCGACGGCAGACGGTCCGCCGTGGCTTCCACCAGACCGCCCCAGCAGTAGTCGATTTCCACGTCCCTCAGGGCCGGAAACATGCGTCCCAGGCTGGCTCGGAGTATGCGGCCGCTCTTCGCGTCGGAAGCCGGGTTGCTTCGCGCGAAGCGTGCGCGGCCGCCCCACACCAGCCGATGATCGGCGGTAGGACGGAAGTAATTGCCGAAGTTCAGGCTCGTCACATAATTGCGACGGTTCGGCAGCGTCCGGTCCAGAAGGTCGGGAATGGGCTCGGTGACGATGACGAAGCTGCCCACCGGCACGATGCGCCGCTGCCACCAGCCGAAAGGCCCGTGATTGGAACAACCGGTGGCCAGAAGTACCTTGCCCGCTTCGATCTGTCCGCGGCTGGTCGTGACGCGGAACCTGTCGCCGCCCAGTGGCCGCAGATCGGTCACCGGCGTCCGTTCGTATATGCGCGCGCCCCGGCGGGCCGCGGCGGTGGCCAGGCCCGTGCCGAACTTGCCCATATGCATTTGCGCGGCCCGCGGGTCCAGCAAGCCGCCGTGAAAAGCGTCCGACTGCAGTTCCCGCTGGACATCGGAGGCAGACAGCAGTTCGACCGGCAGATCGAGGTACTTGCGCAGCGCCTCGTGATTGCGCACGAGACCGGGCACGTGCCTGGCCTTGCTCGCCAGTTTGATTTTTCCTCGGCGCACGAAGTCGCAGGCGATCTGCTCTTCGGCCACGGTCCGTTCGACGAAATCGACGGCGTCGTCGTACGCACGGTAGTAACGGGTCGCGGCTTCGACGCCATGCGCGCCGATCAGGTCCGACAGGCCCTGGGCCGTACCCGGACTGCAGTGGCCGCCGTTGCGCCCCGATGCTTCTCCCTGGATGCGCCCGGACTCCAGCAGGACGACGTCGGCGCCGCTACGGGCCAGTGTCCGGGCCGCCGACAGCCCGGTAAATCCGCCGCCCACGACCACGACGTCGGCGCGTGACGGCAGGTCGCCGGTCGCGCCGGCCGTGAACGCCGGGGCCGTTGAGAGCCAATACGGTTCGAGCCTCATGATCAAAGCCCCACGACCGCGGCGAGTCCGCCGATATCGCGGATTTCGGTATAGCCGTAGTACGGGGTGGAGGGCTCGTGTCCGCGAGCGACGAAGACCTTGTTTTTGATTCCCATGTCGTGGGCCGTCATCAGGTCGTAGCGCAGGCTGGAGGAGACGTGGAGAATGTCCTCCGGGCCGCAGCCGAGCTGGTCCAGCATGAATTCAAAGGCCTTCATCCGGGGTTTGTAGGCCTGGGCCTGCTCGGCGGTATACACGGCGTGGAACGGCACGCCGATTTTCTCGATGTTGTGGGGAATCTGGGCGTTCATCGCATTGGTGAGCGCCACCAGCGGGAACGCCCGCGCGACTTTCGCCAGGCCGGCGCTGGTGTCCGGATGCGGGCCCCAGGTCGGAACCTGGTCATAGATGAATTTGCCGTCGCCGTCCCGGTACTCGACCTCGCAACGCTTGCACGTGCGGCGGATGGCGTTGTCGACGACATCCAGATACGGCTTCCAGGCGCCCAGCACTTCGTCCAGCCGATACGCCGAAAAAACGTCGGTGAACTGCTTCATGCGTCCGGCCGGGACGCGGTCGGCGAAGCGCTGCTGGGCGGCGTTCGCCATCTCGAAGTAGATTAGCGTGCCGTAGCAATCGAACGTGATGTACTTCGGTTTGAACATGCTCATGAAGTTGCCCCGGAGTGGTCGGCGAATCGCCGGTGCGGCCGAAGCGGCTGACCCGGATCGTCTCGGCCGCGAGCCGTCGAATGCCGTGCAGGGCAGTGTCCCGGTCAGGACTATCGCGATGACGGCAGGCAAAGTTTAAGAATGGGTCTCCGAGAAAACAAATGCGGATATACTCGCAGGGCATACATTTTTGATATAGGGTGCAGCGATGCTCAATTTTCGCCAGATACAGGCCTTCAGGGCCGTAATGCTTTCAGGATCGATGACCCTGGCCGCGAAAGAGCTGCACACCTCCCAGCCGCACGTCAGCCGCGTGATCGGCGAACTGGAGCGCCGCATTGGATTGAAGCTGTTCGAACGGCACTCCGGAAAATTGATCCCCACGCTGGAGGGTCAGGTGTTCTTCCGCGACGTGGAAAATACCTTCGCCGGCATGCGCAGCCTGGAGGACGCCGCCGCGGCCATACGGCGGCGGGGCGCCGGCCGGCTGCGCCTTGCCTCGGTGCCGTCCATGGCCATCGCCGTGGTGCCCGAGGCGATCCATGTGTTTGCACAGCAATACCCGGATGTGGACGTCACGCTGCAGGTAACCGATTCGCTTACCGTATGCCAGTGGGTCGCCAGCGGTTACGCCGACGTGGGGGTGGCCTCGGAGATATTCAACGCCACCGGCGTCGAGTCGGAGCTGCTGCAGCGCAACGTCGGCGTCCTGATTGTGCCGCTTAACCATCGGCTGGCCCAGCGCAAGAAGACGATCACGCCCCGCGATCTGGTCGGCGAGAAATTCCTGTCGCTGAAGTCCAGCGATATCGCGCGCAAGCAGATCGACGATGCCTGCCTGATCGACGGTGAAGAGCGGCGCATACTGGCCTACGAGTCCCACTTCGCCGCGGCGATATGTCATATGGTCTCTTGCGGCATGGGCGTAAGCATCGCCAATCCCCTGGTAACCAGGGCCTATGCGGACCGGGTGGCCATCAGGCCGTTCTTGCCGCGGATCGAATTCTCCACCCATCTGGTGTATCCCCTGAACAGCCCGGTCAACATGTTGGCGAAGTCGTTCGCGGCCGGTTTGCGCAGTTGCTGCGAGTAAGGGCATATCAAAGCTGTATAGGGTTCGTATCAAGCGGTATTTGACCGGATATCGAGCTTTTCCATAGAGTTTCGTAGTCTCCCGCCAAGAGGCCGAGGCCTCTCTTATCGTGTACTTTCAGGAAGTGCGATGCCATTCTCCTTTCAGAATGCTGTGCTGTTGCGAAACGCAAACTACATTAACGGCCGCTGGGCGGCTTCTCGAAGTGGAAACACGTTCGCGGTGACCGATCCCGCCACGGGCGAAGCGTTCGCACACGTGCCCGACAGCGTCGCCGAGGACGCCAGAGAAGCGCTGGAGGCGGCGCACGCCGCTTTCCAGGGTTGGCGCCGCGTGCCGGCCAAGCAGCGCGCGCAGATCATCAAGCGCTGGAATGACCTGATCGTGGAGAACACCGAGGATCTCGGTCGTCTCATCTCCAGCGAACAGGGCAAGCCCTTGGCCGAAGGCAAAGGCGAAGTTGCCTACGCGGCCAGCTATGTCGAATGGTTCGCCGAGGAAGCCACCCGTGCCGGTGGCGATATCATCCCGGCCTCGGTACCGGGACGCCGTATGTTCGCGGTCCGCGAGCCCGTTGGCGTCGTCGCGGCGGTGACGCCGTGGAATTTCCCCGCGGCGATGATCGCGCGCAAGATCGCGCCGGCGCTGGCGGCGGGTTGTACGGTCGTATGCAAACCAGCCGAGGACACGCCGCTGACGTCGCTGGCGCTGGTAAAGCTGGCCGAGCAGGCCGGCGTGCCGCCGGGCGTATTGAACATCGTGACGGCATCGCGGGAAAATGCGGGCGCTGTCGTCGACGTCTGGCTGGATGACGCCCGCGTACGCAAGATCACCTTCACCGGCTCGACGCCGGTAGGCAAGCACCTGGCGCGCCGCTCCGCCGATACCTTGAAGAAGCTCTCCCTGGAATTGGGCGGTAACGCGCCTTTCATCGTGTTCGACGACGCCGACGTCGATGCCGCGGTGGATGGACTGATGGCGGCGAAGTTCCGCAATGGCGGCCAGACCTGCGTCAGTCCCAATCGCATCTATGTGCAAGCTGGCGTCCACGACGAATTCGTCGAGAAACTGACTGCCCGGGTCGCGGCCCTCGTTGTCGGGCCGGCCACGGATCCCGCCTCCCAGATCGGCCCGATGATCAACGCGCGGGCGGTCGATAAGATCGAGCGGCATGTGAACGACGCGGTGAGCCGCGGGGCGAAGGTGAAAACCGGCGGGGCGCGGGTGAATCGGGATGGTCAAGCGGGCGCGCACTATTACGCCCCGACGGTGTTGACGGAAGTGGTCGGCGACATGGAGTGTTCGTGCGAAGAAACCTTCGGGCCGGTCGCGCCGATTACGCGCTTCCGTGACGAGGCCGAGGTCGTCGCGGCCGCCAACGGCACCCCTTTCGGTTTGGCGTCGTACTTCTACTCGCGCGATGTCCGGCGCATCTGGCGGCTGGCGGATCAGCTGGAGTCGGGCCTGGTCGGCATCAACGAGGGCGCCGTGGCCGCCGAGGCGGCGCCATTCGGCGGCGTGAAGGATTCCGGTTACGGCCGTGAGGGTTCTCAGCACGGATTGGAGGAATACATGCACCTCAAGTATCTGTGCCAGGGGCAGCTCGACTGAAGGTCGGCATTGTCGAGGCATCCGCTCCAGCCGCGGCCTGTGGGCTGTCGATGAAGAACCAAGGACTATCACTATGATTACAACCAATGCAGGTTGGGGTGCCAGACGCGAGGCGCATGTGCCTCATGGCGTCGTCACGGCCCATCCGGTTTTTGCCGCGAGAGCCAGCGGTTCCCTCCTTTGGGACGTCGAAGGGAATCGCTATATCGATTTCGTCGGCGGAATCGGTGTGCAGAACGTCGGCCACAATCACCCCAGGGTGGTGGCGGCGGTGCGCGCCCAGCTGGAACGCGTGACTCACGCGGCATTCCAGGTTGCCGGCTATGGCGGCTATGTCGACGTGGCGGCCAGGCTGAATGCGCTGGTCGGCGGCGGCGAGCCCTATAAGACCTTGTTGGTGACCACGGGCGCCGAGGCGGTGGAAAACGCGGTAAAGATCGCGCGTGCCTATCGGAATGTGCCGGGCATCGTCGCCTTCCGCGGCGGCTTTCATGGCCGCACCTTGCTGGGCTCTACCTTGACCGGCATGAGCGCGCCGTACAAGCAAAACTTCGGGCCGCTGGCCGGCGATGTCTATCACACGCCTTATCCCGATCCCTATCGCGGGTTCTCCAGCGACGATGCGATCAGGGCGCTGGAAGAGCTGTTCGCGACGCAGATTGCGCCCGATCGCGTCGCGGCCATCATCCTCGAGCCCGTCCAGGGCGACGGCGGCTTTCTGCCGGCTGGCAAAGCGTTCTTGCAGGCGCTGCAGGCATTGACCAGAAAGCACGGCATCGTGCTGATACTGGACGAAATCCAGGCGGGCTTCGGTCGCACCGGCGAAATGTTCGGCTTCCAGACCGCGGGCATTCAACCGGACCTCGTGACTGTCGCGAAGAGCCTGGCGGGCGGCCTGCCGCTTGCCGGCGTGGTCGGCAGGACAGCCATCATGGATGCGCCGGCGCCGGGCGGCCTGGGCGGCACCTATGCGGGCAATCCGCTGGCGTGCGCGGCGGCACTGGCGGTGCTGGACGTTTTCGAAGAAGAAAACCTGCTTGAAAAAGGCCGGGCGCTGGGCGTTACCCTGCGCGCGGGATTGGACGAACTGGCGTCGCAGTATGCGGAGGTCGGCACGGTGCGAGGCGTCGGTCCGATGCTGGCGCTGGAGTTCGTCGCCGGCGGCGATCCCTTCAAGCCGGACGCCGGGTTTGCGCAAGCCGTTATCGATGAATGCCGGGCCGGCGGGCTGCTGGTCATCAAATGCGGGGTGTACCGCGACACCGTGCGCCTGCTGCCGCCTTTGAATACGCCGCTGAATGTGGCGGAGGAGGCGCTTGAAATCTTGCGCGGTGCGATCGGGCGCGCACGCGGAAGCAAGGCATAAAGCAAATGCCGGGGGGCGGCGGATGCCTCCTCCCGGCATTGTTGTCCAGCATCGGACGCCTCGGCGGCACAGGGCGCCCGGGCATGGACGTGGACCCATGCCTCAGGCCGCGCGGCCTGGGCTCACGTGGTCAGGTCGGCTTCCTTCACAAAACCCTGCCAGCGCGCGATCTGGTCTTTCATGAAGGTGTTGACCTGCTCCACCGACATGTTCGGCATCAGCGGTGTGCCTTGCTCTTCGAATTTCTTGACGAGCGCGGGCATGGCGTAGCCCGCCGCCATGGCATCATGCAGGCGCTTCACGATATCGGCCGATACACCGGCGGGTGCCCACAGTCCGTTCCAGGTCGTTGTGTCGAACTCCTGGCCCAGTAGCTCGGTGGCGGTGGGGATATCCGGCGCGACCGCCAGTCTGTCCTTTGCGATCGTCGCCAGCCCACGCAGGCGTCCGGACCGGATATGCGGTCCGACCACTGTCCAGGCATCCACGGCGAACGTAAGCCTGCCCGCCATGATCTCCGTCATAACGCCCTGCGAGCCCTGTTTGAACGGGACGTGCAGGACGTCGGGCGCGCCCATCCGGTTGGCCAGCAGCTTGCACGTGATGTGGCTGTGCGCGCCGATCCCATTCGATCCATAGCTGTATTTTTGCGGGTTCGCCTTGACGCGCGTCGCCAGATCCTTGAAGTCCTTGATGTCGCTGTCACCGCTTACCACCAGTACGGTGGGCACGGCGATGCTCACGGCGATAGGCGTGAAGTCGCGGGTAGGGCTGTAGGAAAGATCGGGGTACACGAAGGGCGCGATCGCCCAGGTCGTTGCGGTGCTATACAGCAGGTTATAGCCATCGGCGGGGGAACGAGCCACCACGCCGGCACCGATCGTGCCGCCGGCGCCGGCGCGGTTCTCGACGAAGACCGATTCCGCGGAAAGCTGTTTGCCGATCACTTCGGCGTACGTGCGCGCCGCGATATCCGTGCTGCTGCCCGCGCCGAAAGGTACGACCAGCTTGATGGGGCGTGCCGGATAGGACTCAGCCGCGCTCGCCCGCTGGGCCGCGAGAAGGCCGCCGGCGGCCAGCGGCGTGGCTGCCATGGAGCCAAGGAATTTTCGACGCGAGTAATGCATGGTACAGATGCTCCGCTGTGTGATGATGCGTTCTGAGAGGCTTGCGTGCCCGAACGTATGCGCTGTCGGCATCGGCGATTCCCCTTGATCCGGGCACAGGCAGCAGACTAAAAGCAGGCCCCGCGAGGGTCAAATAGGTGTTTGTCGCAGGGGCATACATTTCTGATATATGCCGCCTGCCGCGGCCATGCGGTGGTGGCGCGGGCCGACCGCGGCGCGTGGCGCTACATCATCTCTGGGCGCCGAATGGCCGAACCGTCGCTGAAGCGATCGAGCCGGTAGGGATGCGGGTCGACGAATGGCGCCGTATCGGTGGCAAGCTCGCTGGCCAGGCGGCCCGCGCCCGGGCCTATGCCGAAGCCGTGTCCGCTGAATCCGGACGCGATTACCAGTCCGGGCAACTGGGCTACCTTCGAGATGATGGGCACCAGGTCCGGCGCGGTATCGATCATGGCTCCCCAGGCCGCCGCCACCTTGACGCCGCGCAAGGCGGGAAACTCCCTGGCGATATTGCTCAGTGCCGTGTTCACGATGTCGCGGTCGGGCGCCGGGTCCAGGACGCGGATCGCTTCGAAGGGGGAGGGGCCGTCATTGCGCCATGTGCCGGCGGCTTCCGGGCCGTTCCAGAAGCTGCTGTTGATTCGGTACTTCAATTTCTTGGCCAGTTTCGCCCGGTACATCTGGTAGAACTTGGTGGCGTGCCTGAGCCCCAGCGGCGTGATGTTCAGCGTGCCGTGCCCGGGCAGCGCCACGGTATAGCCGCCGTCCACGCGCCGCCTGAGCGCGAAGCCGGGGCCGCTGACATTGCCCGCGGTAAGGATATCGGGCGCCGCGTGAGTGCGGAAAGCCGTGCCGCCGATGTTGGCGACAGGCAGATCGATCTTGTGGTGACGGCAGAAGCGGGAATTCCAGGCTCCCCCGGCCGCCACGACGCGGGACGCCTTGATCAGCCCGCGCTCGGTCCAAACGCCCTGCACGCGGCCGCCGGCGATGTCCAGCCCGCGAACCGCGCATTGCTGATGCACCAGTGCACCCGCCGCCTTGGCGCCCTCGACGATCGCGGGCGCCGCCATGCTGGGTTCGGCGCGGCCGTCGGTCGGCGACCATATGGCGCCTTTCCATTCCGAAACGGTGCCCGGCATGCGGGCGCGCGCCTGCGCCGCGGTCAGCAGCTCATTGTGGAAACCCTGCTCGCGCGCGGCCTTGCTCCAGTTTTCCCATTTGTCCAGCTCGGCCTGTTCGCGCGCGCAGTACAGGATGCCGGTGCGCCTGAAACCCAGGTCGCGGCCGGTTTCCTCGGCCAGCTCGCCCCATCGTTTCAGGCTGTACATCGCAAGCGCCAGTTCATGCGGATCGCGATTCTGTTGCCGCACCCAGCCCCAGTTGCGGCTGGATTGCTCGCCGGCAACGACGCCTTTTTCGATCAAGGCCACCGAGACACCCTTGCGGGCGAGTTCATAGGCGGTGCACGACCCGATGATGCCGGCACCGATGACGACAACGTCGACCTGCTCGGGAAACAAGGGACTGTCTTTGACGCTATCGACCTGTATCGGCATGGCATGTAGCCCGTTCTAAGTGGTTTGGGTGCGGCAGCGGGGCGGCTGCGTCAACGCGCGGGCATGTCTGCGCCGATGTTCAGCAGTACGGTCTTGTGCCGCAGGTTCTGTTCGACTGCCTGCCGGCCAAGATCCTTGCCGATGCCGGAGCTTTTATAGCCCCCCGTGGGCAGGATGAAGTCCAAGGTGCGGGAGTAGCGGTTGATCCACACCGTGCCCGCCTGTATGGCGCGCATCGCCCGCATGGCGCGTCCCAGGTCGCGCGTGTAGACGCCGGCGGCCAAACCGTATTCCGGATGGTCGGCCAACGCCAGGCCTTCTTCCTCGGTGTCGAAGGCCTGTATCGTCAATACGGGACCGAAGATCTCCTCCCGCACGGCGGCGGTGGCGGCGTCGACGTTGGTCAGCAGGGTAGGCTGATAGTAGGCGCCGCCATACCCGTCGATGCGCTGCCCGCCGATGATGCACTCGGCGCCCTGGGCGAGGCTGTCCCGCAGGATCCGGTCGATGCGGCGTGCCTGCGTCTCCGAGATGATAGGCGCGTAGTTGGTGGATGCCTTCCAGGTGTGGCCGGCGGCAGCGCCCGCGAGTTTCTGCCGCAGCAGGCGCACCAGCGGCTCTTCGGCCGATCGTTCGACGATCAGGCGCGATCCCGCCACGCACGCTTGCCCCGCATTGGCCAACATGGAACCGGCGATGCAGTCGGCTGCGCGCTCCAGGTCCGCGTCGGCGAAAACCAGTTGCGGGCTCTTGCCGCCCAATTCCAGGGTGACCGGCTTGACGCCGCTTTCGGCGGCGGCCTTCATCACGGCCACGCCGGTCCGGGTCGAGCCTGTAAAAGACACCTTGGCGATGCCGGGATGCCGGCTGATGGCCTCGCCGGTGACGGGGCCGCTGCCGTGCACCACATTGAAAATGCCGGCCGGTATGCCGGCTTCGACGGCAAGCTGCGCCAGCCGTACGGTGGAAAAGGGCGTCAGCTCGGAAGGCTTGAGCACGATCGCGTTGCCGGCCGCCAGCGCCGGTCCGGCCTTCCAGCTCGCCATGCTGAGCGGAAAGTTCCATGGCGTGATGGCGCCAACCACGCCGTAAGGCTCGGACAGGATCATGCCCAGGTCATTCGACCGCGTTGCCGCGACGTCGCCGCCCAGTTTGTCGGCCCACTCCGAGAAGAAACGGATGCCTTCGGCCACGCTGGCGACATCGCCGCCGACGGCCTGCGATATCGGGCGCGTCGATCCCAGGGCTTCCAGCTTGCCCAGCTCTTCCTGGTGCTTTTCAATCAGATCCGCCCACCGGCGCATGGCCCGTGCGCGTTCGCGCGGCGCTTGCCTGCCCCAGCCGCTGCTGTCCAGGGCATGCCTGGCGCTGGCGACGGCGCGATCCACCGTATCCGCGGTACCCTGCGGCAGGTCGGCGTACGGGATCAGGTCGGAGGGGCGGGCAACCGTCAGATGCTCCCCAGCGTCGTCGACCACCTTGCCGCCAATGTAATGCCCGCGCTCGAACGGCACAGAGTCGGGATCGAAACCGTCAGCCTGTGTCATCGCGCTCACTCCACGATCACATAGATTTTGCGCAGCGTTTCGATGGTCTTCCACGTGCCGATGAATCCGGGCTTCATCACGAAGCTGTCGCCGGCGCGATAGGTAACCGTGTCGCCCCCCTGTTCCGTGAGCTCGACAGCGCCCTCCAGAAGCAGGCAGAACTCATACTTGGAGCCCTTGATGGATTTGGTGGTGCCAGGCGTCGCTTGCCATACGCCGGTGTGGACCTTGCCATCCTTGGCTTCGTCCTGATTCCAGGTGGTGAAGCTGGGGGATCCTTCCAGCAGGATTTCCGCCGCCGCCGTGGATAGGGTGCCTTCGCCAAGGTCCGTCGTACGTATTGTTTTGAGCAGCGACATTTTTTCTCCGGTGGGGTGTGCAAGGCGTCACGGTGCGCGGATGGCGCAAGAGTGCGCGCCTCAAAAGCGTTCACTAAATTGCAGTATAGGTCCTCACTATGTTGAACACAACGAATAGGGATGCGTGGCCCGCTGGCGTTTACCCTGGATCGCTTATGAAGCGGATTTCCCCTGTTGAGCCGCGTTGCGCCCGCTTCATACGCATGCGAATCGCCGTGGCGGATTGAGCGTGCGGTCCGTACCGATGTACTAATATAATGAACGCGCTCCTGGCCACCGGTTCCACCGATCTGGCTTACGGGGCAGTATCGGCAATCGGAAAAACATGGCGCGCCAAACCAACGCTCGTGCTTCATTGGCAAAGGATATGTCCAGGGCGGAAGATGAAAACGCCAAGCGGCTCGGCGACCGGCTGCGGGCGTTGCGCAGCGACCGCGGTTTCTCCACGCTGGAGCTCGCCTCCCGGTCCGGCGTGTCTGCAGGAATGATCAGCCAGATCGAGCGCGGCAATTCGAACCCGTCCATCAAGACGCTGCAACGGCTGCGCAGCGCCCTGGGCATCAGTGTCTGGCAATTTTTCGACGAACCCAAGGCCGATGCGTCCGCCACGCCGCCTTTCGTGCTTCGCCGCGGCCAGCGGCCGATGATGGAGCTGAAGGAATCCGGCCTCGTCAAGGAGCTGCTGTCGCCGCAACCGGCGGGCGATCTGCGTGTCATGTTCATCGATATGTCGCCGGGCAGCGCGACAGAGGACGTTTTCGTCGGCGGGGGGCAAAAGGCCGGATACGTAATCGCCGGCAGCGTCCAGTTATCGGTAGGCGATGTGACCGCCACGCTCGACGTGGGCGACAGCTTTCAATTCAATAGCAATGTCGAGCATTCGTTGGCGAACCCTTCCGATGTCGAGGCCAAGGTGCTCTGGATCATGAGCGGCGTCGATACGCATCTGTAGCGCGGGAAATTCCGGAAGCGGTCGCGGTCCGGCACGTGCGCGAGCCGCTTCCAGCGCGCCCTGGCGAGGGCCTATGCAGCCCCAAGCGGCCGATAAGGATGGTGTTCCATCCAGTGGCGGGCGATATCCACGCGCCGGCACAGCCACACATCGGGATGCGCGGCGATATGCGCGAGGAAGCGGGACAGGGCCGTGGCGCGGAAAGGGTGCCCGGCGACGCGGCAATGCAGGCCGATGGACATCATCTTCGGCTCCGTCGCGCCTTCCTCCCATAGCGCATCGAATTGCTCGCGCAGCACTTCGAAGAAGTCGGAGCCGGTATTCAACCCACCGCGCAGGAACTTGGCATCGTTCATGACCTGCGTATACGGCACCACCAGGTGCGGCCGATCGTTGGCCGTTACCCAATAGGGCAGGTCGTCGTTATAGGCATCGCTGTCGTACAGGAAGCCCCCATGGGCAGCCACGATTTCCCGCGTATGCACCGTGGGCGCGTAGCGGCAATACCAGCCGGCCGGAGGCGCCCCGGCAAGGGCGGCGATTCGGTCGTAGGCGGTATGGATGGCGCGGGTCTCGGCTTCGGCGCTCAGCGTCTGGTGACGTTCCCAGCGCAAGCCGTGGCCGCACACATCGTAGTCGCCGGCCGCCACGCCGTCGCGAATGACGGCGGCGATGGCGGGGTTGCGCTCCAGCGCCAGCGAACAGGCAAAGAATGTGGCGGGCGCGCGGTAGCGCTGCAGGATTTTCCACAGCCGCCAGAAACCCGCACGGCTGCCGTACTCGAACATCGACTCGGCGCCGAGGTCGCGGCCAGGGAAGGCGCGTCCGCCGGTCTCGATGAGCCCGACCTCGCTGTCGGCATCGCCGTCGGGCACCGAGGGTTCGGAGCCTTCCTCGACATTGATCACGATATTGACGGCTACCCGCGCTTGCGCGGGCCATTTCGGGATGGGCGTCGATTTTCCGTATCCGGTCAGATCGCGCACCGGACGATTGCTATTAGCCATGAGCGTGCGGCTCCGCAGGGTTGATGGAAAAGGGCAGGGTGATGGTCTCGGTATCGCTACCGTCCGGAATGCGGCGGACCATCGAGACGAGCGCGGCATCCATGCCGTCACCCATCATGCCGGTATGCCACACACCTGGATGCCAGGCGAACCCCCATCCCGCCGGGATATGGAGGACGGCCAGTTGTCCCGGCTCGGTGGGCGGCTCGCGGCCGGACGCGGTGACGGCGACGAGCCGGTATGCGCTCAGCGGGACGAAGGCCTGCACGGAATGCGGGTGCCGCTCCATGCCGCGGATCGAGCCGGTCGCCTGGCTGGAGCGGGCGCGTATCACCGTGGCCGTGAAGACGCCGTGCCCGGCGGCGCCCGGGTGCTCCAAAGGTATCGGTATGCGGTCGTCGCCCGGCGTGACCGGAAAGATCACGCCGTAGGGGTCCAAGCGGGCGTCCCCATCAGGCCGAACGACGATGTGCTGCAATGGCATGAGGTTCTTTCTCCTTGTCGATGCGCTCGCCCCTGGCCAGTTCGGTTCGCGAGAAGGCCCAGGTCAACAGCGCGCCCAGTATCACGAAGCCCGCGAAGATGGCGCCCGTGGCGGCGAAGCCTCCGGTGACGTCGCGGCTCCAGCCCAGCAGCGGCGGCGCGATGACGCCGCTCAGGTTGGCCAGGGAGTTGATCAGCGCTACCGCGGCAGCGGCGGCCGTACCCGTCAGCAACGAGGTGGGCAGTGTCCACAGCATGGTGTTGGCCGCGTAGACACCGGCCGCGGAGACGATCAGCCCGATCAATGCCGCGGTGTGATTGCCCAGCACGAAGGTGGTGAAGATGAAGCCCGCGCCGGCCAGCGCCAGGGCGGCGCCCAGGTGGCGTATCTTTTCGCCCTTCATGTCGGAATGGCGCGCCCACAGATACATGGCGCACACCCCCGCCAGAAAAGGCAGCACGCTCAGGAACCCAACCGCCGTGTTGGAGTAGCCAAAGCTCTTGATGATCTGCGGCAGGAAAAAGGCAATACCGGTTACGCCGAATACGATGCAGAACAGAATGCCGGCGAGCAGAAGTACGCCGGGCGAGGTAAACGCCTCGGACAGTTTGTATTTCCGTACGGCCTCCAGGTTGCGGCGCTCTTCGGCCAGGATCGTCTCCAGGCGCTCGCGTTCGGACGGCGTCAGCCAGGCTGCCTTGGAAGGCCGGTCGGTCAAAAGCCAAAGGCAGGCAACGCCCAGCACCACGGCGGGCAGCGCCTCGATGATGAACATCCATTTCCAGCCCGCCAGGCCGCCGACGCCGTTCAAGCCGTCCAGGATGTAGCCGGATATGGGGCTGCCGATCAAGCCCGATACGGGAATCGACATCATGAAAATGCTGGTAAAGCGCGCCCGATAGGACTTCGGAAACCAATAACTGATGTACATGACGATGCCGGGGAAGAAGCCGGCTTCCGCCACGCCCAGCAGGAAACGCAGCACATAAAAGCTCTTCTCGCCCTGCACGAAGGCCATGCATGCGGACACGATGCCCCAGGTGATCATGATGCGCGCGATCCAGCGGCGCGGGCCGACCTTGTCCAGGATCAGGTTGCTGGGCACCTCGAACAGGAAGTAGCTGATGAAGAACATGCTGGCGCCGAAGCCATAGACCGCATTGGACAGCCCCAGGTCGGCATTCATCTGCAGGGCCGCGAAAGAGATATTGACCCGGTCCAGGTAGGCCACTACATACAGGATCATGATCAGCGGAATGAGCCGTCGCGCCGCCTTCGCGATCAGCGCCTTGTCGTGGGGCGGGATGGCGTTGCCGCCCGGGGAGTTGTTGCCGTTGTGAACCATGATTGAACCCCTTGGATTATGTGCCGCGCCGATCTGTCTCGACGCCGGGTGGATGCTATGCTCGACCCCTACCCGCAACAAGCCAGATTTCTCGGAATCCGGAATTTTTCTTCTCAAATTTGGAAAGCCGCATGGCCGCCATGGATGACGCCCCGATAGATAAGACACTGATCATCATGGAGGCCGTGGCCGCCTCCCGGCGCCCGCTTTCGGTCACGGAAATTGCGGAGCTGACCGGGCTGGCGATGCCCACCGTGCATCGCCTGGTCGTCCAACTGATCGACCGCAACGTGTTGGCGCGTCATCTTTCGTCCAAGCGCGTCATGCCCGGGGCGCGGCTGACGCGCCTTGGCATCGACGCCGTGCAGACATCGCTGAACGCGGATCAGCCGCACGCCCTCTTGAAGTCCTTGACGATTTCGCTGGGGGAGTTCGCGCAGATCAGCATGGTGGTGGACGGCGAGCTGGTCTGCGTGGATGCCGCGGCGGTCCGCCGGCCGGGCGGCCTGCATCTGGAGCAGGGCAACCGGGGGCCGCTGCATTGCACGTCCATTGGCAAGCTGCATTTGGCGCATATGCCGGAAGAGGCGTTGGCCCAGTGGTTCCGGTCGTCGACCCGCCGCAAGTTCACCAACAAGACGTTGACCGGCGAAGCGCGCCTGCGCGCCCATTTCAACGAGATCCGCGCCCAGGGTTGGGCGTCCTGCAACGAAGAATGGAATGCGGGCGTCGTCGGCGTGGGGGTGCGCATTCCGCTGCGCAGCAATGCGTTTATCGGTTTGTGCGTATCGGCGCCGACGGCCCGTATGAACTACGAGCAAATGGTCGGTAACGTGCCGACCTTGCGCAAATTCGCCGCGGACATCGCCTTGGCGTTCGAGGCATCGAGCGGGGGCTGAGCGGGCGCGGTGCTATCCGATCCCGCCGCATCGGCTACGGCCGCACGACGGCGCCGGTGCGTGAGCCCGTGCTGGCGCCATCGCGCCAGGCCGGCACACCATTGACGAACACGCAGGATATGCCCTTGGCCTGCCGCGTCGGCGATGACCAGGTGGCGGTGTCGGCGATGGTTTCGGCATCGAAGATCACGATGTCGGCATAGTGCCCCGTTTTCAGCAGGCCACGCTCGGGCAGGCGAAAGTAGCCGGCCGTCATCCCGGTCATTTTGTGCACGGCCTCTTCCAGCGTAAACAGTTGCATCTCGCGGCAGTAGTAGCCCAGCACGCGCGGGAATGTTCCCCACAGGCGAGGATGCGGCGCGGGATCGTGCGGAAGGCCGTCCGACCCGATCATCGTGCCGGGATAGGCAAGAATGCGTTCGACGTCCGCCTCGTCCATGATGAAGTAGATCGCCCCGGCCGGCTGCAGGGCGTCCACCGCGGCTTCCTGCGTTACGCCCATGTCTTCCGCGATCTTGTCCAGGTCCCAGCCCGCGTATTGGGGCAGCGCTTCGGACTTGGTGACGATGATGCGGCTGGAGACGGCCAATCGGTCCTTGCGCAGGATGGTCGAGCCGGCGACGTAGGGGTAGGCATCCAGCCGGACCGGCTGGCGTGTCGCGGCTTCGGCGATGTGGGCCAGCGTCTGCACGGAACGGCCGTGGTTCCTGGGGCCGATCAGCTTGTGGTGAGAGACCAGCACGGGCGCCTGGCCCGCGGCACCCACCGCGAAGGCCTCGTCCAGCGCGGCGAAGATCTGGTCGGCTTCGTCGCGGATGTGGCTGGCGTAGATGCCGCCGTAATCCCGCAGCACTTTCGCCACGCCCATCAGTTCTTCCGTGGTGGCCGGCATGGCGGTGGGATAGGCCGTGCCCGTGGACAAACCGATCGCGCCGGCCTCCATCGCTTCGCGCAGCAGCTCCTGCATGTGGGCGATCTCGGCCTCGTTGGCCGGACGGTCCAGGTCGTCCATGGCGGCGGCGCGCAGCGACGTGTGGCCGACCAGGCATGCGGCGTTGACCGCGGCGGGATGGTTGTCCAGCTTTTCCAGGTAGGCGCGGAAGGTGGCGTAGGGGAAGTCGGCCGTGTCCGTGCTTAGCAAATTGATGGGCGCGAGGACTTCCTTGCGCTTGCCCGGCAACCAGGGCGCCTGGCTCAGGCCGCAATTGCCGGTGATGACCGTGGTCACGCCCTGGCTGAGCTTGGCCGGCATTCCGGGGTCCACGATCAGGTAGCGGTCGTCATGCGTGTGGGAGTCGATGAATCCCGGGGCGACGATTTTTCCGGCGGCATCGACAACCTGGTCCGCCGAGACGGCGGCGAGGTTGCCGATGGCCGCGATGCGCTGGCCCGTAATGGCCACGTCGGCGGAATAGCGCGGCGCGCCGGAACCATCGATGATCGTGCCGCCGCGAATCAGGATGTCGTAATGAGGCTGTGCTGCACGGGTCATGGATTTATCCACAAAAAACGCCGCCGGGACTGGAATGCCGACGATTGAAAGGTTTCGGCGACTCGATCAATCGACGCTGACTTTCGCGTTCTTGATCACCTTGGCCCACGTCGGGCGCTCTTCATGGGCGATATCGAACAGCGCCTGACGCGGCTTGATGATCGGTACGTAGGCCAGGGTCTTCAGCTTTTGCTGCACTTCCGGTTCGGCCAGGGCCTTATTGATGGCTGCGTTCAGCCAGTCCAGGATCTTGGGATCGACACCGGCGGGCGCCACGTAGCCTGTCCACGCTACGGCACGGTAGCCTTTCAGGCCCAGTTCGTCCAGCGTGGGCAGGTTGGGCAGCAGGGGATCTCGCGTCGCGCCGGTCACGGCCAGCGGAATGACCTTGCCTTGGTCCATGAACGTCGCGATCGACGAGATGTTATCGAACACCAGGTCGGCTTCACCGCGCAGCACGGCCAGGTCGGCCTCGACCCCGCCCTTGTAGGGCACGTGCATCATCTGCACGCCCGCCATCGTGGCGAACATCGCGGCGCTCAGGTGGCCCGTGGTGCCGTTGCCGCCGGAGGAGTAGACCAGCTTGCCCGGCTCTTTCTTGCCCAGCGCGATCAGCTCGCTGACGCTCTTCACGCCCAGGCCGGGACGCACGGCCAGCACGTTCTGCACGGAGCCGGTCAGGGCGACGGGCGCGAGCTGCTTGTCGGCATCGTAGGGCAGCTTGGCATACAGCGACTGGTTGATGGCCAGCGTCGCCACGTTGGCGAAGCCCAGGGTATAGCCGTCGGCCGGCTGGTTGGCCACGTATTGGGTGCCGATGATGCCCGAGGCGCCCACCTTGTTCTGCACCACGAAATTGCCGCCCGTGTCCTTGCTGAGGACCGACGCGAGCAGGCGGGTCACGATGTCCGGCGTGGTGCCCGTGTTGAACGGTACGACGATGGTGACCGGGCGCTCCGGGTAGGCGGCGTGCGCGGCGACGGGAAGGGCGGCGGTGATGCAGCCGGCGGTGAAGACGCGCGCGATGCGACGCAGGTACGAGGACGGCATGGTGAATTCTTTCCTTGGACTGTTATAGAAGTTTTGGGTGGCGCGCCCCCAACGAATGGCACGCCGGTGAAACACAATGTGCTGCGAAAAAAAACGGCTTAGATCGGGAGACCGGGGTTCAAATGCCCTCCTGCGCGATGCGCGTCAACAGCGGCAGATCGATGTTGCCGCCCGACAGGACGATGAGCGTGTCCTTGCCTTGGGTGGAAATGTGGCCGGCGAGCAAGGCAGCCAACGCCACGGCGCCGCCCGGCTCGACTACAAGGCGCAGCTCTTCCAGCGCGAACCGGATGGCGGCGGCGACTTGCGCGTCGGTCACCGCCACGGCGGCATCCAGGCGGCGGCCGTTGATGGCGTAGGGAAGTTCGGCCGGAATGGCGGCCATCAGCGCGTCGCACAGCGTCTTCGCGCCCGGCGCGTTGGCCTCGCGTTTGCCGCTGGCCAGCGAGCGCACGGTGTCGTCGTAGCCGGCGGGCTCGGCGGCCACCAGGCGGGCTTGCGGCGCCAAGGCCTGCAGGGCCAGCGCGCAGCCGGCGGCCATGCCGCCGCCGCCGCAAGGCGTGGCGAACAGGCCGAGGTTTTCCAATGCGTCCGGCGGCAGATCGCGCAGCGCTTCCAGCGCCAGCGTCCCTTGCGCGGCCAGCACGTCCGGATGATCGCCCGGCGGCACCAGCGTCGCGCCGGTTTCTTCCAGCAGGCGCATGCCTATGGTTTCGCGACTCTCGCGCTCGCGGTCGTACTGCACGACCTGAGCACCGTGGCGGCGAGCCTTCTCTACCTTGTTAGCCGGCGCATCCTCCGGCATGACGATGGTGGCTGGAATGCCGAGCGTGCGCGCGGCCCACGCGACGGCCTGGCCATGGTTGCCGGTCGAATAGGCGACGACGCCGCGGGCGCGCTGCGCCGGGTCCAGGTTGAGCAGGGCGTTGAAGGCGCCGCGGGCCTTGAAGGACCCCGTCACTTGCAGGCTCTCCAGCTTCAGCCAGACCGGCGCGCCCGCCAGCTCGTCCAGCTTGGGCGAGCGCAGCAGCGGGGTACGGCGGACGTAGGGTCCGATGCGGTCAGCAGCGGCCAGCACGTCCTCGTAGCCGGGCACGCGCAGGGTGCCGAGCATTTCGTGTTCGATGGTGGCGGGAAGGGCGGTCAGATTCATGTTCGGTGAAGCGCTTGATGATGGGTACGCGGCTTGGGCCTTTGTCTTCATGCGCGACGGCGCACGTGGGGATGTCGTCCTGCCCTCAGTCCTTGGTCGGTTTCCACACGGGCGGCGCGCTGCTGCCGACCTGCTCCACGATGCGACCGTAGGCCTCGGGCCGGCGATGCTTCTCGAAGTTGAAGACCGTGGAGCGTCCCAGCTCGCACATATCCAGATTGCAGTCCGCGACGATCAGTTCGTCATCCCACGTGGTCGCCATGGCGATGATCTCGCCTTGCGGGTTGACGATGATGGAGTGGCCGAAGAGTTCGAAGCCGTCTTCCTTGCCGGCCTTGGCCACCGCCACGCCGAAGCAGGCGTTCTGGTAGCAGCCGGACTGTATGGCGAGCTGCGAGTGCAGCACGCGCAGGTGGTGCGCCTCGAAGCCGCGATTGTCCTGATTCACGGCCGGTGTGTTGTAGCCCAGGAGGACCAGTTCGACCTGCTGCAGGCCCAGCACGCGCCACGCTTCCGGCCAGCGGCGGTCGTTGCAGATCAGCATGCCCAAATTCACTTCCAGGCCAGCCTTGCCGACCGGGGCGCGCACGACGGGGAAGCCCAGGTTGCCCACCTCGAAATAACGCTTCTCCAGATGCTGCACCTTGCGGTGCGTGGCGAATTCGGCATGGCCGGGCAGATGGACCTTGCGGTACTTGAGGATGACCTCGCCATTGGGCGCGATGATGACGGCGGTGTTGAAGCGGCGTTTGCGCACCACGCCCTGCTCGTCCGCTTCGTGCGCGATTTCCGCGTAGCCCAGGTAGATCGTCAGCCCATAGCGGCGGATCGCATCGAACAGCGGCTGGGTCGCCGCGGAGGGCAGGGTTTGTTCGTACCAGTGGTCGGCCTCGTTCAGATCCTCCGTGTACCAACGCGGGAAGAACGTGGTCAGCGCCAGTTCGGGGAACACGACGACTTCGGCGCCACGCTGATGGGCGCGGTCAAGCAGGCGCAACATGCGGCCTACGGCGACGTCGCGGCCTTCCGACTTCTGGATGGGACCCAACTGGGCAGCGGCGACGGTGACAGTGCGGGACATGAAGGGGTTCCTGATGAGCGTTTCTTGCGTTATCGCCATGAAGAATGGCGCCTCGCCCAACCCCTGTAAATGTAAGGGTTAGCCCTGGTGCAATGCAGCAATTCCGTGGTTGATGATCTATAAATCATTGATAAATAATCGGATTTTTTCGAAGATTGCAGGGTCCCGGGAAAACCCGGGTGTGCTTTTTGTTATAGGACCTGAGCAAATCCGCATGCGGGTGTGATGGCCGGCCCACACCCGTGGCTTCGATCTGGCGCGCCGGCCGGCCGGGTGCCGCGGGCGGGCGCAAGCATCGCCCGCCTGGCCAGGGCACTCCCCGCGGGCTCTACAATCTCGGACCGTTATCCGCTTCCATTTCCCTATGGCTGGACAAGCTCGCCAGGGTGCCGCGCTGAGCCTGCGGCAGATCGAGGTCTTTCACGCGGTGATGCTGACCGGCTCGCTAAGCGAGGCGGGACGCATGCTGTTCGTCACCCAGCCGGCCATCAGCCGCATCCTGGCGTCGGCGGAGAATCGCTTGCGGTATCCCTTGTTCGTGCGGGTGAAGGGGCGCCTGCAGCCGACGCCGGAGGCACGGCGCCTGTTCGCCGAGTGCGAGCGCATCTTCGATCATGTCGGGCGATTCAATGCCCTGGCCACGGGCTTGGGGGCGGGTGCGACGGGAACGCTGAGCCTGGTAAGCAGCCCCAGCTTCAGCGAGTGGCTGATTCCCCGCACCATCCAGCGGTTTCGGGAGAAGTATCCCGGCACGACGATACGTTATCGGCCGCTGGCGTTCGACATGCTGTTGCCGCATATCCTGCTGGGCCATGCGGACTTCGGCATTGCATCCATGTCGCCGCCCGCCAATACCAACGTCACCGCCGAAGAAATAGGCGAAGGGTGGCTGGGTTGTGCGATCCCGCACGGGCATCCGCTGGCGTCCCGCACGCGCATCCGCGCGGAGGATCTGCGCGGGCATTTATTGATCGGGTACGAAGCCGAGACACCTTTCGGCCGCCTGGCCGCGCGTTTCATGAACTCGGGCGAGAGCCCCTTGCAACCCGACATCGAAATCCGCGCCACGCCCGAGGCCCTGGCGCTGGTCCGGCAGGGCGTGGGCGTCGCGTTGATCGAGTCCTTTGGATATCACCCCGACTTCCAGCGCGACTTCGTCCTGCGCCCAACGGATCCCGTCCTGCCTCACAAGATTCAGCTACTTCATGCGGCAAACAGCCCGCTGTCCACGACCGCCCGCCGCTTTGCCACGGCCTTGCGGCAGGTCATCAAGGAAGTGCCGGCGGCGGCGCACTGAATCCGGCCGCCCAGGTCCAGGGGATTGCCCCTTTCAACCGATTCAGATACGAGCGAGCGTATCGGCAAGCAGGGCGATGCCGGGTTCTATGCGTTCCATACCGATCGCCGTGAATCCCAGGCGGAAATGGCGATCGGATGGTTCGGCGTCGAAAAAATTGGGGAAGCCCGGTTCGATGAGGACGCTGCGGCGCGAGGCCGCCCAGGCGAGTTTCTGGGTACTGGTCGACGGCGGCGCGTCCAGCCAGATGGCGCCGGCCCCGTTGGCCTGCGCATAATTGCAATCCGGCAGATGACGCTCGATCGCCTGGCATAACTTTTCGTGCTTGCGCGCGTGTTCGACCCGGTAGCGGCGCAGGTGAGCGTCGTAGTCGCCCTGGGCAAGGAAACGCGCGAGCACCCGCTGGTTGTTCAGGGGAGCATGGCGGCAGATCAGCCGGCGCAGCGCGCGCAATTCGCGGATGAGTTCTTCGTCAGCGACCAGGTAGCCCAAGCGCAATCCCGGCGCCAGGCATTTGGAAAAACTGCTGAGATAGATCACGCGGCCTTGACCGTCGGCGGCCTTCAGGGCCGGTGGCGGATGGCTGGAGAGGTCGAGGTCGGCCTCGTAGTCGTCCTCGATAAGAATCTGGTCGTAGCGGAGGACCTGCCGCCACAGCGCCTGGCGCCGCGATGGGCTCATGGTGACCCCGGTCGGCACCTGGTGGCTTGGGGTGACGTAAATGTAGCCGCATTGAGCCAGGCGTTCGTCGAGCACGATGCCTTCATTGTCGACGGCGTGCAGCGATACGTCCGCGTTCTGCAGCTCGAACACATTCCAGGCGTCGCGGAAGCCCGGATTTTCGATACCCACGCGCACGCCAGGCCCCATCAGCAGCGCGGCCAGCAGATAGAGGGCGTTCTGCGATCCCAACGTGACCAGGATCTCGTCGGCCGAAGCATGGATGCCGCGCTTGGGCAGCACGCGCGTACGCAACTGCGCGATCAGCTCCGGGTCGTCCTGGTCCACCGCGTCGTTGAGCCAGGCGGCGCTGTGCCCGGGTTCCAGGATGGCGCGGCTGGCGCGGCGCCACGCCGCGATGGGAAAACGGTGCGTATCGGCCTGTCCATAGGCGAACGGGTAGTCATAGTCGCGCCAGTTGCTGGGGCGAAGCACGCCCTGGCGCATCTGGGACGACAGGCGCAGCCGGCTGCTCCAGGACGGTGCATGGGTCGGCACGAGGCCGGGAATGGATGCGCCATGGCGGATCACGGCAGGCTCCGCTGACCTGCCGCCGTCGCGATAGTCGTCATGCAGGTAGTAGCCGCTGCGCGGACGGCTTTGCAGGAAACCCTTTTCGACCAGGCTCTCGTACACGACCGCGACGGTATTGCGCGATACCCCGATCTGCCGGCCCAGGTCGCGGCACGAGGGCAGGGGTTCGTCCGCGGGAAAGGTGCCTTTGAGGATGGCGTCCAGCAGCGCTTCGCGGAGCTGCTCCTGCAGGCCGCGCGTGTGCTGCAGATCGAGATGGAAGTAATGATCGATCATCGAAGCCTCCGAAGTGGTGCCTCGTCAGCCAGCAGGCCAGGCTGCACTCCACGGATGAAATGAAGCAACGACCATGCCAGTTTTGGTCGCGGTGTATCTGGCCCATGGCTTGCACGCAACTGTCCTATGGGACACCCGGTAGCTGCCCATAAGATGGTTACGCTGGTCCACGGCCGTTCGGCAACGGCGAGCCCGGAGGCCGGACACGAAGTCCAATGACGAAAAAGGGGAATTCCATGCATAGCACTTCTGAAGCGGCCCTGGCCGCAGTCGGGGGCGGCGTTCGCCGGCGTGCCTTGGCCCGCGCGGCTTGCGCCCTTGCCGCCTGCCTGTTTGCGGTGTCCCTGAATGCACGCGCGGATCTGGCGGACATCGAGAAGCGGGGCACCATGAAGGTCGCGACGGAAGACGATTACGCGCCCTTCAACTTCATCGTCGACGGCAAGGCGGCGGGCTTTCATGCCGACCTGCTCGAAGACCTGCGCAAATACGCGACCAAATTCAAGGTGCAGCAGGACATTCTGCCGTGGACGGGCCTGCTGGCCGCCGTTTCGGCGGGGCAGTACGACCTGGCTTTCACCGGCGCGCTGGTCACGGACGACCGCTTGAAAACGTTCGATTTCACGCCGCCATTCGCCTCGGCCCAGCACTACTACGTGAAACGCGCGGGCGACAACCGGCTCGGCGACGTCGCCAGCCTGAGCGGCAAGACCGTGGGGGTACAGGCGGGGAGCGCCTTGCTGGCGCGCTTGCCGGAGCTGGAGAAGATGCTCGCGAAGACCAACGGCAAGCTGGGCGAGGTCGTGCAATACCAATCCTATCCCGAGGCCTATGCCGATCTGGCCAATGGGCGGCTGGACTACGTCATCAATGCCGTCATCTCCGTGAACGACCTGGTGAAGTCGCGTCCCAAGGTGTTCGTGAAGGGCGTCGCGGTGTCGGGGAACGGGTTCGCCGCGTGGCCGATTCCCAAAGGTAATCCTGAGCTGCTGAAATTCATGACCGGGTTCATGGACCAGATCCGCCAGAGCGGCCGCCTTGCCGAGCTGCAGAAGAAGTGGTTCGGTGAAAGCTTTCCCGATCTGCCCACCGTGCCGATTACCAGCGTGGACCAGTTCCACAAGCTCGCGGGCATGGAATAGGCAGGAGCGAGCGTGGACGCGCAAGCCTGGCGCATGCTGTTCGAAGGAGCCTGGGTGACGGCATGGATCTCCGCCGTCTCCATCTCCATCGGGGTGATCCTGGGATTGGGGCTGGCCTTGTTGCGGCTGGCGCGCATCCCCGTGCTGGATCAGTTGCTCGCCACCTGGATCAGCCTGGCCCGCGCCACGCCGATGGTGACGCTGGCACTGTTCGTGTTCATCGGTCTGGCGGCGGTCAATCTGGGCGTGAGCCGTGAAACCGCGGCCATCCTGACGTTGACCATCAATACGTCGGCCTTCAATGCCGAGATCTGGCGATCGGCCTTCGCGGGTTTCTCGCGGGAACAGAAAGAGGCGGCCCTGGCCTGCGGCATGACGCCCTCGCTGATGTTCCGGCGCATCATGTTGCCGCAGATGGTGGTAAGCAGTATGCCCGGGCTGGTCAACGAGATGTCTTCGCTGGTCAAGAGCACGCCCGCGATCGCCATCATCGGGTTGGTGGACCTGACCCGTGTCACCAACCGCATCGCGGCGGTGACCTACGAGCCTTTGCCGCCGATCCTGGCTGCCGCCGTCATTTATATGGTTTTGATTGCGTTGTTGGTGCGCCTGCAGGCGCTGGCCGAGCGCCGCGCACGCCGTTTGGCGATGTAGAGGAAAGGGCGGCGGAATGAACGACGGGCAGACTCATTGGCGGATCATCTGGGAGGCGCGCGGCGCTTTCGCCGCCGGCTTCGCCAATACCGTGATGCTGGCGGCCACGGCATGCGCGATCGCCTTTATTCTGGGTTGCGCGATGCTTTATCTGTTGGAAGGCCGCGATAACCCGTGGCGGCGCGTGCTGCGTTCCGGGATCGACGGGCTGCGCATGATGCCCTTTCTGATCTTCGTGTACTTGCTGTACTACGGACTGCCGACCCTGGGCGTGCGCCTGCGTGCCTGGGACGCGGGGCTGGTCGGTCTGGCGATCTACCACGGAGCGTACTTTGCCGAGATCCTGCGGGGCGCTCGCCTGGTGATGCCGCCGGGATCGCTGGAGGCGGCCTATGCGCATGGATACCGTCGCGGCAAGGCCTTCCTGCGCATCGTACTGCCGCAGCTTACGTTGAGCACGCGCGGTATCCTGGGCAACCAGTTGATCCTGTGCCTGAAGGACACTTCCTTCTTGAGCATTATTACGGTGCCCGAGCTGACAGCCGCGGCGAATGCCGTGCAGGCGCGGTACTTTATTCCGTTGGAAGCTTTCATTGTCGCTGTTGCCCTTTACTGGTTGCTGGCGATCGGCATAGAGGCCCTGGTCAGGGCGGTACGGCGGCTGGGCGCGCGGCGAGGATTCGAAAATGGGTGAAATTCCGGCGGTTTCCATTCGCAATCTCTCCAAGAGCTTCGATGGCTATGAAGTCTTGCGCGATATCGACCTGACCGTGCAGAAGGGCGAGGTCGTCAGCATCCTGGGCGCGTCGGGCTCGGGAAAATCCACGCTGCTCCGCTGCGTGAACTGGCTGGAGCAGCCGGATCGCGGAGAGATTCATATCGCCGGCGTGCGCATGGGCGTGGACGCCGGCACCGGGCGGCCGCTGCGGCCACGCGAACTGGCGGCGCTGCGCGCGCGCACCGGCATGGTCTTCCAGAGTTTCAACCTGTGGCCGCACCTGACGGTGCTGCAGAACGTCACGGAAGTGCCGGTGCACGTGCAGCGCCTGCCCAAGGCGCAGGTGCGCCAGCGTGCCATGGCCTTGTTGGAAAAGGTGGGCATGGCCGAAAAGGCCGGTCAATATCCGCACACGTTGTCCGGTGGCCAGAAACAGCGCGTGGCCATCGCGCGCGTCCTGGCCATCGAGCCGGAAGTACTGCTGTTCGACGAGCCCACCTCGGCGCTGGACCCGGAACGCGTCGGCGAGGTGCTGGCGGTCATGCGCGACCTGTCGACCGAGGGCTACACCATGATGGTGGTTACCCACGAGATGGACTTCGCCCGCGCGGTTTCCGACCAGGTGGTCTTTCTCGACCAAGGAAAACTGATCGAAAAGTCCGACCCCGATACGTTTTTCACACGCCCGTCGACCGACCGCGTGCGCCGTTTCCTGGAGCGGGACACGGCGGGTACCGCGTGACGGCGATGGACGTTATGGCTATGGCGGAGGACGGGATCCGTTTCTGGATCTTCGAGCTTGCGTGGCTTCCAACATCCGTCCAGACTGCGCGCCATCGTCAAGCCGCGACACTGGCGGGACTACCGGTATCCTTTCGAGTATGGCCAGGTGGCGCAGGACGACACCTTGCCGGTGGAGCATATCGCCCAGCGCATCCTGCCGCGGCGGGGCTTCCCGGCGTGCAGTTGCTGGCCGAGGCCTGAAAGGATACGACCGGAATATGAGTACCACGGAGTTGCTGGCAGCCGCCAGCGCGATTGTTTTCGCCGCGGGAGTCGTGCGGGGCCTGACGGGCTTCGGCTTCGCCGCCCTGTCCGTCGTCGGGCTGGCCTTCCTGTTGCCCGTGCGCGAGGCTGTTCCCGCTGTGTTGTGCCTGGAGGTGTGCGCCAGCCTTGCGCTGCTGCCCAAGTGCTGGCGGCGCGTGGACTGGCAGCTCTCGCGTCCCCTTCTGATGGCGGCGTTGTGCGGCGTGCCGGCCGGGTTGTTCGGCCTGACGCGTTTCGACAGCCATGCGATGACGATCGCGGTCTATGTGCTGATCGGCGTGCTGGCGGTACTTGGCCTGGCGCGCGTGCGCCTGCCCGTCGGCGGCGGGGTGTCCGGTGCCTGGGTGGTCGGCGGCGCCACGGGCGCGCTGCTCGCCGCTTTCTCCGTGGGGGGGCCGCTGGTGGCGGCCTGGATGGCCCATGCGGGGACACGTCCCGACCGCATGCGCGCCACGCTGGTGGTTGTCTTCGGCGCTATCGACCTCGTCAGCGTCGCGGCACTGGCGGCCACGGGCAACCTTGGCGCCGAAACGCCGCTACGGGTGCTGTTGCTGCTGCCCTGTACCTACGCTGGATTGTGGTTGGGCGAAATCCTGTTTGCCCGCGTTGCCGCAGAACGGGTGGTGATATTCGTCCAATGGTTGCTGCTGGCGCTGGCCTCGATCGGGCTGTACAGCGTCCTGGTGGCGTAAGGAAGCATTCGATGCAAACGAAGGGAAAGCAAGATACCGTCTTCATCACCGGCGCGACGTCCGGATTCGGCGCCGCCATGGCCCGCTGCTTTGCCGGCCGCGGCTGGAACGTGATCGCCACCGGCCGGCGCGCGGACCGGCTGCGGGCGCTGGGCGATGAACTCGGCCCGAATGTACACGCGGTGGAAATGGACGTGCGCGACCGCGAAAGCGTGCGCGGCGCCATCGAGTCGCTGCCGGCGGAAATGGGGCGCGTGCGCGCGCTGGTCAATAACGCCGGCCTGGCGTTGGGAACCTCACCGGCCCAGGAGTGTTCGTTGGATGACTGGGACGTCATGGTCGACACCAACATCAAGGGAGTGCTCTATGCCACGCGGCTGCTGCTGCCGCGGCTGATCGAATACGGCGCTGGCGCGGGCATCGTGAATCTGGGCTCGGTCGCCGGAAACTGGCCTTATCCTGGCAGCCATGTCTACGGGGCGGGCAAGGCCTTCGTCAGGCAGTTCTCGCTGAACCTGCGGTGCGACCTGCTGGGTACTGGCGTGCGGGTCACCAACATCGAGCCGGGCCTCAGCGAAAGCGAGTTTTCGCTGGTACGCTTTGCCGGAGACCAGTCCAAATACGACGCGGTCTACCGCGATGCTCATCCGCTGCAGCCGGACGATATCGCGGAGACGGTGTTCTGGGTGCTGAACCGCCCGGCGCACATCAATATCAATAAGCTGGAAATCATGCCTGTCACGCAGGCATGGAGCAATTTCGCGATCAGGCGGGACTAGGCGGGATCGTCGATATTTTCGTAATGACTCGCTTCGCTCCTGCCCCGCACATGTGGCGGATAGTGCAAGGACCCGTTGGCCAGGCTGTTCAACTTGAAGAAGGCGGCGGCCCGATCTTCGGACTGGTTGATGTGCGTATCGGAAATCACGATGAAACGGAATAGCCGCGCGCCTTGGGGAATCAGCGAATTGTTCATATCGATATCGGTTCCGCGTGTCAGAGGATTTCGTCCTTGAGGTAATACCAGCGGTACAGCAGAGCCTGTCCCAGGCGACGAAACGGCGCCAGTGCGTGCACAGGCAGGGGGCTGTCGTAGATGGGCAGCGCGAAGGCGGCGTCCGTGCGTCCGGCGATGCGCTCGGCCATGCGGCGACCGGCATGCGCGGAGAAGCTGACGCCGTTGCCGCCGTAGCCCAGTGCGTAGTACACGTTCTGGCCCGGGTCGGGCTGGGTGATGCGCGGCATCATGTCGTGGCTGACATCGACCCAGCCCCACCAGGAATAGTCGATGTCGATGCCGCGCAGTGCCGGGAACTTGCGGCCCAGGCCGTTGATCAGCAATTGTTCGTGGCGTTCGTGCTGGGCGTCGGCGCCGGTGACGGCGCTTCGGCTGCCGATCTGCACGCGGCGATCCGGCAGCAGCCGGTAGTAGAAACGCAACGTGCGGGTGTCCGTGATGGCCTCGTGCGTCAGGAAGTGGGTGCGCGCCAGTTCATCGTCGGTGAGCGGGCGCGTCACCAGGCTGTTGGACAGGACAGGGTAGTAGCGTCCCGCCAGGCTCGGGTGCAGGCTGGCGGCGGTATAGGCCCCGGTCGCCACGGCGACGGCGCGGGCGCGGACCACGCCGCCCGGCGTGCGCAGCAGATGCCGGCCTCCCTCCGTTCGCCATGCCGTGACCCCGCTGGCAGGGTGCAGCGTCGCGCCGTATTCGCGTGCCATGCGCATGTAGCCGTAGGCGAGCTTCAAGGGGTGCACGCTGATGCCGTCCGGCTCATGGAGCGCGCCGTGGGCTTCTTCGTCGCGCACATAGCGGCCGTGCACGTCCTCGCGGCTTAGCATGTGGGTGTCGTAGCCGAACTGCTCGCGCATGACCTTGCATTCGTTGCGCAGGAACGCCATCTTCTTCGCCCTATGGGCGATGTACAGGTGGCCTCCCGGTTGCGCATCGCAGTCTATCCGGGCGACCAGATCGCTGAACGTAGCGAAGCCTGTCCGGATCTCGGTATCCAGGCGCCGGGCCACGTCCTTGCCCCAGCGTTCGATCCATTGCGAACGGTATAGGCGTCCGCTGGCGTTCTGGCCCTGGCCTCCGTTGCGGCTGGTGCAACCCCAGGCCAGGCGGTTGGCTTCGAGCACGGCGGCTTTGATGCCGTGTTCCCTGGCCAGGAACAGCGCGGTCGCGAGTCCGGTGAAGCCCGAGCCGATCACCGCGACATCGACGTCGCGGTCGCCATCGATCGGGCCGTCGTCGTCCGGCGGGGAGCCGGCCGTACCGACCCAGTAGGTCGGCGCGTAGTCCTGATTATTGCCAGGACCGGGGGACACCAAAGGGTCGTAAGTGGGGTTGTAGGGTTGGCCGGTAGCCGGGCGCGCTGGCATATCCATGTCGAATCCTGCAGAGGCGGCTATTCAGGCGGGCACGGGTGCGGTGCGGGTTTTTCGAAACACGTTCTTGACCAGGATCTTGCCGTCCCGGAACGTGAACAGGTCGACGCCGTCGACTTCGATACGGGAGCCGTCGGCGGCCGTGCCGGTGAATGTCCACTCGGACACGCCGCGGTCTCCGCTGACCCAGTGGCGACCGTTCTCCCACTGCGCGTCCGGGACGTTCTGCCAGGCCGAAGCGAATGCGCGTGCCACGCTGTCGTGGCCTTGATGGCGTGCGCCGCATGCCAGCGGGCCCGCCGCGGTCTCGAAGACACAATCCTTATGCATGAAAGACATCAATGCCGGCAGGTCGTGCCGGTTCCAGGCCGCGCTGAAGGCTTCCAGCATTGCGGTGTCGACGGCGGTGGTCATGGTGCTTGGCTCCTCTCGTTCCGATGACGGTAGGCAGAAGCGTTGCATGTATGGCGGGCCGGCCATAGAGCCAGTTTGCAGCGGCGTTAGGGCCAGATGCGCGCATGCACGTGGGCGGTGCGGCATGCACCGGCTTATGCACTACGGCGCGTCATCGGGCTTGTCGGGTTATCGTCACGGCGTTCCGCCCAGGCCACAGCGAGCTGCTTTCGACCGGTGCGCGACAGGGCGGGGCCGTCGACCCGCGCGGTGTGTTCTACAATGCCGGCCAAGGGTGATCGTGCCGCCGTGGCATGACAGGATTCGCGCTGGTCGGGCCGCCACGCGGCTACGTTGCGGCCGTTATGAACGTCACCTTCGCTATTACCGGTATTTCCACTTTCGCCGATCCATCCATTCCGGGAGGCGCGTAATGTTCCTTGAACGACGCCTCTCCGACACATTCAAAGAATTCATCGCATCGGGCAAGGCCGGCGGCATTGTGCTGATCGTGTGCACGATGACGTCGCTTGTCATCGCGAACTCGGCGATGGGAGCCACATACCTGGAGATGTGGCATTTCCGGCTGGCGGGCCTGAGCATCGAGCATTGGATCAACGATGCGCTGATGGCGGTCTTTTTTCTGCTTATCGGGCTGGAGCTGGAGCGCGAGCTTTATAACGGCGAGTTGTCGGACCTGAAGAACGCCTTGTTGCCCATGCTGGCCGCCGTCGGTGGCATCGCCGTTCCGGCGTTGATCCATCTTGCATTCAACGGCGGCACTCCCATGCAGGCCGGCGCGGGCATTCCCATGGCCACGGACATTGCCTTTGCGCTCGGCGTGCTGGCGCTGCTCGGCGACCGCGTGCCCGCGTCGCTGAAGATCTTCCTGACCGCGCTCGCGGTGATCGACGACCTCTGCGCCATCATCGTGATAGGGGTCTTCTATACGGCCAATCTGTCGGTGCCCTACCTGCTCGGCGCCCTTGCCGTATTCGCCGGCCTGCTTGCCATGAACCGCCTGATGCGGGTAATGGCATTGCTGCCGTATCTGCTCGGCGGCGCGCTGATGTGGTTCCTGATGCTGAAGTCAGGCGTGCATGCGACCATCGCCGGGGTCCTGCTGGCCTTCGCCATCCCTTACTCGGCCAGGCAGGACGACGCGAAATCCCCTTCGCATCGCCTCGAGCATGCATTGCACAAGCCGGTCACCTTCCTGATCCTGCCGATCTTCGCGCTGGCGAACACGGGTATCGTGATCGGCGCCGGGTGGGCGTCCGAACTGCTGAGTTCGAACAGCTTGGGGATCATCCTGGGCCTCGTCGTGGGCAAGCCCGTCGGCATCCTTCTATTCAGCTTCGCGGCGGTGGCTTTCGGCCTGTGCCGCCTGCCGGCCGATATCGCATGGCGTCACGTGGCGGGCGCCGGCGTGCTCGGCGGCATCGGCTTCACGATGTCGATCTTCATCGCCAATCTCGCATTCCCTGGAAGTGCCGAGGTCGTCAATGCATCGAAGATGGCGATTTTGCTGGCTTCGCTGGTTGCCGGCGTGTTGGGGTTTGCGTGCTTGAAGGCGGTGGTCAATACCGGTAAGCCGACATCGACATCGACATCGACATCGTGATGCGGCCATCCGCCCAGATGGGATGTGGTGTCGGTGGCCGTGCGGTTCAGGGGCGCATTGTCCGGACGGAACCGGCCCGCTACCACCCATTGCCATCCCTCTAAAACCCCCGCCAGCGCAGGGTGTTTTAGCGGCCAGATCGTAAATGATAATGGTTCACAGGCGCATTTTAAATTAGAATCCGACTGAGGCAGCGGCATCGGACTCGCGGGTTGCGTTGCTGGCACTCAAGTCAACCTTCTCTCGCCCATGACCTCTCCTTCACGATTCATCGAACCGCCTGCCGTGCGTATGCCTGAAACGCGGTCGCGCACGACCGGACGCCGCCTTTGGTTCGACGTGCACAGCTGGATCGGGCTCAAGCTCTGCATCCTTCTGAGCTTCATTTTCTGTACGGGAACCCTGGCCGTGATCGCCACCGAGATCGATTGGGTGATCGAGCCGGCCATGCGCGTGACCCCGCAGGAAGGGCAGGCCAGCTGGGGTGAAATGGTCGCCGCCGCGCAACAGGCCCATCCCGATCTGCGGCTGCGCAGCCTGAGCGCGCCGCACGCGGAGCGCTTCGCCGCGCAGGCGCTGATGCGCAAGCCGGACGGCGAACTCCTGCGCGTCTGGGTGGATCCCTATACGGGCCAGGTAACGGGCGAGTCCACGTGGTGGAGTGCCCAGCGCTGGCTGCGTGACACCCACCGCAGGTTGATGCTGCCCATTTCCTATGGCCTGCCGCTGGTGGCGGCGCTGTCGGTTCCGCTGCTGCTGACGCTGGTAAGCAGCCTCTTCATCTACAAACGGTGGTGGCGAGGCTTTTTCGTCTGGCCACGCAAGGGCAAGCCTCGCCTGACCTGGGGAGACGTACATCGGTTGATTGGCGTCTGGAGCCTGGGCTTCATGGCAGTGATCGGCGCGACGGGCATGTGGTACCTGATCGAGTCATTGGGTGGCAAGGCCCCGCTTCCCCCCGCAATCGCGCAAATCAAGGGACAGGCGATACATGCAACGCCTACCGCCGGGGACATCGACCGTGCGGTATCCGCCGCGCGCGACGTCTGGCCGGCGCTGCAAGTGACCAATGTCCCCCTGGCGCCGAACGGGAAAACGCTGTTGGTCGAAGGCCTGGCGGAAGGTTGGCTGCTGCGCGAGCGCGCCAATGCGGTCGCCGTGGATATGGGTACCGGCGAGGTCCTCGGCCGCAATGCCGGCACGGAAATGAGCGCGCACCAGCGCATCGCCGAGATGGCGGATCCGCTGCACTTCGGGACGTTCGGCGGGTGGCCCGTGCGCTGGCTATGGTTTGTTTTTGGGCTGATGTTGACCAGCCTGTCGCTGACGGGGGCCTATCTCTACGGAATACGCGCCACCGAAGCGGCACGTGCGGCGCTCAAGCGGGCGGGCGCTGCCGCCAGGCAGTCGTCGTTCTGGACCGCTACCTGGCGCGGCATCGGCATGTGGCGCTGGGCCTGCGGGGGCTTGCTGCTGGTCTGGTTCATTCTGCTGCTGATGGTCGCAACGCGCTAGGCTTTGAGGCGATTGCCTGGACGCCGGAGCGGCGCGCCGGCCGCTCCGCGCCAAGCCGGGTCATTCTGCCGTCAAAAGCCCCGACGCGATGAGCGCGCGATACGTTTCGACCTGGCGATCCAGGAACTTGCCGAAATCCGCTTCGCTCATCCTGGCCGGCACGCCGCCGATATCCTCGATGCGCTTGCGGACCGTGGGATCGTCCAGCGCGGCATTGCTGGCGCCGACCAGGCGCGCTACCACCGCCGGCGGCACATCCCTCGGGGCCATGGTCGCCGTGAACGGCGCGATATCGACTTCGGGCTGCTTCAGTTCCGCCATGGTGGGGACGTCAGGCAGGGACGCCACCCGCTGAGGGAAGACCACGGACAAGGCGCGCAACTGGCCTGCCTTGATCAGCTGCAACGCCGATGGCAGGTCCGTCGCCACGGCGTCCAGCTGGCCACCCAACAAATCCTGCACCGCCGGTCCCGCACCCTTGTAGGCCGCGATGATGAACTGCTGGGACAGTGCCTTCTGCATCTGCAGGATGTTGACGTGACCCGCCGTGCCATTGCCCGGTTGGCCGAACTTCAACGTGCCGGGATGGGCCTTCGCATATGCCACCAAGTCCGCATAGGACTTCAGCGGCGAGTCCGCCTTGGTCACGATCACGCCTGGAACCTGCGTCAGCAAGGCCACCGGCTTCATGTCGTTCAGGCTGTAGCTGGCTGCCTTGGCGGCCAGTTGCCAGCTGGCAACGATGGGGGCGGTGGTGCCGATCATGATGGTATAGCCGTCAGGCGCGGCACGGACCATCTGGGTAGCGCCGATCATCCCGCCGGCGCCGCCCTTGTTTTCCACGATGAAGGATTGGCCCAGCTGCTTGCCGTACGCCTCGGCGAAGATGCGCGCGCTGCTGTCGGCATTGCCGCCCGGCACGAAGGGCACGATCACCCTGACCGGGCGGTTGGGATAGTCGGCGTGCTGGGCCCAGCCGACCAGCGGATGCGCGAGCAGGTTGGCGGCGATGGCTGCAGCGAACAGGTTGCGGCGGTAAGCATGAAAGTTCATCATTTGTCTCCGGTTTAATGAGTTTTGAAAACGGTTGCCTCGACGCATCGAGCTAAGTTGCAATGAGGTGATCCGCACAGAGTTGGTCAAGATTGCCGATGCCCAGCAAAGCCATGTCGCGATGGATCTCGTCGCGCAGAAGGGTGATGGCATGGGCAACGCCTGCCTGCCCGCCGACCGCGGCGGCATAGGCCATCGGCCGTCCCACGAAGACGTGGTCCGCGCCCTGCGCCAGCGCCTTTAGGACATCCGTGCCGCGCCTGATGCCGCTATCCAGCATCAAGGCCATGCGGCCCTTGGCCTTGACCGCTTCAGGCAGCACCACCAGCGGCGGCGCGGTGCCGTCGAGCTGGCGGCCACCGTGGTTGGACAGGATCACGCCATCCGCGCCCGCCTGCTCCGCCCGCATGACGTCGGTGGCGGAGATCAACCCCTTTACCACCAGCTTGCCGCGCCATTGCCGGCGTATCAGCGCCAGGTGTTCCCAGTTCAAGTGATCGCGCAAGCCGAACTGGCGCACCACGCTGCGCGAGATGATGGGCACGCCTCTTCCCGCGCCGGCATTCTCGAAATGCGGCATGCCGTGCCTGGCAAGCGTGCGCCCCAGGGTGCCCAGCAACCAACGCGGACGAAGCAAGCCATCCCAGGCCAACCGCAACCCCGGCCGCAAAGGCGTGGTGAAGCCCACCCGCACATTGTTCTCGCGATTCGCCAGCGTGGCCGTATCGACGGTAATGACCAAGGTCTTGAAGCCGGCCTTTTCCACGCGCTGGAGCAACCCTTCGATGTGCGTCTGGTCCCCCGGGATATAGGCCTGGAACCAGCCGCAGGTCGGCGCCGCCTGCGCAACCCGTTCCATGCGGGTCAGCGACGCGCCGCTCAGTACGTAAGGGATCCCTGCCGCTTCGGCCGCGCGCGCCATGGCGACATCGCCGTCGAACGCGAACATCGCGCAGAGGCCCATGGGGGCGATCCCGAACGGCGCCTGGTATGAATGCCCCATCAAGGTCCGCCCTTGTTCCCGCGCCGACACATCCACCAGCACGGAGGTGCGGAACATCCATTTCCGGAAGGCCGCGAGATTGGCCTGCAAGGTGACGTTGTCCTCGACCCCGCCCTGCAGATAGCCGAAGATCGGCCGCGGCAGCACCCGTTGCGCGGCCGCTTCAAGGTCGCCGAGGGAAAGAATGCCGCGCAGCGCGGGAGGAATATGGCGCCGGGCGTTGGGCGCGGGCCCGAGCTGTTGGCGCGGTGGAGTCGTCGTCATGGGCGTTTCGTATAACCTCTGCAACCCTGCAGGAAGGGGCACATTGGAAAACACACCGGCCCATGCCGGCAATTCGTTACGCCCTGCGTAACATCAGGGATGCCAGGTCGCTCGCAAGGCGGTCGCCGGAACGGCGCCCAGCGCCACGCCCAGCCGCTTGGCGGCATCCACCGTCGTGGGCGCCAGTTTGCGCAGGACGGCGGGCGTCAACCGCTCCACCGGACCGGAGGTGCTGATAGCGCCGAGCACCGTGCCGTGCGCGCCTCGCACCGCCGCTGCCACCGCGGCCGCCCCGGTGGAGCGCTCGGCGCGCGCCCAGTGATAGCCCTGGCGCCGGATGCGTTCATAGAGATCGCCCGGCTCGCCCAGCGCGGCGAGGATGGTCCGCCCAGGGGCGCCAAGATCCAGGGGCAGCAGCTCCCCCGACCGGGGATGGTCGGGGCGCGCATTCGGGCCGTCGCAGCGCATCAGGCAACTGCGCAGATTGCCCTCGTGCACATAGAACGAGGCGCTCTCGCCCGTCTCCAGGGAGAGCTTGCGCAGGATGGGTTCGATGACCGAACCCACGTCGAACTGCGCCTGGTAGCGGGAGCCTATCCAGCCGGCGGCCGGCCCGAGCCGCCACGCACCGTCTTCGCGCTGCACCATGAAGCGGGACAGCGCCAGAGTGCGCGCCAGCCGCAGCGCGGTAGGCTTGTGCATACCCGTGCGGCGGGCGAGTTCGGTCAGGGAGAGGAACACTTCATCGCCGCCGTCGAAGGCCTTGAGCAGGGACATGGCGCGGACGACGGCGTGTACATGCTCCTGGCCGGGGGGCGGGGTGATGTCGGCGGGTCCTTTAAGAGTCGCCTGCCTGGGCGGCTGCGCCGGTGCGGTGGGTGCGTGGCGTTTCGCCATACGGTCCTCCATCTTTCTGTTGTCTGTCTCCAGCGCGCGATGTTACGCCAGCCGTAACGCGTTGCGTTCGCCACGGGAGCCGGTCATCATCCGACGCCCGGGAGGCACTGCGCGATCCTGGGTTGGTCCGGCATTTCGACGAACAGCGCGTGGACCTGGTGCTGAAGAATGCCGACGAACTACGGGACATAGTCCACAAGGAAACGCCGGTCTGGGACCGTAGCATTCAGGATTCGGGTATCCGGTTGAACTGAACGGTGAGCGTGCATGGGACAGGAACAACTCGTCGGTCATGGCCTGGAAGCGGGTCCAGTTCTGTTGGCATCCATAGGTCGCAGCCTTTTTCGCTACCGTCTGGGTGACGAGGGGTTCGTCGAGCAGGGCCGCTTGGAGCTCCCGCTTGCCGTCCAATACGCCTGCTTCCCTCCGGGCCGGCCGGTCGCTTACGTCGCATGCAGCAATGGCGGCGTTGCTGTCCCAGGGGACCGTCACTGCCTGGTCCAGGTGTCGTTGGGCGATACCGGTATGCACATCGTTGCGGAACCGGTGGCGCTGCCGTACCGCCCGCTGCATGCGTCGGTGGACATGGGGCGCAATCGCGTCGCCCTTGCCTATAACCGTCCCGCGGCTGTGACCGTCCATGATCTGGACGATAATGGCGGCCTGGTGCCGCCGTGGCGGCTGTTGGCGGAAGGTGCGGAACGAGTCGGGCACTTCCCGCATCAGGTCATCCCGATGCCCGGCAGCCCGGACTTGCTCCTGACCTGCCGCGGCGACGACGCAAGCACGGCCAGCGAGGAGAATCCAGGTTCGTTGCGAGTACTGCGAGACGAAGGCCAGACGCTTGCGTGCGTACAGGTAGTCGCGCCGAATGCCGGCTTCGGTTTCGGCCCGCGCAACTGCGCTTTCCAACCGCAAGGACACATGTTGTACGCGGTGCTGGAGCGCCAGAATCGTCTGGCGGCATTCCGTTATAGGGAGGGCCTCATCGAGCCGCAACCCAGTTGGGACGTCGGTCTGCTGGATAAGCCCGAGAAGATAAGGCGCCCTCAACTCGGCGGCGCCATCGCGATCCACCCCACCGGCCGATACGCCTACGTAGTCAACCGCGCGCATCCGGTGCCGGATGGCTCAGGCAACGCAGCGCCTTGCGGAGAAAACAGCATCGTCGTCTTCCACCTCGACGTCCGGACCGGCGAGCCGCGGGAAATGCAGCGCTTGGCGCTGAATGGCCTGCACGCCCGCTGCCTTGCGCTTGCTCCCGACGGCAAGGCGCTCGTCGCGGCCTTGCGCCAGACCGGCCGCTATAAGCATGACGACGGCCGCATCGTCGAATGCGCAGCCGGCTTCGTCACCTTCCATATCGCCGACACCGGCCACCTGACGTTTATGCGCCAGGACGTAGTCGACGTGGGCAACGACCAACTGTTCTGGGCCGATTTCGCGCCGATCTGACGGGATTGCACAAGACCGTTATGGTCGATGTCCTCGGCGCGCTGCGCGGGGTTATATACAGGCCCTGACGGCGGTTCTGGCGACTCAGCGTCACGGCGCGATAGCGACCACGAGAGGTACGCTGAAGAAGACACCGGCGCAGAGTAACCGCCGTCCGGAAAATCCAGACCTTAGTAGGTCAGCGGGTAAGGCACCCCGTTTGCATCGACGGATTCGATGCGATCGACAACCGCATCAGCGGCGGTCTTCGCGTCGCTAAGCTGCATGAACGTCTGATCCGTGATTACTCGATAGAATCGGCCCGAATCAGGCTCGCCTTCTTTCTGTGTCGTGATGTCTGCAATTGCGGGGATTTCACCCGACTGGAAAGCGCCGCTATACACAGTCCAACCATCAATCTCACGTGCGCTCATTCTTCTCTCCATCCTATTAAGTCAGAGGGGATCGTAGCATGCGCCCCCAAAACGTCCCCTCTGTTCTGACTCCATTGCCCGCTACCTGACCGAATGGAGACGGCATTCCCCAAACGCTGTAGCGGCAGATAGCGGGATCGCCCGCTCGATCCATGTAGCCGGAGTGTCCGCTCAGCCCTTAAGGAGCTGTCCGCACGCCTTCTTCGCCACTACAACTTCGCCAGGCCCAGGATTGGGCACGTGGCAAGACAACCCTAGTCAGTCCGCACTGATTTTAAGGTTGTGGATCAGCTTGCCCCATTTTTCATATTCCGCCTTCATGTATGAGGCAGCCACAGTGCTGTCACCCGGCAAGCTTTCGCTTCCGAGATCGGCGAGTCGCGCCTTGAAGGATGGATCATTGACTGCGATGCCGATTTCCCGTTGAAGCCGGGCGACGACGTCGGAGGGCATCCCCTTGGGGCCGAGAATGGCATGCCATGCACCGACCTCCAGGCCAGCGTGGGATGTCGCTTCCGCAAGCGTGGGTACATCCGGAAGAGACGGCGATCGCGTGGCGGAAAGCACCGCAAGCGCTCGTACTTTTCCAGCCTTGATCTGAGGCAGGGTGTCCGTGATTACGTTGAACATCATGCTGACGTGCCCCCCGGCTACGTCCGTCATGGCAGGCGCGCCGCCGCGATACGAAACCGGCGTCATTCCCAGCGAAAAGGCACGGTCAAACTGCGCGCCAGCGAGGTGGGAGTTTATTCCGATGCCCGTCGTTGCGTAGGGCATGCCGCGATGACTCCTGGCGTAAGCGATGAACTCGCTTACATCTTTCGCCGGGAAGGCGGGATTCACCACCATAACCAATGGCGCGGTGGCGACCAGAGAAATCGCTTCAAAATCCGTAATCGGGTTGAAGGGCGGTACCTTGTGGAGCGACGGCGTCAGTACTACCGAGGAGGTGGCGTACAACAACGTATAGCCATCCGGCCGGGATCGAGCCACTTCCATTGCAGCGATGCTCGCCCCCGCCCCGGGTTTGTTCTCCACGACCACCGCCACCTTCATTTGTTCTGTCAGATGCTTCGCCAGCAACCGGGCCACCACATCGGAAGATCCGCCTGGTGGAAAGCCGAGCACAAGGCGGATGGGGCGATCCGGATATTGGGGACTATCGGCGCGGACGGTACCGGCGGCCGAGCATAGACCGAGCATTGCAATGCCCAAGAGGCTGCGTCGTTTCATTCGTCTCTCCGTTACCAAGCCGTGGCGCCACTGTCCACGGACAGGATGGTGCCGGTGATGCGAGCCGCTTCTTCCGAGGCCAGGAACAACGCGGCATGTGCGACATCCTCGGGTTGGACAATACCCATCATGTGGGAAGCGACCTGGGGTCGTCGATGTCGATTGCGGGGGTCGAACGTGGGATGATCCGGATTGTTCTCCAGGAACCTCCGCAGCCTTTCGGTGTCTACCGCGCCCGGGGATACGGCGTTGACTCGTATGTTCGACGGGGCATACTCCACGGCCATCGAACGGGTAAGGGAAATAATGGCTCCTTTTGCAGCCGTATAGCAGTCGCGGCCAGCCACGCCCACCATGGCGGTATAGGAAGTTGTGTTTACTATGGCGCCGCCGCCAGAGGTGTGAATCAATGGGATGGCATGGCGCGACGCAAGAATCGTGGAGAAAACGTCCAGACGCATCGCGCGCCAGAATTCGCCAAGCTCCACCGAGGTCACCGGCCCATCCGCGGGAGTAGAGCCTCCGATGTTGTTATAAAGAATGTCCAATCTGCCGAAGCGGGAACGTACTTCGTTTACGCATTGCTTGACCGCGCCCTCGTCTGTCATGTCGCAAGAGATGAACTGCGCCTCGCCGCCGTGTTCGGTGACCTCCTGGCAGACAGCCATCCCGCTATCGTCGTTGATATCCGCGACGGCGACGCGGCCGCCTTCGCTGCAGAATAGCTTTACGGCGGCGGCGCCTATGCCGGACGCCCCGCCGGTGATCAGAATCACCTTGTCCTTCATTCGCATGACTTTTGTCTCCTGTTTTTTTTGGATGAATGGCGGCTGGAAGCCGCTGCGCGCCGAACTGGCCGCTTAACGCAATGGCGATTCCGGGTCGGGCAGCAGTGCGATGGTGGTTTGACTCAGCCATCGGTCGGCGCCGCCAGGTGGCGGCCAGCGCCCGGTTTCCGCTGCCGCCTTCCTTACCAGTGCGCGATGGGCGTAATTCCGGTACGCCCATATCTGCGCAAACTTGAGTTGTTTACCGGATGTGGAGTGCATCACCACGATGGCAGTAGAAAGCTGCGCTCTCCATATGAAGGGCAAACGCCACGCCTCGATGACTTCATCCAGCTTTCCTGCCTGGACAACGTATTCGCGCAGCTCATATACATTGCCGTGGACGTCAGGCAGCGGGATCGGGCTGAATGGCGCCAGCCTGTAGCGATCGGCGCTGAGCGTGGCACCAGTGTCGCCGAGACGCTTCATGAGGCGCGGGTCTTGTGGGTCCGCCTCCGGATCGGTCGCGCCATCCAGGATCCGCAGCAACTTCACTTCGTTGATGTTGCCGAAGTCGGTCGTGAATATGCCGCGGAGATGGGGGTCTTCCTTAGTCGCGGACCGCACATCCGGCATGGCAGCCTTCAGCGCCCCGGGTGGAAAAGCGAGGGATATCATTTCGCAGTTCATGCGGTGTTTCCTAGACGATGAAGGCACTTAGCGCGCCGTCCATCGTGATATTGGATCCGGACATATAGGCGGATAACGGCGATGCGAGAAAAGCCACCAAGGTCGCGACTTCTTCCGGTCGGCCCAGCCGACCGAGCGGAATTGCAGCGATCCGTTCCGCTTGCAACGTGGCCACATCCTTGCCCCGAAGGGCGGCGTCCGCAGCGAGTCCTTCGCCAACACGGTCGGTTTCCACCATTCCCGGATTGATGCCAACGACGCGTACGCCCTTCGGGCCGTAGGCAGACGCCAGGCCGGCCGTCGCCAACATCAATGCGGCATTGGCGGCACCGCCCGCCAAATGCGTGGGCGATGCACGCTTCCCGCCAGCACCGATGACGTTGACAATGACCCCCGTGCCTCGGTCGGCCATTCTGGCGAGGATCGGGTCGATGACATTGATATAGGAGAAGAACTTCGCATCGAGTGCCTCCCTCCATCTGCCGGGACTCAATTCAAAGGGGGAACAGCGGTTCGCGGCGCCGGCGCAGTTGACTAAAACATCGATCGGGCCCAGGGCGCCCTCGCATTCAGCAACGACACGGGCAGCCTCGCTCTCGTTGCGCAGGTCGGCGGCAAGGCAAAGCACATCGTCGCCCAGGAGCGCTGCGGCCCGAGCCAGGCTGTCGGTGGAGCGCGATACGATTGCAACCTGGGCACCTTCGCTACGCAGAACGGCTGCGCAGGCGAGCCCGATTCCTTTGGAACCGCCGGTTACCATTGCGACTTTCGACCTTAGGCTCAAGTCCATGTCTTAACCTTTATGAGGAATAACCGGGAGCGTGGCGATCGATTTCCAACCAATGGGGGCACCGGCCTGACCGGCAACGATCCCGGGTTCCGCTCGAGCGTCCCAATTGATTCCGAGGTAGCGCTGGCCGGTGAAGCCATCCGAGGCCCGTGAACACAGCCATCGCACCGGCGGGAGCATGATCGTGGGTTGGACCAGCGTGTCGCGGGAGAAAGGTGCCTGATCGGGAATCAGTGCAGTGTTCACCACGCCGCCCGGCGTTACGACGTTTACCGTTACACCGGTTTCCTTGAGGTCTTCCGCCATGACGGCGCTGAGCGCCTCCGCCGATGCCTTGCTGGGGCCGTAAGGGGCGTAGCCTCCCCTAAGCATGGTGCCAAGGCTGGTTGTGATATTGATGACGCGTCCCCAGCCGCGCTGCGTCATGCCGGGCACGAGCGAACGGCTGAGGAGAAAGACGGCCGTCGCGTTCACGGCTATTGCGCGGTTCCAGTGTTCGGGGCCGACTTCGTAGAATTTCGGTGGATTGACGTGATAGTCGGGCCGGATCTGCGCCTGTCCGACTCCTGCGTTGTTGATGAGAATATCGACGTGACCGAAACGATCGCATGCGGTTTGGGCGATGGCTGCGGGATCGAAGTCCGCGAGATCCGCGACAATTGGATGCAAAGAGGACGCTTGCCTACCCGCCGCCACACGTAGCTGGTCAAGGCCATCGCGATCGAGATCCACCGCGACGATGCGATATTGATCTGCGAGCAGGCCCAGGACGAGCGCTCTGCCGATACCACTCGCGGCGCCCGTGATCAGTGCGGTCCGACTTTCGTTGGCGTGTTGTCCCGCTTCGGGGTTCATAGGCCGTCCTCCTCCGCGAGTGCTTTCTCGAGCTCCTTGAAGGCTTCCAGTCCTGCGGGCACACCGCAATAGACGGTGGCGTGATGTACGACTTCGGCGATCTCCTGCAGTGTTGCGCCCGTGTTGTGCCGCGCCTTGATGTACAGGCGCAACTCATTGGGACGGTCGAGCGCGATCATCAAAGCGACATTGATCAAGTTTCGCGTTCTGTCATCGAGACCCGGACGCGACCAGACATGTCCCCAGACAGCCTCGGTGATCATTTCCTGGAACGGTTTATTCCACTGGTTCGGCCGGTCGACTGCGGCGTTGACATAGGCATCGCCCAGTATCGACCTACGTTTCTCCATTCCCTTCCTGTACATCTCGCTGGACATCGTGTCACCTCCTTATTGAATTGATCCGGGGAATCACCCCGGTGGAACGCACCGTTGCGGTTGATCGGGCCAACTTGACGGCAGAAGTCGACGGCAATGCAGACTGGCATCTGTGGATCAGCGATCGCTCCTGGCGACCGCCATGTGTGCTTTGATGAACTCCGCACAGTCGCCGAGAGCCCGACGGGCGTCGGGCACGACGCCTGGAAACAGCTGCCACTGATGCACCATTCCGGGCCACACCTGGACGGTTACCGGGACGTCGTCCCGCGCGGCAGCCCCCGCCAGACCTAGGCTATCGTCGAGCAGCAGTTCCCCCGCTCCGACCTGCAAAAGCAGGGGAGGTAATCCATGGAGATCGGCAAACATGGGCGACGCGTCGGGATTGCGTGGGTCCTTGCCGTGCATATACACCTGAGTGACATTCAGCAGCCCATCGCGTTGCAATACCGGATCGCGCGCGGCATTCGTGCGGGTTGAGGCTCCCGACGCGGTCAGGTCCATGATGGGGCTCATGGCCACCATCGATGACGGCAAGGGCTGATTCGCTCCTCGCAGGCGCAAAGCGAGTTCGAGCACCAGATTGCCGCCCGCTGATTCGCCGGCCAGCGCGATGCGTGAGGCCGGATAGCCCTGTTTCCGCAGCCATTCATAGCTGGTTACCGCATCATCGATCTGGGCCGGATAGACCGCTTCGGGCAGGCGGCGGTAGTCGACGAGTAGTACGTCCGCGTCGGCTGCCTTCGCCAAAGTGGTCGCCAGCACGCGATGACTATCACTGGACCCGCTATAGAAGCCTCCGCCATGCAGGTATAGGATTACGCCGCGCGTGGCCGCCTGGCCGCCGTCGTCGGGCGCTATCCACTTCCCGGGCACGCCGTCGGCGTCCACGGTGCGTATCGTGGCGCCCTCCGGCACAGGGAATCGCGCCATCAGCTTTTCGAACGCCGTGCGTCGGTCGATGAAATCCCGAGTGCCGATAAGCGATTGCTGGCGCAAGGCGACGATAGTTGCGATACCTTCGCCATACTTCTCCCCGGGTCCTTGCGCCGCTACATCGGTGGTTTCGAGTGTGAGGGCCGCCATCAAGCCGAGCGTAGACATAATCAACGATCTCATGTTTTTTCGTGGTCGCGATTGCAGATGCCAGGGGTTTAGAACGGCGTATCTTGTGGAAATTGAGCGGGCCGCTTCTGCAGGAACGCATCCATGCCTTCCTTGCCTTCGGGCCCCGCCATGCCAATGAATTCCATCGCCAGTGAAGCGTCGAATATCGGACCCGCCTGCCGCAGCCAGTTGTTCAGGGCGTACTTGGTCCAGCGAACCGCGCCCGGCGCGCCGTCGGCCAGTCTTGATGCGATCTCCACCGCTTTGGCTTCCACCTCGGCATCTTCGAGCGCCATCGATATCAGGTTCATGCGCTCGGCTTCCTCGCCGGAGAAGCTCTCCGCCGTCAGCAGGTAGTATTTAGCCTTCGCCATGCCGCACAAGAGCGGCCATATGATGGTGGCGTGATCACCCGCGGCTACGCCGATCTTCAGGTGTCCGTCCGAAAAGCGGGCATCCTTCGATGCGATGGATATATCCGCCAGGATCACGCATGCCAGACCGGCGCCGACCGCCCAACCCCGGGCGGCGGTGATGATCGGCTTGGAACAATTGATCATTCCGTAGACGATGTCGCGAGCCTCCTTCATGGCCTGCAGGCGTAACGCATACTCCTCCGCGGCCTTGCGCTCGTGGTTCAGATCGCCACCGGCCGAGAAAGTGCGGCCCTCGCCAGTGAGGATAATGGCCGAGACGGTCGGATCGGCATCGGCGTCCTTCCATATGCGCGAAACTTCGCCGTGCATGGTCGCGTCCATCGCGCCCATCTTCATGGGCGACGCAAGCGTGATACGTAGAACGCGGGGATGCGGCCTGTCGAATTTCAATCGTGTATATGCGGCGTAGCAGTCGTTCATGGTCTTTCCCAATAACAAGATGTGGTTGCCCCGGTGCGCCGGGAAGATGTTTCCGCCAGTAGGCCGTGCCTGTGTCTCAGTTTTCCTGCGTCAGCAGCGACAGCCCCAGCCCAGCCCGACGCCACAGCCACGGACTGGGTCGATAACGCATGTCGCCGGTCAGGTTGTTCAGATTGCGCAGTACTTCGAGGATCTCGCCAGCGCCGACGGTATCTCCCAGTCCGAGCGGTCCCTGTGGATATCCCAGCCCGAGCCTCACGGCCAGATCGATGTCCGCTGGTGTACCGATGCGCTGCTGTGCCATGTCACAGGCGATGTTGACGATGCAGGCGAGGATCCGTTGCGCGACGAAGCCGGCGGAGTCGCGGACAACGGTAACGGGCGTGCCATCGGCAGCAAACAGTCCGTGGGCGGCCTCGCGTACCGCCGCGCCCGTCATCGGCGTCGTCATGAGCGTACGGCGCCTGCCGACTTCCAAGGGAAGCAAGGTGTCCAGCGCCACGACACGGGTTGCGTCCAGGCCTTCGGCCAGCGCGGCCGTGGTGGCATCCAACCCCAGCGGCGTGACCAGGATCAGGGCATCTGGCGACGGACGCGATCCCGTCTCCGGGAAGACACCCAGCGTCCCCAGCAGTTGCACGGTCCTGGCATGGCCGCGCGCACTCACGCGGCTTACCCAGACGCTGCGCGGCCGAGTTGCCGGCGCGACTTGCGCGGCAGGCGTGGATTTCTGTCCATTAGGGTAGGCATAGAATCCTGCGCCAGTCTTGCGGCCGAACAGGCGGCCGGCATGGCGCAATGCCGTGAGGGGAGATGGCCGGTAGCGCGCTTCCTGGTAGAACTGGTTGTAGATCGATTCCATGACGGGATGCGACACGTCCAGGCCCGTCAGATCCATCAACTCGAATGGGCCCATGCGGAAGCCGGCCTGCTCGCGCATAATGTCGTCGATATCGGGGAATCCCGCGACGCCTTCCTGCGCCACCTTCAGCCCCTCGATATTCATCCCCCGGCCGGCATGGTTCACGATGAATCCCGGCATGTCCTTGCAGCGTACGGGTACATGGCCGAGGTGGCGAGCCAGGGCCATCAGGCGGTCGCCGGTTTCCGGATCGCCCGATTGCCCATCGACCACCTCCACGACCTTCATCAGTGGGACCGGATTGAAGAAGTGGAAACCGGCAATACGCCCGGGATATCGGGCTATGGCGGCGATGGCCGTAATGGACAACGACGACGTGTTCGAGGCAATGACCGCGTCCTGACCCAGGATCGTCTCCAGCCTTGAGACCAGCTCGCGTTTGACCTCCAGCCGCTCCACGATCGCCTCGATCACCACCTCGCAGTCGCCAAGTGCCTCAATCGCTTCGCACGGCATGACGCGGGCAAGCGCGGCCACACCGTCCGCGGCATTGATCTTTCCTTTTTCCGTCAGCCGTTCAAAGGTTTCCCGTAGGTATTGACGCGCGGCTTCGATCGCGATCGGGTCCTGATCGTGCAGTTTGACAGTCAGGCCAGCCTGCGCCGCGATCTGCGCGATGCCGCGGCCCATGGCGCCTGCGCCGACGATGCCGACTGTGCGTATGGATGTCATGATGCGGAATGCCTTTCCAGCAGACTGTTATGTTCGCCCAGTACCGGTGCACGCCGCACGCGGCAGGCGTGACGGAATTCCTCGTTCAGGGGGACGGGCAGAGCGGATACTTCGGTACCATCCGGTGCGACGACGGCATACTTGAAAAGGCCGCGTTCCTGGAAGTGCGCGGTATGCAGGGCGTCGCGCAGGTCAACCACGCGAGTCACACAGACATCCCGACCCGCGAATCGGTCTTCCCAGTAGGCGGCGGTGTGCGCGGCGATCGCGGTCGCGATCGCCTCGACGGCGGCGGATGGCGGCATCCGGGAAAGCGTAGAGACGTCGAGTCCGATGATCCCGACGAAGGCTTCCCAGAACTTGTCTTCCAGGGGTGCCGCTGCAAGGAAGGCATCGTCGGCGGTGCGGTAGATCTGATAGCGCGGACTACCCCCCGTGACGAGGTTCGTCCCGGTACCGGGCCACACGCCGAGCGCACCGCTGGCGAGTCCCCAGTATTGCAGCGTGAACAGGTTGTCCGCCATTGCGACATCGATGTGCAGACCCCGTCCTGTGCGTTCACGCTGCATCAGCGCGAGCAGGATGTTGATCATCGCCGGATAGGCACCACCGGCGATATCAGCGATGAGCGCAGGCGGGAGCGATGGCGCCCCATCGCCGCCGGAGGTCAGCGCGAGCATGCCGGTCGCGGCGACGTAGTTCAGATCATGGGCGGCTTCCCGGGAGCGGGCGCCTCGCTGGCCAAATCCCGTGATCGAACAATAGATCAGGCGTGGATTGGTCTGCGCCAGCGCGGTGTACCCAAGTCCAAGCCGTTCCATGACGCCCGGCCGGAACTGTTCAATCAGGATGTCGGCTTCCTCGATCGCCGGTGTGAGCTGGGCGAGGGCGGATTCGGACTTCAGGTCGATGGCGATGGACTGCTTTCCGCGGTTCAGCAGCACGAAGTTGGCGCTGTCTTCTCCCAGCTTCGGATCGTACGTCCGCATCTCGTCACCTAGGTCCGGTCGTTCCAGCTTGATCACATCGGCGCCGGCTTCAGCCAACAGCAGCGAACAGAGCGGTCCCGGAAGCAGGGTACTGAAATCCAGCACCTTGACGCCGGCCAATGGTTGCGTCATGGCCGGACCGCATCCGCGCGCGAGCGCTCAGCCGCCACGCGCGCGCGTCGCGCCGGCGCATACGCTTCCTGTCCCAACGCCTCGTACAGAGCCTGCGTGATCTGGAAGTGGTGGTGCAGTCCAGTGCGCTGGAGCAATTCGATGGGACCCTCCGGGTAGCCCAGTCCCAGGCACAGGGTCTTGTCGAGGTCCTGCGCGATGGCGAGCTTTTCGTCGAGGCGCCGCAAGGCCGCATTGAAGTAAGGACGTATCAGGCGGTCGACGATACGGCCGGGGAAGTCGTTGCATACAGCGACCACCAGTCCCGCCGACTGGAACGCGGCCTTGGCCGCTTCGATTGCTTCCACCCGCGTGCCGGGTTGCCTGACCAGCTCAACCAGCGGGCTGGGATCGGCGTCCCCGAGGCGAAAGCGCGCGAACCCGACTACATTCGAGCCCTCCAGTCCCCGATCCTCTCCAGTATGTACACCGAGGCATTCCGTGCCCAGTTCGATTGCAACGAAGCCGGGGATTTGGCGCGTGATGTTTTCTGCATACGCCTTTCCGGCATCGGCGCCCAGATAAACGATGTTCTGCGCGTTGGCCGATGCCTGCTGCAGGAATGCGTGCGGTCCTGGAAACGAACGGCTTTCACCGGCCTGGACGATTTCATAGTTCATATCAGGCTCCGAACATTTTGGTGTTGCCGTACGCGTGAAACCCCGTGCCGGTCTTCTTGCCAAGGCGATTGGCCGCGATCATCCTTCGCACCAGAGGCGGACAAGCGGCACGAGGCTCATGAGTCAGGCTATGCATGGCTTCGCATAGCAGCTTCTGCGTGTCCAGACCGATAAGGTCCAGGAGTTCCAGCGGCCCCATCGGATATCCCAGCGCGGTCTTGATCGCTATGTCGATATCAGCGGGTTCCGATACGCCTTGTTCCACCAGGCGTATGGCATCGTTGTTGAACGGAATCAGGAAGTAGTTAAGGATGAAACCGGGAGTGTCCTGCGTGGCGACTGGCTTCTGCCCCATGGCCTGCGCGAACGCCCACGCCGCCTGGAACGTATCGCCAGAGGTGACCAGCCCTGGTGACATTTCGACGAGCTTCATCAGCTGCGCGGGCAGGCAGAAATGCATGCCGACGAATCGGTCGGGCCTTCCCGAGCCACCCGCGATTTCGCTGATGGATATCGTGGAGGTGTTCGAGGCAAAGATCGTCGGTTCAGGACAGATATCGTTGAGTTTCGCGAAAAGCTGGTGCTTGACGGAGAGGTCCTCGAAGATCGCCTCGATGACGATGTCACAGACGCATAGGTCGTCGATCTGGGTGGTGCCCTCCCACTGTTCGAGCGCCGCCTTCGCCCCACCCGGAGGGAGCTTGCCGCGCTCCTCGGACTTCTGCAGGAAGGCTGCGGTCTGCTCCCTCGCCCGGTCCAGCGCATCCTGCCGGGCGTCAAACACAATAGTTCGGAAGCCCGCGCGCGCCGCGACAATCGCGATGCCGGCGCCCATGGTGCCGGCGCCGGCCACGCCGACAGTTCGAATATTCGTCAAAACGATCTCCTATCTCTTCAAAAAACTCCGGCCAATCAACTGGCGGTGTACCTGGTTGGTGCCTTCCCATATCTGCGTGATCTTGGCATCGCGCATCAGCCGCTCTACCCGATACTCGCTGCAATAGCCGTAGCCACCGAAGAGCTGCACGGCGTCGGTCGTGATACGCATGGCTGCATCGCTGGCACGCTGCTTCAGTAAGGAGGCCTCGATGCCGAAGTCGGTCTCTCCCGCGTCCACCATGGCACCTACGCGCCACAGCCACGCCTCGCACAACGCAAGCTCGGTCGCCAGGTCGGAGAGCATGAATTGGACGCCCTGGAATTCCAGGATCCGCTTGCCCGATTGCCGGCGTTCGTTGATGTAATCGACGGCGTCCTCGAATGCCGCGCGCGCGATACCCAACGCATGCGCCGCCACGGAAGGGCGCGAGCGATTCAGCGAGCCGAACAGAATGCTCAACCCGTCGCCCGGGCTGCCGATCAGATTGGTGCGCGGCACGCGACAGCCGTCGAAGGCCAGACTGGCCGTGCTCGAGGCGCGCATGCCCATCTTGTGTTCGGTGCCGAGTACACGCAGGCCTTCGGTGCCTTTTTCCAGTATCAGTACCGATATCGCGCGTTTGGGATCATCTATTCCGCTCCACTTGCCGAAGACCAGGTAAAGGTCGGCCACGTCGCCGTTGGTGATGAAGGTCTTTCCGCCATCGACGATGATGTGGTCGCCTTCCGCATGGAAGCGCGTGAGCATGCCGGTGGCGTCGGAGCCCGCGGACGGCTCCGTGATGGCCAGCGACGCCAGGCCCCCATTGGCTATCCGGGGGAGCAGTCGAGCCTTCTGCTCCGCGCTTCCGTATTCGATCAGAGGCTTGATCGCATGAAAGTTCGTCGCCCAAATGATGCCCGTGGCCGCGCAGGCTTTGGATATCTCCCGGACACAGGCGAGATAGCTGGTGAACGAAAGTTGCGCGCCACCGTACGACTCCGGCACGAACATGGCGTTCAAGCCAAGCCGATTGATTGCGTTCACGTTCTCCCAGGGAAAAGCGGCGGTGCGGTCATGGCCGGCTGCCCGCGGCGCAATGTGGTCGCAGCACAGGTCCTTCACGCTATCGAGCAGCATCCGTTCTTCGGAAGAGAGAGGCAGCTGCGCGTCCAGCTTCTCGAGCATGTTCATGTCTGTTCCGCCCCGGTCATAACGCGATACCCTGGCCGCCGTCGACGTATAGTGTCTCGCCGGTCAGGAAGTGGCCCGGCAATCGGTACAGCATGGCGACCAGCCTGCCGATGTCCGCAGCTTGCCCATGCTCGCCCCTCGGAATCCGCTTCTTGAGAAAACTTTCCAGAGGACCTTGGTTCAGCGCATCGCGGTTCAAGTCGGTTTCCACGTAGCCGGGAGCGACATTCAGGACGCGTATGCCATCGCGTGCCCACTCGACTGCCAGGCAACGGGACAGCGCGCCTACCGCAGCCTTGGAAGCGCAATAGGCGGCATTCGAACGTACGCCCAGCTTGTCGTAGAAGGAGCCTATATTGACGATCAAGGTGCTCGGGGATGCGCTCAGGTAGGGGTACGCCGCCTGGCTGACGATGTACACCGACGATGTATTGGCGCGCATCACCTGTTCGAAATCGGCCAGCGGGAAGGTGGCCGATGGACCGTGCAGGTGGATGCCAGCGTTGTTCACGAGGCCAACGATCTCCGTGCCGAACAGGTCCGGTATGGCCTTGAAAGTCCGCGCGACCGAACCGGTGTCCGTCACGTCGCAGCGCATCGGCGCCAGACGGTGGCGATCGGCCTCGTCCAGGCTGCTCGGGTCGGGTAAGGCGCCCGATCGGGACAGGCACGCCACGTTGAAGCCGGCGCGGGCCAGTTCGATACTGATCGCGGCGCCTATGCCACGGCTTCCGCCCGTTACGGCGACCGTACCGGCCATGGATTCAGGCATCCTGGAACTCCGGCGCGCGCTTTTCGATGAAGGCCAGCATGCCTTCCACCGAGTCCCTGGTCTGGAACGCCAAAGTGGAAAGATCGGCCTCGATGTCCAGGCCGGAGCCATTCGCGGCATCCATTCCCCGGGACACCGCTTCGCGCGCGAAGCTCGACGCGCAGCGGCTGTATCCGATGAAGTCCGCCATGAATGTCTTGCCGATCTGGACCGGATCGCCATCTGGAACGATACGGTTGACCAGGCCCCAGCGCTCGGCTTCGCTCGCGTCGAGCGTGCGTCCGGACATCACCATTTCCAGCGCACGGGCCTCGCCGACCAGTCGGGGCAGGCGCTGCGTACCCCCATACCCCGGTATAAGGCCCAGCTTGATTTCCGGTAGACCTACGCGTGCTTGCGCTGTCGCAACACGGAAAGTGCAGGCCATGGCAAGTTCCAGTCCACCGCCGAACGCGTGGCCATGAAGGACGGCCACGGAAGGAATCGAGAGCTTCGCCAGTTTGTCGAAGGTATGTTGCCCCAGCCTGGCCCCGGCGCGTTGCTCCATCAAGTTCCGATTCATCAGCTCCTTGATGTCGGCGCCTGCACAGAACGATTTTGGCCCTGCACCGATCACAATCACCGCGCGGGCCGCGGAGGACGCGACCTGGTCCACTGCCGACGATAGCGCCTCTATCATGCTGAACCGCAATGCATTGCGCGCCTCGGGGCGATTCAGGGTGACGACGGCATAGGAGCCATCGAATGACAATTCGATCGACATGCTTATTCTCCCTTGGGGACGAAATCACGGAAATTGACCGGCAGCGGTGCCAGTTCGCCACGCCTTGTCATGTCGGCCAGGTCGCGTTTGAGTACTTTCCCACTGGCAGTGAGCGGAAAGTTGTCCATCGTCAGGAAATACTCGGGCATGTCGAACTTCGACAATCCGCATCGGTCGAGATGAGCGAATATGTCTGCCGGCTCGATCGCGCGGCCTGTGTGGCATACCAGCGCCAGGCATACCTTTTCACCCAGCCGGCGGTCCTGAACGGGATAGGCCGCGGCGCGCCGGACGAACGGATGGCGCATCGCCAATTCTTCGATGCGCGCCGGATAGATGTTGTGCCCGCCGCGGATGATCAGATCCTTCTTGCGCCCGACAATGATCAGGCAACCGTGCTCGTCGATACGGCCGAGGTCGCCGCTCATGAACCAGCCGTGGGCGTTGAAGGAGTTTTCGGTGGCGGATTGATTGTCGAAGTAGCCCAGCATGAGCAGGCCCCCGCGACCGCCGATCTCCCCGACCTCGCCTGGCCCCGCTTCGACGTCGGGGCTGTCCGGCTTCCATAGCCGCGCCTCGTAGCCCTGGCAGGAGCGTCCGCAGGTTGCGACGATGGCGTCGGGCGTGTCAGTGGGTAGCGTGTAGCTGTGCGATCCGTTCTCCGTCATGCCGTAGACGTTTTGTGGCGTAACGCCCAGGTTCAAGAAGGCCTGCGCGATGTCGCGTGGAATGGCGGCGCCGGCCATGTAGAACGTACGCACCGTGCCCAGCGAGGCCAGGCCTCGGGTGCGGAGTTCCTGCACCAAGTCCATCGCATGGGTCGGGACACCCATTACATAGGTGGCGCCCGTCGCAATGATCCAGTCCAGGATCGGCTGCCCGGATCCTGGGCTGGTTATGACCAGCTCCGCGCCGGTCACCAGGGCCTGTTCCAGCGCGACGGTGGCGATGTGATGGCTCATGGGGCTGAGCGTCAGGATCGTGGCCTTATCGGTGTGACCCCAGTCGCTCGCGATCGCTCGTCCATTCGCCAACAGCGTGTTGTCGCTGTGCATCACGCCCTTGGGCATACCGGTAGTGCCGGACGTAAAAGCCAGGTAAACCACCTTGTCGGGATTCGGGTCTGGCTCGTTCTGCATCGTCGCGGCGATACGCGCCGGAAAGGGAGCCGTTCCTGCCGGCAGGGAAGGATAGGCATCGGACTCCAACGTGAATGCGGTACGCAGCGACGATACATCGGCAACGCGGTCGAAGATCGACTTGCTGTCAGCGTCAGCGCCATGACCCGGCGTCGCGAACAGCGCGCGACACTGCACCCGCTGGAGCAGGGTAACGATCTCGTCTACGGTGTGATTCTGGTGCAGGGAAGGGCAGCAGACATAGCCGTTGCGAGAGCAGGCCAGAAGAATGATGGCCGTCTCCACCACGCTCGGCAGCCAGACTCCGACGCGGTCGCCGGGCCTCAACCCGCGTCGGGCCAGGGCGTCCGCCACGCTATCCACCCAATCGACGGCCTCCCGCCAGTTCAGTCTGACACGGGCGTCGCGCAGCGCCCAGGACGTAGGGCGCTCGCAAGCCTGGCGGTGGGCGAGTCCATAGAGGGTGTCGTCCTGCCAGACACCCGACCGATAGTTTGCAAGGGCATTGCTGGGAGTGTGCAGCGTCAGGATGTTCTGCATGGTCTTCACTCGGAATGTTCCTTGGGAGACGCGGTTTCGGTTGCCTAAACAATCCCGGAGGCGACAAGACCGGCGATCTGCGCCGGGGAGCGCCGGAGCGTTTCGCGCAGTACCTGTTCGGTGTCCTGGCCTAGTGTGGGAGGGGGAGTCCGGAGCACGGTGTCTACCCCGCCGAAACGTATGCCTAATCCGACCTGGGGGACGAGCCCGGCGTCACCCTCGGCAGCGAACAACAAACCGTTATCGCGCAGAACTTCGTCCTGGGCCAATTGGTCGATGCTGTTGATGGGACCCGAGGGAATCCGGTGCTGGGCGAAAAGCGCGAGCCAGTGCTGCCGCGGCTGTTCAACCAGCAGTTTCGCAATGGCTTCCACGATGGAGGCACGAGCCAGGCGCCGCTTTGCATTGGTATCGAGATCAGGCTGTTCGCCGTACTCCGGAAGACCCACCGCCGCCCAGAAGCGACGCCAGATCGCGTCATTGCCCAGGCCGAGCGTGATAGGGAAGTTGGCGGTGTCGAATACCTGGTATATGGCGATCACGGAATCCGTCCCGCCAGAACGGTTGGGAGAATCTCCTGAACCGAGGTAGGAGACGATGCGGGGCGACATGAACCGTGTCATGGTAGCCACCATGGACACGTCGACTTGTTTGCCCTTGCCGGAACGATTGCGTTCGACCAGCGCGGCCAGCGTAGCCATGGCGATGTCCTGGCCGGATAACAGGTCGGCCGCCGGTGTGCCGACTTTCTGGGGGGGACGGTCCGCTTCCCCAGTCAGATGCATCACACCGGAGTAGCCTTCGGCAATCAGGTCATAGCAGGGCAGGTCCGCCCCCGCGCCCTGCAAACCGAAGCCGGTGACCGATACATGGATCAGCCTGGGGTTGAGGGCGCCAAGCGTCGCGAAATCCAGGCCCAGCTTCTCCTGGACACGCACGCCTGTGTTGAGCACGACCACATCGGCCTGGGCGGTCAGCTCATGGGCCAAGACGCGGCCTTCGGGACGGCTCAGGTCGATGGTGATGCTGCGCTTGTTGCGATTCATACTGGCAAACCACAGCGATTCGCCGTTCAGGAATGGAGGCCCCCACCCCCGCGTATCGTCGCCCGCGGGAGGGCGCTCGACCTTGATTACGTCTGCTCCGAGGTCCGCGAGTAGCAGCGTGCCATAGGGTCCCGCCACGGAAGTCGTGAAGTCGATGACCCGGATGCCCTCGAGGCAGGAAAGACCCTTGCCGGGAGTCTGTACGGGAAGGGTATGGAGTACGTTCATGTCGTCTCGGTGTTGTGGGTGCAGCACGAGGGGACCGGGTTATTGCGCCTCGATATGCGCGGCCTTGATGATCTCCCCCCATTTCCGGGTTTCGGAAGCCTGGAAGTCGGCAAGCTCCGCCGGTGTCGTCGGGAACGGGTCGAGACCAGCGGATTGCAGGGTCTGCTGCACGGAGCCCTTGCGCAGGGCACTGATGATCAACGCGTTCAGACGGTTCTGCACCGCCGGGGCAAGGTTGGCGGGGCCGTAGGCGGCAAACCAATAGGTGAGCTCATAGCCCTTCACGCCGACTTCGTCCATGGTGGGCACGTCTGGCAGCAACCTGGACCGCGTCTTGCTGGAGACGGCCAGCGCGCGGAGCTTGTTCGCCTTGATGAGGGGCAAGGCCGTCGGTATGTCGGCCATCATCATCTGTACCTCGCCGCCCATCAGATCCTGAAGCGCGGGGGGGTTGCTTTTGTATGGGATTGGCGTCAGCTGGATGCCCGTCATGCTTTTCAGCATTTCAGAGGCAATCTGACTGGATGAAGTCCCGTATGCGTAGGAAATCTTCCCAGGATCGGCCTTGGCCGCCGCGATGAAGCCGTTGGCATCCTTGGCCGATACATTGGAATTCACGACCATCACCAGGCTGCCCTTCGCCAGGCCGCTCAACGGAGAGAAGTCCTTGACCGGGTCATATGGCAACTGCTTGAACAGCCACTGGTTCGCCGCCTGCGTGGTATTTGTGGTGATGAAGACGGTGTAGCCATCGGCGGGCGCGCGCGCAACCGTCGACGCGCCAATGAATCCGTTGGCGCCGGGCCGGTTCTCCACCACGACAGCCTGGCCAGTCTCCTGGGTAATGCTGCTCCCAACGGCGCGTGCGATCAGATCGGTGCTGCTGCCTGCGGTGAACGGAACGACGAAGCGGATGGGGCGATCCGGATACGTGTCCGCGCCGTAGGATGGCGTCCACGCGAACAAGGCGGCCGTGAGGACAAGGATTGAGTTGGCAATTTTCATTATTGGAGTCTCCTGATAATAGTTTTTGAGTTTTGGGGCCCGAGCAAGGGCGGCGGGCTATCTGTCGGGCGAGGGCACCAGCCGTGCGGCGGCGTCCATTTCGTATCCGACGCCGCACAGCACTTCCATCGTGTGTTCGCCGGCCCTGGGCGGCGCGAAGCGGTAATTCGGTGGCGTTGCGGAGAATCCGATGGGGTTCGAGGTCATTACCAGTTCGCCCTCGGTGGGGTGGATATATGACTTGAAGAAACCGGTGGCGGCCAGGTAGTCATCCGTCATCAAATCCGCGAGCGTGTTCACCGGTCCACAGGTGACGTCCTGCTCGCGGAAAATCTCCATCCATTCTTCCGTGGTCTTCGTCAGAAGCTGGTCCGCCAGCGCGCCGTAGAGTTGGTCGATATGTTGCATGCGTGCCGCCATATTCGCGAAGCGGGGATCGGCGGCCAGATCCTTCAGGTTCACGGCACCCAGCAGGCGGCTCCATTGCAAGTCGTTGATTGCCAGGACGCAGATGTAGCCGTCTTTCGTTCGGTACGGACGTCGGTAGGGCGAGAGCATGCGGCTGTAGCCGACTTTGGCATTCGCGTGGCCGAACGCGCCTTCCCATAGATGCTCGAACAGGCAAAACTGCAGCATGGTCTCGTACATCGGCACTTCGACTTTCTGGCCAACGCCACTTCTTTCGCGGTGAAACAGCGCCATGCCAACGGAAGAAGCCAGGACATAGCCGCAGAGCTTGTCTGCGATGACAGTCGGAAAATACCGCGGATGACCCTCGTTGTCGCGATTCAGGTCAGCCAGGCCGCAGGCTCCCTGGATGATGTCGTCGAAGGCGGGGGCATCCCGCTTGGGGCCGTCGCTTCGGAAGCCGGGAGCGGAGGCATATATGATGTTCGGATTGCGCGCGATCACTTTCTCGTAGCTGACGCCGAGCCGTTCCGCCGCACTGGGCCGCATACTGTGTATGAAGACGTCGGCCGTCTCGACGATGCGCATGAGCGCTTCCAGGCCATCGGCCGTTTTGAGGTCCAGCACCACGCTGCGCTTGTTGCGGTTCATGATCAGGTAGAACGCGGACATACCGGGATGTCGCGCCGGGCCGTTGTGGCGGTTTTGGTCGCCATTGGGCGTTTCCACCTTAATGACGTCCGCCCCCATATCCCCGAGAATCTGGGTGCACACCGGACCGAGTACATTGATCGTCAGATCGACGACGCGGATTCCGGCCAAAGGGCCGGTCGCGCGCTTTCCGGGTTCGAAGGGATCGCCAGCTGGCCACTGCATCATGCCTCTCCACCCCGGCCCTTCACCAGGCGCAGGGGGGTATACACCTGCACGATGTCCCCACGCTGATTCACAATGTCGTTGCGCGTGCGGACGAGGCCAAAGCCGGGACGGCTCTTGCTGGCCCGGGATTCCAGGACCTCGCATTCCACGTGTATGGTGTCACCGGCCAGCACGGGCCCCTTGATATCCAGCTCCATGTGCAGGAATGCGAAGCCGGTACCTTGCATGGTGGATTGCACGAGCAGGCCTTCCGCGAAGCTGAAGACCAGCGCGCCCGGCGCGACGCGCCCTTGTATGGCGGATTCCTTGGCCAGGAACTCGATGTTGTTGAATAGGACTTCTTGCTGGCCGGTGCAGCCTATGAAATTCGCGATGTCCGCTTCGAAGACGGTGCGCCCCACCGTCTGGAATTTCCTGCCTACCGGGAGATCGTCCCAATGGAAGCCGAGACCGACCGTCTCGATATTGCGTTGCGTCATGGCGGGATCTCCTTACCCTTTCAGAACATGGCGGAAAGTGTAGGCAGGGATGCCACGCGTAATGCATATGGCTGCATTTACGCCTCTTATGGAGATCCGTGTTTCAATGGGCGCGCCCGTTTCAACCATGGCCGGCTTCGGGCGCCGGCCTGACCAGCCGCAAACGCACCATGCCGCTCCGATCGATCAATCTCCAGCATCGCGTCTACCCGATACGCGGCGTGTTCCGGATAAGCCGGGGAGCCAAGACGCAGGCCGATGCGGTCATAGTCAGCATCGGGGAGGACGGTTACACCGGCAGGGGAGAGTGCATTCCCTATGGTCATTACGGCGAAAGCGTGGCGAGCGTCCTGGCGCAGATCGAGTCGATTGCGCCCTTGATCCGGAAAGGGCTCGATCTGGACGGACTGCAGTCGGTGCTTCCGCCAGGGGCCGCGCGCAATGCGGTCGACTGCGCGCTATGGGACCTTCGCAGCCGCATGGGCGGAGTATCCGTTAGCGCCTATGCAGGCCTGCCCGCGGCGCTTGTCCCGGTGCAGACGGCGTTCACCATCAGCCTCGATACGCCAGAGGCGATGGCGGTGCAGGCCCGCCTACATCGGGACATGCCAATATTGAAACTCAAGCTGGGCGGTGAGGGTGACGACGAAAGGGTCTCTGCCGTGCGGGCTGCGGCGCCGACGGCCCGACTGATCGCCGATGCGAACGAGTCCTGGTCACCGAAGCACCTGGAGCGCTATCTGACGCTGTTCGCATCGCTGGGCATGGAGCTTCTGGAACAACCGTTGCCGGCAGGCAAGGACGACTTTCTCAGAACCTTTACCAGCCCGGTCCCCCTGGCGGCGGACGAATCCTGCCGTGACATGACCTCGATTCCCGGCATTATTGGAAAGTATGAGTATGCCAATATCAAGCTGGACAAGACGGGCGGACTGACAGAGGCGCTTCGCGTCGTACGTGGTGCGCGCGAGGCCGGCATGCGGATTATGGTGGGATGCATGGTCGGCTCGTCGCTGTCCATGGCGCCTGGCATCGTGCTTGCCCAGTATGCGGATATCGTCCATCTCGATGGCCCCTTGCTGTTGGCGGACGATATTAGCCCCGCCTTGCCTTTACAGGGGGCAGTATTGTCTGCCGACCAAGCGGTGTGGGCGGTCTGATACTGGGATGGGCCAGCGCGACGACGAAGCCTAATGGCGATGCAGTCGCGAAAGCGTGCGCAGCGCGATGTCGATGATGCGTCGCACCGTCGGATCGCGTTCTACTTTTCGGTGAACCAGGTACAAGGGCAGGTTGAGATGTTCGTTGATATCCTCGAGATCGATCAGGGATACGCTGCGATCGGCGAACCTCCTGCAGCTTGCGGGCAACAACGCCACGCCAAGTCCTTCACCCACGAATGAAAGAATCGTCGCCATTTCCACCGCTTCCAGCGAGGCTCGCGGCTGATAGCCTGCGGCCGCGCATGCTGCTCGAACGCGGGCGTTGATGGCAGGCGAGCGGTGATCCGGCACCATGAGGAATACTTCATCCTGCAATGCGGAAAGGGGAAGTCGAAGGTTCGCAGCGAGCTTGTGCGTGGCGGGAAGCGCCGCGACCATGCGCTGTTCATGTACCAAGGTCAGGGAAAGATCGGCGAACCCATGCACCGCCTGGCGCACTAGTCCGATGTCCATTTGCCCGTCGGTCAATTGCTTCAGTTGGTCGATAGACGTCGCTTCGGAGAGTTGAAGCGTGACGCGCGCGGCCTGGTCCTGTACGGCCCGGAGAATCGGCGGCAAGACATCGAACGAAGCGGATTGCACGAAACAGATGCGGCACAACCCTTCCTGGCCAGATGCCACGTCAGCCGTGGTTTTCTCGACCTGTTCGACGAGCGCGAGGATTTCGCGGGCACCCTTCGCATAGGCTTCGCCAGCGGGAGTCAGTATCACATGGCGGCTGGTACGACGGAGCAACTCCGCGCCAACGCGTTCCTCCAGCCGCTGCATGGCGATGCTCAATGCCGGCTGGGTCATCCGCAGCTTGTTCGCCGCCACGGTAAAGCTGAGCGTATCGGCAAGCATGGCGAAATAACGTAGCGATTTCAGATCGGTATGCATGTATGGATCCCGGCGCAGGGAAACCGTGTGATGGGGAAACTACCCGCGATAGTGGAAATATACGTGAATTACGACACTCAACGTCCGATATCCGGAGCCTGCGATGCACGCCTATCCACACCTTCTGAAGCCCTACGACTTCGGCTTTCTGAAACTGCGCAACCGCATGATCATGGGTGCCATGCATACCCGTATGGAAACCCTGCACCAGCCGGTTGCCCGATTGGTGCAGTTTTACCGCGAGCGGGCGCGCGGCGAAATCGGGCTTATCCTCACCGGAGGCTATGCGCCCGACCAAGCCGGCCGCATGGAGGATGATGCTCCAGTGCTGGAGCGCGAGCACGAGTTGGCACCTCATCAGGCCATCACCCAGGCGGTGCACGAAGAAGGGGGCAGGATCGTTCTTCAGATTCTGCATGCCGGGAGGTATGCCAGACATGCCTTGTGCGTCGGGCCTACCGCGGAGCGTGCGACCATGAACTCCTACACGCCGCGCGCCTTGACTTCAGACGGCATCTCCGAGACCGTGCGCGCCATCGCCAATACCGCAAGACTGGCCCAGCTGGCGGGCTATGACGGCGTGGAGATCATGGGGTCGGAGGGCTATTTGCTCAACCAGTTCTGCAGCCCGCGCACCAACACGCGCACCGACAGCTTCGGCGGCAATCTCGATAACCGTATTCGCATGCCGCTCGATGTCGTAGAAGCAGTGCGCGCTGCCACCGGGCGGGATTTTTTGCTTGTTTACCGGCTATCCGCCATCGATCTGGTTGAAGGCGGATTGACGGGTGTCCAAACCGCGCGATTTGCGCGACGTCTGGAACAGGCCGGTGTCGATATGCTCAACACCGGCATAGGCTGGCATGAATCGGCCATTCCCACCATCGCGGCGACCGTACCAAGGGCAGCGTGGGATTTCGCGGTTCACCATATCAAGCAGGCGGTCGCGATTCCGGTTATCGCGTCCAACCGCATCAATACGCCCGACACGGGGGAACGCCTGGTTGCTGACGGCGTCGCTGACTTTGTTTCCATGGCGCGCCCGTTGTTGGCAGATCCGGATTTCGCGCTGAAGGTACGGCAAGGGCGGGCTGACCGCATCAATACCTGCATTGCCTGCAACCAAGCCTGCCTGGACCGTATATTCACGAGGCAAACGGCGACCTGCCTGGTCAACCCGCGGGCTGGGCGTGAGCTCGATTTTCCCCGGCACCAGGCAGTATCCCGCCAGCGTCTCGCAGTCGTGGGAGGCGGTGCGGCAGGCATGGCTTGCGCGGTGTACGCAGCCGAACGGGGTCACGATGTCGTCCTGTTCGAGGCAAGCAAGGAGCTCGGTGGTCAACTGAACTTGGCGCGGCGTATACCGGGCAAGGGCGAATTCAACGAGACACTACGCTATTTTCGTGTGAGGCTCACGGAGCTGGGTGTGCGCATAAGGCTGAACACGCGCGTAACCGCGGGAGAACTGCGCGAGGCCGGATACGACAGGGTCGTGCTGGCTACGGGCGTCGTGCCACGCAAGCCCGACATTGACGGTATCGACCATCCCAAAGTCGCCCTGTATGACGAGGTGATCTCCGGTAACCGGGAAGTGGGCAAACGCGTGGCCATTATCGGCGCAGGCGGCATTGCCTTTGACACCGCCGAGTTGCTGCTGGCGGGTCCCAGTGGAGACCCTTCTTTGTCCAGTAATCTATTTCGTCAATATTGGGGCGTCGATGCGTCGCTGCTCAATCGGGGCGGTCTGGCCGCTCCGGAGGAAGTTCTATCCCCGCGTTCGATCCACATCTTCCAGCGCAGCCCAGGGAAATGGGGAACCCAGCTGGGAAAAACCACGGGTTGGATACTGAAGGCCCGCTTGCGGCGCGCGGGTGTCAATGTGGTCTCCGGCGTAACCTATCACAAGATCGACGATAAAGGCCTTACCTATTCGTGCGATGGAGCCTATCGCGTGCTGGCTGTGGACAATGTCATCATCTGCGCCGGCCAGGTGCCTCAGGACGCGTTGAGCAAGGAGCTTGCCGACTGCGGCATCAGCGTGGCGACGATCGGTGGGGCAAGGCTGGCGTCCGAGCTCGATGCTGTGCGGGCAATCCAGGACGCCCTGTACTGCGGAATCGCCGCGCCCGGGGGGTAGGTCGATCCGCGCTTGACGCATAGTATTGGATTTCATCCGCCTTTCACGGAGCAGGCTTCGCGTCGGCCTAGACGAGCTGAGGGACGATCCAGCCGTCCCCTTCCTAATTTATCGCTAAGTTATTGACGCTAAGCTGGTGGCCGTCGAGTAATGGATAAAGATATTCACGTTGTCGGATCCTCGCGCTAGTCCTCCGGTCGGTGGGAGGGCCAGTATCGACATTTCGCTATTTTCAACTGAAGGGACGTAGTGATGCCCATATTTCGAACGATGCCCCCAATCCTGGGAAGCGTGTGTGTGCCGTTCGTCGCCGAACGTCTCCAATTCATCCGCAACTGGTGTCGTGCACCGCGCACGGTGGGCGCCATCCTGCCGTCCGGCTCAGCGCTTGCGCGGGCTATAGTTCTTGGCGTGAATGCCTGTGATGCCCCGGTACTGGAGCTCGGCAGCGGTACCGGCTCATTCACCCGTCCTCTCCTTAAGCGTGGCATACCGTCGCATCAGCTTCACTTGGTGGAGCTCAATCATGACTTCGCGTGCCGCCTGCGCCATGCGTTTCCGGGCACAAAGGTGTACGAATGCGATGCGCGGCGCATGGTGCTTCCAGAGGGCGTGCGCGGCCACATCGGTGCAACGATATCGGGCCTTCCGCTGTTGAACATGTCGGCGAACGCCAGGATGAGGCTGCTGTGCCGCGTATTCTCTCAAATGCGCCCTGGTGGCGCGCTGTACCTGTTTTCCTATGGATGGCTCTGCCCGGTTTCACAGCGGCTGCTGGATCGGTTGGGTCTGCGCGCTGCATGCACTGCCACGGTCATGTGGAATGTGCCGCCAGCTCGAGTATGGAAAATCACGCGCCGTGCACCTTACCGGCATTCCTGACCTCCGCGGCCGCTCCGGCGGCGGCGTTTAATGTTGAACTCGGCCGGCCAAACGGTTGTCATACCGCCCCTGTCCTGGCCGGTTCGCGGTCCGGGCTAGCTAGCATGCGGCCCGCTGTCGAGGCCGCGGTGGCCGGGACGGCGTAAGCGTGAACGTCAATCAACGCGTTTCCAGCCACTGACCCATTGGGTACGGGGTGCGTTGTCTTGCCTCCCTTCCCATGATCGTCAGGCCATGTTCCACGACAGGACGGCTTGTTGATGTCTGATATCCCCGATCTCTCCCTTGCCCAGCGGCGCCTGATCATCACCACACTGGCGCTTTTTCTTTCCTACCTCGCCGTCGCCATGGCCCTGCCCGCGGTGCCCGTCTACGTGACGCGCGACCTCGGCATGAGCAACGCGGCTGGCGGCCTTGCCGTCGGCATCGCCTTTTTTTCTACGATTCTTACACGCAATTTTTCGGGCGGCCTGGCGGATCGACGCGGCAGTCGTTTTGCCATGCTGCGCGGCTTGTTCATCTATGTGGCCGCTTGCCTACTGTGCCTGGCGTCCGCCACGCCGGGCTTGCACGGCGCACTGGCGTATGGCGCGCTTCTCGTTGGCCGACTACTGCTGGGCCTGGGCGAAAGCTTGGTGATCGTGGCCTCGATTAGCTGGGGTATCGGTTTGATGGGATCCGCGAGATCGGGCAAGGTTATGGCGCTGGTAGGCGCCGCGATGTACGGAGCGTTCGCTGTCGGTGGGCCATTGGGCCTGTCGTTGCTCCATGCCACCGGTTTTTCGGGTCTGATGGCGGTATGCGCCGCATTGCCGCTGCTCGGTGCCTGCATGGTACGCGGCCTGCCGGAAGTTCAACCGGAAGCCGGCCGGCGTGACTCGTTCTGGCGCATCCTGGGCCGCATCTGGCTGCCCGGGGCGGCTGTCTGCTTGCAGGGCGTAGGATTCGCCGCGCTCGCCGCCTTCATTTCGTTGTACTTCCTTAGCCGTGGCTGGCCGTATGCAGGCCTTGGATTGACTTGTTTCGGCGGGGGATTCGTGGCAGTGAGGCTGCTGTTCGGGCATCTGCCGGACAAGATCGGGGGTACACCCGTGGCCATGGTTTCGCTGATTGTTGAAGCCGTGGGCCAGTATTTACTGTGGCTTGCCCCCGGCCCAGGCCTGGCCTTGGCAGGGGCCTTGCTGACCGGCTTGGGCTGCTCGATGGTATTCCCCGCGATGGGCTCCGAAGTGGTCAAGGGTATGCCACCGCAGCTGCGTGGCACTGCAGTTGGCGGCTTCGCTGCCTTCCAGGATCTGGCTTATGGCGCAACCGGACCGGTAACGGGTCTGCTAGCGGACCACTTTGGATACGGTGTGGTCTTCCTGATCGGAGGGATCGCAGCGACATTGGGACTGTCAGCTGCGATCATGGCGCATCGCCGCTCTGACCAGCACCACCTTAGTGCCACAGGCGAAGGGTCGTAGTTCCGGGCGGCTGAGCACGACGGCAATCGGGCCCCGGTATGGTGCCGATGTCCAGGCTGGTGCATAAGATTTTCTCGCGCTCGGCCGTCTTTTAGTCGTTTGCCACCCGCCGCCGAGGCTTCTAGACTCGCCGTTGCTCACTGGCCGCCGTCCGGCGCCAGCCCAACCGCGGAGTTCCAACATGCGTATCACCCAGCGATTGCTCGCCCTTGGCGTCGGATTGTGTGCCGCGCTTTCCGCCCTGGTCCTGCCCGGCGCGGCCAGGGCGCAGGACGACTATCCGTCCCGACCCGTTCGCGCCGTCGTGCCTTTTCCGGCGGGCGGCATCAACGACATCATCGGTCGTGAGTTGTTCAATGCGATGTCGGCGACGCTGAAAGGCAACATCGTCATTGAGAACAAGCCGGGCGCCGGGGGCACGATAGGCACCGTTTCGGCGCTCAACAGCCCGGCCGACGGCTATACCTTGTTGCTGGGCGCAGCCAGCACGATGGCGGTGGCGCCGCACCTGTACAAGAGCGCGGGTTACACGTCCAAGGACCTGATCGCGGTCGGCGGTATCGCTTCCGTGCCCAGCGTCGTCATCGTGTCGGCCAATTCTCCTTACAAGAAGTTCGCCGACCTGGTGGCGGCAGACAAGGCCAAGCCGGGGTCGCTGGACTATGGCTCCGCCGGCTTCGGCACCAGCCACCACATGCAGGCCGAGTTGCTGAACATCCGCGCGGGCACGCATTTCCGCCATATCCCGTACAAGGGCGGCGCCCCGGCCACGGTCGACCTGATCGGCGGCCAGATCGCCCTGCTCGTGGATCCCCTGCCCACCACGCTAGGCAACGTCAAGGCCGGTCGCGTGCGGCCTTTGGCCATCACGACGGACGTGCGCTCGGCCGCCTTGCCCGATGTGCCGACCCTGAAGGAACTAGGGGTCGACTACAATGCCAGCACCTGGTTCGGCCTGTTCGTGGCCGCCGGTACGCCGGAACCCATCGTCGCCAAATTGAGTGCCGCGCTGACCGCCGCGATGAAATCCCCCGAGCTGCAGGCCAAGTTCCGCGCGGGGGGCATCGATCCGCTGCCGATGGACCGGCAGGCGTTCGCCCGCTACGTGCAGGAAGAGAACGTTACCTGGGCGGGTGTCATCAAGGACGCCCATATTGAAATGCAATAACGCCGGTCACCATAACGCCGTGGAGCAGGTTGTCGATGGCCTTTACGCGCAATCTGCCTTCCTTGTCTTCCGTCCGATCGTTCGAGGCCGCGGCCCGTCATGGTTCCTTCACGCTCGCAGCCGATGAGCTGGCGGTGACGCAAAGCGCGGTCAGCCTGCAAGTGCGCAAGCTGGAAGCCTACCTGGGCAAGAAGCTGTTCGTGCGACAGTCGCGCAAGGTGGAGCTCACGGCCGACGGCATCCAGTACTTCGAGGCGTGCCGCCGCGTGCTGTCCGACCTGGAGAACGCAACCCGGCAGATGCTGGATCGCGATCGCAACGAGGTGCTGATCGTAAGCACGATTCCGACCATCGGACAGCTCTGGCTCATGCCGCGGCTGGCGTCCTTCACCTCCACCCATCGCCATATCGAAGTCCGCGTGGTTTCCGATATCCGTCCGCTGGACATGCAGGCCGACGGCGTCGATATCGCCATCCGCGTCGGTCCCCTGGCCGGCCGCCATTATCCGCGCGGGCTGCCCGGAATAGACCTGACCCTGGTGCAGCGCTGGGATGGCATTTGCGCCGACTACCTGTTCGACGACGTGCTGGTGCCCGTGATGTCGCGGCGGCTGTACGAACAGGGAGGCCCCGTCGAGTCGCTTTCCGACCTGACCACCTTCCAACTCATCCATACCGCCAGCCGGCCGAACGCCTGGCGCGACTGGTTGCGCGCGCAGGGCGGGTCGCTGCCGGCGCGCCGGCCGGGCCTGGACGTCGGCCACTTCTATATTGCCTTGCGCGCCGCGCAGGAGCATAAGGGTGTCGCGCTGGTTCCCGACGTGCTGATCGATGGCTACCCCGGGCGCGGCGAACTCGTCGTGCCATACCGTCCCGAGCGGCCCGTCAAAAGCGCGGGCGAATACTACCTGCTGGCGGAGGCCGTGTCGCTGGAGCGGCCCGCCATCCAGACTTTTCGCGCCTGGGTGCTGGCCGAAGCGCGCGCCTCCCTGCAAGAAGGGGCCAGCGAGCGCGCCCTCGCCGAGGCGCCGGAGCGCGGCCCATGATGCGCGCGCCTTTTCATATCGCTGCGCGGGATCGAATCGGCCGGTCTGGTTCCGCGGGCCTCATTTTCCAACTTTGAACCAGGAATGCATATGAACGGAATTCGTGTCGGCATCGCCGGTTTCGGCGCCATCGGCCAATCGGTGGCCAGGTCGCTGGACGCCGGTGCGGTGCCCGGACTTTCGCTGGCCGCGATCGCGGTACGCGATCCGCGTCGCCACGCCGCCTTCGAATGGAAGGGTCAGCCGCCGTTGTTCACCACGCTGGACGGCCTGGAATCCCTGTGCGACGTGGTGGTCGAATGCGCCCCGGCGGCCGTGTTCGAGCAAGCCGTGCGTCCCCTGCTGCAGGCGGGCAAGAAGGTCGTCGTCCTTAGTTCGGGCGCACTGCTGTCGCACCCGGACCTGATCGAGCTGGCGCGTGCCAGCCAGGGTCAGATACTCGTTCCGTCCGGCGCCATCCTGGGGCTGGACGCCCTGACGGCCGCGGCCGAAGGCCGGATCCACGCCGTCACCATGATTACCCGCAAGCCCGTGCGCGGTCTGCTGGGAGCACCTTACCTGGAAACGCACGGCATCGACATTTCCGGCATCACCGAGCCGACACTGGTATTCCGCGGATCCCCGCGCGAGGCGGCGATCGGCTTTCCCGCCAACCTGAACGTGGCCGTCAGCGTCTCGCTGGCCGGCATCGGGCCGGACCGCACGACCCTGGAAATCTGGGCCGATCCCAAGCTGGAACGCAATATCCATCGCGTCGAGGTGGATTCGGATTCCGCATCTTTCTCGATGGAGATCCAGAACATTCCTTCGGAAAATCCCAAAACCGGCCGGATCACCGCGCAGAGCGTGTTGGCGGTGCTGCGCAAGCTGAACGGTCCGTTGCGCGTCGGGACATAGAAGGGGCGGCACGGGCCATCCGCATCCTGCCGCGCCGACCGTCGACCGGCGCGGCTTCTTCCGATCGGAAGAAGCGGTGGTGCCCGAGACCGGAATCGAACCGGTACGGCCGATTAAAGCCGGAGGATTTTAAGTCCTCTGTGTCTACCAATTTCACCACTCGGGCATGCGCCATATCGGTGCAGGAACGGGATTGTACCTGCCCGGATGGTGTGTAGCGCCCCTAGACCGTGGGGCCCGCGCGGGGCGGCCTGCGGGGAGGCGTCGGCGTGGCGGAGGCCCGGCTGTGGCGGCGGCGGTACCAGTGCGGTTCTTCCGCCGCGACGTGTTGGGCGAGGTCTGGGGCGCGCTCCGTTTCCAGCCGTTGAAACAGACCCGTCAGGAACTCGATGAACAGGCGCACCCGAGGCAGCCGGCGCTGATTGGAGCGATACAGCAGATTGATCGGGGGCGCTTGCCGCGATTGCCAGTCGGTCAGGACCGGGACCAGCAGGCCGGCCCGCAATGGCTCGCGTATGGAAAGGTCGGTGAAGCGCGCGACGCCCTGGCCGGCGATCACCGCGTCGAGAATGACGTCCCGGTGGCTGCTGATCAGCCAGCCATTGACGGCGACCGCTTCGGTCTTGCCGTCGTGCTCGTGTTCCCAGTAATCGATGACGGTGCCTTCGTGGTCGCGAAACAGCAGGCATTGATGCTGCGTCAAATCGGCGAGCGTGGCGGGCATTCCATGCGTTTCCCAGTATCGCGGGGACGCGCAGATCATCAGGCGTGTATCGGCCAGGTGGCGATGCACCATGCCGGGCTGCTTTGGCCAGCCGTATAGGACCAGGACCTCCGCGGCGCTGGCATCCGGAGCGGTGATGCGGTCGATATTGCGGATATCGATCTGGATGTCCGGATAGCGGGCGTGAAATGCAGGCAGCGCGGGCAGGATGGAATGCTGCGAAAGAATCGGGGATGTGCCCAGTACCAGAGAACCGCGCGGGCGCATCGCGCCGCTGCGCAAAGCCTCGTCCGCCGCGTCCATCTGTTCCAGCAGCGGCCGGCACGCCGCCAGGTAATTGACGCCGTCGGATGTCAGCGTCAGGCCCTGGACGGTGCGGTCGAACAGGGCGACGCCCAGCCTTTGCTCCAGGGCGCCCACCAGCCTGGCCACGGCGGGCACGCTGACATTCAGTGCGCGCGCGGCGCCGGTAAAGCTGCGCTCGTTCGCCGCGGCAATGAAGTATTCCAACGCACGCAGCTTGTCCACCGGGCCCGCCCCTATTTATGGTGAGGAGACTGCATTAACAAAAAGTTAAAGTGGATTTTAGCAACGTGAGAATTCCTGACAGCAAGGGACCTCCCTAAGATTTCGCCATGGAAATCGACGGAGGAAGGCTGTGATCACTATAGGGAGCGATATCGGGGGCACTTTCACGGATTTCGTGGAAGTGAACGAAACGAGCGGCGCGGTGCGTGTCTACAAGACTTTGACCACCCCCGACGACCCGTCGCGCGCCATCGAGCAAGGGGTGGCCGCGCTGGCGGAACAGCGCGAGCCGGATGCGGGCGCCGTGGACGTCATGGTGCACGGCACCACGCTTGTGATCAATGCGGTAATCGAGCGCAAAGGGGCCCGGACCGGTCTGATCACGACCCGCGGTTTCCGGGACGTGCTGGAGATCGGCCGCGAGAAGCGCTTCGATGCTTACGACCTGCAGATCGAGTATCCCTTGCCGCTGGTGCCCCGGTATATGCGCATGGAGGTCGACGAACGTCTGCATGCGACTGGGGCCGTCCTGTCCCCGCTGGACGAGTCCAGTGTGCGCGAGGCGGTGCAAAGACTGAAGGACGAGGGTTGCGAGTCGATCGCCGTTTGCCTTCTGCATGCCTATCGCGATCCCTCGCACGAACGCCGTGTGAGCGAGATCGTGCGGGAAATGATGCCGGGCTGCCCCGTCAGCCTGTCCAGCGACGTGCTGCCCGAAATGAAGGAGTACGAGCGCACGACCACGACCGTGGTCAACGCCTACGCCAAACCGGTGGCGTCGCGCTACCTGTCACGCTTGCAGCAGCGTTTGCGCGAAGAGGGCTTCCAGGGCGAAATGTTGATGATGATGTCCAGCGGGGGCATCAATTCGGTGGATTTTGCGCGCGAGTTCCCGGTGCAGGTTATCGAATCCGGCCCCGCGGCCGGCACGCTGGGGGCGGCGCATTTTGCCCGGCTCGCGGACCTGGACAAGGTGCTGGCCTTCGATATGGGTGGCACCACAGCCAAGCTGGCGCTGGTGGAGAACGGCCAGGCGACGCTGACCAATGATTTCGAGGTGGCGCATGTGCACCGGTTCAAGCCGGGCAGCGGTATACCGGTACGCATCTCGGTGGTGGATCTTATCGAGATCGGCGCGGGGGGCGGCAGTATCGCCCGGCGCACGCCGGTGGGCACCCTTCAGGTGGGGCCGCAGAGCGCTTCGGCGGTGCCCGGGCCGGCGTGCTACGGCCAGGGCGGTACGGATCCGACGGTTTCCGATGCCGACCTCGTGCTGGGCTATCTGGATCCCGAGCACTTCCTGGGTGGACGCATGGCGCTGGACAAGCCCGCCGCGGAGCGGGCCATCGACGCGACGCTGGCGGCGCCGCTGGGCATTTCCGTGGAGGACGCGGCATTCGGGGTGCACGCCATCGTCAACGAGAACATGGCTTCCGCGGCCAAGGCCTACGTCAGCGAGAAGGGCGAGAACCCGAAATCCTGCGCCCTGGTGGCCTTCGGCGGCGCGGGGCCGGTGCACGCCTGCGACCTGGCCGCCCGCCTGGGGATCCGTACCGTGTTGATTCCTCCGCGCGCCGGCGTGGCGGCGGCCTTCGGAATGATCGTGGCGCCGGTGATGTACGCGGCCGTGCGTTCGCGCCGGATGCTGCTCAAGGACCTGTCAGCCCGAATACTGGATGCGGTGTGCGCGGAGATGTTCCAGGAATGCCGCGAACGGCTTCCCGGTACCGTCGACCCTGCGCGGATCGTCTACGAATACAGCATCGACATGCGGTATCTGGGCCAGGGCTACGACGTAACGGCGACCTTCGCCCGGGAAGGCAGCCACGAGGCGGTACTGGCGGCCATCCGGGCCTCGTTCGAGAGCACCTATCGGCGGCTCTATGGGCGCGTTTTCGACGGCCTGCCGCTGGAGATCATGAATTTCCGCGTGACGGCCAGCGCCGAGCGCCGTGTCGCGTCGGCGACCGGTGCGGTCCGGGCCGTGGAGGGCGATGGGAAGATAGGCACCCGGCGAGCCTTCTGCACCCGCACCCGCAAGTGGATGGAATTTTCGGTGCACCGGCGGGCGGATATCGCGCCAGGGCGGCCGTTTCCAGGCCCGGCGATCGTGGAAGAGAACGAATCGACCACCGTGGTGCCTAGCGGCGCCCGTATCCGGGTGGACCCGCACGGCAGCCTGATCGTGGAACTTGCACACCAAGGGGAAGGAAAATGACCACGCAAAACCGCATCGACCCAGTCACCCTGGAGATGCTCTGGCGCCGCCTGATTTCCATCGTCGGCGAACTCGGCTCTACCTTGCGCCGCACCTCGTTCTCGACCGTGGTGCGCGATATCGGCGATTTCGGCTGCGCCATCTTCGACGCCGAGGCCCGCCTGCTGGCGCAGACGCCGGCCAGTACGCCAGGCCTGTGCGGGCCGCTGGGAACGATGCTGCGCAACATCCTGGATCACTATCCCAAAGGCAGTTTCCAGGAAGGCGATGTCTTCATCGGCAACGATCCGTGGGCCGGCAGCGGCCATCACAACGACATCACGATCATGGTGCCGGTGTTCTTCGATGGCCGGCATATCGCCTACGTGGTGACGTGCTGCCATCACGTGGATATCGGCGGGCGCCGCGCCACCACGGAAAGCCGCGACAACTACGAAGAAGGCTTGCGCATCCCCATGCTCAAGTATTACCGCGAAGGCGTCCTGAATGCCGACGTGCAGGCCTTCATCGCCGCCAACGTGCGCTCGCACGAAACCGTGCTGGGAGACCTGCAGGCGCAGGTCTCGGCCTGCCACGTGGGCGGTGAGCGTTTGCGCGACGTTTGCGCCGAGATGAACTGGCCGGACTTGCAGGGGCTGTCCGACGAAATCGTCGAACGCAGCGAGACCGTCACCCGCGAGGAGATCCGGCGGCTCAAGCCGGGCGTCTATCGCCATGAGGCCAGGATCGATATCGTGGGCGGCGAAATCGTGACCATCCACACGGCAGTCACCATTGCGGACGGCCGCATCGTCGTGGATTTTTCGGGTTCCTCCGCGCAGGTCAAGCCGGCCATCAATTGCACGCTCGCCTATACCTCGGCATACACATACTTCGGTGTGTTGTGCATGCTGAACCTGCCGGTCTCCATCAACGAGGGTACCCTGCGACCGATCACCATCGTGGCGGAAGAGGGCAGTGTGCTCAACTGCACCTTCCCGGCGCCGGTTTTCGGGCGGACTGCCATCGGGACCTTTCTGCCCGACCTGGTGTACCAGGCTGTCGCGCCTGGCGCATCCGATCGTATTTGCGCGGGCGCGGGGGCGACCCCGATGTGGGGCCAGTACATGTTCGGCAAGCGCCGCGACGGCGAGAATTTCGCGCCGTTCAACGTGTCCAGCGGTGGCCTGGGCGCGCGGGCTGCCAAGGATGGCATTTCCTGCCTTGCCTTTCCCTACAACGTTGGCAATACGCCGGCCGAGGTCATCGAAAGCGAGGTGCCGATGATCGTCGAGGAACGTTCGCTGTGGGAGGATTCCGCCGGTCCCGGGATGTTCCGTGGCGGCTTCGGCCAGAGGTACGTCCTGCGCCTGCTGGACGGGGATGTCGGACCGGTGGGCGATGTGCTGGCGAGTTTTCGTGGCGGCCGTTTCGTGTATCCGCCGGAAGGTGTGCTGGGCGGGGGCAGCGCACCCTGCGGCTATCTGTCGATACGCGGCACCCGCGAGGACGCCGGAAGGCAGGTAACGTTGCGTGCCGGCGATCGCATCGTCAGCCACATTCCAGGCGGGGGCGGCTACGGCGACCCGAAGGCGCGCAGCCGGGATAGGGTCGAAGAGGATTTGAAGAACGGGCTGATCACGCCCGAGCATGCGAGGCAGTTCTACGGTTACGCGGCATAAGGCGCAATGGCACGAAAGCGGGCTCCGGTGGAGCCCGCTTTCGTGCCTGGACAAGCAGGCCTGCCGGCCATCAATCGATGTCAAGGGGAGTAGAAGCATGAAAGGATTTACCTGGAAGCGCACTATCTCGATCATGGGCGCCGCGCTCGCCCTGCATTGCGCGGCGCCCGCATCGGCCGCCTATCCCGAACGCCCCATCAAACTGGTGGTGCCGTGGACCGCCGCGGGCACGGTGGACATGGTGGGCCGCGCGCTGGCCGAAAAACTGTCCGACAAACTGGGCCAGCCGGTGATCGTCGAGAACAAGCCGGGCGCCACGGGACAGATCGGCTCCAGTGCGGTGGCGCGCGCCGAGCCGGACGGCTACACGCTGCTGCTGATGTCCGCCACGGTGCATACGGTTTCGCCCAATCTGAAGCCGAATTTTCCGTTCGATCCGGTCGATGGCTTCACGCCCATTTCGGAAGTGGTCTCGTTTCCGTACGTAATGGTCGTGTCCTCGGAAAGCCCGTACAAGTCCGTCGCGGACTTGGTGAAGGCGGCGAAGGAGAAGCCGAACGCGATTTCATACGGGTCGTTCGGACCGGGCAGCGGGCCGCACCTGATCAGCGAACTGTTCGCACTGTCCACGGGCACCCGGTTATTGCATGTTCCCTACAAGGGCGCGGCGCCGGCGATTGCCGACGTGATGGGAGGGCAAGTCACCTTCTTCATCGATTCCCTGCCTTCGCCCTTGGGGCAGATCAAGGGCGGCCGCTTGCGCGCGCTGGCGGTAACGACGCTGGAGCGTTCTCCCACCGTTCCGGACGTACCCACCATGTCCGAGACCTTGCCTGGCTTCGAGGCGATCGCATGGCTGGGCGTGGCCGCGCCGCCCGATACCCCGCGCGACATCGTGATGACGCTGCATCGCGTCCTGACCGAGATATCGAAGGACGGCGCCTATGGCGACAAGCTGCGCGCCGTGGGCCTGCAGCCGGTCGCCAGCAAGAGCCCGGAGGCCTTCCGCACATGGCTGTTGGCCCAGAAGCAATATTGGGGGGATGTGGTCCGCAAGGCGAATATCCCCATGGTCGAATAACCCGGAGACGATCCAGATGAATGACGCACCTTCCATGCAGGAATCGGCTGGCCTGCGCGCGCGCCCCTATCGAGCCTATCGGATGTTGATCGCCGGCGAGCAGGTGGATGCCGCGGACGGGCGCGCCTTCGAAAGCATCGATCCCTACACGGGGCAGGGCTGGGCGAGCGCGCCCGCCGCCACGGCCGGCGACGTGGATCGGGCCGTGACCGCGGCGCGCCGGGCATTCGAACAAGGCGAGTGGGCACGCGGCACACCCGCCTACCGCGCACGGCTGCTGCGCAAACTGGGTCAACTGATCGAGGGGGACGTCCAGGAACTGGCCAATGTGCAGGTGCTGGAAAACGGCAAGCTTATCCGGGAGGTGCTGGGACAGACGCGCGCGCTGGCTTCGTACTGCTATTACTTCGCCGGCGCCGCGGAAATGATCCATGGCGAAACCATCCCCCTCAGCGTGCCCGACATGCTGAACTTCACGGTGCGCGAGCCCATCGGCGTCATCGCGGCCATCACGCCGTGGAACAGCCCGCTGTCCCTGCTCTTCTGGAAACTGTGCCCAGCCCTGGCCGCCGGCAATACGGTGGTCATCAAGCCTTCGGAAATCACGCCGATCTCCACGCTGCTGCTGGCGGAGATGTTCGAGGCGGCAGGCTTCCCCGCGGGGGTCGTCAACGTCGTGACCGGCGATGGCGCGGTCGGCGCGGCACTGGCCCGCCACCCGGACGTGGCCAAGATCGCGTTCACCGGCTCTACCTCGGTCGGGAAGAAGATCGCGGCGACGGCCGCCGAGCGGCTGGCACGCGTGTCGCTGGAGCTGGGCGGCAAGTCGCCGAATATCATCTTCGAGGATGCCGATCTGGACAGCGCCCTGAACGGCGTTCTCGCCGGGATTTTCGCGGCGACGGGCCAGACCTGCCTGGCCGGCTCGCGCGCCCTGGTGCATGCCGATATCCATGACGCTTTCGCCGAACGGCTGATCGCGCGAACCGGGCGCATCAAGGTCGGCGACCCGCTCGATCCCGAAACGGAAATGGGCACGCTGGCCTGCCGCGCGCAATATGACAAGACCCGGCACTGGATCGACGTCGCGCGGGAAGACGGGGCAACGCTGCTATGCGGCGGCAAACCGCCGTCCGACCCGTCGCTTGCCAACGGCTTCTTTATCGAGCCGACGATCTTCGGCGGCGTGCGCAACGATATGCGCATTGCCCAGGAAGAGGTGTTCGGCCCGGTGCTTTGCCTGATCCCGTTCAAGGATGAGGAAGATGCGGTACGGATCGCCAACGATACGCGGTATGGCCTGGCCGCGGGCGTTTGGACCCGCGATGTCAAGCGCGCGCATCGCATGGCGGCCCGCGTGCGCGCCGGCACGGTCTGGATCAACACCTACCGGCGCACTAACTGGGCCACCCCTTTCGGCGGCATGAAGGAAAGCGGCATCGGGCGGGAGAACGGCCTGCACGCCATTTACGAGTTCACCGAAACCAAGAGTGTCTGGATCGATACGGGCGCGGGCATCAAGGACCCCTTCAACCCGCGCGCCTAGCGTCCGGGGGAAATCCGATACAATCCCGCCCGTGGAAGGTTGGCAGAGTGGTTGAATGCACCGGTCTTGTTCAATCGAGCGCCCTTGGGGAAACCCGGGGGATGTAAGGAGTCAAATTCGGCGAAGCCCCTGGAGCCATCCGAGGTAACGCCGAGCGAAGATCGATGCGGGCACGACTGTTCCGATGGCCGTCCCCGGATCCGCTGAATGGGTGCGAACCCACCGCGGATTCAACGCATCGATAACGTGTAGAGACTTGACGGCTCCCACCTAACGTTCTGTTTTTTGCAGGACCATGGTGAAGGCAAAGTCCAGACCCGCAAACAGGCAAGGCCTGGTGGCGAAAGCCATAGGGGTAAGGAAAACCGGCGGGGCTTCACGGCCCTCGTGAGTTCGAATCTCACACCTTCCGCCATCGTCATGGGCCATCGCTTTTGGTGCCGGGCCTGCCCCGGCGCGAATGCCGATGCAACGGACATCACATCCGCTCCTTGATGCCGCGACGGATCAGCCACCAGTTCACGGGATACGTGGTGCCGAAGCCGACGATCATTGCGATCTGCATCATGAACCAGTAGCTGGCCTGGGTGGGTTTCAGGTCCGGATAAACCGCCGTGCGCAACGCCATCCAGGCGAACATGCCGATCTCGTACGCGACCAGGGACACGGTGTCGATCTTGACGGCGGCCCACAGGCCTTGCGCCACGCCGAGGTGCCGCATCGGCGCGACCGAGAAATACTGGAAGGCGATACCCAATACATAGGCGAACGCGAAGCCGGCGGCGATCTTGCCCGCCAGCTCCGATCCGAACAGGGTCAGGGCGCAGAGGAAAGCGATCCAATCGCCGATGAAGTCGCCCAGGGCGCAACCGGCGCCGCAATGCGAGGCACCCTTGAACACCGCCTGCCACATCGGCGGCTTCCCGCGGGCCTCGCGGCCCGGGTGCGGTCGCCCGAACCAATAGTAGGCGGCGAGTCCCACGGGCCCCCAATAAAGCATGGTCAGCGGCCACACCGCTTCCATCACCTTCATGGGCTGCCGGTGACCCCACGCATACATGTCGGCGATCGTCCAGGCGGCACTGAACAGGCAAAGGCCGATATAAACGACCGCGATGCGATGCAGGATGTCGTGCATGAGTAGGCGTAGTCCTCGACGCGCCCGGCCATGGCGCTCAGCGCCTGGACAGCGCGGCCCAGAGCAGGCCGCCCAGCGCCAGGCCTGCGCCCAGCAAGGCCGCCCGATGGGTGGAGGCCCACAGGGCTGGGCTGCGGCCTTGCGACCGTTCGTCGAACGAACCGTGCGTCGAATGCAGGCGGGGCACCGGTTGCCAAAGGTTGGAGGCGCGCGGCGGCGGGGCCAGCGGTTGCCGGCGCTGGGCGGCGTAGTTGGTACGGGCCAGGTATCTGTCCAGCAGTCCGGGAAAGAACTTGTTGGCGACAATGGCTTTGATGGCGGGCATGCCCACATACAGTTCGCGGCGCCGGTGGCGCGCGGCCCAGACGATGGCGCGTGCCGCGACCTCCGGCTGGAAGATGGGCGGCACCGGCTGGGGCGCGTAGGGCATGTGGCATTCCGCCCAATCGAACTGCGGCGTGTTCAGCGCTGGCATTTGCACCATGGTGACGTGGACGCGGCTGCGATCGTGCATCAGTTCGCTACGCAGGGAATCGGTGAAACCGCGCACGCCATGCTTGGCGCCGCAGTAGGCCGATTGCAGGGGGATGGCGCGGTAGGCGAGGGCGGATCCGACCTGTACGATGGTGCCGCGGTCGCGCGGCCGCATATGGCGCAAGGCCGCCATCGTGCCGTAGACCTGGCCCAGGTAGGTGACTTCCGTGACCCGCGCGTATTCCTCCGGGGTCAGCTTGGAGAGCGGCGAGAACACGGTCAGCATGGCGTTGTTGACCCATACGTCCATGGGCCCGAGTTCGTCCTCTACCTGTTCCGCGGCGCGGTGCACCGCCTTGGCGTCGGCGACGTCGACGGCGATGGGCAGGGCGCGGACGCCCAGCTCGCGGACCTCCCGCGCGGTCGCGCCCAGCGCCTTGGCGTCGCGGGCCAACAGCGCGACGTCGGCGCCCTGGCGCGCGAACTCCAAAGCCGTCGCACGGCCGACACCGGCGCTTGCCCCGGTGATGACGACGGTGTGGATGGTGTGCTTGCGATGCGGCATGGGAAGTCCTCCGGCCGGATGGTTAGCGTCGATTCGGCGGCGCCATGGCTCGCCGGTGGTTGCCATCCCAGGCCGTTATTTGTCCTTGTTCCCCGGCAACACGCTGCCCAGCACCTGCTTGGCCGTATTCAGCAACACATGACCCTGGTCGGGGTCGCCCTTGATCAGCGTGCTGGCAAACGCCTTGGCCTGCGCCAGCGTAATGTGCGGCGGCAGCGGCGGCACGTTGGGATCGCTTTTGACTTCGATCACTACGGGCCGGTCCGAAGCCAGCGCCTGGTCCCAGGCCGCGCCCATCGCCGCGGCGCTGTCGACATAGATGCCGCGCAGGCCTATGGACTCGGCGAACTGGTGGTAGGGCACGGAAGGAATCGTCTGCGACGCCTCGAACTTGGGATCGCCTTCCATCACGCGCTGTTCCCAGGTCACCTGGTTCAGGTCGCAGTTGTTCAGGACCATGCAGATCCAGCGCGGGTCGCTCCACCGCTTCCAGTACTTGGCCACCGTGATCAGTTCGGCCATGTTGTTCATCTGCATGGCGCCGTCGCCGACCAGCGCGATGACGGGGCGGTCGGGGTAGGCGAACTTGGCGGCGATGGCGTAAGGGACGGCGGCGCCCATCGAGGCCAGCCCGCCCGACAGCGAGCACATCATGCCGCGCTGCACTTTCAGATCCCGCGCATACCAGTTGGCGACCGAGCCGGAGTCGCTGGTGACGATGGCGTTGGAAGGAATGCGCGGCGATAGCTCCCAGATCGTCCGCTGCGGATTGACGCCGCCTTCGGCATCGGCCAGGGCCCGTTCCTCCAGCTTCTTCCACCAGTCGGCGGTCCAACCCTCGATGGACTTGCGCCACGCCGTATCGGTATGCGGCTGCAGCAGCGGCAGCAACTCGCGCAGGGTTTCCGCGCTGTCGCCGACCAGATTCACTTCCATGGGGTAGCGCAGGCTTAGCATGTCCGGCTTGATATCGATCTGCACCCCGCGCGCCTGGCCCTCCTTCGGCAGGAACTCGGAGTACGGAAAGCCGGAGCCGATCATCAGCAGCGTGTCGCACTCCGTCATCAGCTTGTAGCTGGGCTCCGTGCCCAGCAGGCCGATGGATCCGGTCACCCACGGCAGATCGTCGGGCAGGGCGGCCTTGCCGAGCAAGGCCTTGGCCACGCCGGCTCCCAGTTTGTCCGCGATCGCGATGACTTCGTCGGTGGCGTGCAGGGCGCCCGCGCCCACCAGGATGGCCACTTTCTTGCCGGCGTTCAACACCTCGGCCGCACGGCGCAGGTCTTCCTGCTGCGGCACGACACGCGGCGCGCTATAGCCCACTCCCGAATGCACCGTGCCATGTTTGCGCCCCGGCGCTTCGTAGGGCAGGTCCTGCAGGTCGTTGGGCAGAACGATGGCGGTTACCAGCTTCTGGCCCAGCGCGGTACGCACCGCGCGGTCGACCAGGTGGCGTACCTGGGCTGGCACGCTGGCCTGTTGCACGAAGCCGCCGGCCACATCCTTGAACATCGACACCAGGTCCAGCTCCTGCTGGTAATGGCCCCCCAGCGCCGCGCGCGCCTGCTGCCCGGAGATGGCGAGCATCGGCATATGGTCCATGCGGGCGTCGTACATGCCGGTGATCAGGTGCGAGGCGCCGGGGCCGGATGTGGCGATGCATACGCCCAGCTCGCCGGTGAACTTGGCGTGCGCGGATGCCATGAAGGCCGCCATCTCTTCGTGGCGCGCCTGGATGAACTCGATCTTTTCCTTGGCCCGGTTCATTGCGCCGAAGACGCCGTTGATGCCGTCCCCGGGGTAGCCATAGATGCGCCGCACGCCCCATGCGTACAGGCGTTCGACGATGAAGTCTCCGACAGTGGCTGACATGGCCTTGCCTCCAGGATTGCGAACGCCTCCTGCCGTGGCATGCCGTACGTCCGCGTGAGTGGTGTGGGCAGCGGGGCCTCGAAAAGCGGATGCGCTTTGCCCGATGCTTGGATTGCGCCGGTCCAGCAAGACTTGTACCCATGGAGACAGCCCCGCATGGCAAGTCGCGCGCTCAGGGCCGTGTAAGCAGGACGCGAATGGACAGCGGCTGACATGCCGCCCCAATCGTCGCGGTTGGCGTGAGATGTCGGTGTTGTTCCAATGAGGAATGTTCTTCGCCGGCGTGAAGAAGCATCCCAGGGGGGCGACGGCGAGTCCTCAGCCGTCCTTCGCGGCCCCGCATTGCCAGCACAGCGTGAACTGCGGCTCCGACCACTCGCCGCAGGACACGCAGCACCATTGCGCCCAGGACTGTCCGGGCTCGCGCCATGTTCCTTCGATGACGCGCCTGGCCAGGTCGAGATCGGCTTCCCGTTCGAGCCAGATCTCCGGCCCGCATTGATCGGCGGGGATTTCGCCCATCGCGCCCAGCAAGTACCGGTTATGCAGTTCGCAGGCAATACGCGCCTGCTCCAGCAGGTTGACCCAATGCTGGGCGATCAGCAGGTTCGGCGCGCGCGTCAGGCGGATCATGGGCCGATATCGAGACGGATTACTGCAGCTCGGCGTCCGGCTGCATCAGGAAGATCAAAACGGCCATCAGGGTTATATAGAAATGAAAGGCGCTGTCCTGGCCGTTCCATTGCTGCGATTGCCACATGGAAAACCATTCGCCGCCGATGACCATGAAGCCGAAGAACCAGATCCCGAAACCCAGGGCCGCGCCGGCGATGCCGGGCGCCTTGGCACGCTGGAAGCTGGCAGCCGGGCCGCGTGCGTTGGCCAGCAGGCGCGCGGCGCACAAGAGAAAGCACAGGCCCATTGCGATTTCGGCCACGATAATGCCGAGATAGCCGGCGGTCTGCAGGGTGGGGCTGGTGATGGCGCGCCACTTCAGCGCGTTGTCGGGAAAGACAGTGTCCATGCTGAGCACATGCCGGACGAATGCGTCGTTGGAGGGGTAATCGATGATATTGTCGATGCCGACCAGCAGGCCGAAAGCGGCCAGTCCCAGAACCATGAACGCCTTGGTGTAGCGGGCTGCGATCATTGCGTTGTCCCTTTCCCTGTATGCCTGTTCGTGCGCCCGCCCGGCGAAGCCGCTTCCCGTGGCGGATGGCTGGCAGGCATGATAGATCAAAGCGGTATCGCGTTGATGAGCTGGCGGCGCGATAATGCGGGTTTTCGTCCAGGATCAAGAGGAGCCATTCATGCTCGCCGTTGAAATCTCCCGCCCCGGCGGACCCGAAGTCCTCGTTCCCGTCCAGCGCCCGACACCCGAGCCCGGCCCCGGCGAGGTGCTGGTGAAAGTGTCGGCGGCCGGCGTCAATCGCCCTGACACCTTCCAGCGCAAGGGCAGCTATCCGCCGCCGCGCGGCGCATCCGATCTTCCCGGACTGGAAATCGCCGGCGAGATCGTCGGCGGCGACGCGGCCCAGGGCGGCTACGCCATCGGCGACAAGATCTGCGCGCTGGTCGCCGGCGGCGGCTATGCCGAATACTGCGTGGTCCCCGTGCAGCAGTGCCTGCCCATACCCGCCGGCCTGTCCGAGATCGAAGCGGCCGGCCTGCCAGAAACCTATTTCACCGTCTGGACCAACGTGTTCGACCGCGGCCGCCTGGCTGCCGGCGAAAGCCTGCTGGTCCACGGCGGGGCCAGCGGTATCGGCACCACCGCCATCCAGCTGGCCAGCGCCATGGGCCATAAGGTCTATGCGACCGCGGGCAGCGACGATCGCGCGCGCGCCGTAGAGAAACTGGGGGCCGCGCGCGGCATCAACTACCGCGACCAGGATTTCGTCAAGGAAGTGCTGGACGCCACGGGCGGCGCCGGCGTCAACGTGATCCTGGACATGGTCGCGGGTGACTACATCGCCCGCGACATCCAGTGCCTGGCCGACGAAGGCCGCATCGTCCTGATCGCCACCCTGGGCGGCAACCACGGCAATGTGGACTTCGGCCAGGTCATGCGCCGCCGCTTGACCATCACGGGCTCCACCCTGCGCCCGCGTCCCGTGGCATTCAAGGCCGACATCGCCAACAGCCTGCGCCAGAAAGTGTGGCCCTTGCTGGCAAACGGCAGCATCAAGCCCATCATTCACGCCACTTTCCCCCTGGAAGAGGCCGCCAAGGCCCACGCCATGATGGAAGCCGGCGAGCAGATCGGGAAGATCATCCTGACGGTAAAGGGTTAAGTCGGGCCGCGGCGCCGTCCCCCCGGACGGCCCTGGCCCGAAATTCCCTAAACGCGATACAATCGCGGGTTTGACCCGGATCCGGATCCCACCAGCCATGAGCACAGACGATCGCCGTAACGCGCCCGCCGCCTCTTCGATGCCCGCCGGCGCCGCGCGCGCGCGCCTGGTGCTGGGCAATTGGAAGATGCACGGCAGCCTGGCCGAAAACGCCGCATTGCTGGATGCCCTGCGCGCCCGCGCCGGGGCGGGAACCTGCCAGATGGGCGTCTGCGTGCCGTTTCCCTATCTGGCGCAAGCCCAATCCCTGCTCGACGGGAGCGCCGTTTCCTGGGGGGCGCAGGACGTCAGCGTGCATGACAAGGGCGCCTATACTGGCGAAGTCTCCGCCGCCATGCTGAAGGATTTCGGCTGCCGCTGGGCACTCGCCGGTCATTCCGAACGCCGCGCCATGCACGGTGAAACGGACGAACTGGTCGCTGAAAAGGCCAGGACGGCCCTGGCCGCCGGCCTGACCCCTGTCGTGTGTGTCGGCGAAACGCTGGCCGAACGCGAAGGCGGCAATACCCTGGGCGTCATCGAGCGCCAACTGGAACCCGTGCTGGCGCTGGGCGCCCAATCGCTGATGCACCTGGTCCTCGCCTACGAGCCCGTATGGGCCATCGGCACGGGCCGGACCGCCACGCC